>JARGPA010000021.1 GCA_029213305.1 Phycisphaerales bacterium
AAGCATCAAATCGGACGCGTCGCGTATTATGCAACGCAAGCTTTGAACGGACGAAGCAGCGGCGCGAGAATCGATACCACAGAGTTGATGGGTAAAAATTTGCGTGTTGTTTTTCCGGATGAAACATCAGCTTTGCGCCCGTGAAATCGTGTTCGATCATTTCGATTGCACAACAAACAACATGTGATCTTTGTTCGGCAACCAACCCGGTGGGGGTTTGGTCTCTAGGTTTCTTCGAAACGGTGGGATTCCGAATCCTTTAAGTCTCCAGCTCACTCCCCAGACAGTATTACGAATGAAGTCACGGATAATCCGGGATGGTTTTGATCGCATATGGCTGACGCGCTGATAGTTGATCAGATTGAGATCATTCTGCGTTGCGAGATATTCGATTGTGTGTTGGCAATAAAACACTTGATGTTCTGGGAGATTACAGTACCAATACCGTTGAGCTTGAAGGCGCCAACCCCATGAACCGTGATCTCCTGTCAGCGCAACGAAGATCCCACTGGGTGCAAGATGTTGCGAGACTTGCTTGAAGAATGCATCGGGTTCAAGAAGATGCTCAAGTACATCAATCGCGATGATTACATCGAACTGATGCTCCGGGTTGTCTTGATCCAGATCATCAAGTAAAGCGCCGAGGATTTTTACGCCTCGCTTTGAAGCAGTCTCAGCCGCAGCCTCTCCAGGTTCGAGACCAAAGCAACTCCATTGTGGATCTTGCTCGAGCATGTACGCGAGCAGTGCGCCGTTGGCGCATCCGATATCAAGAATTCGTTTTCCATTCGAATGTGTCGAGATGCACGATGTGAGATCATCAAATCGACGCTTGCGTGGGGATGGGTCATGTTCCCAATGATCTCCGGACGCTTTTGTATAACAGTCGATAAGTGAATCCATCGGAATTGATGGAGTTTTAAACTCAAGGGCACACTGAGTGCAACGGTGCATGGTGTATTCGATTTTTCCAAGATCGATTGGAACGCCTGCCACAGTCGCGGGCTGATTGTGCACGATGGGGCCACGCGCATTTGAATGAGTATTACAAATTGGGCACGAAGTTTGGACGGGTGTCATTGCCGAATCTCCCATGAGTGAGCAGGACGACGAATCGTATTATCGTTCGTACATCTTGTCGATCATGGAATCAAACTTGCCAAGGTTCTGCTTGACGGTATCTTCGGGGCCCCAGAGTTTGATGAGAATCTTCGTGTTTGGAAGTTCAATCACTGCGGCATGAATCGCGTAGAAAGGACTCCCGTTTTGGCTCCCTTTTCCTGAAGGATCCAGATAGGTTCCATCGAGCTCGAAGGTTGTAACTGAAAAATCTTGTACAGTTTTTTTCGTTGTGCGAGTCTTAGAAGAACCTCCAAATGTGTCACTCATCGTTGACTCAAGTGATCGACGAATTTGTGTAATGCTCGCGGATTCTTTGGTAAAGACGACCGATGCATTTCCTAGTGGGTTTTGGATGTACATCTCAGCGAATGATCCCTTTGCGGGGACGGCCATTCTCCAATCCTCAGGCATGTCCCATGCATACCCATCAGCTTGGGCGTACTCTTCGTCGAATGCAGTGTTTGCAATTCCATTTTCAGGTTCGGTAGAGTTATTCGCGAGATCAACGACTTTCTTTGCTTTATCACGTGCACGGCCGAGGATTGATTTGGATCCTTCTTCAGCAACCCATTCACGCTCTTCGTCTTCGTTTGTAGAATCGTCAAGATCATTCGACTGTAGATCTTCAGTTTGATCGATCACTACAGGTTGAGATCCTTGATTAGCGATACCTTTATCATCTGCGAGATCATCGAGGTAACTCGTGTCTGCTTCAAATTCAGGAGTTGCTGTTTCGTTGTCAGAGCTCGATTTTGAACAACCTTGCAACACAAAGGGAAGAGTGATCAAGATTGATATCGCGGCGGTTGTTCGTGGGGTTCTCATACGAAAGTTTAGGGGCAGGAGCTTCGAAAGGTGCAAAATAAAAAAAACAGCCAAGGCAAGCGGGCGATCCCTCAATCATCCGCCAA
Source organism: Phycisphaerales bacterium (assembly GCA_029213305.1). Lineage (GTDB taxonomy): Bacteria > Planctomycetota > Phycisphaerae > Phycisphaerales > UBA1924 > UBA1924. The sequence goes on from JARGPA010000021.1 coordinate 2,034, forward strand.
GCCCTGACTGTTCAAATATAGTTTGGCCCAAACCAAAGGATGTTGCAATCAAGAAATTCAAAAACTACATGCAATGTTCGATTCTTGCGATCGAAGCAGGATTATTTCCAGATGTCTGCTGTGATGAGTTCTACTGAGTTGCCAGACGGGTCACGAACATAAATGGATTTACCTGGGTCAGTTCGATCCCATTCAATCTCTTGCTCAATTGGAATACCGTGTTTGGAGAATCGATCGAGCCAGTTTTGGAAATCGCTTTCTTGAATCCGAAATGCGACATGTCCTGGTCCGCGAGCTCCGTGAGAAGGAACATCTCGTCCTGGTCGATCAGAGATCGTAGGATTAAAGATTAATAGCACATGGTTCGGATCAATCCGGAACATGGCAGCAAGCTCAGATTTTTCACGAGGCATATCGAACCCAAGCACTTCATGATAAAACCATGCGGCTTCTTCGATGTTGTTTGAATATAAAATCGTCTCTAAGATTGATTCTGGTTTCATGTAAAAGCGTAGCAATGATTCAGACTCAAATCAGCAAGGCAAAATCAAAGCTGTTGAAAGGCGAACAATGGGCAAGTCAAAGAATGAAAACTGGGCACCGAAACCGTTAACATCCATCGATGATCTATCTGCTGAGCTCGACAAGATCGAAACTGCTCATCAAGCAGGGACATTGAGCACACACGGGAAATGGTCAGTTGGTCAAAACCTCGAACACTGCGCTTTGTTTATGGAAGGCTCTCTTGATGGTTTTCAGATGGGGATTCCTTGGCCGATGCGATTACTCGGTAAGTTGTTCATCAAGCGCATGCTCACCAAACCAGGCGCGCAAATGAAACCAGGATTCAATGCACCAAGCGAAGGCAATCCGTTAATGCCTAGTGACGATGTGAGTGTTGAGGAAGGTCTAACAAAGATGAAGGGGCTAGTTGCCCGTGTACAGAACGGTGAAACAATGACACAGGATAGCCCGTTCCTTGGAAAAATGACCCACGAACTTTGGGTAGCATTACATCTCAATCATTGCCGAATGCACTTTGGTTTTTTTGATTACGGCGAACAAGCGTGATCGAACGAATATTCGATTCGTCTCGTTAACACATTGTCATACCACCATCGACGGCGATGGTTTGCCCTGTAAGGTAACTTGATTCGTCGCTTGTTACATACGCGACGGCGGCTGCGATATCTTCTGGTTTCCCAAGATCTCGTGTTGAGATCACAGTTTTAATGTGTTCTGTAACTGCAGCAGGGAGATCTTTGGTCATGTCAGTTTCTATGAATCCTGGAGCAACACAGTTGGCAGTGATGTTCTTTTTGCCAAGCTCGCGTGCGACAGTTTTGGTGAATCCAGTTAGTCCAGACTTTGCGGCCGCGTAGTTTGATTGACCTGAGTTGCCTACAAGTCCTGAAGTTGAAGCGATATTGCAGATGCGTCCAAACTTACCACGCATCATTGGGCGCGCGGCGGCGCGACATGCAACGAACACGCTTTTGAGATTGGTATTGACAACATCGTCCCATTCTTCGTCGGACATCCGAAGGATTAGATTGTCCTTCGTAATCCCCGCGTTGTTTACGAGGATGTCAAGACGTCCGAACTCGGATGCGACCCCCTCAATCATTGTGGCGACAGAGTCAAAGTCAGAGATGTCGCAAGTCTGAGCGCTTGCGGATCCGCCTGCGGCTTGGATTTCTGCTGTAAGCTCGTCGAGTGGGCCTTGTGATCGAGACACGCATACGACATGGCGTCCATCAGCAGCAAGTCTTGTTGCGATTGCACGCCCGATTCCTCTTGATGCTCCGGTGACGATTGCGACGCGTTTGTCAGTCATGATTAGCTCTTTCTGTGAGCGATGTTGGTATATCTATTAGGAAACGGCTGCGGGTTCGATGTGATTCTGAACTTTGGTGCCTTTGCTGATTCTGCGCATCATGCCGCCGAGGGTTTTACCTGGCGCGAGCTCGTGAAACTGAGCAGAATCATGATGTTGAACAAGGTATTCGCAACATGCGGCCCAACGGACAGGTGAAGTGAGTTGATCAACGAGTCGTTGACGAATTTCATCTGCTTGCGTGTTGTGAGGTAATGCAGTTACATTTGACATTACAGTGCAGTTCAAAGGATTGATCTTTGTTGCGGCGAGTGCTTCTGCAAGCTGATCCGCGGCAGAGGCCATCAACGGTGAATGGAATGCGCCTGCAACGCTCAGTCGGGTTGCACGCAACCCTAACTCAGAAGCAGCTTCTTGAGCACGATCACATGCCGCGGAAGATCCAGAGATCACGACTTGTCCAGGTGCATTGAAGTTTGCGGTCACAAGAATATCATCGCCGCGTGCTTTGTCGCAAACAGCATTTGCTTTTTCTTCATCTGCTCCGATGAGTGCGACCATGGAAGAGTCTACAGCTTGAGCAGCTTCTTGCATTGCTTTTCCACGGAGTGCGACAAGTTTGAGTCCGTCAACAAAGCTAAACGCATCTGCGAGATGGAGTGCTGTATATTCCCCGAGTGATAACCCCGCAGTTGCAACGATGTCGAGCTCCTTTGGTGTCAGGTTCTCGCTATCGAGCCATCCTGCGAAACAAGCAATGGAAGCAGTGTAAATCGCAGGTTGCGAAACATCCGTTCTATTTAGTGTCTCTTCAGGACCTTCGTAACAGAGAGTGGATAGGGGAGCGCCGAGTGAATCTCCTAAGAACTCATCTGCTTGTTCAAAGATTGCGCGTGCTGCTTCTGAGCTTTCACACCAGAGCTTGCCCATGGAAACGACTTGTGCCCCTTGTCCAGGACAGAGAATGATATTGCTCATTTTTGAAAACCCTCGAGTAAATCAGAGTTGCCAGAGCGACGAGCCCCAAGTCAGCCCTGCACCGAATGCGAGGAACATCACTTTATTGCCCGGTTTGATTCGGCCGCTCTTAGCGAGTTCAGTGAACACAAGTGGGGCAGACGCCGCGACTGTGTTCCCGTATCGATCAATATTGATTAACAGTTTTTCAGATGGGATTCCGAATCGGTCCCTCGCAGAATCAAGGATCCGTGAGTTTGCTTGATGACAGACAAAGTGATCCACATCATCTGCAGTAAGACCTGCATCTGCGAGGGTGTCTCCGATGACTTGTTGGAACTTGGAAACTGCAAACTTGAATACTGCTTGTCCGTTCATTTGAACACGATTACACATCTCTACGCGATATTCAGAATCTTCTGGGATATCGAACTCTGAGCTTGGTATATAGAGGTGCTTGGATCCTTCGCCGTCGGTGTGCATCCGATGAGCGATCAAACCTCGACTCGTATCGTCATTTCTTCTTAGGATCAACGCGGCGGCTGCGTCTCCAAAGAGGATCGCAGAAGTGCGTCCTTCAGTCGAGTAATCCACATAGCGTGTGAGTGTGTCGGCGCCGATGACCGCGATTGTTTTGTAAGGACCCGCTTGGATCATTGCATTGGCCATCGAGATGGTATAGATGAATCCTGAGCAAGCTCCATTGATGTCGATCGCAGCGATGTTACCAGCGCCAATTTTTCGAGCAACGACACATGCAACAGAAGGGGTAGGCATATCCGGTGTCATCGTCGCGACGAGAATCATATCCAGATCGTCTTTAGTAATACCCGCGTCTTCAAGTGCGGCATTGAGCGCTTTGATTGCGAGAGTAGAACTGAGTTCTCCGTTTGCGATGTCTGCTTTGCGTCGCTCTTTGATACCAGTCCGTTTAGTAATCCACTCGTCGGAAGTATCCATTACCTTTTCGAGATCGGCATTGGTCAATCTGGTGTCAGGGAGTCCACTGCCAGATCCGATGATGTCAACGCCGAAGGAGCCGTTGGGTCGAGTCATGATGCAGGTTCACCTTGTTCGATTTCAGTGAGTTGTCCCAAGCGTTCAACGATCTCGTCGTTCACATGCCCACGAACATACTCAAGAGTGTTTCTAATTGCGGATTTGATTGTTCTCGCTTCTGAGTTGCCATGAGCGATCATCATCACCCCGTTGACACCCAAGAGTGGTGCTCCGCCGTATTCGTGATAGTCATTTTTTTTGTAGATTTGTTTCACGATTGGTTCGAACTGTGCAGCCATCGAAGGATCGTGTTCATAAATCTCTTGAGCGATCGCTTGGAATATACTCTTTGCGAATCCCTCGATCATTTTGAGAACAGTATTCCCAACGAATCCGTCAGTAACGATGACATCCGCGGCACCTGCGAAGATGTCGCGTCCTTCAATGAATCCGATATAGTTAATGCCAGGTGTTCTTCTCAGAAGATCAGCGGTTCCCTTTGCAAGACCCGAGCCTTTTCCTTCTTCTGAACCAATGTTGAGCAATGCAACTCTTGGTGACTCTTCTCCGAGCACTCTGCGTGCGTAGATGTCTGCCATGATCGCGTATTGCCAAAGGTGAGTTGCTCGTGGTTCCGGATTGGCGCCTGCGTCACAAAGAATGACGGGTCCATGGAACGATGGGAATGTCACAGCGATCCCAGGGCGATGTACGCCGCGGAGTCGTTTCATGTGCATCTGTCCCGCAGCGACACATGCACCTGTGTTCCCTGCAGAGATTACTGCATCACAACGGATTTCAGCTTTTTTCGAACCGAGCTTTGCCATCTTCACGATGGTTGAGTCTTTGTATTGACGTACTGCAACTGTCGGCGAGGCACCCATTGGGATTGCTTCGGTTGCATGCTCAATTTCAAGTCGATTGTCGTCGATGCCCTTTTCAATAAGAGCAGCTTCGATCTCATTACGAGGACCGATGAGTACGAGTGAGTCGGTTTCACTTAGATATGGGAGCGCATCGATACATCCATCGAGGATCGCCTTCGGGGCATGATCCCCACCCATGACATCTATGGCGATGCGTATCGACAAAGTCGACCTCCGATGCTTGAATCAGAAAAGACCAAACAGGTATTTATGCGTTCGTGCCGATACCGAGTTTGCGAACCTTGATCCGAAGACCCGGGCGAACATATCCGGATTCAGCGCATGCACGGTGATGAAGCTTTGGCATACCACTCAACGGACAGATTGTTGGTGTCGTACCTGTGATCGCATCGTGTGACCGGCGGCGCTTTGAACGACCTCTGCTTTGGCGTTGTGCTGGAAGCATTGGTGCTCTCCTTGGTAGGTTGATCAAGAACTCAGTTGAGTGATTCGATCAACGCTCGTAAATGCTGCAATCACTTGCAGCGTGGATTCATGATTCGCTCCGACAACAACGCCGGAGTAGGACGGGAACGATAGCTCCATCACGATCGAGAGTCAATGATCAGATTGCTGGACTCGACGAGCTCGTAAGGCTATATTTGCACTGACAAATTGCCTCCCTAGCTCAATTGGTAGAGCAGCGGACTCTTAATCCGCGTGTTCAGGGTTCAAGTCCCTGGGGGGGTATTTTTTAAGGCATCTCCAACCCTCTGTCGAGTGTTTGTATGCCTTTTTTCATGCCCATAGATGATTTGAACTTAAAATTCACACCCAGCCTTGGAAGGTTGATGTTTGGGGTGTTTCTTCTACGATCACACACGCGATGTTTTTGGAGACAAGACATGAGCAATGGACGAGAATATTCGTCATATCAACGCAAGCTCATCAATCGATATTACGACAATATCGACACAATTGTGCTCACTCGTCTCTCTGAGATTTCGACTGACATGATCCTCGCAATGGGGGATCAGAAAAAACTTGATCGGCTTTGGACCCGTGCATATCAAGCGATAGAAAAAATCACCCCCAAAGATCAACCCATTGAACCAAGTGTTCAACGAATTTTCGATGAGTGTGATATTGAAGCTTTCGGAAAGCTGGTATCAAAGCTTAGTAAGTGAAAACAGAGTTTTACTTCGTTTTTCGATTCGCAACTTTCGTTGTATTACTTTGCTTTGCAGCTTCCTTAGCAACGAGTTCTTCGTGCTTCTCAATGTACATGACACAAGTTGAAACTACTGTCGCGTGTGACCATGTTAGTGGAGACACTGACATCGGCGCTCCTGAATATGGATCAAACTGTTCTGCGAGTACACCAGAAGTAAGCGTGTGGCCGACAGTCCACTCTAAGAATGGCATTGCAACTTTGAGCTCTTCAAGCGTCTCAGATTGTGCGATCTGATATTGAGCTTGCCAGAGTGTGCAGATTACCCATGGGTTCCCTGGGACATCATCGGTTTTCTCTGACTCGACCTGGTGATAGTAATCCCGTTCGTAACGAGCGCAACCACCGACATCGGTTTTCACCCATAGTCGATCGAAGAGGGATTTCATTTCAGCTTTAATCAACGGGTCTTTTGCATCGAAAGCACCAAAAGCAAACAACGCGTAGTTGGCGCTGTCTCGCGTCATATCCAGACGATATGTTCCATCTTCAAGGGGGATTGCCATCCTCGCGAACTGTTGGCGTTCTTCGTGCCACATGTGACGGCGAAGAGCACCCTTCATTCGTTCAGCGCCTTCTCTGAATGAAGCTGCGCGATCCATTTCTCCGAAATCTCGAGCAAAGGCCGCCGCTGCATTGAGAGCGCCAATAGTTGCGGCGACAGTAAATGTGTGAATCCCTCTCCGTTCTTCCCACAGATCCCACGATTGCAAAGGCAATCCATTGTGATCCCGATGTTCGAGCATCCAGTTTGCAGGGCGCACGACGAGGCTGATATACAAGGGTTTAATGAACTCGACATCGCGGAATGCTTCGAAGTGTTCACGCAGCGCCCAGAGCGTCAATGCGGTTTCATCTTGCTGGATCGGGAGGATTGGTTGTCCTTCGATCATCCAAGGGTGCCATGAGCTTGCAAGATTGCCCTCGGGAGTGTATTTATGCAAGAAGTATGGTTTGTCTCCGATGCAATCGTGTGCGAATCTGAAGAAGTTCCGACTTAGTTCGCTCTGGCCTGCAAGGATTAATGAGTGTGCTACTAATGCACCATCGCGCATCCAGCAATAGGAGTAGTGATCCCCTGCAAAGTGAGTAATGTCCGAATCATTCGCTGCGATGATTGCGCCGCCGTTATCAATCTGCGTACGGAGAATGAGTTGACTACGGAAGTACAAATCTTGTACAGGTTCTGGGAGTAGATTTGTATTGATTGGTTCTTTGCGTGACCAAAGTTTCCAGTACGCTTCAGTCCTTGTAATCAAACGCTCAGGGCCAATTTCCCAGATCCGTTGATTGATGTGTTTCGCGTCTTCATATGTTTCAGTGCAGACAATCCACATAGTGGTTTCTTGTGTTGCATTGGGTTTGATCTGAAGATTGACTCCGACTGTTGCGTCTACAGATCCTTGGGAGATAGCGTTTCGGCCGAGTTGTCCATCCTCAGCATCGCGCCAGGTGCCTTCGGCGCCGCCGACGCGCTTTGCGCCGATTGCCCAATGATCTACGCCAACCTTTGTATCGTTGCATGTGTTGATCAGGAAATACGCATCATCTTTGTACATGATGACAGCGCGAGTGGTGGGGTCGTAGTTTGCAGTATCCCCAACAGGTGATCCGTTGATTGAAAAATCACAGTGGAAGAAAATCCGAACATCGCGTGTCTTCCCAAGGAGATCTCGCACGGCAAGCTTTCGGAAATACACTGGTTTGTGTAGATCGACAATATCGTTTGAGACGATCTCGATCCCAAGCTCTTCGTGTGTCAGGGTTACTTCAGTCGTGAGTGAATCAGGTTTGTATTGCAAACGACGATTCCAACCCTCATCTTCGATCCACGCCATCTGGCCATCGATCCAAACTCCGAATCTCTGAACATGTCCATTCGTATGGTTGTGTCGTCCAACCATTGGGGAATAGAGATCACGGATCCGATAGAGATCATCGAATGTGATGAGAAGGCTACCGTTTCCAACAGGGATATCTCTAGGCATAACTTGGGGTTTCCTCAGATTTGAACAAGACAAAGGTATCTGGATGATCTATCGGCTGCATTCGAACCCTAAGTTGCTCGTATTCTCGCAACTGTGGGGCATTTGAGTATCTCATCGTTGAATTTGCCACCTGATCAGCCGTTTCGACCTGATCTTCGTTGTGAGGGTGCAAAATTTGATGTATGATTGTTTGGGTATCGAATGGGTATGAACCGATTAGATAGCTTTCATTCATTGTCTTTCTGAACAATTTGCATCGTATTCTCGATCCAGATTGCTCATCTTGAAAGAAAATCAGTCTCGAATGTGCAGAACTAGAGGCTCTCTACGAGTCGCTAACGATTTTTTAAGGTCTCTCAGAATGCAAAACCGTAGTCATAAACAACAGATAATGGGTTTTACACTCATTGAGCTTCTCGTCGTTATTGCGATTATCGGACTCTTGCTTGGGTTGTTGTTGCCTGCACTTGGGAGTGCAAGAGCATCTGCTCGACTCGTCCAGAGTCAGGTAAATCTTCGATCTATGGCTCAGATCCACGAGGCCTATGCAGGCGATTATCGTGAGAGCATGATCAATCCGTTCGATGTCCAGAAATATCTCGATAGTAGAGGAAACGGACCAGGGTTTGGAGGCTGGGGAACTTCTAAGAAAATCGGTTCCTCATCTGTAGCAGAATGGTCAGAAGGATCAGGTAACACCAGGCAATGGTACTCAGAGATGTACGCGTTTCATTGGTACTCAGTGATTGGAGGCTGGATCAGTCAAGGGGATTATGCTTCCGATGTTCAGTTTGCACCTGCAGATCGAGTTCTGATTACACGCAATGAACGACTCGAAGAAGATCCTCCGTTCCCGAATTGGTCACTTGAAACAGGATTCTGGGATGGGTCATATATCTTGTCACCAACGATTTGGTTCTCCCCTGAACGATATCGAGAAGATGGACGACCTGATGCGATTCGAAATAATCCAATCGGGTCGAAAGTAAAGCGCAACAAACTGTCAGGCGTCACTTACCCATCACAAAAAGTCCTCATGTGGGAACGATTCGATTGGTCCAAAAAAGAGCGCAATGCAAGTTTCCGTGATCCAAACTTCGGAGGTGACCCGTTTATCTTCGGGAAAGAGCAAACATTCCCACAATGGAATAATCCAGATGCAGAACCATCAGTGGCCACTGCGGATGGGAGTGTTTCGAGAGTGAAAATCAGCACGATATTCAGTCAAATGGAAAGCGATAACACAAGAGCTGCTCGATCGTTTACGCCTACAGATTTCTGGGACCCGAAGTACTCTGCGCTTGAAGATTATGTCATGCACGAAGATAACTTTGAAATCGGTGATCCGAGATCAGGAATGGGCAAGTATCCAGCATTCTTCTGGGCCACTCGTGACGGGATCAGAGGCCGAGACTTTGCTCGCTAAGTCTACGAATGTGCGAATCTGTGATTAAACCATATTGGTTCGCACGTTTTCAAATCTGACCATCGAGTAACGCTGCAGCGAGATCCTCTGCGCTCGATCCGGAATTTGAATCTGAATCGCTTGGACCCATTGCGGTTATTCGATCCTTTGGATCTCCGATGTAGTTGAGTTGGATACCGAAGTTCTCGCCGAGTTTTACTGCAGAGCCTTGTCCAACGGCGGTGTTGTTGACACGCACTTCGAGGTCTTCTTCAGCCTCTTTCCCCAACTCGACAATCGATCCTGGGATCCAGTTACGGATCTCGCTCATCATTACTGCTCGTTCTCCAAGCACGACAACTAAGGGCACTTCAAGTTTCTTGATTGAGCGAATATCGTTACTCATAAGGACTCCATCGGCAAGATCTGCGCTCAAGTTCAGGCGCAGTGAACGAAACGAACTGTGATATGAATATCGCAATCGCTGTGCCAAAAAATGGATAGAGTTGGGTTGAGCTTGATTCAACAACCAGCTCAGATTGAGTAGAACGAGTCGTTGTGGTACTTAACCTTCGTACTTCGAGCAGATCAGAGAGACATTGTGTCCCCCAAACCCGAATGTATTGTTCATTACATGCTTTATAGGCATTTCACGAGCAGTATTCGCAACGATGTCGATCTTGTTGAATCCCTCATCGAGATTATCAAGATTGATCGTCGGCGGCACAACTCCTTCATGAATCGCGCCAATACATGCGATGAGTTCAACAGCTCCCGATGCACCAAGGCAGTGCCCGTGCATGGATTTTGTCGAGTTCATGACAAGGCCGTTCCCAGGAACTGAGTGGTTTCCGAAGACTGTTTGAACTGCGGTAACTTCTGCTTTATCTCCAAGAGAAGTGGAAGTCCCGTGTGCATTGATGTATTGGATATCGCTTGGATTGAGTCCTGCGTCGTCGAGTGCCCATTTCATTGAGTTGCATGCGCCTCGGCCTTCAGCATGTGGCGCGGTAATATGGCCTGCGTCACATGAGTTTCCTGTGCCTGTGAGTTCTGCGTAAATGGTTGCTCCGCGAGCCTTTGCGTGCTCTTCGGACTCAAGTACATACATTGCTGCGCCTTCAGAGAGAACAAATCCATCGCGATCGACATCGAATGGACGAGATGCTTTTGTAGGTTCATCGTTGCGAGTAGAGAGCGCTTTCATTGTCATAAAGGCGCCGATGCACAACGGGGTGACGGCGGCTTCTGCTCCGCCTGCGATCATCACATCAGTTTTACCAGAACGGATGTAGTTCATTGCGTCGCCGATTGCGTGTCCGGATGATGCACAAGCAGTTGCATGCGCAGTTGCAGGACCCTGCATATTGAACTGGATTGCGACATTTCCTGTGATCGCGTTGACCATGAGCTTTGGTACAGTAAACGGATTGATTCTTGAGGGTCCTTTATCACGCATTGTGAGGACTGCAGATTCAATCGCGTAGATACCACCGATCCCTGAACCAACTACAACTCCATGTCGTGTTGGATCCCCGGATGTATGGTCCCATCCAGAATGTGCAACTGCTTGGATCGCGGCACTCAACCCGAGTTGAGCAGAACGATCGAGTCTTCGAGCTTCTTTTTTCTCAATGACTGATGCTGGGTCCCAGTTTTTGACTTGCCCAGCAATACCAACTGACCAACCTTCAAACTTGTCGAACTCAGGGTTGTCGATTGGTGCAATCCCTGATTGGCCTTCACGCATTGCGTGCCAAGTGTCTTGAGCATTGAGCCCAAGGTCGGTGAGTGCACCATAACCGGTAATAACAACACGGTGATTTGGTCTTTGAGTCATAAGGGTGTACTCGAGCTGGGTCTTGTTTGATGAGTTGAATCAACACAAGAACGCCCCATCAGGATCGTCTGATGGGGTGCTCATGTATTTCCTGGGGGATAGATTAGTCGATCCCGTTTGCCTGTTTAATAAACGCGACGGCTTGGCCGACGGTTTGAATTTTTTCAGCTTGATCATCTGGAATGGATGTTTCAAACTCATCTTCGAACTCCATTACGAGTTCAACAGTATCAAGTGAGTCCGCGTTGAGGTCTTCAACGAAGCTGGTAGCACTGCTGATCTTGGCCTTATCAGTGCCCATTTGTTCAGCGACAATATCGATCACTTTTGCTTCAATTTCCTGTTCGGTCACAGCGTCGTCTCCGGATAATGAGGGACTGTGTAGTTGAGTTGGGGCATCCCGAACTCCCAAACCACTTCGTCCCGTTTCAGGCCCAGATTCTAGCCGCAAATACTCGGTTTGCCAAATCGAGCCCTCTCCAGATCAGGAAAGAGTCGATTTTGGACATTGGGACCCACTTTGGTGAGTTATCGACCGCACTAACCGGTATTTCCCGACTCATAGGTGGAGTCAATTCATCAGTTCGCACTCAGAGTGATCTTCAATCTTGATCCAAGCTGTCGGGTAGTCGAAAGAAGGGGGGACCGGCATGGTGCTGGTTTGAACTGCCCGAATGGGTCGTGGAGGATAGGTTATGGGAGCGATGCCCAAGGAACCAGAAGCGTTTGCCGAACAAGTGGCCAAGCTCATCGAACAGATGCAGCCCGGATTCCATATCGATCGTGTGAATGCTCAAGAACTGCTCGTTAACGGGCGCCGTCTTGATCTCGAGAACCTATTTAGAATGGTTGCTCACGAACCCGATCGTGGAACTGATATCGTAGAGCACTTCCTCGATCAGCTCTTTGCTGGCGAACAGATGGAAGTTGCAGAGGAATCATTTGATCAGGTCAAAGCTCGGATCATGCCTCGCATTCAACCGATTTCTATCTTTGAGCATCTTTCCGAAGAACTCGTTGCTCATGTGCCTTATGTCAATGACACTGTGATTGTGTTCGTGCTTGATATGCCTCACATGACGGTGAGTATTACAACAGAGCAAGTCATTAAGTGGGGGATCACGATTGATGATCTCGAAGAGATGGCAAGAGAGAATCTTGATCTCTACGCTCCAGAGCTTGAGATGCAAGTGATCGAATCCGCAGAAGGCGGCAAAGCAGTTATTGTCGCAGAACAAGATGGATATGACGCAGCTCGTCTCTTGATGGGTGATCTTCATATGAAGCTTGCGCTCCACCTTGGTGCAGATTTTTATGTCGCAACTCCTGCACGAGACATGTTTATCGCGTTGAGCTGTGAACCTGTTGAGTTCGTGGATCGATTGCGTAGAAGAGTCGCAGAAGATTTTTCCCGTTTGCCATACCCGATCACTCAAGATTTATTCTTGGTGACTCAAGATGGAATCGCAGGAACTACCTGGATGCGAGAAGCAGCATAGAGATCGAATCTAGGGATACTTAGATCTCTCAATACATACTATAAAAACCAGTTGAATGATTCAGCTGGTTTTTTGTGCGAAAACTTATTGAAGCGATTGAGGTAAAAACACATAGTTGAGAAACACTTTGTCGATTTGGTCTCGAACATCATTCCACTTACTCAATGGGACAAGATTCTTTTTATAAAAGAAATGAGCTCGATATCCAAGCGATGCAAGCTGATCAAACATTCGTGACTCAGATGCGAGTTCATCGTGACATTCGATTAAAAGCGCTGGACGATCTCGAGTGAGCACTCCCATGGCGCCTTCAACGACTTCTGCTTCGTGCCCTTCAACATCGCATTTGATGAACGCGATTGATTCAACTTCGTGTTGCGAGCAATAGTCATCTAATGTCGTCAATGGGATGGTTATCGAGTTATCTGCATTCGGTAGATCGAACGAAATTGATGCGCCTCCAAGGTGGTTCATTTCACGATTGAGTGTGACTTCACCCGAGTTTGAAGATAAACCAGTTGGTGCGATTTCTAGTTGACGAAGATTGAACCCGGATTTAATTCTTTTGAGATGTTCAATCATCTCAGGTTGAGGTTCAAATCCTACGACTCGGCCTCCCAAACCTGCTTTTTTACACATCCAGTAGCTATAGATCCCTGTGTTTGCGCCGATATCGATGATTGTTTTACCTGAAAGATCTAGAGAGAGCAAAAAACGGATCTCGTCTTTTTCAGTATTGAGCCGATATCGCCATGCGCGATGGATCATGTGTCCGTATTCATATATTCCCAGCTTTGACATGCTTAGATGGTATCTGAATGAACAGTGAGCGTATAGGATGAGACCTGATGATATTGCTGATTGATAACTACGATTCATTCACATGGAACCTGGTCCAGCGTCTTGGGGAAATTGACTCTTCGCTTGAACCGGGTAGAGATTTGCTTGTTGTGCGTCATGATGCGATTACGCCTCAACAAGCGGAACAGTTAGATTCAGGGAAGGGTCCAACTCATATCATCATCTCCCCTGGTCCCTGTACTCCCAAAGAAGCAGGGGTTTCAAGCGAAATCATCGAGCACTTTGCAGGAAAAATTCCTGTACTCGGAGTTTGTCTCGGACATCAGTGCATGGCCGATTTGCATGAAATGGTCGTAGAACGGCACCCAGTATTAATGCATGGAAAAACTTCGAGGATTGTCCATGATGGGAAGGGGCTCTTCTCGCAAGTTGATTCACCAACGACAGTTGCTCGATATCACTCTCTTGTTGTTCGCAGAGATTCTGTTCCAACACTCGATATGGAAAATGATGGGTGGGAAGTATCTGCATCATGCTTTGATGAGATTGATGGCCAAGAGGTTGAAGTTGTCATGGGACTCCGTCGAGTATGGATCGATCCGGCTAAAGCACCTATGGAGGGGGTCCAGTTTCATCCTGAGAGCTTTATGACCCCTGCTGGGACGATGATGCTTTGGAATTTCTTGTCGATGGGGCAAGGGAGCAAGCAACTCCCAAAACCGATAGTTGATTGTTCAAGACTCTGAAATCTGCAAGGATTCAGTGTATTGTTTAGTCATGCTTCACCCTGCACCAACAACAAAGATCGATCCCACCCTCGCTCGAGGCACTATTCTTGAAGTCAGACGCGCCACAGCAACTAAGCCGGCCGTTGTGATTGTCGAGTTTCCCAACAACAGTTATAAAACGGAACTCATGATCAAAGGAGAGATCGAACCCATTGAATCTTGCGTAAACAAGATCGTCATGGGCCGGATCTTTGCACAAGCAAGACGGATCGATGTGCCTCAAGCAGGAGGACGAAAGATTGATCCATGCTTTGGTCCTCCGCGTAGAGTGATGGGAACAGTCGTCGCGGTAGATCCGCATGCAGATGTTGTGGTAATGGATGCTGGAGCTCCAGTGATTCTCTCGTTGACGGCACCTGGACAGAAAGCGTCACAGTTTGCAAACGCAGAGTTTATAGCGTGTGATGTTTTGCCTGGAGCAAGCTTTAAGTTTGTTCAAGAATGTGAAAAGAGCAATGCATGATTGTTGTGAATACTGAGTTGGTTCCAGGTAGAGAAGTTGTTCAGATTCTCGGACTCGTGCAAGGCAACACCGTTCGTGCAAAGAATGTCGGGAGAGACATCGCAGCGGGATTCAAGAATATGGTCGGCGGCGAACTCAAGGGATATACCCAACTGCTCGTCGAATCTCGAAGACAAAGTGTTGAACGAATGATCGCTCAAGCAAATGAGTTGGGTGCAGATGCAATCGTTAATGTGCGATTCACAACGAGCGCTGTGACAAATGGCGCTGCAGAGCTCTACGCGTACGGTACTGCAGTTAAACTCATGTCGATGAATGTTGGGACTGTTCAATCTGCACCGATTTCGGATGAGATCGTAGGAGAGTAACGATGGAAGGACTCATCGGGATCGCGATCCAGATCGGAATTGCAGCTCTACTCCTCGGGATCGGGTTCGGAGTCGGTGGAGTAACTGAACGTCGACACTTTAAAAAACTCAACTCCAGAGAGTTTCTTTACAAGGGATTCCTGGTAACTAATCTATCAAAGATTCCATATGCGGATCCCCGATCACCTGGTACTTTGGTGACAGGTGAGTGTGTAATCGCAACAGATTATTTTAAGAGCTTTGTTGCGAAGCTGAAGAAAATAATCGGCGGCGAACTCCGTATCTATCTCTCTTTGATGGATCGCTCGCGCAGAGAATCGATTATTCGTCTTATCGAGAGTGCACAATCGCAAGGATTTGATGCAGTTTGTAATGTTCGCTTTGTATCAGCGGATGTGGGGGGATCTACATCCAATCGCAAAGGCAGTACAATGGTTGCGATCATCGCATCAGGTACTGCGTACAAACGCGCAGAGTTGAGCGAACACCAAACTATGGTGTCGTGAATATGTGGGCACGACGAAAAAACAAACTTCGTGGACGGAATCAATCTGTTCATGTAGAACCAACAATGGCGGCAATGCGCGGCGAGTTGGATGCACAAAACGATCCTACACAATCAAAAGCTCACGCGAAAATAGATAATGAACATCTTGCGGAATCATTCGCCGCAGAGGCTGAGCGAAGTGTCTTTGATGAACCTACATACTCAGTCGAACTCGGGGGAGAAGTTCCTGAAAATGCGTTTACTTATGAGAAGTTTCTTGCAGAGCAACTCGATTCAACTTCAACGTTCGAAAGTTGGTTTGCAACTGGAGTCATCGCAGCGTTTTCAGGGGTCCTAGCAATCGCGGGCGCGATCCTAGGGCAGTTAGCAAACACTGGACTGACAGGTTCTGTTCAGTTCATCGCGATTGCGATATTTGCTCCCGTGATTGAAGAAGTGATGAAAACCGCGTTACTTCTTTGGGGTGTTGAGCAGAAACCGTATCTATTCAAGACCCCTGTGCAGTTGATGATCATCGGTGGGATCTCGGGATTTGTGTTTGCAGCTGTCGAGAATGTGATTTATCTCACAGTGTATATTGAGCAACCTGATCTGTTCATCATCGTGTGGAGATGGACTGTATGTGTTGCACTCCATACATCTACAACACTGATTGCAAGTATTGGCCTCGTCAAGATCTGGCAACGAGTCATGCGAACAGGTCAGTACGCGAAAGCTGAGATCGGCGCTCGGTATCTCTTCTTCGCAATCCTGATTCATGGGATCTATAACGGCACAGTCTACCTCCTGGGTGTTGTTGGGGTTTTTTAAGGCGGCGAATTGCTAAACTTTGGGTCTATTACCCCAAATCCCCGATAATATGGGACATTTCCGTGGTGTGAATTCTTCTTTGAGGTACCATCCGCGGTGATTGAACCCGTAGGAGACTCTATGCTCGAATCTAAAATCTCTCGCCTATCCGTTGCATTGCTCATCGCAACATCGGTAACGCAACTCAGCGCGAATACTGAAGAACCTGTCAATCCTCGATATGTAGATGGATCCGGATCGGATGGTTCCTACGACTCAAATCAAGGATATTCGAGTGATGATCGCGATGAGTATGTAGAAACTTGGGTCTACGTCTTTCTCCCAGGATCAGGCACATTCGCGCTTAGAGATATTCTCGATGAAGGCTCAGAAGCTTCTGTGTCATTTGCAAACTTCGGACGATCTCTCGATAGTTTCGAAAGAACTCACTTGATGTCGCATTCTCCAGATCAATCTAACGGCGGGCTGGTGCTGTTAGTGCCGCCTTCACGATGCGCGGCGGACTTTGATCATGATGGTGATGTTGACTCAGAAGATTTGCTTGCGTTCGCTCAAGCATTTGTCGGCGGACATGCAACAGCTGATCTCAACGGAGATGGTGTGATTGATCTTGACGATCAGTTCGTATTCTTCGGGCAAGCTTCAGCAGGCTGCGCGATCCCGATCGAATAAATAGTTTGAATCGATTCACACAATCCGTGGATCAACCCATCGGTAGAGCACATCAACAACCAAGTTAAACACAATGAGCATGGTTGCGAAGACAAGCACTACTCCAATGATTAAAAAGAGATCTTTGTTTTGAACTGCATTGACAAAGTGTTCTCCCATTCCAGGGACAGTGAATACGCGTTCGATGACGAATGAACCTGTCATTGCCATTGCAGTTGCAGGCCCTAAGAAACTGAGCACAGGTAAAAACGCGTTTTTGAGCGCGTGCTTGAGGAGCACCGAATACTCTGCGGCGCCCTTTGCTCTTGCGGTGCGGATGTAATCTGCTCCTAATGCATCGATCATGCCCATGCGTGTGAGTCTTGCGATATAAGCAGCGAAAGGGAGAGATAAAGTGATCGCGGGGAGCACAATACTCCTTGGTGTTCCCCATTGTCCGATTGGGAACCAATCAAGATTGATTGCAAAAACCAATAGCATTACTGTCCCGATGACGAATCCGGGGAGAGAGATCCCGATCATTGATACTGCAAGTGTTGAGAGATCCAAGAATGAGTTTGGTTTGACTGCTCCGATGACCCCTGCGCCGACTCCGATGAAAAGAGCGATCAGGATCGCGGATGCGCCGAGTGTGACTGATACTGGGAGTGTATCACGGATTATTTCGTTGACTGTTGCATCGTCGTATTTGAGCGATGGACCAAAGTCGAAGATTGGTCTTGCAGGAACTGGAACTCCGAGCTGTTCACTCAATTCTCGCTCTCGTTTCATTTGACCTGAGAAGTAATCCTTTGCGTATTGATATCCTGTTGCGTTACTAAGATACGAAACATAAAACCTCGGAAATGAATCGAGGTTGTATTGCTTGTTCATCTGTTCGATGACTTCGGGTTTAGGCCGTTTCTCAGGGTTCTCGAGTGGATTCCCTGGGACTGCCCATGCGAGTGTAAGCGTGATCGAATAGACAATGAGTAAGATAATCGGAAGTGCAAGTAGTCTGCGCAGAATGATAGTCATCATGGCGATGTAGCCTCCAAGATTGGATCACTCTGGTGACGCATGGGTTTGGGTTCATTGGGCCCGCGGTCATCATCAAGCACATCAATCAAATACGCATTCTGCTTTGTGCGAGGATGTGTTGAGAGTCCAGTAATTTTGTGAGGATCAAACATATAGATCGTCGCATAATGGAAGATGGGAATTAACGGCAGATCCTCTTCTGTAATGATTCGCTCTGCTTCACTTAAGAGTACGAGGCGTTTCACTTGATCGAGTTCTCTCGAAGCTTGATCAAGCAATGAGTCAAAGATTTCGCTGTCGTATGCGCGATCGTTGTTTCCGTCAGTTGAATAGTTGATGTCAAGAAAAGTGGTAGGGTCGCCGTAGTCTCCAAACCAACCAGCGCGAGCAGTCATGTATTGCTTATTTTTGAGATCGTCACGGAAGATTTTAATTTCGTTCTGTTCAAGTTTGGTTTTTACCCCAAGATGCTTCTGCCAGCTTTTCGCAATTGCTTGTGCGATCAGATCGTGACCCGAGTCTTTGTTAAACGCGAGTGAGACAATGAAATCATCCGGGAAGTTTGCATCTTTGAGTAGTTCTTGTGCTTTATTAATAATTTCCTGGCGCGCATCTTCTGAACTCGCGTCCCCGATGTTGGGTAGCCCTTTGGGAGAGGTGTATCCCCCGATCGAACCGGGGGGGATAAGCGTCGAAGCAGTTGGTTCTCCCAGTCTTCTCACTTCATCTGCAACGGATTTTTTATCCACACACATTGCAAATGCTCTACGGACTCGTGCGTCAGCAAATGGATTTGGTTGTCCATCAGGGAGATTTGGTTTGCAGTTGAAGTTGTAGAAATATGTCCCAAATGAGGATACAGCATGCGTGTGAGCGCGAGGATCAGCAGGGAGGAGTCGATCAATCGTGAACTGGTCGAGTCCTTGTGCGCGATATTCTGCGACTTGTTCTGCGTGTTCTTCGAGGAACTCAAGCTTTTGAGCAACCATATCTCCTCTATATGGAGCAGTCACATCTGAAATCCAGTCAAGTGCGCCTGTTTGGTAGGCCAATACCCCTGCATTAGGATCGGTGATGGATGGAATCAAGATAGAATCAATCGCAATCGAGTCCTTGTCCCAATAGTTCGTGTTCTTTTCAAGTCGCATATCTCGTTTCATTCTCCAACCATCGAGAACGAATGGACCGTTGGATATCAGCACCTTAGGTTTGGTCCAACCTGGTTTGCGGATCAATCGAGCAGTGACAGGATCGGGTCTTTCGTATTGTGAAACGAGAGGTTCGTAAACCGGAGCGAAAACCACGAATGCGCATAGCTCAAGGAAGTAGGGGACTGGGTGTTTGAGTGTAATTTCAAGTGTGTGATCGTCGATTGCTTGCATGCCGACGATTTCATCGAACTTGCTTTGAGTCTCAATCCAAAGTTCATACGCTTGCTCTTGTCGATCTGCGCTCGATTCAAATGAGCGTTCAGAGAATTTTTCGAGTTTAGTTTGGCGCCAATCGTAGAACTCTTGAGCACCTTGGATATTGAGGAACATATTTACATAATCTGACACCAGATCTGGAAGCATCGCTCTTCGCCACGAATAACGAAAGTCTTCACTTGTTACTGGTTCTCCGTTTGACCAACGAGCATCTTTGCGTAGATGGAAGGTATAGGTAACTCCGTCGTCTGAGAGGTTCCAAGACTCTGCAACTCCAGGGATGATTGAAAAGTCGTCTGAGAGTACATCGTTTTGTACCAACCCCTGGTAGAGCAATCGGGCAGTTCGCAAGTCATGCATCCAACTCATTCGCTGAGGATCAAGGGTGTTGACCTCAGAGGAGTTGATGAAGACAAGATCCGCCGGCGGCTGAGGGCGATCAGAGATCACCGAGAATCCGACGAGGAAGATCAGGAGAACAATTGGTACCAACATCCGCAACATATGTACACCATACCGTGAGCGGGTTGGGAAGTGTTCAAGAGTGTCTTAGAATATGTCGTTTTATAGAATGATTTGGATTGAACTAAGCGATTAACGCAAGAATCGTTCATCTGCAAAATCAAACTCTGTGACTACAAATGACCCAGGGCCGAGGTGAAGCGAGGCTGCATTACGGAATGCTTTGTCATCTCCAGATTCGAGCTGATCAGCAAAGCTAGTCTGGCGAATGTTTCCATTCACAACATTACTCAACTCTGCATGCTTTTGGAGAGAGAAGTAAAGCAAAGTTTCTCCTGCTCGCGTTGCTCGGACAGTAAGATCACGTTCTGATGTAGGTTCAATCGTTTTACCAAGAACACGACGAAGTGAAATCGAGATGACATCTGCACCGAGCCCGACCGCGGCCTTGACAGCTTCTGGTGTTGTCTGAGAACTGATGTCCGAGATCGAAACGGTGGATGCTGCTGAAGCGTCGATCGAAAGACCCAACTCAAATGAAGGATCGTCTGACACACTCAACGAGCGAAGACGAGGCCCGACAATATCTGCGAGAGCGACAATCGCGTGCGAGCGAGCATCACCCATATCATTTGATGGTAGTGAAGCGGCAATACTCAACGCGCGGATCGATGCTCGAAGTAGCTCAGGTTCTGCAGAACTGTTTGTTGCAGAAGCTTTGAGCGCGTCGATGACTCCGATCGCGTCGTTAGGAGTCATTGCGGGGCCGTGACGCTTGGTTGTACTGAAAAGTTGTCCTGCACGCGATGTTGCAAAGATGAGTACTCCGAGATCGTCTGAGTTCAATCCTGCTTTGATCCGTGTTGCAGCAGTAGGGGTCCCAAGATCTCCAGCAATCCGGAGCGATGAAAGATGAGCTCCGATTGAATCACTTGATTCAAGCGAGTTCATCAAAGGCGTAATCGCAGTCGCGTACGCTTGACGGAATGCAACTGAGACACCTCGTTCTTGAAGTGGTTTAGTGAGCGCTTCGAGAGCTTTACGAGTGTCCGCCGCGTTGTCACCTTCAGCGCGAACAGTCCATGCTTCGATAAATGACTCAATCTGAGTTCTTTGAGCACCATTGATCGAGATTGCTTCAACGGTGGATCGAGGTAGATCACTACCGCTTTGTGCGATGACTGATGGAGTGAGCAAGCTCAGTGCAATAATGCAAAGGATGGACTTGCTGATGTTGATTACTTTGGAGAGCTGGAATCGAATCACGGGTAGTTCCCTTTGATGCGGCTTGTGAATGATTTGAATCTGACGATCGGATCTTCGATCAGCCTTCTGTTCGTAGAGAGTTTATCGCCTGTTTTGTGTCTCGTCAGGTTTTTTCTCGATCTGTCGTATATCGAGCTTAATAGACCTCTAGGAACATTCGTTTGGTCTTTTTGATCTTCTTTGGGATCATCTTGCGTTCCCAGTGATCGATTTCTGACGCGATCTCAGGGTCAATCTGAAGATATTGAGCAAGTTCTTGGGGGTCAAGAAGCTTGGCAAGTGTTTGGAATACACCGAGTTCCATTCCTGCGATGCCGCAGATATAGATCAGGGTTCTCCCAGATTTGAGCATTCCGATGAGTTCTCCACTGTTGTCATGTGCGAGTCGATCTTGCACATAGAGCTTTGAATCTTGGTCAGGTGTCGTATGGCGTGAGATCGCGGTGTGATACGAGAAGTTCTCGTTTTCCGCTTCCCAATTGAGCAAAGTGTCGTGATAGAGCAAGTCCGTTTCATATGGAGCGCCCATCAATAGAGCAATCTTTGACTTCACCTTTGCATTGAGTAGATCAGTGATCATCCCTCTAAATGGAGCAATACCGGTACCTGTCGCGATGAATATGTAATCGTGGAGTTCGGGTTGAGAAGGGAGTAGGAATCGTTTACCAACTGGTCCTGTGAGAGTGATTTCTTCGCCGACATTGAGATTGCAAAGGTAGTTCGAACACACTCCTGTGACAAGGTTGTGCGAATCCCAATGTTCATCAATGAGTCTTTTGACTGTTGTTGTTAGGATTGTGCCGTCGCCTGTCTCGCCCCCGGTTGGTGCCGCGATGGAGTAGAGTCTCAGTTTGTGTGGTTTACCGTTTTCTGTAGTACCAGGTGGGATGATCCCAAAGGATTGTCCTGCGTGCCAGGAGTTTTCTAATGGAGTACCTGAAACATCAATCTCGATGTGTCTCGCAAATCCTGCAGCCTTCCGAGAAGCACTACACAGTCTTGTCGCGTGAATCTTTCCAACTACAGGAGCATTGGGTTTGACGATGTGTTGATCAACATCGGGAAGAGTTGGATTATCCGAAGACTCGACAGTTTGAGATTGGTTAGAGCTTGTCATGATGCATTGATCTTAGGATTTGGGTGTAAAAAAATCCGCATTTCATGCGGATTCGTGAGTGATTGTTCATCAGATATATTGAGAGCAGAGATGAGTAGTTTAGTCCTCGTCTTTTGCAGGATCTGTTTCTTCGTCATCTGCAGTTTGTGTATCTTCGTCGTCGTAGTACTCTTCGTCTGATTCGTAGTCATCTTCGAACTCAGGTTCAGGTTCTACGCCTCCGAGCAGATCGAGCCGGGCTGCGGTTGCTTCGATTTTGTCACCTTCGTCGCCGCGGATTCGCGCACCACGAAGTGCAGATGCAGCTCCTTGGTATGCATCTTGTGACGCTTCGTGTGCTTCTGCTTGGGATGCACGAGCAGATTCGACTCTTGATGTCCAATCGCCTTGGATTCCTGCTTCTGCAAGGGCGTGGTACAAGATTGCTTCTTCTCCAAATCCGATTGCTTGGCGCGAGTAACATTCTGCAAGGGTTTGTTGTGCGGATGCTTTTGTCAAAGAAGAAATCTCTTTGAGTGCTGAGTTTGCATCACGAAGTGCACTGATCGAAGCGCGAGTGGTTGAGATTGCTTTTTGGTTTGCGGATTCGACTTCGTTTGAACGCAGTTGAGCATATTGCGCAACTGCATCGTTGATCCGATTAGTTGATTCGTTTGTTGCTTGCTCAGCGTCGCGAGCATTGTTTCTGCTAGTCTGTGCACGATCATTTAACTCGTTGCGAGCTGCTCTCAGGAGTGTGATTTGAGAGTTTGCTTTTTCAACATTGAGTTGAATCTCGCGAGCACCTGGACGAAGTTGTCCAACGACTCCTTCGTTGCGCATTGCTTCGAGTTCAAACTGATCAGCGCGAAGTGTGTGTTCACGGACTCGTTCTGCGATTTGAGCTGCTTCTGTCGCACTCACTCGAGGCATCTGGAGTTCTAGGCCACCAGCTACATTTCTTTCCTCGTCTGATTTCGCACTCAAGTCTGCGATGATCGAGTCGATCTCTGCGATTTCGGAGTTAATCCGATCGAAAAGAGTTGTGTGATGTTGAATGTCATCTTCGCGTAGTTTGATGATTTTATCAATCTCTGCGATCTCTTGTGATGGATCAAACTGATCTGCAGCTAGTGCGATCGCATTCATCGTCAACCATTCGTTGATCATGCCTCGGATTACACGAGCTTCGTGTAACGCAGCAGTCTCCGCTGTTGATGCATCCTGAGACGCAAGTGATGCTTGTCCGAGCTTTGAAATCGCGAGAGTTACAGCTGCAGCTTCTGCGAACCCGTTTTCGGATCCAGCAAACCCTGCGACCAAGTCCTCGGTTTCTTTGTATGTTTGTTCATTGAAAGGACGAGCAGCGGTTGAATCCCCTGCAGCAATCGAAGTAAACGATCGGCCTGCTTGTTTCACTGCTGCTTGTGCGTCATCAGATTTTGAGCACCCTGCAAGACCACTCAATGCGATCAACATAGATATGGAGGTAATTGTGATACCTCTGCGGAGTGCTGTTGATCCCTCAATGGATGTCATGATCGGAGTAGTGTTGGTCATGCCTGCCTGATCCTCAAATATTCGGCTTCGGGTCCCCGTTTCATACTCGAAACAGGGGTCATCGGTTCCCATCTTCATCAAACCACTCGTAAAAACGGGAACCCCATCCTAGCACACTGAGACATATAAATGTAGGGATTCAATCTGAGGTTCCCAATCGAGCAATTCAAGCTTATGGCGAAGGATTGCTCGGTTTCGTGTTCTGGTGGATTGATGTATCATCTGTATAAGGCTGCGCTTGGAATCCATAGTCAGGTCTGGGTTGGTACATGGATCGGATCCATTCCATCGCATTTTTGTATTTGATTTCACGAGTTGATCGGAAAATTGGTCGAAACCCTCTTCCAGGACGATTTGCAGGGATTTCAGGGTGAGGCCGAAGTGAGTTCTGCTCGATCATTCCCATCTGGAGCAATGGGGATCGCTCAGGATCTTCGTAATTGATTAGACGAGCACCGTCGCTCATAGTGAAGTTGTCAATGATGTAAAAGTTCGTGTAGAGAGCTTCAACGGAGTTTGGACGATGATTGATGAGCTTAAATCGGCCAGCTTCGGCGCCACCATGACAGCGAGTCGAGGCACACGCATTGATTAACCAGCCGCGATCGCTGTACACATTTTGCTTAAAATCCTTGATGGATGTAGGATCTTCGAGAACCTGGATTTGTGAATAGAGATCCCTTGCTTTGAGAGAGAAGATGATTCTGAGTTTTTCGATCTCAGGTAACGAGAAAATTTTATTTCGTTCGTCCTGATTCGCAGAAAACTCGTCTGGTTGTCTTCGGATGAGTTCTTTAAGTGTCTCGTCATCGATCCGGAGCTTTGGCGGATTCCTGAGATCAATCTCATAAATTCTCATGAGATTGATCTGCTCTGGTGTCAAAGGCGTAATCTGTGGGCGAGTAGGGCGCCGACTTGGAAGGTTAAGCTCTGGGTCTGAATTTGATTTACTTGGTTCTGTTGACGCGGGTGACTCGATCTTTGTTGAATCATCCTTGTTTTTAGTCTTTTTGTTTTTTGTACCAAGTTTGTCATACTCTGTAAGCCAGGTATAAAGGAGCTTAGCTCTTGGGTTGTTTGGATCAATATCGAGCACAGATCGGAGTTCTTTCACCGCAAGGGCGTACGCCTGTCTTGCTCTTAACCATTCGATTAGAGTGAGTCTCGATTCGATATCATCATCAGGAATCGCAGAACGCATCTCTTTATATCGTTCTTCTACTGGTGGGAGCAAGGTAACTTTCGCTACACGATCTCGTTGAAAAGTTGTCTCGATGCCATCAATATCAACGACGACGATGAGCGAGTTCTGACGGATGAGTTCGCCGGTAACTTTTCGCCCACTGAGCAGTGTGATGACACATTCTTGGATTCCAGTTTTTGTGCTCGTTTTCTCATCCGATTGAACAGCAGGATCGGTATTCGGTGCCTGTGCATTTGCGACGCTAAGAAAACTGAACATCAGCGAGATTCCCACAATGCTCAGTTGTGCGATCCGTACCAACTTGGTTGATACTGAGGGATCATTGACGATAAAGAGTTGAAATGGGATCAGTTTCATAAGATGAGTATGGGTGATCAGAGCAGCGGGTGCGTTTCTGCAGTCATATTGATGTAAAACGAGAGCAAGTTGCTATTTGCAATGATACGGGGCGCTATATCAATATACCTGATTTTTTTGATCCCGGTTCCATTCATGCTGGGAGGAAAAACGCACAAGGTGAGGCACTGATGAGGTTTACAACTAAGAAAATGACTCGTTGCTGTAGATCGGGTTCGTGAGTTGAGAGACTGGTTGTATCTTTATGTTGGATATGAATAGAAAAATGCACTGCTCAGATGATCTCTAAGCAGTGCATTTGATCTGGTTTATTCACAAATGAAACCAAATTGGTAGTCACTTTGTGTGAGCAGTGCGCTGCTCAATGTCGAGTTACGAGTTAGCGCCACACTTTGAAAGAGTCTCAGTGATGCGCTCGCTGAGCAAGTCTGGAGTGAACGGTTTCACAACATAGTTGTTGACGCCTGCCTTGATTGCTTCAATCACTCGGCTCTTTTCAGCTTCTGTAGTCACCATGATTAACGGCGTGCTCTTGTCTGTTTCTCGGAATGTCTTGACAAAGGTCAAGCCGTCCATGACAGGCATGTTCCAATCTACAAGACAGAGTTCAGGTTTGAATGAACCGATTTTGTTGAGTGCGTCCTGCCCATCGCAGGCTTCTTCAAGCTCGTTGTATCCAAGTTGCTTGAGGACTGATTTCTGGATGTTACGCATAGTCTTAGAGTCGTCGATTAAAAGGATTCGCATGGGAATGTTCCTTGTGGAAAATATGTATTCTTCGAATAGGTTAGGCTGCGGTTGATGTTGAGGTTGAAGCAGTTTCTGTCGCATTCCGAAGTGCAACTTCGAGTACCACTTCGCCGCAATCTGTGTTACATGGAATTAGCACGCATGGGATGTTAGAACTCGATGCGACACGATGTCCTGCTCCGATGACTACTGAAGGGCAAGAGATAGATACTGACTTGCGTTGGAACTCAGCCTTTGCGTTTCCAGAAATCATATTGATGAGTTCGCCGACAGCGTCTGCAAAGTCGTCAGAATCTGCGAGCATTTCCATGCCTGTAAACAGGGCAACGATTGATTCTGCAGCGTCGATTGGCATTGAGAGCACGATTGTGCCGACCATTTCGCCTGACACTCCGATGATTCCAGAAACATCATGGGATGTCTTCGAATCAGTCTTGATTCGTGGTTCACCAATTTCAACAGGTAGTTGGAACATGGTACTGAAGACATTCTGAATCGATGTCATAAACGGGGTAATAAAACTAGCGTCCATCCTTGGGCTCCTTCAAAGGGATGATGAGATCAGTGTTAAAGTGCGCCGGTCATTGCGCCGCGTTGATTCCGTGAGACTCGCATAAGTTCTGCGATGTCCATAATGAGACTGACGCCGCCGTCGTTGCGGACCGTTGCTCCTGAGAGCGGGCCTTCGCGTTGAACGCCGTCGAGGGGTTTGATAACGATTTCTTGTTGACCGATTACGCGTGATACACGCAAACCGATGACTCTTTGATTAAAACCAATGACAACAACAAAGTTTTCATCTGTTCTATTCTCTGGAGCGACATTGAATACCTCTTGCGAGCTGATCAATGGGTACACAGATCCTCGAAGATGAATAACAGGTTCGTCGCCTAGTTCTGAGAGCATCTCAGGTGATGGGTGAACAATCTCAGTGATATTTGTTAATGGGATTGCGAACACTTCATCTGAAACTGCAACCATCATCGCAGGCATGATCGCGACAGTGAGAGGGATGCTGATGTTAATCGTGGTTCCTTCACCCGTTACCGAATCAATCGAGATCGTGCCTTTGAGCTTGCTCTCGATATTGGTACGGACTACATCCATTCCAACGCCTCGGCCGGACAGATCTGATACCTCATCTGCGGTAGAGAACCCAGGTTCAAGGATGAAACGGAATACTTCTTCATTTGATAGTGCAGGGAGTTGCTCCATCGAGATCAGTCCGCGTTCTACTGCTTTTTGTCCGATGGTATCTCTATTGAGTCCTTTACCATTGTCGATGATCTGTACACTGACATGACTGCCTTGATGTCCTGCAACAATCTGAATTGTGCCAGTTTCATCTTTGCCAGCCGCGAGTCGATCTGCGGGGGTCTCAATTCCATGGTCGGCGCTGTTTCGTAGAAGATGGACTAGCGGATCACCGAGCTCCTCGATGACCGATTTGTCGACTTCGGTGTCGCCTCCGATGATTTCGAGTTTCATCATCTTTTCAGTCTTCGTCGCAAGATCACGGATCAATCGCGGGTACTTGCCAAAGAGCTTGTCGAGAGGTTGCATTCGGGTCCGCATTACTGCGAGTTGGATATCACCTGTTACACGATCAAGAGTGCTCGCGGTGATCTCGATTTGCTCCATGAGCTCTGCGTCTTGAACAACTCGATCGAGTGTTTCTGACATTGCTCCGATTCGATTTTTTTGGAGTACGAGTTCGCCGACAAGATTCATGAGTGATTCGAGACGAGATACTTCAACACGGATCGTCTGCTCGATGATATTCGCAGGACCCTTCTTTGTTGCTTTGAGCTCGGTCTGATTTGCAGTGTTAGACTGATTCGAAACAACAGATTCTGCAACTTCAGTTTCCTCTGCAGCGCTGTATTGAGTCTCATCGAAGTTAGAGTCAGCCTCGTCACTGCCGTAAGGGATCCCATCAGTTTTGAGCGCTGTATATGGGTCGCAACCTGAAGAGAGAACTCCCTCACTGAGGGTTCCACCTTCTGCAATGACACTTATTCTCTCGATGAGTGTATCTGCAGGCCAACTGACGATTTGCTGATTAACGAGTGCCTTTGTTTGCTCGTTGAGCAGGAGGCACATTCCATGAAGGCGAGGAACAATCTGTGTGATATGATCGTCTGTAAGTGAATCAATTCCTTCGAGGGATTTGGCCAAAGAGTTTGCAAATATTACAATTTCTTTGATCTCAAAGAAATCAACAGTTCGAGCGATTTCTTCGAACATCTCAGAGACAAAGAGACCCGCAGATGATCGGCTGTCTTGATCGAGTAAGTCGTTTAGTTTATCTGTTGCTTGGGAAATAGATTCATCAATGTCTGTTGCGAGATGCTCGATTAAATCGAGTTTTGATGCATCCAACGAAGTGAAGGTGACTGTTCTGCCATCAGCATATTCAGTGTGTTCACTCGAAGAGGAATCTGAAAATCCGTTTGTAGTTTCATTGGCTGCGTTTGTATCACTCCCCGCATGATTGAGGGTGCCGCCCTCTCCGAGAATAGTGAGCTTTCGGATAAGGTCTGGGTCCGCAGGAGTAAGATCAGTAGTTCCTTCGGTGAGTTCGTCAAACTGAATTTTCAGGATGTCGACTGAATCGAGGAGTAAGTCCATCTCCTCTTTCCCAATTAATAGATCCCCGTTACGAGCAGTGTTCAGCGCGCTCTCTGCAGAGTGTGCGATTGCAACAAGATTTGTGAGAGCAAGAAATGAAGCACTCCCCTTGATTGTGTGCAAGGCGCGGAAGATTTGGTTGAGTAGTTCTAAATCTGATGGTCTCGACTCGAGTGAGACAAGATCGACTTCGAGTTGTTCAAGAAGTTCACCTGATTCGGTAAGAAAATCTTGCATGATTTCTGGATCAAAGTTGTAATCACTCATGACTGAGTTCCTTCCGAAGTTGCCGCAAACGCGTTCTTCTGATAACAGAACCCTTGCGGAATTTGAAGTTGTGTGAAGTCTTCAGTGAGGGATTTAATTCGTTCGGAGTGCCCGATGAATAGTGTGCCGTCTGCAGCGAGTTGGTTTTCAAACATCGAGACTACATCTCGTTTCATATCGTCATCAAAGTAGATGAGTACATTTCGACAGAAGATTACATCCCAAGTCCCGTGACGTTTCGCTGCGAGTCGATCTTTGAGATTGTGCTTTTCAAAGTTCACCATCGAGCGGATAGTTTCATCAAGTATGAACTGGCGCCCATCTTCCTTGAAGTATCTGTTTTTCATCAAGTTCGAAGTAGTGCGGACGGCATAGGAGGTATATGTGCCGCTGTTTGCGACATCCAACGCTTTCTCTGAGATGTCTGTCCCAAGGATTTCGATATGCCAATCGCTCAAGCGAACTCCGAGGGTTCGATGCAGGAGCATCGCGATTGTGAATGGTTCTTCTCCTGTGGAACACGCAGCGGACCAAATTCTCAATCGCTTTGTTTTTGCTCGAGCATCGAGGATTTGTGGAAGGATTTGCTTTTCGAATACATCGAGCTGGGATTCGTTGCGGAAGAAACTCGTTTCATTTATGGTGATGCGATTAAACATCTCTTGAAACTCTTCCATTTGATAAGGACCCATCGTGAGATATGCGATGTACTGATCAAAGTCATTCATCTCAAGCTCACTAATACGATGTGACAGCCTGGATTCAATGATGTATTTCTTGGTATCAGGAAAATGGATCCCAGATCGATCGTAGATGATCTTGGCCATTGTCTTAAACTGTTGCGGATTCATCGCGATTTTCTTGCTTGTAAAACTCATGATTCGCGTGCTTTCTAACTAGAAATTGGATGGGATCAAGCTGCGGCTTTTTTCATACTCGAAATAGTGTTGAGTGATTCCGCTGAGAGTAAGCTGTCAAGATTAAGCAAGATCAATAGACGATCATCAAGCTTGGCAACACCAGAGACAAAGCTCGCGTCAACTGAGGTTGTCATCTGTGGGGTGGGTTCAATAATTGATTTATTGATTCTTAAAACTTCATGCACAGAATCGACAATAAACCCGAGGGTAGTTCCGTTGAGTTCAACGACAATTATTCGTGAATCATCATCAAGACTTGATGCTTCGAGTCCGAACTTTAACCGAAGATCGAGTACAGGAATAATCCGTCCACGAAGGTTGATCACGCCCTCGATTCCCTCAGGGCTCTGGGGGACTTTGGTTAATGAAATCATTCGATTGATTTCTTGAACACTCAAAATATTCACAGCGAATAGTTCTTCGCCGACGGTGAAACTAACTAGTTGGATTTGAGATTCAGTAGGTTTCGATTGACTTGAATGTGCATTCATATTGTTCTCCAAGACTGCAGATGTCTCATTCGGTATCGTTCGTAATCCTGTCCCAATTCAGTCCATAATGGGAAACTGCGTCAGTAGTGGGAAAAAACACACTTTTGGGGACTATGCGGAAATTCTACTTGGAATAGATAATCCGCCTAGATTTGTAATCAAATCACGAATTTGAGTTGGTGATAAGACGAGATCCGCTAACTTGTTTTCAATCACTGCTTTGGGCATTCCATACACAACACAAGTGGATGCTGATTGAGCGATGATTTGTCCACCAGTTTTCTGAATGGATGCAGCACCCTTAGCGCCATCTGCGCCCATACCTGTTAGTTGGATTGCGAGCAGGTTTTCGCCATATATTTCGCTGGCTGCAGAAAACAACAAATCAACTGAAGGCCTATATATCACACCTTGGATTTCTTCCGAGAGTTTGGCGATGACTTTTCCGCCTGCAGCACTCGTCGGTTTGAGATGATTCCCGCCCTGTGCGATGTAAATTCCTGGGTCAGAGATGATGGTGCCGTGCGCTGCGAGTTTTACTTTGCATTTACAGAGTTGATCGAGTCTGTTCGAAAGGCTCTTTGTAAAGAGCTCAGGCATGTGTTGAGCAACGATAATCGGAACCCGTAGATTTGAAGGGAGCTTTGAAAAAATCTCCTCAAGCACTGGAGGTCCGCCTGTAGATGATCCAACAACGACTGCTTTTACCCGTGAGAAATCAATCTCTTTTTCGTTCACATGCTCTTGTATAGATTGATTTTTGGTTTTCGATATCCGAGCTGAGGGTCTGTGAGTGGTTTGTTGGATTACAGTGCGATGACCTCCGATTGCGTGGAGCTTTGCGAGAAGTTCTTGTTTGAATCCTGCGTCGTTTTTACCCACAGTTGCAGGGTCTTTTCCGATGACATCAGAAGCTCCGATTCGCATTGCTTTAAATGCTTCTGTTGATCCATCAACTGTTAAAGATGAGCACATGAGAACTGCGGGTTTGAAATCGTGACATAGAGCTTTAATTTCTCGCAATGCACTCAACCCATCTTTTCGAGGCATTTCTATATCAAGTGTGATCAGGTCAGGTTTGAGGGAGAGGGCTTTCTCCACGCCGTCTTCGCCGTCTCGTGCAGTTCCAACCACTTCAAACGCAGAGTCTGAAGCAATCATTTCACTGATCATTTTGCGCATAAATGCTGAGTCATCGACAACTAGTACTCGCACGTCTGGTCCCTTCTCATATACAAATTCAGTCTGAATATGGTTGAGATCGGACGAGCTATTGGGGCTCTTGAGTTCGATTCCTGATTGTCGTAGAAGTGGACAAATATAAGAAGGATTGGCAAAAAAAGAAGCAGCACCGGGGATTATCCGGTGCTGCTAGTTTGAATGCCCAAGAGAGGACTCGAACCTCCACTCCCTTGCGAGAACCACCACCTCAAGGTGGCGCGTCTACCAATTCCGCCACCTGGGCAGGTCAAGCGAGGAGAAGTATAGGCTCTTTTCAAGCAGAGTCGACTAATTCACGCTTGCGGATTCGCAATTCTGAACCGGGATTCTTCACTTAGAGGCTTCCAGCATAGATTTGGCAAGCTAGGATTGCGATGAAAGCTGATTCGTAACAGCCGTACACAGATCAGAAGGTTCTCCATCTATATCGAGGTTAAGTATGTCAACCGAACTTTCAAACACCAAACAATCTATTTACAAAAAAATAGAACTGGGCGCTACCGACTCAGGAGTATTCTCTGAAGTCTCTCTGACGAACGATGGGCTTTCTTGCAAGGCGCTCAATTCCGCCGAACCGGCCTTTTATTGGGTGCGGGTTTTAGACAATGATGTTTGGATTAGTCTTGAAACTGAAGATCGTTGGTTATCGGGTTCGATCGAAGAAGATCTCGTCAATACCGGTGACAAAATCGATGAACTGATCGAAGAAGAAGTCATCGATCTTGGCGATGATGGTGCGAAAGTCTCGATTGAGCATTTCCGATCACCAGAAAAAATATATGTATTTCGATCGAAGCTTTCGACACAGATTGATGATCCCGCAGTTACGGATCGTGCGTTGATCTGGCTCAAAGGGTACGAACTTGTATTCCGTGAGCTCGGGGATATGGACGAGTCTGATGAAGATTGATTCAAACTTCAACTCATGCTTGATTGATTCAAGTAGGAAGGCGGAATCTGAACTATGCGGATCCTGATGCTTGGGTGGGAGTTTCCACCCTTTATGTCGGGCGGGCTCGGGACCGCTGTTGAAGGGCTCACAAAGTCGCTTGTGTCTCAAGGGCATGAGGTTGTCTTTGTATTACCACAACCCATCCCAGTGGGGCACAAATCTCATGTTGAACTCATCGGTCCACGCATCTTGGCAGAGCGAGCCGCAGAGTTGAGAAGCGGCGGACGAGCTGCACAAACAGTTTCAATCAATGCAGAATCACTCGGTTCACAGATAACTCATGAACCAATCAACGCAAAGAACGATCAAACAGAATCATTGATTCGGAAGATTCACAGCTTTGAGAGTTTGCTTCCAAGCACTTATCCCAGTTCATATCCAGGGGTAGACGCGGGGGATGTTCTTCGCAGAGTTGTAGAATCAATTGATGAACAACAAGATTCAAATCTTGATAGCCCGATTGTTGGATCCGCTGCAAAACTATTCACTTCAATCAAGGGCTCATCCGCAGATGAACTCGCGTCCGTGATCGAATCAGTACTTGAGTCCCTCGGAGAAATGGGTACCGGGAGCAGCGGATACGGTTCTGATCTCTTCGGTGACGCAGATCGGTACGCGCGTCTAGTTGCTGCTCTCGGACTCACAGAACGATTCGATGTGATTCATGCGCATGATTGGTTGACTTATCCTGCAGGATTGTTGCTCAAAGCAATCACGAACAAACCATTGGTTTGTCACATTCACGCTACTGAGTTTGATCGCTCTGGAGAGCACATAAACCAAGGTGTGTATGACATTGAACGATCCGGTATGGAAGGTGCAGATCGCGTTATCGCAGTTTCGCGATTAACGAAAGCAATCGTCCATACTCGATATGGAATCGACGATAAAAAAGTGGATGTCGTATATAACGGGGTTGCACAAGATGGTGTTCAACCCACGAAGGGCGCTGCGATTGAAACGGGGGACAAGATTGTTTTGTTCCTCGGACGGATCACAATGCAAAAGGGTCCCGAGTATTTCATCGAAGCCGCAAAGCGCGTTCTCGAAAAAGAAGATCGGGTCAAGTTTGTTGTCGCGGGTTCTGGAGATATGGCAGTTCGGATGATCGAGCACGCCGCCGCAATCGGGATAGGGCACAAGGTTCTCTTTACAGGATTCTTGAGAGGACGCGATGTTGATCGTGTCTATCAAATGGCAGATTGTTATGTTATGCCTTCTGTCTCTGAGCCATTTGGAATTGCACCACTCGAAGCAATGCGAAACGATGTACCTGTAATTGTCTCTAAGCAATCAGGGGTATCTGAAGTCCTAACACACGCCTTGAAAGTAGATTTTTGGGACACGGACGAGATGGCGAACAAAATCGTTGCCGTCTTGCGTTATCCACCATTGAGTCAGACTCTGCGTGAACACGGACGATTTGAACTTAGAAGCCTGAACTGGGATGGTGCCGCGGAAAAATGCGTCAAGGTCTTTGCGCGTGCGATGGTAGACGCGTAACGAAGATGCATTTCCGATACTCAACTCAATAATAAATGTAAGCACTCAGGATCGAGATATGTTCGATGTGCTTTGTCGTCGATTTGGTTAACCGACATCTCTGCCTTGGAACAAGATCACCGCGAGGGATAAGAACACTGTTATTTGACAGAGTCCATAGAAGAAAATCAAGATGACATGTGATCCAGGGATCGGTTGATTCTGTGTCACGGCGTCGAGGAGCCAGAAGGCTTGCATGTTGGGGACAAGACTCCAGACGACAAGAGGTGCAGGGTGGATAACCGTCGGCTGAAGGAAGATCGAGTCTCCAGCCATCGGAGGCCGAGCAATAGATAGTGTTTCGCGACCAACTTGCTGGATCACGAGTCGGTTATCGTTGACAGCAGTGATAACGAGCGCGGGTTCTGCTCTTGCGTCTTTCTCGGGAACGATTGATTTGTCGAAGGGTTCAAAGGTTGGGGTGATGAGCCCAACTCCACTTGGAGATGAACCGTAGTAAAAGGAATCGCCGAGTTTGAGTTCAACAGTAGGGGGGCCAAGAAGTGTGATAATCAGACGAGCGCCCGGCTTGCGAAGCATCACCTCTTGGTACGCGTCATCATCGCGGAGTTCTGAATCATCAAGTGCAAGGAGTTCTTTTAGGGACACATATCCGCGAGGATCAAGTTTACTTTCGATGAACTCTTCGACTGTCTTCCTATTGCGCTTTGCAGCAAGGTCCCAAACATAGTCTTTGTGGAAGTCATATAGGTCGAGATCCAAAGGAGATGCTGCGATGGATACTTGCCCCACCCGTTCATTCTCGTAGATTCCTCGGCCGAACCAATAGTTTGAAAGCAATCCAACTAGGAAAACCGCAGTACAGATCGTAATCGTTAGTACCTGTCCCAATCGAGTCGAAATCGCAGTCGCGAGTGCTGTCATCACGAACAACGCCATTGCAAGACACACGCATGCAAGCATGATCTGTGGTTTGATGTTCTCAACAGGAGACATCATCGTCCAATCTTCATGGATGAAGAGTGTTACGATGTATCCGATCCAGATCATGGGTAACAACAAGAGCGACGCTGCTTGTCCGAATGACCAGCCGTAGAAGTAGTTGCCGATTGCACCCAGAGCGATTGATCCAAAGATCGCTATTACGCTCATCAAGATAACTGGGAGATTGGGTTCTTGAGCAGCAGTCGAGAGAATCCCATGTCGAATTCCCATCAACAAGAATGCGATCATAATCCCGATCGCCACGAACATTGCGCCTGAGATCCCAAGGAACTTACCCAGGATAATGCTTGTTCGTCCGACTGGCTTTGAAACAACTGTAAGTACTGTCTTGTTCTCGATTTCTCTTGAGATCGCAGCGGTCGAAATAAACGCGGCAAGGATAATACCGAGCAGGAAGACCCCACCCATCGAGACATCGAGGAGCATCTTGTTGTCACCGGATACTTCGCCTGGGACATTCTTGGCGCCCATTGTAAATCCGACGATCCAGGTATTAATCAACTGGATAAAGGCAGCAAGGAGCAGCATGATGAAAAAGACAGGCTGTCTAATGCTCTCTTTAAACGCGTTTCGTGCAATTGTGAGAATTGGTGTGATCATTGAGGGGTGATGCTAGGTTCGTCGTGAAGAGATTTTGCAGCGCATGTTGTGCGCTTTGTGTAATCAGGGTTGTCTTCACTCTGGAATCAATCAGTTTGTGTTGCATTCGGTACGCTTGCGGCGGCGTAGAGTTCTCAATTTGCTCAAACAAAGTTTCTCAAACCGCTCATCTGACTGAACCGAGGTCAATCTTCGTTCGTAGGGATAGTCACTCTGGTACTCTGGGTAGTCGATTTCTACGAATTCGGGCTTTGTGTGGAAAAACTGCTCAGATGTCTCAGAAGCAAGCTCGGGGGTTGAAACTATGCGAGAGCATGCCCACAATACCCCTCGATACAGATCCCTAGAATCGAGCTTTGAGTTTCTCGCCGAATTCAAGAGTTCTCAAATACGATAGATATGGAATACTCAACCCGCGTTGGTTTGAGTTCCCATTTAGGTAAGTAACCTCGAAGTCGAGAAAGACACTCCCATGAATCAGGGCGACTATCTGACTTATCGCAAGGCATCATCGATCAGCTTGATCGGTCTCGTGCTCCAATTGCTCATTACGCTTGTAGTGTTCATATATAGTAAATATGCGAACGATTATGCAGCGGCCGGTGCGGCTAGATTCCTCGCGACAGGACTCATCGCATGGGGTTTGTTGTTGTTGGTATTCGATCTGCATCGACGCGAACGTATCGAAGCGATGGAAACTGAGCAACTCGCAGTTTCAGGAGCATCTGCTGCAAGCGCGTTTGATTCCGTTGGAGACAATCTCCGAGTTGCATCTCGTAGACTCGCATTTGTCTACAAATGGATTATGCCCGCCGGCGGGATCATCATCGGTGCGATCAATATTTGGATCGGTACTGGGCGCTTGAGAGCAGTTACCGCTGACGCAGAGTTCATCGAACGGTATCAACAGATCCATGTTGGATGGGCACTCGCAATC
This sequence comes from Phycisphaerales bacterium, assembly GCA_029213305.1. Classification (GTDB taxonomy): domain Bacteria; phylum Planctomycetota; class Phycisphaerae; order Phycisphaerales; family UBA1924; genus UBA1924. The sequence continues at coordinate 38,735 of JARGPA010000021.1, forward strand.
GGTATCGGTATGGCCGTCGTTGGGTTTGTCTTTGCTCGTTTTGTTTCGGGTATGGGCAAAATTCCTGCATGGTCAAATCTCCGTGCAGGTTCAGCAATTTCAGTCGCCGCGGCGCTCGTTGGAATTCTGCTCGCAGTTGGGGGATTCTTAGATCTCTCGTTGGGAATCAATACTGTTCAGGTTTGGAACTTATTCCTGATCCCAATTGGGATGATTGCATTTGGTATCGAGATTGGTCTCAATCTTCTACTTGATGTGTATCGTCCTCGTAAACCAGGTGAAGTACCTCGGCCGTCATTTGACTCACGATTCCTAGGGCTTTTAGCGGCTCCAGATCGAATTGCAGAAAATGTCGGCGAAGCTGTGAACTACCAGTTTGGTATTGATGTCACTTCGTCATGGTTCTATCAGCTTCTTTCCAAGTGGATTATGGTTTTCGTGGTTGCTGGAGTTGGTGTAGGTTGGTTGATGACATCGCTTGTTGTTGTTGAACCCCATGAGCGAGGATTGATCATTACTAATGGAGTTGTCAGTTCTCCATTGCACAGCTTTGGTGAGAGCGGGGAAGGCGATATTGGTCCTGGACTTCATATCAAACTCCCTTGGCCATTCTCAAAGTATGAAACTCCAGTCGTCAAGTTAAAGCGAGGACAAACAGAACTACGCACAACCACGGGTGTACGAGTACTCCAGTTAGCGTCGAATCCTCCAACACCAGGCCGTGGTCCAATCCTTTGGACAGAGAATCATTCTGGGACTGAACTACTCAACATTGTTCAGCCGGACGCTGCTGAAGATGGAAGTACAGATCAGTCTTCATCGGTTGCTCAATTATCACTCTTGGCAATTGAAGTTCCTGTTCAATATGTAATCCGAAATGTCAAACTCTTTGATGAGTTTGCTGCTCCTGGTCAGCGCGAGCAGATGCTGTTACAACTTGGTAGACGAGTCGTAACACAGTATTTGGGTGAACTTTCAATCAGCGATGTGCTTGCAAATCATCGGATTTCCATGCCTGTCGAACTCAAGAGCAGATTAGAAAAAGCGTACGGCGAACTCAATGACGGGCAAGGGACTGGTATTGAGATCCTCTTTGTAGGGATCAACGGCGTACATCCACCTACAAAGGTTGCACCTTCGTTTGAACGAGTTATTATCGCGAAACAGAATCGTGAATCACTCATCGAAGATGCAAAGAAAACTCAGATCACTACCCTTGCTGAGATTGCAGGGAGTGTTGAGCTTGCGAGTGAGATCAATGACAAATTGATCACACTCGTCGATTTGCGAAGAGAAGTTGGGCGCGATGCCGCTCAATACATCGAAGCAGAACTCGAAGTTCAGAGACTGATTGAGAAAACCGGTGGAGAAGCAGGGGAAATGATCCTTTCAGCGAGTGCGAATCGTTGGGTGCGTCATATGTCCGAGCGTGGCCGCGCGAGCTTGTTGCAAGGTCAACAAGAAGCGTATCTTGCTGCTCCTTCCCTCTATCAAAGCAATATGTATTTTGATGCCTTGCTCGAAGCGATGAAAGAAGCTCGTGTGTATTTGACACCTGCTGATCTCGCATCGCTCAAGGTTCGTCTCGAGCTGCAAGATAAGCAGGTCGGGACACAAGTGTTCGACGCCGAAGCGGGCGCCGAGTTACAGTAAAAATGCTCACAGGAAAATGATTTCTTGATGAGATTGGTAATCGCCTTAACAGGCAAACGCACCCGGACAATCGGGTATTGGAGAATGAGTCGTGTTCAAGCTGAAAAAGCAAACGATTCCGCTATTTGCAATCCTCTTCTTGGGAGTGATCGTGCTCTTTAGCGCGAGCTTCACGGTTCGCTTTACGGAAACAGCCGTCAAAACAAGATTTGGTTCTGCGAATGAGAACTCAATTATTACTGAGCCTGGATTCAAATGGAAGTTGCCTTATCCATTCGAGAGTGTCACAAAGTATGACACCCGGATTCGGATGGTGGAGACTCGCTCAGAGACCGTGCAGACTGCAGATGATTTTCAGATCATCGTCGAGTCGTACCTGAGTTATAAAGTTGCAGATCCACTCAAGTTCTTCAGAAGCTTCTCCAATGCAGGTGAACGAGCAATCGATCACTTCAACAAAGCTGAGAATGATGTTCTTCGTGATCTCCTACGAAGTGCGCTGGGTGAAACAAGTACATATAAGATGAGTGATCTCTTTGCATCACAGAGTGGCGCTTCAGTCATTCCATTGCTTGAGCAACAACTCTTTGATCTTCTTGTTAGCGGCGGAAACGGCGGACAACCACTCTCCGATTACGGAATTCTGATTACTTCAGTCGGAATCGATCGCATTGTTTTACCTGAAGAAACAACTTCTGCAGTGATTAATCGAATGGGTGCAAACCGAGATCGTCTCGCAGAACGATACGAGTCTGAAGGGCGATCCCAAGCTCGCGCTATCCGCGCTGAAGCAATCAGTAATGCGGATCGAATCCGTGCATTTGCTCAGCGCCGTGCAGATGAAATCCTTGCAAAGGGTGAAGCAGAAGCTGCGCCATACCTTGCGCAACAAAACATCAACCCAGATTTGGCAGTATTCATTCAGAACATCAAACTGATGCGTGAAGCAATGTCGAAGAAGTTCACACTGATCTTCTCTACATCTGATTATGGAATGCAGCTCTTTGATCCTGATATTCTCAAACAATCCCAGGGTAATCTACCAATTCCTAGCCAGGATCCTGATATGGAATCGGAGGGATAATCGATGACAGATGAACCTCAAGATCAAGGTCCAGAACAATCAACTCCAAAGAATGAAGCTCCGCAAAGCGCAGGGCAAGATGTTGATTTAGCAAGCGGTGATTCACTCGTTAGTGATCAAGCACCAGATGATGAGTTGATTTCAACTCGCGCTGCTTCAGTTCGATTCAATCGAACGAGCAGTACGGGGAAAGTATCAAACAAAGATCGGATGGATGCAGCGAACCAGTCACTCGCGGATGCACTTCGCATTACATACGGGTTCTTGCAATTCGGTATGATCATTCTGCTCATCCTCTTTGTGTTTAGTGGATTCCAGAAGATTAATGAAGGCGAGCAAGGGATCGCGGTTTTCCTTGGGAAACCATCTCGTGCGCAGCTTGAACCCGGCGCTCATCTTACTTGGCCATACCCAATCGGCGAGCTCATCCGCGTCGGCGGAGGAACAGTCGAAGTACCACTTGCTCGGATATTCATGCCGAATGCTCCAGGTGCAAACAGTGAAGATTCATTGCTCGATCTTCCAATTGATCGTTTCAGTGGCGCTGGTAGATTGAATCCACTCCGCGATGGTTCGTTGATTACCGCAGATCTCAATATCGCTCACGCACAGTGGACAGTGAATTATCATCGCTCGAATCACCTTCGTTTCGTGGAGAACATTCTTCCTGAACAGGAGATCAGTGTCATCGTTATCGCAGTCCGTCGTGGTGTCGTCAGGACAATGGCAGAGACTCCGATTGATGATCTCTTAAAGAAGTCAGCCGAAACGATGGCTGCGCAAGTCAAAGAGATTGCTCAGGAAACACTTGATGGACTCGAATCAGGAATCACAATTGATCGGGTCGTTCTTGTACGCAAAACACCTCCTTTAGCGTTGCTTGATCAGTTTGCTTCTGTACAGTCTGCTGCACAGAATGCAGGCAAAGAACGCGAAGATGCACTCCTCCAACAAGATCAATGGCTCAACGAAGTTGCAGGCAGATCTGCGGATATCCTCATTGAGATGATCAATGAATACGAGCGATTGATTGAGCTGAACCTCTCAGATGAAGCTGCGACCTTGTTAGAAACTATCGATATCGCTCTCTCAGGTGGTGAAGTTGAATACAACGGAGTCAATACCTCAGCTTTGGTATCGGGTGAAGTCTCAGAGATCCTCAATGCTGCCCAATCAAAGGCATCATCGAGAGTTTCACAAGCAATTGCTGATCTTGAACAGTTTAATGCAAAGCAAGCTCAATTCGAAGCTAATCCAATCCTCATGGTTGTACGAGATTGGTCATCTGCAATGACTGCATTCTTGGAAAAAGATTTCGTTACTACGATGTATCTGCCTGAGAATGTTGATGTCGAGTTGTTGATCAACAATGACCCAGACATCGAACGCGAACGAGATCGAATCCGTAAGAGAGAAGAATCTCTCAAAGCAGTGCAGCAACGACGCGAAGATTTCAAGAACGATATCTTTAAGTCTAGACGAGGAATTACTGAGGAAGAGGGCCCATAAACATGAGCGATCCTGCAACATCCACGGAACTCCATCCATCCTCAGACTCAAGCAATGCCAGAGTTGACAACTCTCGCAAAGCAGTCGTGGGTTGTCAGCAACTCTCAAAGGTGTTCAAAGATTTTTGGATGCGGGATCGAGCAAGGGCCGTCGACAAGCTTGATCTAGTAATTTACGAGCATGAGATCTTTGGACTCTTGGGTCCCAACGGTTCAGGGAAGAGCACGATTATCAAGATGATTCTAGGTTTGCTCAAACCAACCAACGGCCGAGTCGCAGTTTTTGGAAAACCCCCAACTGATGTCGCGATCAAAAAGCGGATCGGGTATCTTCCAGAAGAGAGTTATCTCTACCCGTTCTTGAATGCTCGTGAAACTTTGGATTACTATGGGAAATTATTCGGTCTCGATAGTAAAACGCGTCAGGGTCGAATTGATGAGCTCCTTCACATGGTTGGACTTGAGCATGCTCAGTTCCGTCCAGTACGCGAATATTCCAAGGGTATGCAGCGCCGTATTGGTCTAGCGCAAGCACTGATCAATGATCCTGATCTATTGATTCTTGATGAACCAACAACGGGTCTAGATCCGATCGGGACTCGACAAGTAAAAGATCTGATTATCGAACTGGGCCGACGCGGGAAGACCATTATTCTTTCAAGTCATCTCCTGACTGATGTTGAAGATGTGGTCGATCGGATGGCCATCCTATATGGCGGTAAAATCCGCGACGAGGGTACTTGTGATAGTCTCCTCTCAAGTAAAGAACGTACTCTCATCGAGGCGGATGAACTGGATGATCAAACTATCGCTGAGATTGATGAGATTATTCGTCGTCGTAGCAGCGGGGCAAAGTCGATCAGGACTGTCTCTGCACCCAAACAAAGACTCGAAGATATCTTCATGGGTATCGTTGAGCAAGCTCAGAACGAGAAAACTGCTACTTCCGGTGCAATGCACGGCGGCGCTACCGCGGCCTTCTTGATGGCTTCAGAAGCCGCTGGAGATCAAGGAGATGATCTCATCTCGTCACTCATTGGAGGATCTGAAAACGAACCTCCAGAGTCTGATGAGACAATCGCGTCAGGAACAAGCGAGCAGAATGAAGTCAAAGTGGAAACCGAAGAAGGATCTGTTGAAGATGGGTCGCAACTCATCGGTGATCTCTTGGGCGACAATGATGATGACGTCGCGATCTCTGAAAGCGAAGATTCAGTAAGTAAAACTCCAGTCGACGAACAACTCGACTTGGGCGTAATCGGTTCGCTTACAGATGACGGCGACGAATCCACTGATTCCGACTCGAATGACAAGGAGTCGAATAAGTGACTATCCGCGAACGCATCGCAAAGCTGAATCATCTCCAACAGTTGAAATCATTCAAAGTGATCGCAAGTGTGATCATTGCGATTGTCGCGTCTCTTCTGATTGGGTCCGCGATTATAAAGAACACGACTGAAAACCCTGTGTTCGAACAACGAATCAATGAAATGCCGGCCACAGTAACGAATTTTGCGGGCGAGGAAATCGAAAACCCTCAGCTTGCTCAGGTTCGACAAATCCAACAACTACTCAATAAAGCAAAGCCCGGAACACTGATGGCTGTGGGAACCGCGGCTGTTTCGATCATGCTGATTTTGGTTGTATGGATGGGATTGGGATTGGTTTATCCAGCGCTAGTCGTCGTTGCAGTTGGATTATTCTATTTTATGCAAGGGAGTTCTCTTGAAGTCTTTGCATCAATCGCAGTTGGAATGATCATCTTGACGCTGAGTTTTATGGTCCTCTTGCGAGGGTCTTCGATCGCGTTGAGTTCTTCTCGTCCTATTCCCGCAATCGCACGCAATGTGCTCGCTGAAGCGGTCCGAATGAAGATATCCCTGATATTCATTATCATCTTGTTCTTTGTTCTCGCGGCGATGCCGATGCTGATGAATGAAGACCAGGCGCTTCGATATCGTGTTCAGTTATTCTTGAAGTATGCTTCAGGGTTTACATTCTTATTCGTTGCTTTGCTTGTTGTGTTCTTTGGCGCAGCGACAGTAACGTACGAACAACGCGAAAAGGTCATTTGGCAAACAATGACGAAACCCGTGGCCGCCTGGCAGTATCTTCTGGGTAAGTGGTTGGGTGTTGTCACTCTTGCAGCGGTTCTCCTCACTGTCTCTGCGACAGGGGTTTTCCTGTTTACTGAGTATCTTCGGAATCAACCCGCGATCGGGGAGGTCGCTGCTTATCAAGCAGGGGATGGTTCAGATATTACTGAGGATCGTTTGAATCTTGAGACTCAGGTACTGACATCTCGAGAATCTGTTCGGCCTTCTTTACCGTTCTCGATCAACGATCCAATCTTCGAAAATGCATTGGAAGCAAGAATTCGACAAGAGACGATTTCCAATCCTGGGTATAACCCAGATCCTAGTGAAAGAGCGGCGCTCAAAAATAAGATCTTCCAAGATGAAATAACGGAATACCTTTCGATTGATCCGAACGCTGAGAAATATGAAGAGTTTGTTTTTTACGGGTTAGGGAAAGCAAAGAAACAAAATCTACCTTTATCTCTTCGATATAAAATCGATGCAGAAGGAAATCGGCCGGACATTTTCTATATTCTGACTTTCGCGTTTGATGACGGAACCGTTCTCCCGCCGCGAAGAACCGGATTGGGTTTTTCACATACGATGACGCTCTCTCCTGAGTTCATCAATTCCAACGGTGAGGTCCGCTTACAGATCATCAACGGGCAGTTGCTTGCAGCTGCAGACGGAAACTTTGATGTTCAAACAAACATCAATACATTTACAATCCCTCCTGATGGGCTTGAAATCTCATACACAGTGAGCGGATATCGTTCAAACTTCGTTCGAGTCTTTATCGTGTTGTGGGTAAAACTCGCGATGCTTGCAATGCTCGCAGTATGGGCCTCGACCTTTGCAAGTTTCCCAGTTGCTTGTTTGATTGCCGGCGGGTTATTCTTCATCGGGCAGATGTCTGGATTCGTCCAAGATGCACTACCTGGTTGGGGAAAAGTGAACAACAGTGGGGATCCTTCGATCTATCGAACATTAATCTATTACTTTGCAGATTGGATCAGTTCGATCTTCAGGGTTTATAACGATCTGCGTCCAACATCTCGACTCGCAGATGGTGAAGTACTCTCGTGGAGTTCAGTAACACGCGGAATGATGGCGCTGGGCACGATCTGTACTGTGTTTTATTTGCTTGGTGTGCTTATTTTCCGTCGCCGACAGTTGGCAATCTACTCAGGTAATTAACTCGAAAGGAGTGTGAAGACATGTCGCATGGAATTCGTGTTCGTCTCTTGGCGCTTCTGTTCTTGTTCGTAGGGCTTGTTGGTTCTGGGTACTTTGGTACCGCGATCACTTCCTCTGCGGGCACCCATGAACTGACTTACACTGATCGCGCAGAAGATGGGGATCCACCGATGGTGGCGCTGGGTGTCGCACTCGGAGCTTTGCGAGGAATTTTCGTTAATGTTCTGTGGATCCGTGCAACAAGCGCGAAGGAAGACGGGCAGTTCTACGAAGCAATCGATCTCGCAGAATGGATTACTCGACTCCAACCACGATTACCTCAGGTATGGACATTCCACGCATGGAATATGGCCTACAACATCTCGGTAACAACTCAAACCCCTCAAGAACGGTGGGGCTGGGTGAATGCGGGACTTCGACTTCTTCGCAATGAAGGTATCCGTGCAAATCCAAATGACATGCATATGCACAAAGAGCTTGCATGGATTTTCTTACACAAGATATCTGGGTACACGGATGATGCAAACCAGTATTACAAGAAACAGTTTGCATATGAATGGCAAAACATTCTTGGTAGAAAACCAGTAATCGATGCTGAACATCGTGATCGTCCGAGTGTAATCCAACAATATGTTGATTGGATTCAACCGATTGTTGATGCGCCTGCGACAAGAACCGGACTCGCACAAGCAAATCCAAAGGCTGAGGAAATCGCGCAAGCATATGAAAATGGAATGGGTGAGGCTCTCGGAGTCCGATTCCTAGAGCGATACACATTACAACAAGAAATGACTTTAGCTGGAAAACTCACGACAGTGAAGAAAACAGCTGGTCCTAGAACACAAGCGTTCATGCTTCTCAGTGAACAGTTCACAGATGAGCAAGCTTGGACTGATTTGGTTAATCATGTTCGCAAACGGGTTCTTGAGGATGAGTACTTCATGGAACCAATCCGCATGATTCAACAAATGCGGAAGTTCGGACCCATTGATTATCGACTTCCTTCTGCCCACTCACTCTACTGGGGTTCACGAGGTACCGATGTAGGACGAATGACCGTGAACGAGCATAATGCGGATTCTCTGGACTTTGTGAATGCATATCGCTTGGTCATGCAATCCGTTCAAGATCTCTGGCGACACGGAGATATGTACTTCAACTACCTCGATGTACACGAGCAACGAGTTGCGTATTACCAAGGTGTCCCAAATGCATATTTCGTTCCATCCTACGGCGGGATGCTCAACGAAATCGTTCAAAACTCAGGCCTCTTTGAAGCTGATCGTCGACCATATCGTCAGTTCTCAGCAGGTTACGAGAACTTCTTGAGAGATGCAGTTCGGTTCTTCTATCGCAGAGGTGATCTTGCTCGTGCTGAATATTGGTACGACATTCTCCGTAACTGGAAAGGCCAGAACATGAACGACACCACTCGTATTGACGAGATGGCGTTGTCGCTCAAGGACTTTGCAGACAAGCAGTTATATGACTCGCTCGGTTCACCCCAAGTGGCAGTATCCGAAGTCTACGGCGCTCTTCAAGGAGCACTGTTCTCTGGATTGATGATCGGCGATATCGATGTCTTCAGCGCTCAATGGGAGTATGCTCGCAAGACACATGCGTACTACTTCTCTGAGCAGTTCCGTGTTGTAGTTGCATCTTCGGGTGGAGCAAGAATGGAGTTCATGGATCGCGACTTCGCGTTCCTTGCAGGGAATCTCTTTGTGAATATTCTCTCAACTCTGGGTCCCGCAGAAGCAGAGTTACTCTATGGAAATGCCCCTGAGGATCTCAGACAGTATGCTTACGACGCGTTAGTTGTGAGATATAAGGGATACATTGATAACCTCGCTGCCAATGGTGAATCTGACTCATTCGAAATATTGTTCCCTGAACCTGCTCGGATGGAAGAGTTCCGTGTGATGTATGAACGCAAACGGACTGCTCGTGAAAATCAGGGTGACGAAGGTGCGAGAAAGAACTAGTTTCAGCACTCGAGTAACCACTTGTATCAATAGATAAGAAAAGAGCCGGAACATCAAGTTCCGGCTCTTTTGTGATATTTAGTTGTTCAAATCTCAGATGCGATTAGTGCGCCGTTCCCACGAGAAGATCTCTCGCTTGAGCATACTTTTCGAGTGTCCCGAGTACGACATCATCTGGGAGTGCAGGACCAGGAGGAGTCTTGTTCCAACCACCTGATTGGACGAGTTCTTGGAGGAACTCTCTGACATACTGCTTGTCGAAGCTCTTTTGAGCTTGTCCAGGAGTATATTCTTCTGCTGGCCAGAATCGTGATGAGTCTGGAGTTAAAGCTTCATCAATCAGGATTGGATCGTTACTGATTATGTTTCCATCATTGTCGATCGGGAGTCCAAACTCAAACTTTGTATCCGCGAGGATGATCCCGTGATCCTTTGCGTATGCACTCGCTGCAACATAGATGTTGAGTGAGCGATCACGAAGTTTTTCCATCAGGGTTCTGCCACCGAGTGACTCGATGTGAGCGCACGCCTCTTCGAACCCGATGTTCTCGTCATGTCCATCATCTTCTTTAGTCGCTGGAGTAAAGATGGGTTCAGGGAGTCGATCACATTGTCGAAGACCTTCAGGGAGTGAGACGCCGCAGACTGAACCTGTGCGTTGGTAATCCTTGAGTCCTGATCCTTCGAGGTATCCACGAACGACGCATTCAACGGGGATAACTTTACACAATCGACCGATCGTGGTGCGCCCTTCGAGCATCTCTCGGGTTGTTTGATCATTAAACGCGTCATCTGGGATCAGATTGACATCAGTCGAAATCAAGTGAGTCGATGACAATCCTTGATCTTCAATCCAGCGAAGCCAGAAAGTTGCGATTTCAGTCAGCATCTTCCCTTTTCCAGGGATCGCCGTCGGTATAACAACATCAAATGCTGAAATCCGATCTGAAGCCACGATGACAAGCTGAGCTTGAGTCGGATTCCCATCCATATCCTGCTGTGGCGGGATCGTATAGGTATCTCGGACCTTTCCGACTCGTTTATTTGGAAGATTCAGGTTCGTATCGAAAACCGCGGGTTCTAAATCCGACAAAGAACCTGCAGTTGAACCACGATGATCTGGGTTGGAATAGTTTGTGTTCACAGAGTGAGGATAGCCAGCCTAGAGCAATTTTCTACAGAAGGATCTTCTGATTATCTCGTGAATAGAAACTCTCTCGAAACATGCGGTTTGGGTCGCTTGTGGGACCCAAATCCCATATCCTGTATGTAGATTATTGAACTGATCCTAAACCGATCATGGCTTCGGATGATGATTGAGGAGTGAACCACACAAGATGCTGCGATTTGTTGCCCCTGAAAACTCCTCTGCGATCCCTCATCAGATCCTCCAAGGCGCCTATCTCATAGGACCTGACTCTGTTCCAATTGCAGGGGAAGTCATTCTTGAGAAAGGGTTTATTCGATGTGAAAAAGGGACTCGAGAGGCTGCTTCTCTTGCGTTGCAGTTTGATCTCGACGATTCAACACTTCGATCATTGCATTCTGATCTAAATATCAGTGGACCAATCATCGACGATATCCAACTCCGGCCGATGGGCACCTGGGTTTTGCAGACTTGTTTGCTTCATGATCGAAAACGACCATATGTACTTGAGCTTGAACTTGCGCGGCATCGAATCATGCTGTTTTTGACCAAACTTGAGGATTGGCAAGCGTTCGATATCGCACCCGACTCACAAGTGATGAGATTGTTTGAGCAAGCTCGAAACGCATTCACTAAGGGGCTCGTTGCTTCAAGCTCGCATGAGAACGGTATTGAGAAGGCAGCGAAATACGGCCTGTTGGCGCTCTGGATCTCGCTCGAAGTTTCAGAACGACTCAGCATACTCCAAACCAGACGAGACTTCACAGATCGGATGAACGGGAAACTCTATCTCTCTGTCTCAGAAGACGGCGGGATCAACAAAAGAGCAATGCCAGTACTGCATCCAACACGAGGCGGAGTCGTCCTCCCGACCCGTCCTGCGATTGGAGCATCAGTATCCCCCGGTGTACTCAATCCACAAACCAAAGCGGCTGCGATCGAATCCTGTGACTTCATATCGCTTCCAATGAGATGGGTTGAACTCGAACCATTGGAAGGTGAGTATGCATACACCCCAACAGACCAATGGATCGAATGGGCAATACGAACTGCAAAACTACCAGTTGTTGCAGGACCAGTGATTGATTTTCGGCCTCAGAGTGTGCCTGAATGGCTCTATATCTGGGAGAATGATTACGATACTCTTCGTGAACTTGTGTATGAACATCTCAAAGCAACGGTAACTCGTTATCGTCGCACGATCAGCCGATGGACAGTTTGTTCAGGCCTCCATTGCGGTGAACATTTCAAACTCGATTTTCAACAAATGATCGATCTCACACGGATTTGTGTTCTGGTTGTCAGGAAACTTCATCCGCGAGCAAAGGTCCAAGTCGAAATCATCGAACCCTGGGGCGAATACCACACGAGTGATCGACGATCACTCCCTCCGGTTCTCTATGCGGAGATGTTGACGCAATCTGGAATTCCGATTGATTCATTCTCTCTTCGCGTACAGATGGGATCATTCGAATCGGGTCAACAAACACGAGATCTGATGGCCTTCAGTTCAATGCTTGATCAATATTCGATGCTCGATCGTCCGATCGCAATCTCTGCGTTTGGCGCTCCCTCTGGACCTTTGGTTTCAAGTGATAATGATCAACATAAGTATCCAAACTCAGGTCAATGGCGTCAACCATGGACAGAACAAGGACAAGCAGATTGGATGTCTGCATACGGAGCTGTTGCTTTGTCGAAACCATATGTCGAGTCCATCTGTTGGCACGAACTCGCAGATCCTAATGGCGCAACCGAAATGCGAACTGGTGGACTTCTCGATCGACGATTCGAACAACGAGAATCATACCAACGCATGATCGAACTCCGACATGCAATACAAAGCGGGAAGTTGCCCAATCGGTTGATGGATGATGAGTTCCTTTCACCCAACTCTACGATGTCTTCATCTTTAAGCAAGTAACAGAATCGAGCAATCGTTGAATCAATCAAGTGAGCACCATGAATTGATAACTGATTGGACTCGGACACCCGCCGCGATCTTCGCAAGTTCTGTTCTCATCATCATTGCAGTTTTGGGAATCACTCTTGCTTGGAACAGATCAAATCAGAATACGAATCCAAGTGATTTAGTGATTCATCAATTGGGAAAGTCATCCCTGAGTACTGATGATATTTATCCTGAGACAACGAGCGATTTTCAAGTCATTCATCGGGTTGATATCAATACTGCGACTCCCGCAGAGTTGGATCTAATTCCAGGAATCGGACCATCGCTCGCTCAAAGCATTATCGAGTATCGTCGTGATCACGGACGATTTGATGCTATCGAAGAACTCGACGAGGTCTCCGGGATCGGACCAAAGACAATCGAAAAAATCCAAGGCTATGCAATAGTCACCCAAGGCGGATAGACTCTTGTAGATCAATACCATTGGCTCATGATGTTTATATCGTTTATCGAGGACATTATGAGGATGAGTATGCGCACAATTTGAGAAACCCCCTCGACTCAGTTGGACTATTTACACTTGGATTTACTCACTCCAATCATTGCAGATAAGGAATTCCGTTCGTTTGCCAAAGGGCTCGACGATGGGCGCCGTACAATCGCAACAGGATCAGTTGGATCATCAATTTCGATGATTGCAAGCGCGTTGCATAAACGAGTGAATAGACCTGTTTTAATTGTGTGCGCCCATTTAGATGAAGCTGAAGATATCTACGCAGAAGTAGGATCTGTCAGCGATTGCAATCGCATGGTCTTCCCAGCACTTGAACTCTCCCCCGGAGAATCAAGTGTCAGCGCGGAGCTTTTCTCACAACGCAGTTTAATTATTTCAGAAATCCAAAACGATCAGTGCACAGATATCCTGATCGCGCCAATCGCGTCGTTGATGCAACCCGTCCCAACTCCCAATCGGGTTCAAGAGTTGGTGAGAGAAGTTCGAGATGCAAGTGTTGTAGTTCCAAATGAACTCATTGAATGGATGATCAATGCAGGATACGAACGCGTTGAGACAATTGAGTACCCTGGACAGTTCACAATGCGTGGGGGAATCATCGACATTTTCCCGCCGACAGGATATTCCCAAGCACTTGGGGGGACACCAATACCAGTTCGTATCGATTTCTTCGGAGATGAGATCGAGTCCATTTCAGAAATAGACATCGATACGATGGGGTCTGATCGTAAAGTGGACTCAGTCCTGCTTGGTGCAATCGGTGATTCACAACTCGCAGGTAGCCGCGATGATGTTTCTTTTCTTGAGTATCTCTCAAGGGACACGATTGTGTTGTTGGCTGAGACATTCGAGGTTGTCGAGCAAGGTAGAGGCTACTTTGAAAGAATCAGCGACGGAAGAGCAATCTACGGCCCACCTGCAGTTCTCAAACTTCTCGAAACTAGATTCCACGCACTCGCAGAAGTGAACCAGTTCTCTGCAGGGAAAGCAGACGCAGATGCGCTCGTAGGATTACCAGTTTCGACTTTGCCACCGTTTGATCGGGAGATCTCAACTGCAATCCGAGAACTCGGAGAGTTAAAAGAACAAGTAGAGACTGTTATCCTCGCGTGTGGTTCAGATGGGGAGTTCGCTCGTTTAGGCGAGCTTTTATCACTCCATGTGCCTGGGGTTGATATCCGTCGCGAGATTCTTGATGTTCGTAGGGGATTTGTTTTTGAAGGTTCAGATCCCAAAGCAGGGATTGGACGATTCGCGATCGTTCCAGCCGGCGAGTTGTTACATAGATCCAGTGTTCGTCGACGGATTCAAAAAATCCGTGCAGGCCGAACAATGGACACATTCCTTGATATTCAAATCGATGATTATGTCGTCCACAACGAGCACGGCATTGCCAAGTTTGTTGGGATGTCAGTCATGGATGCGTCAGGGACTGCAAAGCAGCGCCGACAGTTTGAAAAAGGGTTTGATCCGACCGCGAAGAAACGCAAAGAAGATCAAGAAGAGTATCTCACACTCGAGTTCGCGGGTAGGAGCCGATTGCATGTTCCGTGTTCTCAGATCGGACTAGTCCAGAAATATGTAGGCGGATTCAAAGGGAAACCCCCATTGAGCTCAATCGGAGGGAAGAAATGGAAAGCGCAGAAAGAACGAGTTACTGAGTCCGTTAAAGATCTTGCATCAGAAATGTTGAGAGTTCGAGCTGCGAGAGAGCATGTGCCTGGGTACTCATATCCTCAAGATACTGCGATGTTCAAAGAGTTCGAAGCAGAATTCCCTTACGAAGAAACCGAAGATCAACTCGGATCGATGGTAGAAATCAAAAAAGATATGCAATCTTCCCGTCCAATGGATCGACTCATCTGTGGGGATGTCGGATTTGGAAAAACCGAACTCGCAATCAGAGCAGCATTCAAAGCAGTAGAAGCAGGTAGACAGGTTGCGATACTTGTCCCAACGACAGTGCTCGCAGAACAGCACGAACGAACATTCAGACAACGATTTGCAGATTATCCCTTTCGTGTCGAAGCACTCTCCCGATTCAAATCAACGAAGGATTTAAAACGAACAATTGAGGATCTGAAACTTGGAAGAGTAGATGTAGTCGTAGGAACTCATCGACTTTTGTCGAAGGATATCAAGTTTGCAGAACTCGGGATGGTCGTCATTGATGAAGAGCAGCGGTTCGGTGTTGAGCACAAAGAGCAGTTGTTACGTCTTCGACTCACAGTTGATGTCCTAACGCTCAGTGCAACTCCTATCCCACGGACTTTACATATGTCGATGTTGGGACTGAGAGATATTTCGAGTCTTACCACGCCTCCGGTTGATCGAAGATCCATTGTGACAGAAGTTATCCCGTATAACACGCACCGGATCGCTCGAGCAATACAACGGGAACTCGCGCGTGAAGGACAAGTGTATTATGTCCATAATCGCGTGCACAATATCGAATCCGTCGCAGACAATGTACGCAAGCTTGTCCCAGGAGCAAAGGTGATCATCGGGCATGGGCAAATGAGTGGACAAGATCTCGAACGAGTAATGCACAAGTTCATGACCCGACAAGCAGACATTCTTGTCTCTACAACAATTATCGAATCCGGTATCGACATTCCAACAGCAAATACAATGATCATCAATGATGCAGATCGGTTCGGGCTCTCCGAGCTCCATCAACTCCGAGGCCGAGTCGGACGATCACATCCGAGAGCATATTGTTATTTGTTGCTTCCTGAAGATCGAACTGTCAAAGAGGTTGCCCAAAAACGTCTCAAAGCAATCGAAGAATACTCGATGCTCGGCGCAGGATTTAAGATTGCAATGCGCGATCTTGAGATTCGAGGTGCAGGGAACTTGTTGGGCGCTGAGCAATCAGGACACATCGCAGCAGTAGGATATGAAATGTACTGTCAGTTGCTCGATCAAACAGTCCAACAACTCACAGAGAGTGGAACTCCAGAACAGGTTGTACACACCAGTGTTGACATTGGTATTTTCGGTTACATCCCCAAAGCATACATCCCAAGTGATACCAGACGAATCGAAGCATATCGACGATTTGCAACTGCAAAGACTCAACAGGAGATTGATCAAGTTGTTGATGATTTATCGAGTGCTTACTCAGATCCCCCAGAGCTTGTACGAAGACTGATCCTTCGAGCGCGAGTCCGCGCAGAGTGTCAAGAATGTTTCGTTCGAGGCGTGAGTCAACGCGGAGATGATGTGGTTTTCCTCACCTCAAACCCGGAGTTGATTGTTGATCGACTCAGTTCTGCGCCGGTTGAAATTAGTGTGCTCGAAGGTGATCTCGCACAAACAAACGCAAAGTCTGCAAGCGGGCAAAAAATGAACGAGGTTTACGCTCGGCCTGGGAAACAACCAAGCTCGCCAATGCAACGATCAAAGGCCATTCTTTCTTGGCTCATTAAATCTAACTGAGTTTTCAGGTTAGAAAGCTCGTTTCTACAGGGTTTTATCAAACCTGAACACATAGAACCGACAAATGTGGTACACTTCCTTGTTATCAATTAGATGATTTCCAAGACGAGTGAAAAGAAGAACTGCGGCCAAGATCTCATGTTGAACTGAGAGGCACGCAACCCGAAGGAAGATCGATGTACCAGACGAAGAAAATGTCACCGAACAGTGAAACATCAGCTGATGGGGCAAACCCGCCTCAGTTCAGAGTTGCAAACGATACACAACTTGATATTCAACTCTCAGCCCTTCGCCGACGACTCATTCGTGAATCATCACAAGCGACAGACTTACTTACACAATCTCTCGAAGTATTATGGAATCCAGACGCAGAAGGTGTCCGTGAAATTCGTAGAATCGAAAAACAGATCGATATTGAAGAAGTCCGTATTGAGCAAGAGTGCTTCAGAATCCTTGCACTCCAACAACCATTTGGTGCAGACTTCCGCTTTCTGACATTCAGTTTAAAAGTGAACTCAGATATTGAACGATTGGCAGATCATGCATCGTCGATTGCGAAGATCAGCAAGAAGTTTGAATCTGATTCCCCGGATTGGCCTGATTCTTTGAGAGAGATGGGAGAGAGAGTCCCCTTGATGTGTCAAGAGTTACTGCGTGCTGTTGTTCAGATTGATCCAGCAGCTGCGCAAGAAGTAGTTGACAAAGATAAAGCAATCGACAAACTCGATAAGCAAACATTCCAAGAACTTGCGATCAAGATTGAAACGAATCCAAATCATGCTGCAGATTACATGTTGATGTATCGCATATCACGCGAGTTGGAAAGAGTGGGGGATTTGCTTGGGAATATTGCTGAGGATGTGATCTATCTCGTGACAGGTGATATTGTGCGCCATTCGCCCAAGCCTCCAAAGTCCAATTGACTCTGATCTTATTCAAGTACACAGAACAACTTCCACACAGTACGACTCTGATGTATACTGGTCGACATGATTATCGTCGGCATTATTGTGTTTATCATCGGGGTTCTTATCTTCGGATTCGCATGGCGAGGCCGAGTCAGTGAGCATGGGCAGTTCTGCAAGAAATGCAAGTTTAACCTCGATGGATTGTCGATTGATTCAGCAGATGCGATATGCCCTGAATGCGGCCGCGACATACATCATGAGACGAGTAGACGGATAAAGCTTCGACGAAGATCTCGAATCGGGCTCGTGTTCGCGTCATTCACGCTCATCTTAGGGATTGGGATCGTGACAGTTGGATCCGCAGGGAAGACAAGTGTAATTATCGCCGCGATGCCTGACTGGATCGTGATACAGCTGACAGAGTTTGGAAATAATGAAGCCCTCGATGAACTGATCGTACGAACTTCGCTCGTTCCGAGCATGATGTCTGTTTCAAACTGGGATCACGCGATTGAAGCAGGATTAGCAATCCAAGCAGATCCATCAATAACTTGGGATCTGAGATGGGGACAAGTGCTATTTGACGCATTGAACTCAAATCAAATGAGTGATGCGCAACTCGAGCAATATTTCACCAACGGCTACCAGCTTGAACTCCGAGTTCGAGATCGGGTACACCCTAAATCACCTAAACTTCCAAACTCGCTAATTTTAAACCAATCTAGGATGGGATGCATCACCGGAGGAGTGACAGATTATTCATTCCGTTATGACATAACAGCTTGTCGAGTCGAAGGGTCGGTTCCGTTCTTTGAGCGCGAACTCTCAGATCATCGAAACTATGTAAGGGTCTTTCAGGATAGTGCTATATCTTCTAATTCGGCATGGTTCAATAACTTATCTGAAGTCTTTGACAAAGCCCCAGGTGAGCAAATACAACTTGTGTTCGAATACACAACTCGACTCGATCAAGGAGATCGTCTTGATCCTATATTCGAATCAAAGGTACAACACAGAGTCGCCGTAAGAGTAATTGATCCAAGCAAACCGATTGTTCGTGTTGTGAAGAATGATGAGATAGCTCAAAGTCTCTTCGAATCGACAACCATAAGTTCGTTCTCGATAGAGAAGATCCCCCCAGAACCGAGATTAAAAGCTCGTAGATTGAGTCCAACTTCAATATTTATCGTTGAAGGGATGATACCACACTATATATCGCTGCAGTTCTATTTAGTTCTTGAAGGCGAAGAGTTTAAGATTGGTTTCGCGAGTAATGAAACATCGAAGATGAATAGCTTTGGGGGTTGGTTGAAAATTGATTCGACGCCTAAAAATGGTTTATCCCAGGAGCAAGTCGTAGATATTCATTCGAAGTTACTTGAAATGGACCATGTCACTGTCATCGCGAAGACTGAAGTAGACAGAATGCTTGAAAAACCAAGTGTTGATGAGATCGTTGGCGTGAATCTTATCTTTGAGGATGTACCCGTTGAAATCGTAGAGACTTTGAATACCACAAACCCTGGGTTTGATGCTCGTATGAAACCAACCCGGTTCGAATCCTTCGGCGACACCCCATGATGTAGATTGATAGGGATTAGTAGATAGAAAGTGGGGGAAGGGATTATGTGCGCGCACGAAAAAGCCTGCTCGTGAAAGCAGGCTTTACGCGGTTCCTTGACCGGTAAACAGTTGGGTCCAACTTCATTACTCATTACTGAGTAACTATCCGCCCACTTAACCTCGCGAGAGATAAATGTATATGACGGACGACAATGTGCTCATAGATCTTGATTCGGTTCGCACCGAGATGATTACCATTTTGATTCCCCGTTAGGAGTTTCATGGGGGTAATCATACGATCAAGTCTAAGGAAATCCCTTAGAAAGGAGGTGATCCAGCCGCAGGTTCTCCTACGGCTACCTTGTTACGAC
>JARGPA010000022.1 GCA_029213305.1 Phycisphaerales bacterium
CCCGCCCGTTGGGAGCCTGAGGGGTCGAGCCCTGACCAAACAACGGGTATCTATCCCCACTTTGTAACACCGGGGATAGAAAACCATGTGGTACCAAATCAAGTCCCACCAAAGGGCATGTCATGTAGGCCAGATTGGATCAGACTCATCGGCCCAGAATCACAGTTCAAAGAAGTCAATCGAATCTTGCTCCGTCAACTCGGCCCGTCCACTGGACGCAACAAGGGGGCGATCTACTTCGATGAGGGCATCCAATGGCATCCCGGCGTACTTCTGAGTTTCGGTCATCGCTCAAAGATCGTCATGGTCGATCTTCAAGGCAGCCGGTTAGCTACCATGAAAACTGTAGAGGCGATGAGGCTCACCAGCTCAATCATGATGGAGGGTTTTCGATGTAATCGGATTGATCTCGCTGTCGACCATGTAGAGACGAATCATCAGCTCTATAATAAGGCACTCAAATCGTGCAAAGCCGGTCAGCTCTGTAAGCTCCGGTCATACTCGCCCAATCCAAGATACAAAGCTGACGGCACACCAACCTGCCTCTTACTGAACCTTGGTAAACGAGATTCAGATATCTGTGCTCGCATCTATGACAAAGGCCTTGAAACAGAAACACTAGAAGCGGGGATGTGGGAGCGATTTGAAATGGAGATCAAAAACGCAAGAGCCAACGAAGTGTGCATGACACTGGTTTCTGCAGGCGATCGGCTCCCAGAAGCACTCTGGCGCTATGTCATTGGAGCTGTTGATTTCCGAATAGCCAATGGTCGTAGCGAGCTTGCACGACGACCACAAGCCAAGTGGTGGGCACGCTACATCGGTCAAGCCACGCCGCTTGATACGCCGCCGATACCGAAAGAATCGAGCTTATATTCATGGTGCTCTTGGTTTCGATCATCACCGGGTCGTCGCTTGTTACAACTCGCCCAAATCTTTGGCATACCACCACAAGAGCTTTTACTCCAGCTCATCGAGGGCTTAGAGCCAGCCAAAACAATCGTGCCTGCTACAGTGGAGGCGGAATTAATATCAAGGCACACTCAAGGGCAACCAACTGCAAATTCTTGAAGGAATGCGGAAACATCAAAGAAGTTAAATGCGCCATCGTCATTGAAATCTGCTGCAGGTTCGCCCGCCGCGAATGTTGACAAGAATGCTGATACATCAAAGAAGTTAAGAACACCATCACCGTTTAAATCAGCAGGAGAGCAAGGTGGAATGAAGATTGAAATGTTCTTGATGATAATAGAGGTAGATGTGTATTCAACGTCGTATTCAAGACCGCCTGTCTGTACGTCTATTGCGGTATTGCCAATCTCAGGAATAGCATTCGTGAAGTAATCATCAAAAACACCCGAGACAAATTCCGCTTCGAGAACAATAAATACTTCACTGCCATCCGGCTCGATATCGCCAATTCGTTGGACATCGATTGTGCCGCCAACATCAAAGACGCCAGTACAAGTCATCTTGCTCGCAAGTGATCCGACTTGAACAGAGAGTACTGCCGTGTCATCGTTTTGGATAAATGGAACATCAATTATCAAGCCATCTGGGTTTTTCTCATCATCTGCAAATCCAGGGGCGAACGTGCCTGAGTTGAACAGTGCAGGGCTTGAAGAAATATCAAGTGTGCCTGAGCCCATAATGACTGAGGTTGCGGATTTAAACTTAGGATCCGTTGCTGAGATTAATCGTAGCGTTCCTTCTTGAATGTCGATAGTACCACTATTTGTGAAATCCCAAAAGAAGTTGCTTGTATTCAATCCTGTCTTCGTAATCGTTGCGCCTGCTTCATTGATAAAGTTTGCAGGTTGGCTCGGCCACGATCGATTGAATGTAGCGTTCTCAAGGATCAGTTCGGCGCCAGAAGTATTCGTCCATGAAGCGCTGCCGGTAGAGTTGTTATTGAATGAGGCGGTGAGTAGCCCGCGCCCTGTGTTGATGATTGAGCCGTGGATGAGGGGATTGCTGGTGCCGATGTCTGTGTAATCGCCTGACATGTTCAACTCACCACCGCCGTTGACCGCGGAGAGTCTTATATCTCCATAGATTTCAATTGCTGCTGACGGTGAAGGGCTTCCTGACAAGTTGAAAACCGCGCCATCGGAAACATTGACAACGCTGCTTCCAGAATACAAACTATTGATAGTAAGTGTTCCTTCTTGAATGTTGAGGGTTCCGTTGTTTGTGAAATCCCAAGCAATAGAGTTTGTATTCATCCCCATCTTCGTAATCGTTGCGCCTGCTTCATTGATAAAGTTTGCAGGTTGGCTCGGCCACGATCGATTGAATGTAGCGTTCTCAAGAATCAGCTCTGCGCCTGTTGTGTTTGTCCATGTTGCGTTGCCGGTAGAGTTGTTATTGAATGATGAAGTGAGTAGCCCACGCCCTGTGTTGATGATTGAACCATTGATAAGGGGATTGCTGGTGCCGATGTCGATGTAATCTCCTGACATGTTCAACTCGCCGCCGCCATTGACTGCGGAGATTCGAATATCACCATAGAGTTCAAATGAAGCTGATGGCGAAGGGGTGCCAGATAAGTTGAATAACGCACCATCTGAGACATTGACCACGCTGCTCCCAGAATACAAACTATTGATAGTAAGTGTTCCTTCTTGAATGTTGAGGGTTCCGTTGTTTGTGAAATCCCAAGCAATAGAGTCTGTGTTCGTCCCTGTCTTCGTTAATGTTGCGCCTGCTTCATTGATAAAGTCTGCAGGTTGGCTCGGCCACGATCGATTGAATGTAGTGTTCTGGAGAATCAGCTCTGCGCCAGATGTATTTGTCCATGAAGCACTGCCCGCTGAATAGTTGTTTAGAGAGGTGGACAGCAGCCCTCGTCCTGAGTTGATGATTGACCCGTGGATCTGTGGACTACTTGGTGCGCCGATGTCGATGTAATCGCCTGATATGTTCAACTCGCCGCCACCGTTGACAGCGGAGAATTTCATGTCTCCATAAACTTCGATCGAAGCCGTTGGCGAAGGGATGCCAGATAAGTTGAAGACCGCTCCGTCTGTCACATGAACGACGCTACTTCCGGAATACGAATTATTGATTGAGAGTGTTCCCTCTTGAATGTTGAGGATGCCGTTGTTTGTAAAATCCCATGAAACATTGCTTGTGTTTAAACCAGTCTTTGTAATCGTCGCGCCTGCTTCATTGATGAGGTCTGCAGGTTGGCTTGGCCATGATCGATTGAATGCACCATTGTCGAGGGTCAGCACCGCGCCAGAGGTGTTCGTCCATGAAGTGCTGCCTTGAGAACTGTTATTGAGTGATTGAAATAGTTGGAGCTGTCCATTGTTGACAGAGCATGAATCTCCAGATCCTATAGTTACATTTCCGGTAACGAATGATGACCCAGCAAATACGAGTTTGCCAGTTCCGCCGCTTTGCCCGATGGTAAGACTGCCATCCCAAACCGAGTTGTCGAGTATCAGTGTAGCAAGTCCCGTGTCGCCGGCTGTTGGGTGTGGAGTTCCGATCACTCCGCTCGGACATGTGTAAGTAGAGTTTGAGATTGTGCAAGATATGTCAAATCCACTTCCATTTGCCATGGTGAAACCAGGGTTAGAAAAGTTCTGCTGCAGTATCGCATCTCTCTCTGGGTAAGTGATCTCTTGAGGCACACCTTGGATGAAGTGCTCAATCGGGCCAATGTAAATTGGTATGTTTGGAGTTGGGCCACCGACTGCACCGCAGTTAAACCAGTTTAACGGTTCCATAAATTCAGTGGTAACGCTGCCTTGCCATAACCATGAGTTGATAGTGCAGGAGGAGCCACCATTTTCGACTCCGCCGGTGATTGTCTCTTGTGCTTTGCATTGCGATGCAGTTGTAGCAGTGGTTGCAATAAGTAAAAGAATTCTAGTACGCATAACTCACTCCGTTTATCCAGTTTAAGAGGGGTAATTGTATTTGGAGATACAAATTCAAACAAGGGTAAAGTGTTTAGTTCTTCTGCTTTGACGAGTTCTGGATTCTGTTTGAGTCTAACAAGCAATGAAAGACTGGGAGAATTATCAGATAGGCGGTTGACAGTATGAGGAAGTGTGAGATATAGTATGAGTATGGCCCAAAGAGACCGAATCACAGTAACCATTGACCCAGCAGTCCTCAACCGCATCGATGCAATCGCACAAGCTCGCAAAGAATCCCGTTCAGCAACGATTGAACGCGTTCTACGAAATGGTGCCAGAGATGAAGAGGAAACGCTAGAGAAGGTCGGAACAGGTATAGAAGGTAGAGTCATGGCCATCCTGCTCAACAACCCCCAAATCCTCAATGTTATGTCAAAGCTCGTGGGTGACCAGCTCACCGAAGATGAGCTCACGCGAATTCAAGACGGAGGTGAAAATGTGGTCGAGGCAGGCAAACGGTATAGGAGCACACATAAAACAAAGACGAAAAAGGAGTAATCGATATGAGTACGGAACTGAATGGAAGAGAAGAAGATCGATTGATAGCGATCAAGGATGTCGCTGACATACTGAGTATGAGCGTTAAAAGCATGGAAAGACGATTCGCTGAGGGTCTATTGACCCTGCCTGAGCGGGTAGGAAAGCATAAGAAACGAGTATACCGGGCATCCATGATTCCGATTCTCATTGAGCAAGCCACAAGGAGGATGCCATGAGTTCAATCAGTCCTCACACCGAAGTTGGCTATGTAAAGCGGTACAAACGAAACGGTAAGCCTTACGGCAACTACTTCGGTTTCTACCGATTTCCAGATGAAAATCAAGTACACAAGATCAACCTCAAAATCCGCGAGAAGCGTATTGCAGAGCAAAAGCTTCGAGAGATTATTGCTCATCAGCACGCAGTGAGGACTGGGCTCTCGCCGAGTGATGAGCGAGTCCAGGCAGCGGGTAAGCCGTTGGTGGAATACATAGAGGAATACACCTCAAGCATGAAAGCACGCCAACTCAAGCCAGAAACGATCCGAAAGATCGGCCCAATGCTTCGTAGGCTGTGTGATGAATGTGGCTGGATGCGGATTGCTGATTTGTCCGGATCGCAATATGAGAGTTGGCGGGGCGATGTTGATCTCTCTGCGAAGTCGAAAAACCATTATCTCCACGCTGCGAGGGCCTTTGTGAACTGGCTCATCACACTTCAGGTATGCGAGCGGAATCCATTTAATGGTATTCGTCCAGCTCGCGTGGTGGGCAATGAGACAAGGCCTAGGCGTGCTCTCACGGTTGAGGAGGTCAATCGGCTTGTAGGGTGTTGTCCATGCCCTCGGCGGCGGATGATTTACATGATTGCATTTGCGACAGCCGCGAGGACTGATGAAATGCAAGGACTGCGGTGGTCAGACTTTGATCTGAACCCAACAAATCCAACGATCACATACCGTAATAGCAATAGTAAAACGAAGAAGCCAGAGCGGAACCCCATTCCACAATGGCTTGCCGATGCGCTGTGTGAATACAAACCAGAATATGCAAGTCCAGACGATCTCGTATTCACCAAATGGATGGGTAGGCACACGCTAGACGAGGACTTGAAGCGGGCTGGCATACCCAAGCTCAACGCACACGGTGAATCAGCCTGTCTCTACTCACTCCGCCATGCGTTCAACCAGACAATGCAGGAGGCAGATATTCCGTTCCGTCATGCCCAACGGTTCATGCGTCATAGCGATCCGAAGCACACCGCCAACACCTATCTCGATTCAGACGGTTTGGATTTACGAGGGAGTATTGATCGTATGCCAGCCATCCAATCGCCCTCGCGCACCGCCAGAAGCGTCGTTGGGGTGGTCGAAGAGTGCCCTGAAGTGTCTGGGGTTGTCGCGATTGATGGCCTATCTCAAATAGAGAAAACCTCAATCGCTGTTCCTGAACGGCAATCCGTGTCGAGTAGTGACGCGGAGTGTCCAGATAGTCATCGTCAATGGAGCCGGGGGGAATCGAACCCCCGTGCCGAGATAGTCAGCAAGATGCCTCTACGAGTGTAGTCATTTGTTTAATCTCGACCTTGCACCGGGAAATGACACCCTGTGCTTCGATCCAGCCCCTCGAAACCTCCTCGCCAACACCCCAAGAGACACCAGGTGTTGACCAGCTCGATAATCGTGATCATGGACTCTATCAAGCGTCAAGCCCATGATCCGTAGCCACTATTAGGCTGCGAGTGCGTACTGCGGTTCTGCAGATAAGTTTTTGCGTACTTTTTACGAGGCTAACACGCTCCTCGACTCGCCACATAAAGCCTTCCCTATACGGTCGAATGCCACTTCGGCCCCGATATGAAATAATCGCTAAACCCACCTTCTAAAAGCAGGATAGACACAATTACTATACGCAATCAAAAAGCTCTTGGTTCAGCTATTCGAGGATTCTACCTTGCAAGCTTCACTCACAATCGTCCTCATCGCATTGAGAAAGCGCTCAATGTCTTCGCTCGTAGTCGCAGAGCCTGGAGAAACGCGAATCCCGCCGTCATCGTGATTCCCTAAGAGCTTGTGCGCAAGCGGCGCACAGTGTGTCCCCGCGCGTGTCGCGATGTTAAACTCGCGATCGAGACGATCTGCAATTGTTCGTGATGGAATCGACTTCACATTGAACAACACAACAGGTGTTCGTCCTTCAGTCCCAGACATGCCGTACAGAATGACATTGTCAATCGTTGAAAGTCCGTCGAGGATTTGTTGTGTGAGCATCATCTCATGCTCATGAGCTGTAGGATCCAGTGCATCAATCGCCGCGACGAGACCTGCAAAACCTACCGCGTTCGCTGTACCCGCTTCGAGCGCGTCGGGGAGAACATCAGGCATTTCGAGCCCTGGTGCTTTCGAGCCCGTCCCTCCTCGTCGTTCACAGAACACTCTGGGTGTTTCATTTTTGCATGAATCTGGATACGCTCGACAACTCAAATACAAAGCACCCGTACCTGTCGGCCCACCAATTCCTTTATGTCCTGCAATTGCTAACAGATCAATCCCAAGCTCTTGTACATCAACCGAGATGTGACCCAGGGTTTGAGCGCAATCCACGAGAACCAGTGCTTCAGGTGCGACCTTGCGTACCGCCGCGATCGATTCTTTGACAGGTTGGATAGTCCCCATTGCATTCGAAGCATGCGTAAGACACACTAACACCGTGCATGGGGTCAATGCTTCAGTGAGCACATTGGGACAAATACATCCATCTTCATTGCAATCCACAAGCACGAGCTCGATCTTCTCATCTGCAGCGTAACAGTGCAATGTTCTCAACACCGCATTATGTTCAAGCACTGTAGTGACAACTCGAAGTTTCTCTTCGCATCCCGCTCTCTGCGCCGCGCGGATCACGCCGTGAATCGCCATGTTGAGTGCATCTGTGCATCCGTGTGTTAACACGACGCGAGTATGACACGGCGCATTGATGAGCTTTGCGATCTTTGTGCGTGCGTCTTCGATTGTGTCAGCCGCCGCTCTTGCGAGTATGTGTCCGCCTCGTCCTGGATTCCCTGCTTTGTTATTGAGGAAATCAACCATCGCTTCTGTTACACAAGCAGGTTTCGGCCAACTCGTCGCCGCGTTATCAAGATAAATGAAATCGGTATGAAGAAGATTTGTTGTCATCTGTTTCCATATTCTCAATGAGTGCAGCGATGTTCAGTGACTCAGGTATGACCTTAGTTAGATTGATAAATGACGATGTTCCGATATCTCAGGTTGTCATCGGAATGTACTGTACCTCGAATGAGGCAATTGATTAAATGATATTCCGAGAGAGACAAACAAACAGCTTTCGTCCATAAAGACGAATGTACTTTCCGGGTAGACAAATAACATACCTGGACGTCAAAATTTAAGAGAGGTTTCATTAAGATGCCCAAATTCTATTGAATTTTGGTAAAAATCGATTAGATTGGGAATAACTCGCAGCCGCCTACTCGTCGGGGCTCTGTTAATCTGTTCAGGAGAGAACAATGAAAAATACGAAAACGAAGCTTTGTTTATACGCAGGATTAACCCTCTCAATGTCAGCATCGATGTCAATCGCTGCTCCAGTTGTTAATAATAACACACGAACGGCGACTACCCATAACCAAGTGGACACACAAGGTGTGTCTCATTCAATCGCTCGTCAGTGGAACGAACTTCTGCTCGACTCGATTCGCAAGGACTTTGCTCGTCCAACAGTCCATGCACGTAACCTATACCATACTTCCGCCGCAATGTGGGACGCGTACTCCGCGTATGAAGATGGTTCAGACCAAATCCTTCATATCGAGCGCCAAGAAGCAGTAGATGTTCTCGCTGCACGCGAAGAAGCAATCAGCCACGCAATGTACCGCTTGCTTATCGCTCGCTTTGGTCCTTCGCCAGCGGCGGTCGACATGCTCCCACGATACAACCAGTTTATGGATGATTTGGGATACGATCGCAACAACGAAAGCCTAATCGGCGACACCCCTGCAGCTCTCGGAAACCGTATCGCTGCAAGCATCATCGATTTCGGCAACTCAGACGGATCAAATGAGCAGAACGGGTACGAGAATCTCTACTACTCTCCTGTAAACTTACCACTCTTGCCTGACTTCCCAGGTAACCCAGGGATTCTCAATCCAGACCGCTGGCAACCCCTTGCTCTCGAGTACTTCAAGGATCAATCTGGTAACCCAATCCCAACAGGATACCCAGACTTCTTAAGCCCAGAATGGGGAGATGTCACTCCATTCTCACTCAACGACAATGATCTCCAAGTACTCAACCGTGATGGACACGATTGGGCAGTATGGCACGACCCAGGTGCACCACCAACATCTGAAACAGATCGTTACAAGTGGGGCAACGAAATGGTTGTCGCATGGTCAGCACAGCTCGACCCATCTGACGGCGTGATGATCGACATCTCACCTGGCGCAATCGGAAACGCTCCTCTTGCACAGATGAACGAAGAAAGCGATTACTACAAATTCCTCGAAGGTGGAGACTGGGGTACTGGTTGGGATATCAATCCTGTGACCGGAGAAGCTTACGAGCCACAACTTGTCCCACGCGGAGACTACGGCCGAATCCTTGCAGAGTTCTGGGCAGATGGTCCAGACTCAGAAACTCCTCCGGGTCACTGGTTCACTCTGCTCAACTATGTCTCAGATCATCCACTCCATGAGCATCGTTTCATGGGTGAAGGACCAGTTCTCGATAATCTTGAGTGGGATGTTAAATCGTATCTCATGATGGGCGGCGGTATGCACGACATCGCAATCGCTTCATGGTCTGTAAAAGGATACTACGACTACATCCGACCAGTCTCAGCAATCCGTTACATGTGTGACATGGGACAATGCTCAGATCCAAACTTAGCATCATTCCACCCTGCTGGAATCAACCTGCATCCTGATCTCATCGAACTCGTCACTCCTGAATCAACAGCTGTCGGCGAACGCCACGAGCATCTCGCAGGTTCAGAAGGAAAGATCGCGATCAAATCATGGCTCGGACCTACTCAAATCATCGATCCAGATGTCGATGAAGCTGGTGTTGGATGGATGCTCGCTGAAAACTGGTGGCCATACCAACGCCCAAGTTTCGTGACTCCTCCATTCGCAGGGTATGTTTCAGGACACTCCACCTACTCAAGAGGTGCAGCTGAAATGATGACCATGCTCACTGGTACCCCTTACTTCCCAGGTGGTATGGGAGAGTTCGAAGCTCCAATGAACGAGTTCCTCGTATTCGAAGATGGTCCATCAATGGACATCACTCTTCAATGGGCAACTTACCAAGATGCTTCTGATCAGTGTTCACTCTCCAGAATCTGGGGCGGTATCCACCCACCTGCAGACGACCTTCCAGGACGTCACATGGGTCAAGTGATCGGGCCTGAAGCATTCACCGAAGCTCGCAGATACTTCAACGGACTCAAGTCATGTCCTGCAGACTTTGAAGGCGACGGCACATTGAACTTCTTCGATATCTCAAAGTTCATCAATGCATACGCAAACAATGATCAACTCGCAGATATGACTCTCGACGGTCAACTCGATATGAATGACCTCTTCGAGTACATCAAAGTGTTCAACGAAGGCTGTCCATAAACATTCGATTCTGATTGAATCAATAAAACAAAACACCCGCAATCAAGCGGGTGTTTTTTTATGTTATTCGCAGTTCTTGAACTGATCCAAATGGTTTAAGTTCAAGAAGATTCTGACTAGTCCATGTTGTATTCAACAAGCACGCTTCGTACACCCATCGTGCCAGTGCTCGGCCAGTTCCCAACTGATGATGCAAAACGCAAGTCGTATGTGTACATGGTATTGTCAATGACAATCGCTGGATTCGGTTCGATCACCATAGTTTGTACTGCGCCATTCATTGCGCCCAATGAGTCTCGAAGGTTTGTAACAGTGAACGCCATTGTGCCCAAATCACGCTGTGACAACTGGACACGAATGTCAGTCGATGTTGTTTGATCGACAAACTGGACTGTGATCTTTGTAATGCTCGCCCCGTGAGGCAAATCAAGATCCGCTCGCACATACAAAGGAGAGTTGACCGGACCAACAGATCCTGCAAAGTTGTTGAAGATATGGTCTGCCCCTGTGAGTCCTGTATAGAGAGTCTCAGGTGTATAACTCTTGTATTGAGTTGTTGTTGTTGGTTCACTCAACGAAGTGATCGTGCCTCCAACGATGAGGTTGTTCGTTACAATCACATCATTGTTCGAGTCGATTTCGAGTTGATCGCCACCTTTGTTGACAACCCAAGCGTCAGTGCCAGGATCGTAATAAGTTTGCGCTCGCATGAATCCGCCTGTTGCGTATCCAAAGTAAGGCATTCCGTTGGACCAACTCGAAAGTGTCATACCTCCAAGTCCGGCCTTTGCAGAATGAACAACCATGACATCTGTCGAGTTGACATCTCGATTACGATTAAAGAAGAACTGATCTTGTCCTTCATCTTCACCGAATGCTAAAACGCCGGGTGCTTCTGTCCAGAAAGGTTCAGACAATCCGTCTGCAACTCCCGCCTTCGTTGCGTAAGAAGCTTGAGGCGATTTCCCAACCTTGATCCGAGGGGAAAGCTCTGTATAGACATCCATCGAGTCGCCGTTGCGAACACCCATTTCGATCCATCGTTCAGATCCATCAAAGACATCGCCAAAGTCGAGATCTACGAGGAAAACCCCGTTGACGACTTCTTGGTCTTCAATAACAACCGTCGATCCTACTTGGGCACCGCCGCTTTCTAGGCTGAAGAGTTCAAACTCAAGATCGTACAACCCATCTGCAGGAGACCCAGCATCATTGAGTTGACCTTGAAATGCGAATGGTTCCGCCGCCGCCTGTGTAATAGGCAATGCGAGCCCGGCAAGTAAAAACAACGATAATCGTTTGATATCCATCTCAACTCCAATCAGTTACGCATCGTCCTCTACGAGAACGCACTACCAAGATACGCAGAAAAAGTTCGAAATTGAAGGGAATATATCCAGATCGAGGTGGTTTATTACTGAGAATGAGGTAAACAAGTGTATACCAAAGGTAAACGAGTGATGAAAATGCCAACAGAGAAGAAAAATACACGCTTTGATCTCCGCAACGCGGCTATTCGACTAGGCGCCAGAGATGGGATTCACGCCGCCTCAATCCGGACAATTGCGAAAGAAGCAGGAGTCACCGAAGGCGCTGTCTACAAGCATTTTCAGAACAAAGATGACCTCATTCGCGATGCATATACAACCATCGTTGAAGAAATGGCGCGAGACAAATCTGTACTCGTCAAAACCGATCTGCCATTTGAACACGCTGTGAATGCTTGGGTCAAACTCACCTACGAATACTTCGACGGCAACCGCGACGCATTTACTTATGTTCTTCTCATGCCCCATCGGATGGCCGACACTCTAGGGGAAATTTACACAAAGCAAGGACTCCTGTTTCGTTCGTTTATCGTTCGAGCAATGCAAGATAATCAAATCCGTACGATGTCACCAGATCTCGCCGTTGCGATTTTTACAGGTATCGTGCTCAACATTCCAAGACTCATCAACGAGGGCGCACTCGAAGGCCCAGCGTTGTCATATGCAAGCGAGATCTCAGAAAGCGTTATCGAAGTTTTCAAAATCTCGTAAGCCAAAGCACATCTAGAGGGGATTCATGACGAGCTTGCCAGAACTCGTCAGCGCGATCGGTGCGCACTTTCGCCGCCACGCGCTTCAACTACTGGCACATCCTCTCGAGAGGAGAATGGAATCCTTATGAACGTTATTACAAAAGTCGCACCTGTACTCGGATTGATCGTAGCTGCAAGTGGAGCAAACGCAGAAGCAGTCTCAGTTACAATTGAAAACACAATGGCTTCCGACAGTTTCTTCTTCACACCATTCTGGATCAGTGCTCACAACGGGAGCTTCGATACTTATGATTCAGGTGCGAGTGCTGCAGACTTCGCAGGGCTCACCCAACTCGCAGAAACTGGAAACACAGGACCACTCTCAGATGCATTTAGTGCAAGCGCCGCAGGAGCAGCAGGCGGTACCCAAGCAACGGTTACCGCTTCTGCATTCGACGGCGACGCACCTGTATTCTCACCTGGTGAATCAACCTCGTTCAACCTTGATGTTGGTGATGCATCTGTCAACAGATACTTTTCTTTCGCATCGATGGTAATCCCATCGAATGACTTATTCGTTGCAAACGGTAATCCAGTCGCGTACCAACTCTTCGATGAACTCGGTAACTTTACCGGAGAAACTGTCATCGAAATCTACGGCCGTGATGTTAACGACAACGGATCGGAAGTTAACTCCGCTGGGAACGACGCCGCATTCTCTACCAATGACGGACAATCACTCCCTGAGTTTGGTGATATCCGAGATCTCTTCTCCAACGACGCAGATAGCGGCTACCTCGACTCATTCATCGGATCAACAACCGCAAATGGTGCAACCATCGGCTCATCCTTTGGCGCTGGAGACCTGATTGCTCGAATCACAATCACACAAGTGCCAACCCCAGGAACCGCAACATTGCTCATGGGAAGTGGATTGATGATGATGCGCCGCCGTCGTTCAAACTGATTTCTTCTACCAAGAATCTACACAATAGGTTCTTGATCTACATTCCAGCTATGCAGAGAAGAGCAGGGTCGCATATCCCTGCTCTTCTCATTGCATACGATTGTCCATGCGAATCTCTGTCATCATCCCCGCCGCAGGCTTATCAACCCGATACAACCAAGGCGCCGATTCCCCAAGTGGTGTCCTTGGGATCAACCGATCAAAGCTCGATGAAGACCTCGGGGGGAAATCGGTTATCCAAAGAACAATCGAACTATTCAACACACGCGAAGAGGTTCATCAGATCATCGTCGCAGGCCCAAACGACGATCAAGCTTTCGAAGATTTTAAAGCACAACACGCAGATCGTTTTTCACTCCTTGGCGCCAAACTCATCCGAGGCGGCAAAGAACGATCCCTATCAGTTCATGCCGCAATCGAGTTAGTTGATCCTTCATGCACACATGTCGCGATTCATGACGCCGCACGCCCTGCAACAAAACCTGAGCTAATAGATCGAGTTATCGACGCAGGTAAATCTCACGACGCAGTAATCCCAGGTGTCCCTGTAAATGACACACTCAAACGAGTTGGTAAAGAACCAATTGATCAAGCAGGGGATGTAGATCAGATCGCCGCGATTTTAGGCGCCGAGGATTCATCACCAATTCATGAAGTGATCAACACGATTGATCGCACCTCGACGATGATGATTCAGACCCCACAACTGTTCGAACGCAATCTGTTCATCGATGCATATAGACAATCGGATATCTCATCGACTGATGACGCAGGGCTCGTAGAACAACTTGGGAAACAAGTTGTCGTCGTCGCAGGGGATCCTACAAACATGAAACTCACGCATCAAAATGATCTCCCATTGTTGCGAGCAATCATGGGTGTAAAGGAATCTGCTCAGCGACCAACGCATAAACGATTCTGAGTTTATGCCGGATACAAACCCATCGAGATAACGACACGCTTTGTTTCAGGTTTTTTAGGTTTATCCGCAAGCAGCATAATAATCGCATCAATATGCTCGTTGAGTTCGCCAAGCTCTTCATCATTGAGCCACCCCGCGGGACTCCCAACAAAGGTGTCCCGAAGAGGTACCGGGAGAACTGCTTCTCCAGACATAATTGATTTAGTAACTTTGATTCCTGTGTCCTTGAGCGATGCGCGAGCAAACTCTCCAAGTGCTTTAAGCATCTCAGGTTTTCTAGGACGATATCTCATGAACTCAAGCTTCGTTGAATACACCTTTGCGTCTCGCCTCGCCGTGCTCTTTGTCCCCTCTTCGATGAGTAATCCAACCTCAACAAGTTGATCAATATGTCGATAGAGTGAAACTGGTTTTCGACCGAGTTGCTCTGCGATCTCGCGGATAGACGCTGTCCCCTGACTCAGAACAACCTGATGAATCTCGTGACGAACAGTCGAGCACAAAGCTCGAATCTGTTCAGGGCAATCAATCGTCTCTTCATCCGGTGGTCGTTTAAAAGGCATACACAAAGAATAGTCGGCAAATTAGTTTGCAAACAGTTGCAAATGCAAACAATTCCTGTATACTCGATTCACGAGCACCCACGAATTCTGCTCGCGTAACAAATCAGGAGAACTCATGAACATCACACGCTTCGCGTGCGTGATCGGGTCGGCCATCGTTGCGTCGACTCTCCACGCCCAAACCATCTCAGACGACTTTGAATCACAACCAATAGGAGTATTCCCAGGAGACGAATGGAACGATATCGCAGATCGAACAGTGGGGAGTCCCGCTGTTGCATCCACCATGTCTGTAATCGAAACTACTGACGCAAAGGGGATATCCACCCGAGCAGTGCAGACGAACCAAGAACCAGGAACAAACGGGCTCTACCAAGACATAGAACCAGGTTCTTCTTTCCATCATTTGAGTATTGATGTACGAGTTGATTCCATGCATTCCGCAAACGCAGGTTGGCCTGTCGGAGTTGGGTATTCTCGATACTCGGGTGAAGACGATGTCAACGCAAATCCACACGCGGTGATCTATGTGTGGACCGGGCGCGTCTGGAACTTGTTTATCGCACCAGGAGAAGGGCGCCCAGCTGTGGATCTGCGAGTGAACGGCCCACAGTTCATAGTCGGACAGTGGTACACGCTGACTCTCGACATTGATGTCGAAACTGGACTCTTCGAAGCAAAGATCTTCGACGCAGATTCAGGAGATCTCCTGAATAGTGTTTCACACACTTACGCCAACTGGGACTCTGCAACGGACGCATTTACCTCGATCACAGTCTTTGATGGCGGCGATGTCAACTCACCATTACAAGGACAAGCGACGATCGATAATGTCGAATACTCTTCAACTCCTGCAGATGAATGCGCAGTTGACTTCGTCCCTGACGGCACACTTAACTTCTTTGATATCTCAATTTTTCTCGCTGCGTTTACCGCTCAAGATTCATCAGCCGATTTCACAAATGATGGCAGTTACAACTTCTTTGATATCACTGCATTCTTGAGTGCGTTTCGCTTGGGTTGTCCATAACAAGATTGATCGAGCACCAAGCATTCTGTTTCCGCAAGAAAACAGTCGCACAGGATGAGTCCCGTGCGACTGTTTTGGTATCTCGTCGTTATTTTCGACAAAGGATTCAGTATCGACGCACGACGCCTTTAACGATCCCTTGAATCTGACAGAACTTCACGCGAATCGGGTCGAAATCCGGGTTCGCAGGCTGAAGGCGGATGTGATCATTCTCTTTGAAGAATGTCTTGAGAGTTGTTGATCCATCTTCGAGGAGTGCGACAACTCGATCGCCATTGTTTGCGACTTGTGCTCTTTCAAGAAGAACCAGATCGCCATCGAGGATTCCTTCGTCTCGCATGGATTCGCCGTCAACGACGAGCGCGAATGTTGAACCAGCATCATCTACTGTTGACAAAAAGTCGACTAAGTCGATCTCGTCTGCATCAGCAACCTTCTCAATCGGATATCCCGCAGCGATTTTTCCAACCAATGGGAACTTAAGCGGACGAGATTCATCCGGTACCGCAACTCCCTCAGCGATCGACAAAGAGCGTGCCTTGTTCGCTTCGCGTATCAGAGCGCCCTTTTTGATGAGTGCTTCTACATGTTCGAACACGGTGACTTTGGACACTCCGATTTCGTCTGCGAGCTCCTGCATCGTCGGGGAATAACCACGGCGAATACGAGAATCCCGGATGAGTTGAAGAATTCGAAGTTGCTTGGGTGTGAGGTTCATATTGTTGCCCATCCTTTCGAGTATGTTGGTATCGAGCAGTTACATCGCGTCGACCAATATTCCCGGTCTGTTCCTCCCCACGGCGTACCGCGGAGTTCTGATTTGAATTCGTCCCTGTTCTAATTCCGAGTGATCGTTGCACCTGAGCAATTCGATCACATTGATTTGCTATCCGTTTCTGCGCCACCATCAGTAGACCCACAAGTTCGATCCGATTCGGTATCTGTACTTGGGTTTGATCTCGTCTTGCGACACCATCCCTGCGTGTGAGCATCTCTCTCTTTGAGTTGCTCGTGCAATATTCAGAAACAAAGTCGCCGCCGGGTCCGAGTCGAAGAAGTGTTGATGTTTTCAGTGTCATATGTGATTCCTGATCTTTTCATCACGCAGTTCTTGAAGCACAAATCCTCAACAAGCGCTGCGTTGTCTTTGTTCTGATCGGGTATCACATCAAGATGATATGAGCAATTCTCCTTTGTTTGTTTGGTATAAGATAGCCAATCACGGGCCGGACGACAAGCAAAATATCGTGTTTTCAACAGTTTATACACATTCACGCCCAGATCTGGGGTGAAAATCCCATACAAAAACCATGCGCAATCTTCGCCAATAAACCCGAACAAATATTTATCGGACTCGAACAAATCGACTACCTACACGCCGAACACGACCCTGAATCTCCAGAACAGTGAGCTTTGCTCTGATTTGCCCAGGATCAATCCCGATCAAATCCGCCAACTCATCCCCAGTCCGAGGATCATTGAGTGAATCAAGAATCTGTCGAGTTTCAGAATCTACATCCCCGATGGGTTCCAGTTGTAGGCTGCTCTGTTGTGTCTCCAAACCAATATGTGGTTTGACACCGGGATCAGTAGTACGAGCTTGATGAGTTCCTGAGAATAGATGAAACGCATCTCGTTCTAAGATCGAGATGACATCACCTGGATCAGTAACCAGATGAGCGCCGTCTTTGAGTATCTGGTTTGTTCCCAAACTCGCTGGAGAATCAATCCGTCCCGGGATTCCCATAACTTCTCGGCCGTGATCTTCGAGCGCATGACGAGCAGTAATCAAAGCTCCAGATTTCAAACCTGCTTCGATCACCACAACCCCCAACGACAATCCAGAGATAATCCGATTCCTCGCCGGGAAGTTCTTCGCGTCAGGCATCGCATCAACTGGGAGTTCGGAAACAATCGCTCCACCAGATTCAACGATTTCATCAAAAAGATCCTTATTCTCAGGTGGATATACCTTGCTGATCCCACACCCAAGCACAACTGCAGTTCGCCCGCCTGCGCTGATCGCGCCTCGATGTGCAGCTGTATCAATCCCACGCGCACCGCCCGAAACGATTGTTAACCCTGCACGACCCAGCGCGCTCCCAAACTTCCCCGCTTGTTCGCTTCCATACACACTACACGCGCGAGATCCAACAATTGCAACTGGATATTGATCAGTCGATTCATGTTCAAATTGTCCACGGATCATCAAGATTGGGGGAGCGCTCGGAGTTACGCCAAGCATCGCAGGATAGTGGGGATCCGCAATCGAAACGACATGCGCACCTGCATCTGCGATCTTCTCAAGCTCAAGCTCAACCCGATCAATCGCTCGATGGAGATGTTGCGCGATATTACTCGCCGTTCCACTCCCAATCCCACGAACAGATGCAATCTGAGATGCAGATGCTTTTAACACAGCTTCTGGTGATCCAATTGATGAAATCAACTGAGCGATACGAACAGGTCCGAGTCCAGGAACCATTGTCAGCGCCAGGAGTGTTCGAGATTGAGAAGAACAATCACCCGGGTTACGAGGATCAGATTGGATCTGCTCCTCGGACATTATTCGTCAAATGATTCCGTTGGAGTGATCTTGCCGTACCCTTTGCCCTTGGTTTTCTCGTTTGCATCGAGTAATCGAGCATAGATTTCCATAGGTTTGGATGAATCTACATCGCAGAGTAATCGTTTCTCAACGATCGCTTGGGGATACATGAATGCAGGGTCAGGCCGCCGCACTGTAATGAATAATCGATACCCCTCTGCAATTCGTTCATCTCGTTCAGTCGCGATCGACCAACCTGAGTTAGGGGCCTGCATAACAAGTAGGTATTGCCCGTTGAGCGTCTCCACTCGAATCGGAGGCACCTGATCAACAGGTACAGACATATCGACCTTCTTCCAGCGCTTGCCGATTCGACCACACCCTTCGAGCATGCTCATCGCAGTGATTAGTAAAGCACAAAGTACTACGGCCGTGACAAGTTGTGAACGCCAATGCATGAAGCGAGTATTCATCATTTCCCCAGAAGATTCGAAACATAAGACTTCGTTGTTTGTCTGTTGTATGGTAGCACAACCTCATTTATCACGCTTGAAGAATCAACCCAAGTTCAATAATTCGATACATCACCCGACATCTCACCCAAGAGATCGATCCGAGGACAAACACAAAAACATGCTCTCATTCTCAAGAGCATGTGATGGATTCACGGTTTTGAGTTTGTTTCAGAGATAGAGATCGAGTAATCGACCAGTCGCAGGTTGTTGTATTTGACGAGATTCATTGATCTGAACAGGAGCTCGTTCAACAGTTTGAACCGCGAGGACTTCCCCGAGTTTCGGTAGTAATCCAACCCCGTTTGATGGTTCAAACCGATCAGAGTTTCTTGAAGCTTCGATTTGATTCGACTGCTCGACTCGCTTTTGTGGTTCAAGATTCTCAGCGCGAAGCATCCGATGAAACGGGATTTGACCAACAGGTGCATCGAAAGGCTTCTGATTCGGGACAACCTGACGATCCGTAGATGTTGGAACAATCACACGATCTGGAGTCACCAGATGCATTGGATTGATCGAGTTTTCAGTTCTTCCTACGGACATCGTATATATAGATGCACGCGCTGTGCCCAACTAAGTGCGTCCGAAAAAACACCCTTGCAGGATCTCTGAACTGATTTAAGGGATTCAAGAACAATCGAACCCTGTACCGATTCGTCCGTCATGATGCTTCAGGGCATCATGGATGCTGCATATCATCCCCAACAATGAGCATTCGATCGATCAAAACAGATGAGTTAGACTTTGAACTCCCAAAAGAGTTGATCGCAACCAAACCCTGCGAACCTAGAGACTCTTCTCGATTGCTCGTCGTCCAACGATCCAACCCAACCCGTCTAGAGCATCGGACTTTCTCTGATCTCCCCACGCTCCTCGAATCTGAAGATGTACTTGTCTTCAACCGTTCTCGTGTCGTTCCTGCACGTTTAGTTGGGAAGAACGACGCAACAGTTGGACTCTTCGAAGGACTTTATCTTCACGAACATCCGACCCAGACCCCAAACACACGGACCTGGGTCATCATGATCCGCGCGAAACGCACAAAACCAGGAAAACAGTATCGTTTGATGGACCCAAATGGGAACTTGAGTGATGTTGTGTTCAAACTTATTAATAAAGAATCTTCTCAAGGCCCAGGCGCTTGGGTTGTAGAAATCACTTCCGAAGAATCGACACAATCAATCCTCGATCGTGTTGGACACACACCTCTTCCACCATACATCGTTGCACAGAGAAAAGCCCGCGATGAACATCCTGATGACTCATACGATCGGGCGCATTATCAAACTCTTTATGCATCGGAAACAGAAACCGGTTCTGTTGCAGCACCTACTGCAGGGCTCCATTTCACACAATCGTTGTTTGATGCGCTCGATGAAAGATCAATTCACACAACCGAAGTGGTACTCCATGTTGGCGCTGGAACATTCAAACCCGTCGAGTGTGATCTACTCAATAATCATCCAATGCACAGCGAAACATGCTCGATGGGGAATGCATCGTCATACTTCCCTAAATCAGGGACTGGTCGAAACTTTGCGATCGGATCCACCAGCGCACGCACACTCGAAAGTTTCGCACAACTCTACGAATCGAATCCAGTCCTTCCCCAGAGTCATTCGACGAAGATCCTAATCTCTCCCGGGTACCAATGGCGTTGGGTTGATGGGATGATCACAAACTTTCATCTCCCAAGATCAACACTCCTCGCGATGGTTGCATCCATGCTCGATGTTCCAGGAGAAGTTGATGGGTTAGCTCGGACGCATGAAATTTATCAAGAAGCAATCAATGAGAGATATCGATTCTTTTCCTATGGGGACGCGATGGTGATCTTGCCTTAAAATCACCCCGTTTTCTATGCAAATTTGCTCCGAATAGACGATGAAGTAACATCAAATGATACTTGCAGATCTGATACAAGATTCCGGACTCCGTTGCTTAACCCCAGACAAGAATCTGGGCGCGATTCGCATCTGTGATATCACAGAGGATTCTCGTACCGCAGTTCCAGGGTCACTCTTCATCGCAAGATCTGGAACAAGATCCGATGGTAACAAGTATATCGAACCCGCAATCCAGTGTGGTACCGTTGCGATCTTGACAGATCGAGACGATATCGAACTCCCCCCAAGATCAGATGTTGTTGTCTTCGTTTCTGATAATGTTCAAGAAGCAACTGCTCAACTCGCAGAAAGATTTTACGGCTATCCTGCACGATCTCTCCTTTGTGCAGGAGTGACAGGGACTAATGGTAAAACAACAATCGTTCATCTCGCTCATCAACTGATTGAATCTGCAGGAATCCGATGCGGACTCATCGGAACAGTCGAGATCGACGACGGCCGACAACGAGCGCGTGCTGATATGACAACCCCGCCAGCCGTCGAGATGAGTCGCACTCTTTCCACAATGATCGAACACGGCTGTAAAGCTGTAGTAATGGAAGTTTCGAGTCACGCACTCGATCAACGCAGAGTAGGTGCAATCAAGTTCGATGCTGGCGCATTCACAAATCTAAGCGGCGATCATCTCGATTATCACCAAACGCTCGAGCATTACACAAACTCAAAGTCCCGCCTGTTCTCGTTACTCAAACCGAATGCAACCGCCGTGATTAATGCAGATGATGATGCATCATCAATCATGTTCGATGCATGCCCAAACACTGCTGTCAAAATCAGTTGCTCGAACACGAACACAAGTGACTCTTATGTAGAGATTCGATCTCAATCAATCGCAGGCATGGACATCAAGCTGGTAACTTCAGAAATTACAATCGAAGCAGTCGTCCCGATCTTCGGCCGATTCAACGCAATGAACATCCTTCAAGCGATGCTCCTTGCTCAACAGGTCATGAGTACTAGTAACCTCAACATCGAAGAACAAGTTGCATACCTGAGCAAAGCACTCCCAAGACTCACACTACCTATGGGAAGACTCGAGCACGTTGAAACGATAGAAGATGACATCGTCGTGCTTGTTGATTTCGCACACACAGATGATGCGCTTGCAAGTGCGCTGGGCGCAGTTCGTGATGTAAGTGGTAGGGATACGAACATTTGCTGTGTATTCGGGTGCGGCGGCAATCGTGACACATCCAAACGAGCGCGTATGGGAGAAGTTGCAGATCGTTTGAGTGATTCAATCGTCATCACAAGCGATAACCCACGCACCGAACCGCCGAACAAGATCATCGAAGAGATCATCAATGGAATAGATCCTTCGAATAGAAGTAGCGCCCATATTCAATCAGATCGTGCTCGAGCAATTCACTTTGCAATCTCTAACGCAGCCTCGGGAGACATAGTCATCATCGCAGGTAAAGG
Organism: Phycisphaerales bacterium; assembly: GCA_029213305.1. Lineage (GTDB taxonomy): Bacteria > Planctomycetota > Phycisphaerae > Phycisphaerales > UBA1924 > UBA1924. Next base: position 21,947 of record JARGPA010000022.1, read on the forward strand.
GCACGAAACAGAGCAAATATCACCCGACGGCCAAGGCGGCACCCGCGTTGCACATTTCGATGATCGAGAGCATGCAAGAACTGCACTAAGAGAACGCAGACTCCGTCGTTCAGATCAACCCGAAATCGAGGCGGGCAAACCATGACCCTGTGGAATGCTCAAGAGATCCAATCCACAATCGAAGGCCAATGGATCAATAAACCTCTAACGGATTCCATTGCATTTGATGGAGTTGCGATTGATTCGCGTTCGATCAAGAACAATCAGTTCTTCTTCACATTCATCGGTGAACAAACCGACGGCCATCAGTATCTTTCACAAGCTCAACATTCCGGCGCATCGCTCTGCATTGTCACACATCCGGATCGGGTACCTAACGATATCACAATCCCAGTGATTCTTGTCAACGATGCACTCGATGCAATCACAAAGCTCGCGATCCAATGGCGCTCCAAACTCAATGCGACTGTGATTGCGATCACAGGATCAAACGGGAAAACGACAACCTGCAGACTTATGTACTCTATATGTAAACAAGCAGGCTCAACACGCGTGTCCCAAAAGAGCTTTAACAACGCACTCGGAGTTCCAATAACAATACTGAACACGCCCATAGATACTCAGTATCTCGTCGCAGAGCTTGGTACAAGTTCTCCTGGAGAAATCTCACAGCGCGCTCAGACGATCAAACCAGACTACGCCATTATCACTTCCATCGGCCGCGCTCATCTAGAAGAACTGAAAGATACTACAGGAGTTGCGATGGAAAAAGGAGCGATAGTCCATTCGCTCACTTCAAACGGAACTGCAGTGATTCCTCATGGAATCCAGGAACTCGATTCTGCTCTTGAATCGGTTGAACAAGATTGCAAGATCATCCGCGTCGATCCTAAGACTGCTTTCAAAGTGATCGACATCAAAGGAGACACAACCCAGTTCATTATCGATGATCAACAATTTCATCTCAATATGCTGGGTCAACACAATGTCTCAAACGCGACGATGGCCATTGTCGCTGCTCAAGCATTAGGTTTAGATCCTCAAGAGATCCGTGATGGAATCGCAAATGCTCAACCACCTGAAATGCGACTTGAGCGCCTTGAAATCCCTACAAACACAAAATCAATCCTCATCTACAACGACGCTTATAACGCAAACCCAGATTCTGTCCGCGCCGCACTCGAAACATTTGATTCGATGAATCTACAAGAAGGGGCAAACCGAGTTGCAATCTTGGGTTCAATGCTTGAACTCGGATCCCAAAGTGATCAGGAACATCGCAATCTGGTTGATGAACTCAACAAGTATCCATCAATTGACCGATTTGTCCTAGTCGGTTCACAATATCCGAAAGATATAGACAACCCGATGATCAGTCGATTTACATCGAGTAATCAAGAAACGATGATCGAGATTGGGAACTCGATCACACCCGGGTCGTGTATTCTTCTCAAAGGATCTCGGGGAATAGCTCTCGAAAAAATCATCCCAATAATTGAATCGAATCATCCAACCATTCAAAGTGTTTCAAAATGAGATAACTCCATCGTATGATCTACATTCTCTTCGACATCTTGCAGAACTGGCTCACCAAAGTGGGGCTCTATCGAATTTTTTCGATCTTCGATCAGGTCCAGTTCCGAGCTTTACTCGCTGCCGCGTTATCCTTCGCGATAGTCGTATTAATGGGTAAACGCGTTATTCGAATGCTTGTTTCTCTCAAAATCGGAGACGGCGGAGAAACCGACGCAGAACTACTTAGAGAACACGCTGCAACAAAAGCAAATGTCCCAACGATGGGTGGCGTCTTAATTGTTGGATCGATCTTCATCTCTACTTTTCTTCTCGCAGATATCCGTGTGAACCGAGTCTATCTCGGGCTCTTCACATTGCTCTGGCTCGCCGCCGTCGGCGGCGCTGATGACTGGCTCAAACTTACCGCGTCTCGAAGAGGAACCGGAAGACAAGGACTCTACGCGTGGGAGAAACTCGTCTTCCAACTCGGGATCGGAGTTATCGTTGGATTCTTCGGATACCGGTACGGCATGCTCGCAGAAGGCGCCGATTCAATGGCGCATGTTCTCAACATCCCATTCCAAAGGTCATATGACCCTACAACGAAGTTCGCTGCTTCAGGGCTCTTCTACCTGAGCATGCCAATCTTCATCTTCATCTCCACAATGATGGTCGCCGGGCTCTCAAACGCTGTCAATATCACAGACGGTATGGACGGCCTCGCAACAGGGACTTCTGGAATCGTCGCATTCGGATTAATTCTTCTCGCACTCATCGCAGGGAACGAAGGCGCTTCGCAATACCTCTATGTCCCATTCGTCCCATTTACCGATGAACTCGCGGTCATGGCCGGCGCAATGGCCGGCGCATGTCTCGGGTTCCTTTGGTGGAACTGTAAACCCGCACAAGTCTTCATGGGAGATACCGGTTCGCTCGCACTCGGAGGGTTGATCGGATATATCGCAGTGATGATCCGACAAGAAATCGTCGTTCTCGTCATGTGCGGCTTATTCCTCTTCGAAATAGGATCCGTCATGTTGCAAGTCGGATGGTTCAAATATACGAGAATCAAAACAGGAACTGGTAAACGCATCTTCCGAATCGCGCCGTATCATCACCATCTTCATCAAGGAGGATGGGCTGAAAATCAAGTGGTATCTCGATTATGGATTGTCGGAATTTTACTCAGCGTACTTGCTCTTGCAACACTCAAGATCCGCTAACACAAGTTGATTCGACCGAAAAAATCAATCCCTAACGATCAATCTCGGATACTCAATCAAAACACGATCTTGAATCGGACCGTTCATCCCTGGATCAACCCGAAACTCAATATGCTGAGTATCTCGATCGAGCTCAGTATTGAGTTCGATGCTTGGAACCTCCGCGTTGAGTCGCTGACGGATGAGCTCAACTCGTTGCCCTGAGTATGTGATCGAATGGACTGAGACGACACAATCAGTCCAAAGATTGATCGGCGCAATCAGTTTACACGCAAAGTGTTCACTCCCCCTTGGTAACGGATACATGACTCGCACCGGAGCATGAAGATCAATCGTAGAGAATACAGGATGGGTGTTGCCTGTCATGATACTCGGGTCCGGAGTCCAGTTCCGATCCCCAGTGGGTTCGATGAGCTCGGGAGTTATTTCCGCAAATGAAACAACCCTTGATGATAAATCTACAAGATCAACCCCGCTGGGTGTGTCTGGGTTGAGCATCCAAATGGATTGAGAGTTGTCTGTTATCCCAAAGGAAGAGTGATCAACCGAAACAGAGAGAGGGTGTTCGAAATCAAAATCGAACTCATCTGATCGAATCCGTAACCCGTCATTTGTTGTGACATACATCCCTTGCACTTGCTCGTATATATTCGCAAGTTCAATGGTTTCCACTTGATCAATATCGAGACTGATATCGCCTCGGGAAGTTTCGATTATTGTTGTCACTCCGATTGACTCAATAAATCCTTCGAGGAGATCGCCGCTGTATGTCCGGATTAAATCAGACTCTGCAGCAAACTCAATCGGGTTGATCCCTAAGTTTTCAGATTGATGATCAGATATGTAAAGTATCTTCTCAAGGGGTATCAACGCTTCACTGCGAATTGTACCCTGAGTGTAAACAGTGCAACGGAGGAAATCTGGGACTTTCGAATCCTTCACACGCCCACGGATGACCTGCCCATCGGTTAACCAGATTAGCCGATCCGCAGGAACCTGTTCAAGTACAGGAATTTCTCCATCGGTTTGAACCTGGACCGATTCCCGTCGAGGAGCGATCGCAAAGAACAGATCATCTACTCTCCATTGTCTCCGAATCCCATATGGATCAATGCTCTCAACGCGTTCCTGATTGACGTTGACTACTTGAGTTTCAATAAACTCAAGATCACGAGTACACAGTGTCCAAGTAAAATCGTCCATGATCGCATGAGCGTTCGTGTTGAATCCAATCGTTGTTGCGGCTATCGCAATCAATGGAGCTGCTGATTGTTGTAGTAGTAATCGTCGATTCATGTTGTCAATTGTCTCATGTATATTGCACTATCTACTTCTGAAAGATCGGTAAATACCGCTTTGGCATTTGGAGAATAATGAGCGCCATCGCCGTGCCGTAGGGTTTGCCAACAGAACGATCATCCCATGATCCGTCCTCGTTCTGGGCTCCAATCAACTCCCCCCGAATTGCAGGCCACCAGAGTTCCCAGTGTTCCCCTCCTGCGAGATACATTGTTTGAACCGCGTAGTACTGTCCATAAAAATAGTGAGATCGAGTGGATGATGCTTTTCCAGGGAGCGCGTTCGTTACAAGATATGCAATTCCCCGATCAATTGCATCGTCCTCATAAATCCCAGAATAATACAACGATGCAACTCCCGCCGCAGTTCTAGGCCAAGCACTATTCCCCGAACCGAGCTGGTACTTAAATCCGCCATCACTATTTTGACACATCCGTACATACTCGACGGCGCGATCAATTACCTCGCTCGAAACCTCGATCCCCGCGTTTCGAGCACTCCGCAGCGCCATAATCTGACAGATTGTTACAGAAACATCTGCATCGTATGGGACAGGGTTGTATCTCCATCCGCCATCTTCGTTTTGAGTCTGCTCTATAAGTCGAATGGAACGTACGAGTGTCTCGTGAATGCGAGTCGTCCGTGCGTTGTCGCCTCCAGGAGTCATCCCATAAACTTCACCCAAAAACAACGCCGCGAATCCGTGCCCATACATCGGACCATTATTCGCTTCTGAAGTAATGAGCCCATTCTCAGCCGTTGAGTTGAGAATATACTCAACCCCACGATCAACCGCGTCGCCATAGGGTCCGCGTCCCGGAACATGCCCGTCAGCCATCATTGCTAGACACGCAAGAGAAGTGATCGCAACATTCTTGCCGAATCGTCCCGATTCCCATGATCCATCATCATTCTGAGTATCAATAAGATACGAAATGCCCAATGATACTGCATTGTCGAGTTCTGGAATGATCTCAGAATCCATCGGGGAGTTCTGGGCACCAATCGCAGGTACATTTGAAGTTTCTGGATCTATCGAACCCTCTTGAGCAACGCAAATAGGTGCGATCATAACAACAGCAATCGAAATCAACGAACTACACAATCGGGTATGTCTCATAGTGTGCTTCATGCCCAACTCACTCCTCATCATCCGCAAGCGCACGGAAATAACGCTCAGTAACACTCCGATACAACTCAGAATATTCATCCGCGATCCCCTGGGAGAGTGCATCTCGAATCCGTTTGGGTAACGATCCCCATCGAACACCATCGAGTTGGATCTCATCGCCCGGGTTCGCATCAGATGATCCTGCAGGCATCGAAGTATCACCCGATTCGCTAGAAGATTCACTCCCTTGCCCGGGCGCTTGCTCTTGTTGCTGTTGATCAGGTTGATCTTCATTGGATCCCGAAGATTGCTCGGAGGATGACGATTGACCACCGCCGCCCGATTGATTCTGCTCTGCAGATTCAATCACTTGATCCAGTTTACGTAGAATATCTTCTTGAAGTCTCTGGGTTGCAATCGACAAATCATCCTGATTCTCAATCCGAGCAGCGACCTGATCCATAAGCCCGATTGCTTGAGTAAATGCTTGCCCCGCTTGTTGGGGACTCAGTACTCGATCAAGCTCTGCATCATTCGGATCTTCCAATGCTTGCTCATCTGTCGATCCATCGTCGTCGTCAATCCCAAGTAACTCGTCGAGTGATGGAAGAGACTTTGGTTCATCAGATTCAGTCGATGACTCTTCAGGTTCATCAACTCCTGATTCCATGTAGTTGTTATTTGTTACCTCAGCGCTCGTAAAGGTACTCACCCAAGTCGGGTTTGCGAAAAACAAACAAGCTCCAAGAGCAGTAGGGAGGGTGTGTAGGATCATGTTCAGTTCTCCTCCTCATTGAGCTCAATAGTTTTTGTATTGTCCGGAGTGTCCTCAACGGGTGCACCAGTTTGGGAACTCATTTCTTCGATAAGTTTTTGCCCATGTTCAAAGAGTTGTCGTTGTAACTCGGATACCGCTCGGATCTCTTCATCATTGACCAGGTCAGGGTTTTCACTGAGTTCGCGAGTTTGTAGACCAACGAGTTCTTGCATTGAACGAAGGAGTTGTATCTGTGCGATCGGAGGGATAACAGGCTCTTCGCCTTGACTCCCGGATCCGCTGCTTGAACCACCCTGTGATCCATCATCAAAGTCATCCGAATCATCACTTGATGATTGATCATCCAACACATCGACAAGAGTCTTGAGGATTGTAATCGATGCTTGCTGGGATAGCTGCACCCGTCGTTCAATGGTCCGTTTGCTCAACCCTTCGCGACTCTTAATCATTCGTAGATCGAGTTGTGTATGCGCAAGTTCGAAGATCGGTGCATCGCTTAGTTCTGTCGTTTTTTCATAGAGCTCATCAAGATCAGCGCGAATCTGTTCTTGAGATGATGCAATTGTTCGAGCAGTTGCTCGTCCGCGTCGATCGAGCGCTTCGAGTCCTAGCAATATAGTTTCATCACGGATAACAATTTGTTGCTCCAACGATTCTCGATACGCATCTTTTAACTCATCTCGAATCCGTCTCGCTTGTCGATCCGCAGCTTGATCATCAAGACGATTTGCCTCTTCAAGTGCGTTGTTGAGATTTAACAAACTCGTCTGCTCCGATCGCATCGCAGCTTCGCTTTGAGCAGGGTTCTCCCTGAGCGATTCAATCGCAATACTCTGCGATCCAGCGCTCTTAGCAATGAACTCAGCAATCGATCGAGTCTCTGGGAATGCGCCAATCGCTTCGTCACGAACCGAAAGGGTATTCTGCGAGAGATGAATCATACGATCTGCAAGATGTTCCTCGCTCTGATGCTCCTCGCTCGGCCCATCCTCAATGAATGACTTGAGTAGAGCTATCTCAAATCCCTGCACGCTGATCAATCCTTCAATAGACTCAATGATCGACGCAAGCTCTCGACGCAGCGCGTTGTCTCTATTCTGGATCGTGTTCTCAAGCTCTTCGAGCATCTCCTCGAGTTCATCGAGGACTTCGCTCTGTGTCTGAGTCGCAGATGATGTCTGATTCGATGCGATCTGCTCACCCGCATCTCGTAGCCGTTGTTCAATCTGCGAACTCCGCCCTTGCTCAGCAGCTCGATTCAATGCTTCTGCCTGCGTTGGGTCATGCTCTTGGAGTTGCTCTGAACGCTCATCAAGAGTTTCTACTGCTTGTCTTGCATCATCAGAGAGTTCGAGTTGACGATCGAGTATCTGCTCAAGAGAAGATCGTTGATTCTGATCAAGCTGGTTCAACGACTTTCCTGCAAGCTCCGTACTCAACTCCGCAGTATCATCGCGGATTGATTCAAGATCATCACGAAGTTGTTGTACCGCTCTCAGCGCAAGCCAAGAGTCTTGCCCACGATCTAACATCGAGAGAAGTTCTCCGATTCGATCTCGCACATCGCGCTGGCTCTTCGCTGCTTTTTCATTCTCATTGCGATCTATTCGATCACTTGCTTGCTCGCTTGCTTTGATCGCCTCGTCAAGCACTGCAGAAGAATCACGCAAGAGTGATTCCAATGTTGTGTCATCAAGCGCGTTGCGTTGTATCGTGGAATGCAACTGATCAATAACTCGTTTATTGTTTGAGAGTTGGCTTACAATCGAGCGTTGCTCTCTGCTCGATTGAAGTTCGCTTGATTCAAGACGATCCTGAAGATCACTCTGTAATCCATCGAGCTGTCTGAGCGAGTTTCGGATCGGTGCAAGGTCCTTGCGAACATTCTCGATCAACTCCGCATCAGATACGATTGTCAAAACACGAGTCGCGGACTCGGTATATCCATGTGCAGAATGGAGTTGCTCCTTTGCTACTTCGGCCTCAGAATCATGTCGTAGATCCCATGCAGATGCAACAATCCAAATCTGATCACCGTCTTGTATTTCAAACGCAGACAAATCAAGAGTTGTATTGAGTTCAGTTCGAATCTCAGAATCTATATCCTGACGAATCACCTCGCGAGGATCATGGATTGCTTCATGAGGAGCGCCGCTAGATTCTCCAGGTTTGCGAGCAACCGTTGACTCAATCATCCCATTACGAAGACCCAAGTCATCGCTTAACTCAATTTGCAAATCAATCATCGCATGCGACGAGACAATCTCATCGTGAATCGGCGCAATAATCGAAACCCCAGGATTCTGATCTCTCAATACATTCATCGATAACACAATTGGTGTTCGCACAGGAATCCCGAACGAATCTACTACACCAGGTTCAATCAGTGCACTGTTTGTTGCAATCAATGTAAGCTCAATTGAGTTATCTGTAGGCTGCGAAACAGATTCAAGCTCATTCAAACTCGCAAGTGATCCCACCCATGCAGGAGTCAAGTTCTCTGGGAAGAGTACATCTTTACTAAAGTTCCAACGAATACGAACTCGTGACCCTTCTAGGACTGGAGAAACAACAGAGTCGTATGTCGACGAACTCTGCATTCCATCAAGTATCAATCCAGAATCCACAATTGACTGAGCATAACTGGGTAATGCAATGTCAATTTCAGTTCCGACCAACTCTGGAGGCTGAGCAAGCTCAATCATCCGGGAGTTCTTCACATCATCCTGAGTCTGGATCTTATATTCAAGCAAGAAAGATTCTTGATCAATACGCGATGTGACTCCCTTGATATCCAATAGCTGCTCATAGATTGGAGTCCCCGACTCTGCATCTCTCCGATTCTGTGGGACAAGCATTGTCTTGGTCCACTCACTGATCGCCTTTCGGTTTCGATCTGTCAATCGCCAGTTCACTGTTGCTCGTGCGTTCGCATCATCATCCGATATGTCCGAACCAATCAATGCGCGGATCGGTACTGCGATATCCGAAGCGCGAGGAGATGTGTCACTCACATCTACAATCGCGAACCGCTTCGGCCAACTCACCCCGCTCCAAGGGGTCAAGATCCGCTGCGACCCGATCATCGCTAAACGAGGTGTCCGATATGACATCCCCCCGACCAGACTGATGACGATAACAAAAAATAATGTTCCACGCAGGAGATCTTTGAGCTTGAAAATCGATGGGTAATGAGTTCCATCGAGTCTTCTATTCATTGTTGTCAACGCCGCAGCGCGTAATGCGCCAGTAATCGGATCGGTATCTGTATCAGCTCGTTGATCACCAAGCTCTACCGCGCTCGCTACGAGCCCTCGCAATGACGGATCACGTTGTTCAATCTGGATCGCGATATCAACCGGGGTAACCCGAGCCCTGAGAGCAGGCCCAACAAAAGATCGCCAACACCGAAAACTGAGATAGATTAACCCAAGCAAAAATACGACTCGAATCCCAATCGGTAATCGGAGTACATAATCAACGAGAATCATCACAAGTATTGTTCCTGCGATAAATGCACAACTCAGGAATACACCGCGTAACAGAATGATCGACTTGAGCTTTAAGCAAAGCTTGCTCAGTTTCTTACCAAGTAATGCAAGCGCATCGCGAGATGCTTCTGCGTTGTTCAGTTCAAGATGAGTCGATTGATCAGACATAAATACAGGGGAGTCCTTCTCTTTAATGTACCTTCCTTGTTCGCCAAAGGTTGTCATCATTAGTCATGAGTGATTGAAATAGTCCTCAGATTATGCTAATCGGAGGCTGCGCCGCCCGATCCATTCACTTGTAAACAGAATCACCAACAAAATCAATATAATCGGCCGATCCCAAAGCGAGCTCTGCTTTGGCGCTGATGCAATCGTTCGTGTTCGATTGGGCATCAACTCCGGAATTGTTCCAAAGTCATCAACGCTTATCATTTTTCCATTGCTTTGAGTTGCAAGCATCTCAAGAAGCGCGTAATCAGTATCAAGATTTCGTTGCTCATCTGATGGATCGAGCACCCTCGCTTGATTGTTGATCATCGAAAGTTCTGCATCGACTCCAACCAAGGATGCTGTATATTGACCTGGTTGTGCAGGAACCCAAGTCCCCAACCGCGTGTCGCCCGTGCCACGGAGTAAAACCAACTCAGGTTCATCTTGTTCAATGTTTGAACGAACTTCTACAAAGAGTTCATCCGGGATCGAATCAATTCGTTGTTGATCAAAGATACGCAATGAAACCTGTGATGGATTCCCAGGACTCGGATCACTCGGAGTAATACTCAGCGCCGCAGCCGCGACGCGACGATCAACTGTCCCTCGTCCAATTGTTCGAATCAAAGGCAACCAAAACCGTTCAGGTAAATCTTCGCCTCGCCCATATCGCCAACGCCAGATCTCATCAGTCCCAACAAAGATCGTTCTCCCGGCGCCGTACCGCATCATCGTCAAAATCGGAGCTTGTGTTCCATCAATGGTCGATGTCGCATTCGCCAATACGGAGACACCTGGTTTGAAACTCGTCTCGTCTAATGCTAATGCCCACTGGAGCTTTGACCATCCAGTGCTCGAGTTACTCAATCGATCAAGCCATCCATCGCGTTGATCATTCAGCCCAAGCACCCCAAGTCGATCCGCTTCAAGTGTGGATCTCATCGTCACAGGAGATTCCCAAGCAGGAGCAGCACGCTGCGATCCCGCAGCGTCGCCGTGCATTGGTAACAACGATGAAAGCGCCGAATCATACCAACTCGCTGGGGTTGAACTCTGTCCCGCAATCCAGAGCAACCCCGCACCGTGTACCGTCACATGCTCACGCAAAGATTCAAGTTGAGATTCAGAGAAGAGCTCCGCTCGAACATCACCCAGAATAACAACATCATAAGGTTCCCATTCCTCAAGCGAGTTCGGGAGAACTGTGACAACCTCATCACCCTCTTGGACATATCTACGACTCGATGCAAGCAACAACGATGAGCTCACAATCGATTGTTCTCGCAACAATAAGTTTTTGATGTATCGATGTTCCCATCGTGGATATCCATCTACATACAGAACCCGCATTGCGCGATCAACAACGCGTAATCGAACACTTGATTGATCATTGGTTGAATTGAGATTGAGTTGTTGATCGAGTGCATCAGAATCATCTCCAACAAGCACAACATCAAACTCCTGATCTCCCTGTGCTGTAGGGGTATGTGTGATCGTTATCCACTCGTTGAAGTTACTTCGATCAGATTCAGGATCGATAGATTCAATCCCAAGATGTTCTATCCCAACTGGATGTGACCCGACCACTTTGCCTGTGCTGTGCTCGACGAGATCAATCCTCATTGGGTGACGCTCAAGATCCTCCTTTGTGATACCAGTTCCCGCGAGTTGAATCTTGATTGGTACAAAGTCGTCTGCAAAGACCGCGCTTGGCGCTTCCACCCGACTCACTGCAATGTCACGAACCGGACTCTCACTCCCAAGCGGAACGACAAACACGGGAATCTGCGAACCCTGGAGCGCATGGATAATCTCAGGATCAATCGGTTCGACGCTTCGTCCATCAGAGACAAGCACGATCGAAGAAATGGGTCTCGCCCTTGCTTCATCGAGTGCACTCAGTATCGACTCACCAATATTCGTCGCTCGGCCATCTGCCCTTACGAGATTCTCACTCTCAGGAACTCCACCTCGTGCGAGAACAGTGACTTGATCATCGAACCCGATCCAAAGAACCTGTTTTTGTTCCACAAGCGATTGCCAACTCGGATCCTGCTGAGTTCGATCGATCATCCGTGTCATCTGCTCATCGCGAGAGATCATCTCGCCGTCAGATTGGGAATCCTGAGTGGAAAGTGATTCAGATCGATCAAGCATGACGAGTGCCCAATCTTGCTCAACCCGAATATTTGTCTGCTCAATCATGGGCCCCAGAGCGACAGCCAAAAGCACCGCAACCCCAGCAACTCGTAATGAACCAAGCACAAATCGCATTGCTTTGGATCCAGGCACCGCTCGATAGGACCACCAGACTCCTGCGATAAGTACCACAACTGCAATAAAGATCATCCACGCCGGCAACGGATGCACAAAGCTAAGATGCGCATCTGGAGAACCAAACCCCAACGAGCTCTCTCCATTGTCAGCTTCATTCGCTGTTCCTAACCCAAAGATCCAGTTGAGTATCTCATTCATCAACGAGTACCCCCTGCTTGATTCAACTGAGTTGCGCTTGATCCATGAACGGTGTCCGCATGAACATTTGTAGTAAAGAGTTTTGCAAGAATGAACTCAAGAATCGCGATGATCCCCGCTGCAAGCAACATCCACAATGCAAACGAAACTCCGCCCGCTGAATGATCCAAAGCAGATCTGCTCGAATTCTGAGCTGATTCATCCCCGTCCATGCCCTGCTCGACCCATTCAACTGTTTCTACATCAATGCTTCCGATGAGAAGCTCGATGAGTTCCTCATTATTCGAGATTGTCGTTGTTGAACTCTTTGAATCTGGATGGATCACAACAAACCCGCGAGTAGTACCTTGCGAATCGTACTGTGCGATCACACCCGCACGAGTCATCTCGTCCCCGCTCGACGAAAGAGTTGGGTCTTCATGATCAAGATGTAATCGTTTCTCAGAAACTACCCATGCTTGGGATGGGACGCGATCGCCCGCGATAATCGAAGGCATCATCGAACCTCGTCCGACTCCTTGTCTGAGGATTTCTTGCATCATCGGAACAAACATGGGTCTCGCAGGGAGATTTGTCCAATCCAAATCAAATGCGAATCCAAAGACAACAACAAAACCTCGTCGGCCGCCCAGTTCAAGATTCCTCGGCTGGAACTCAAGAGCAAGCACCGATCCGTCATCAAGCGTCAAAATCGGTAACCTTCCATCCTCAACCACTTCTTGTCCGTTTTCCGAATCTGAACTGATCACCTGACTCGAAAACTGTACCGCTTGTGTCACACGCACTGAACGACTCAAGGACGCGTACTCACCTGACAACGAACCCAACAAGTTTGTTGATCCATCGGGCAAACTGGTATCCAGCGACATCGGGTTCTCAAAGTCTCGCTTAAACGATCCGTCAAAGATATTGTCAGTAGTTGCGCCTGACATAAGCTGTTCAACTCGATCAAGCCAATCAATCGATCCTCCATCGCGATCAGGAGTAATCATGACAAGCGATCCCCCTTCATGAAGAGACGCAATGCGTTCCCATGCCGCATCATCAAGTTGCCCAGGACTCAACACAACCAACGCATCGAGATCACCCGATATCGAACTCGCAGCGCGAGACGCGTCAATATCGAGGATTGAAACACCAAAAGATTCATCAGGCGCTAATGCTGCTCTTACCCATCTCGATGATGCAATCGATCCTGCTCTCGAACTTCGACTCTCCCCCAAAGTGTTCACCTGATCGATGACACCAACCCGGATTACTCTGCGAGTTGAAACAGGAACAACAACCTCATTGTCGCGCAAGTTTGCATCATCATCAATTAAAACCCGTAAGAGTGATGTACGTGCACCGATTGGTTCTATGGAATCCGGATTGATCGCGACAATCACAGTTGCTTGAGTCTGACCGATTTCCCAACGGATTCGCCGATCTCCGATGAGTTTACTCTTTTGATCAAATACCTGAATCGAACTTGTTGCCCGTTCTGACTGGTCTTGCAAATCAGATTCAATCCCCGAACGGATCAAGTTCACCTGTACACCCATCGGAAGGGACACTCCAGAATGAGTAACGAGTGAACGATTGACATTCACAGATTCAATCCCGATATTCCCAACCTCTTCTTGTGCAGGCTGCATCGCAAACACTCGATCAAAACGAGCGCGTGATTCGGGTTCTAAATCCATCAAGCTCGTGCCTCGTCCAGAAGCTGCAATCACCAACACATGTCGAGTCGTTAGAGATGGATCATTCTCCATCTGCTGTGCGAGAACGAGTGATTGTTGTAAATCAAACCCAGAATCAATCGGATCGAGTGTTTCAATAATTGAACGAACCGATCCAAAGTCCGTCGTCTCAGGGACAACGAGCCCCTTTGCAGGGCGCCCCGCAGAGATGAGCATCACCCGATCGCCGCGAGATTGCTCAAGCTCCTCGATCATCTGCATCGCGAATCTTTTATTCTTTTCGATTTCCATTTCATCGCCGTAGACCAACGCTGAACCGATAGATTGATCAATCACAATGACCATCGTTGTCGGGATTGATCTCTGCAATCCAGACCCAAGCATCAACGATCCAACACCCATCGCGATCAATGCAATCAGAATGCATCTCAGGAATAACAAGATCAGTTGCTCAATTGTGAGGATCCGACGTCGTTTTTTATACGCCTGCTCCAAAAAACGCATTGCTCCCCATGGAATGGGTCGCCGCTTGCGTTTGAGTAGGTGCAAAATAATCGGGATCGAGACACAAGCGATACCAAAGGCAAACAGAGCAGGATGGAGTAATGTAAAGGGCATGAATAATCAGATATCAACCTAACGAGCAGTCCTCATAGATGATGCAGCATTTCGCCTCGCAACAAACTTTGCAAGTGTGGGCCCCAACCACTCATGGGTCGAGACAACCTGATGATCAAACCCAAATGATCGAGCATGCTTGGATACCAACTCAATATGCTCATTGATCGCTTCGAGATATTCTTTTTTCAACGATCGAGGATCAATCCGTATCGTTGGTTCATGCTCCATACCGACAAACGCCGCGGGATCGTCGAACTCAAAGCTAGTTTCTGCTTTGTCAAGTACCTGGAGTGCAATCAGATCGTGCCCGCGATGCTTTGCTTTCGCAAACGCTGAACGAATATTCTCAGGATCATCAAAGAAATCACTCACAATCACAAACAAACAACGATTCGTGATCTTCGCTAAAATCTGATCCATCGTTCGCACAATATCCGTAGGCTGATCAATCGGTTCCGTTGCAAGCGCATCTACGATTTGCTTCCAAGTCGACTTTCGTGCTGATCGAGCAACCATCGTCCCGAGCTCTTCGCCATACACCCCAAGCCCAACCCGATCACCCTGATGAATCGTGATATATGCAAGCGCCGCAGCCGTCGCCGTCGCATGATCAAACTTGGACCAGTTCGGGCGCCCGTCTGGCGCTGTCTCGCTCGCAGATCCAGATGCGTCAGAGAACAATCTCGATCCAAACTTCATCGAACCCGATGAATCCACCAAGATAACCAGATCAAGCGTCGTCTCTTGCTGATACTGCTTAACCATCAACTTGTCAGTGCGTGCATAGACCTTCCAATCCAAATGTCGGATGTCATCTCCTGCAACATACTGACGATGTTGAGCAAACTCAACCGATACCCCCGCGTAGGGTGATCGATGCTGTCCCGCCATGACCCCTTCGACGATCATCTTCGCTCGAAGCTCCATCGAAGAGAGCCGCGCAAGCGTCTGAGGATGCAAATACATATGCGGATCAATCTTCGCGTTGTTCTCAGATTGATCCGGAGTAGATGACATCTCTGAATTGTACCGGATAGAACCATCGAGGCTGCCGAAATCTGCCGCCACTTCGCCACAATATCTCATTCTTGAGAGATCATTTCAAGAGAGAACAGGTTGATTGAACCGATCATCTTCCAATGGCAACAATCAACGATCGAGTTCCCGTATCAAACGTCAAAAGAATCGCTGTCCTCACTGGGGGGGGGGACTGCCCAGGACTCAACGCCGTCATCCGCGCCGTCGTCAAAGACGCAATCAACTGCGGCATCGAAGTCTTCGGGATCGAAGACGGATTCCTCGGGCTAATCGAGGATCGGATCAGACCCCTCAATATCGACGATGTATCCAACATCCTCACAATGGGTGGGACAATCCTCGGATCGAACAATCGATCAAACCCACAGAAATACCCAATGGGTAAGGATGAAAACGGGGACATCATCTATAAGGATCTCACGGATGTCTGTGTTACGCACCTGCAGATCCGAAAAATCGAAGCCCTCATCGTCATCGGAGGCGACGGCACCATGTCCGTCGCAAAACCAATTACCGATAAAGGATTCAACTGCATCGGGGTCCCAAAGACAATCGACAACGATCTTCACGGCACAGACATCACCTTCGGATTCCAAACCGCTGTCCATGTCGCAACCGAAGCGCTCGATCGGGTCCACTCAACCGCTGCAAGCCATCATCGAGTCATGGTTGTCGAACTCATGGGACGAAACGCAGGATGGATCACTCTTCACGCAGGACTCGCAAGCGGCGCCGATGTTGTTCTTATCCCAGAAATCGAGTTCGATCTCGACAAGATCGCAGAATACTGTCTCTGGAGATCACAACGAGGTAAAAGGTTCACCATCATCGCAGTCTCCGAAGGCGCCCGTCCAAAAGGAGGCGAACAAATCGTTGATCGGGTTGTCGAGAAATCTCCAGACCCAATCCGACTCGGAGGTGTCGCAAAGTGGCTCGCCACCGAGCTCGAAGAGAAAACCGAAATCGAGTCACGATATGTCGTCCTTGGACACACCCAACGCGGCGGAACCCCAGTCGCAGGAGATCGTGTCCTCGCAACACAGTTCGGACATCACGCGATGCAACTCCTGAAAATGGGAAAAACCAACCGACTCGTTGTCATGCAAGGGGGAGTTTTGGGAGATGTGGACATCCAATCCGCCGCTGACAAACAGCGCCTTGTTCCGAAGAACCACCCATTGATCGCCGCCGCGAGAAGTGTTTATACATGCTTCGGGGATTGAAAATCAGAGGTTCGATTTCCCAACCACTTCCCGGAGGTTTCAAATGCGATCAACAGGCATCTCATATCTACTTTGGTTCTTATGTTTTATCGGATTCTTTGGTATCCATCGTTTCTACAACGGACGATGGATCACAGGTATCATCTGGTTCCTCACTGGAGGGTGCTTCTTGATCGGACAGTTAGTCGATCTATTCCTGATCCCAGTAATGACAGAACGAGCAAACTTTAAAGCTCGCGCAGAGTTAATCAGAGCAGGGTATTAAGGACAACCCGCGCTGTATGCGCTCAAGAACGCAGTAACATCAAAGAAGTTGTATCGTCCATCTTTATTGATATCTGTGATCGGGCTCATCGCATTGAACCAACTAAGAAACGCAGACACATCTCGGAAGTTGAGCTCGCCGTCACCATCCATGTCTGCAACACATGGATTACAGTTCGTGTCTGTATTGATCGTTAGAATGCTGTACTGAGAAATGAGTGTGATTGCATTGTTCAATGCGATAATGTTCTGCAGATCAAAGTCGATATACTGCGATCCAACCAGTTCCGGGTTTTGCGGCTCACCAACATCAAACAAGTATACCTGATTCTCCCAGGTGTACCAATGAGCATACCCATCAAGAACCTCAAGCATCCCATCTTCTAAAACAAGATCAGCTTCCCCATAACTGTCCAAATCATCTAAAGATGATATGAATAGATTTGAATCCGAATAGTTGATTCCATAAAGCACGCCGTCGTCAATCTGAATGTGTTCAAAGATTGTCGGAGTGACATGATCAGTGCGCAACGGACGAAACGGATCGGATAGATCAATCTCCGACACGACGAAAGATGAAGCATCATCGATCTCTATTTCATGGCTAATAAAGATCCGATCATCTGCGAAGGTAGAGCTATAAACATCCGTATGTGATACTTGGTAGAATGCGAGAAAATCAATCTGTTCGATATTGTTGATGTCAAAGATCGCATAACTTGACCGATCAACTTGCAGCCACAATGTCTCATTGTGAATTTCGATATCAACAATGTCCTTAAAAATTTCATAAGTCAAAATCCGCTTGGGCTGTGTCGGTGTTGAAAAGTCAACCAACTCCAAACCAAACGATTCTCTGACAATGTACGCAATCTCATTGTGAACTACAATATCTGTGATCGATTCCATCTCGGAGTAATACTCCGAGACAATCACAGGTGATTCAGGATCAGTCATGTCGAGCGCCATGACCCCTTGCATGTCCGGGTCAATAAAGTGTTTGCGATATACCGGGATGAGTAACAAGTTGTTCTCATATCCAACATTATTCGAGCCAAGAATCTCAAATATATAATCTGGAATTTGGTTCACATTCCACATGTCCGAGTATGGGACAATCGTGTTCGCGTCCACCATGTTCAAAACACTAAAGCCTGGTTCTCCGCCTGCAACAACCGCGACACCAGAGTCCATCACCGCGAGTTCATACGAGTAAGGCCCTATAGAAGCCAGCTGCCCTGTAAGTACGGGTTTGGCTGGGTCCGCGAGTGAAAACCGAAACACATTTCCATACTCAGAAAGAACAGTCAGAAAACCGCCATCCAGATGTAAATCACCTCGCGTACTTCGATGGAGATCGCCCGCTAATTCGTAGATATACGACTTACTAAGTTCAATCAGCTCGTTCTCCCCGGACTGAATATCGAACACCTGCATCCATAAACGCCC
Source organism: Phycisphaerales bacterium (assembly GCA_029213305.1). Classification (GTDB taxonomy): domain Bacteria; phylum Planctomycetota; class Phycisphaerae; order Phycisphaerales; family UBA1924; genus UBA1924. The sequence continues at coordinate 40,329 of JARGPA010000022.1, forward strand.
ATAAAGAACAAGGATTCCATCATCAACTGCAATTCGAGCAAAGCTGAGAACATCATAATCAAATGTCATAATCTCTTCAAAGTTGGCAGGGTCACTGATGTCGAGAATGATGAGCTGCTCAGAGTTCAACGATACATACGCTTTGGAATCGTTTAATGCAATATCTCGTACGAAACTTGGAAACAAATAAGTATCCATCGTTGTTGGATTTGTTGGGTCGCTTAGATCAACCGCGATCAATCCGTCGGATCTATCAATGAGAAATGCTGTCTGCCCCTGAATCAGAATATCAGAAACTTCATCTGTTGTGTCGAGTGTACTGATTTCATGCATTGCACTCGGGTCTGAAACATCAAAGATCGCAATACCCGAAGATTGAAGATTCATAATCAGAAGACCAGAACCAACTTCTGCTTCATCAGTAAAGTCAACTGCAATCGTTTGTAACAAAGTTGGATTCTCAGTGTTTGACAAATCAACTGAGTTGAGCGTTGGTTGATCAAGCAACTCATCCCAATGAAGCGCAAACACAACATCCCCAGCGCGATCAATACTGTATGTATATCCTTCAGGGAATGAAAACTGACCGAGGGAACCTTCAATACTGCACGTGAGCCCACCGGTGCTATCTTGTCCTCGGACGTCGTAAGCCATCGTTCCGAGCAATCCCAAGCAACAAAGCCTTATAAAGCCTAAAGCAAATCCTCGCCCAAACCCTCGGCAACAATATTGAACAATCATGATGTGCCTTGTTGTGCAAAGCCCTCAAGCATGCATCGACACTATCGAGCACACGAGAACCCCAGTCATCGTGATCATTAATACGCATAGGGTTTCGTTCTGGTTCCAATGTTGTTTATTCAATATATTACATAAAAAACGAATAACTAACTATAACAATAATGCGAATCTGAAATGCTCAGAATTGGATCACGATTCGTAAAAACTGTGCCCACGATATTCATTTGCAACGAACGTCTTAAAGACATCCTGTGCCGAAAGCATTCAAGAATGCAGAGACATCAAAGAAGTTAAACGCGCCATCATTAGTCAGATCTGCAATCGGGTCTTCTTTAGAAAATGCGTTCAGGAAAGCCGACACATCGAAGAAGTTCAGCACTCCGTCGTCAGTAAAATCCGCCGGACAAGGGTTCTGAGATTCAATACTCCAAGATGTTGAGAGTGATCCCCCAATCAGACTCCTGTCGAGTTGCCCAATCCCACTGTGTGTAAGCCGAATTCGTAAACGGTAACTCCCAGAGTTACTTGTTAATGGTACTTGAATATTAATCTGCTCTGAATCAAACTCAGTGTCAAAAATTTGTTGTTCAAAGAATGAACCAGTGAATCCGCCTCCAACTACAAATTCTGAAGACATTTGTATAACCGCGTGAAACTGGATCGGTGACGGCCCCGGATTCGTAAGCAATCCAGTGAGATTGAGCACTCCGTCAGAAGGGATTATAAATTCGTATTCAAAGATCCCATGAAGTGTGTGACCATACTGTTGAGCTTGGATCTCTCCAGATCCAATATTCCCTTCGTAGCTCATTGTGCTATCGAACTCACCGTGCTGTTCATCAATAAACTCTGCGGATGTTTGGACCGTGCCAGTGTAGAAACCTTGCGAAGAGTTAATTATAGATGTTGCGCTGATCAGACCGAGCGGATCAATCGTGCCCAACTGGTCATCAATCTGAATGGTATCATCGCTCTGATCGACAACGGTAAGATAGATAAATGACGACGACTCGATACTTGATCTAACAGGAGTTGCTTGTGCATTCGCAACTGTTGAACTGATCCCAAAGACTACTCCTATGAGACTGATTATTCGTGTGTATTTCATGCGTCGATATCCCTCTTGTGCAGAATCCCTCATCGCCTTACGAGCTGCAAGGCTTTCACTTAGCATATCAGAAACTTGGTTTAAATAATTTGTAGATGATGTAGGTTCATCTAAATTCATGTCGCAAGCAACTAGAATGGAGGCATCTCATCGTCGCCAAAGCTCACATCGTTGCCAGATCCGTCGCGAAAGTCTGCTTCAGGCCCACTCTTAGACCCAGGCGCAAAGTCCTGCACAGGAACTGACGGTGCAAAGTCTTGCTCGCCTGATGCTGGTGCTTCGGGTGCAAAGTCAGGACCATCAAACCCGTATGACTTGCCTTCCATCTCTTGCGAGAATCCATAACTCCCGCCGCGATGATGATTGTCTGAGTTCTTGAATCGAACCGTGCCCGCATCCCAAATTAACTTCACAGTACCTGTAGGCCCGTTACGTTGTTTTGCGATGATCAACTCCGTCAAGTTGAGCTTCTCGCGATTGTCCTCGTCAAACTCAGGACTCGTCGGATCCCAAGCAGGATCACCACGATGGTAATACGACTCGCGATGCAAAAGCATTACAACATCCGCATCCTGTTCGATCGAACCTGATTCACGAAGATCCGACATCTTGGGTCGATTCCCTTCGCGTTGCTCCGCGCCACGATTCAACTGCGCCAAACAAATCACTGGGAGCTTGAGCTCTCTCGCAAGCGCTTTGATCGAACGCGAAATCTCAGAGACCTCAACCTGTCTCGATTCACGCGCAGAAGTGGGGGAAGAGAGCAACTGAAGATAATCAATCACAATACAACCGATGTTGTGCCGTTGCTTCATCCGACGAGCTTTCGCGCGCATCGCGAGCACTGTCATCCCCGGAGTGTCATCAATATAAATCGGTGCCTCTGCAAGTTCCGCAGATGAACGAGTGAGTTTCTCCCACTCACCCCCGTTGACGCGCCCGGTTCTCAATTGATTAGAATCAACACCAGATCGCGAGGACAACAATCGTTGTACCAATGCGCCGCGGGCCATTTCAAGCGAGAACACACCCACAGGAACAGGGTTGTTGATCTGCTTGGGCGCCCAAGGGGTCGCACCACCAAACGCGATCTGTTCTGCGATATTCAGCGCAATCGCAGTTTTACCCATCGAAGGACGAGCCGCAAGAATCAGCATTTCTTCAGGTTGGAGTCCCGAGAGTAACTCATCGAGATCCGTGAATCCAGTCGCAGTTCCCGCTACCGCCTGTCCCTCTGCTTGCTCAATCCGTTCCATCTCCGCGAGCAAAAGCTCCTTGAGCGATTCCGGTTCTGCATTGATGTCTTCTGATGCAATATCGAAGATCCGCTTCTCCGCCAGATCAATCACACCTTTCGCGGCGTCGATTCCGCCGCCGCCCTGGTTGTACGCGTCATACAAGATCTCGCCTGCAGCATCGATCAACTTCCGCAAACGAAAACTATCCGCGATCAGTTTCGCGTAATACGGCGCGTTTGCCGCGCTGGGAACCGCTTCTGCGAGTTCCATCAAATACTTGGCGCCGCCAACCTGATCAAACAAGCCCTTCGCCCGCAAAGATTCAGTCAACTGAACAAGGTCACCCGTCTGATGAGCCTCATAAGTATCAACAAGCGTTTGATAAATTACGCCGTGCGATTCTTTATAGAACAACTCGCCATTGGGAATCAGTTCAACAACATCATTGAGGATCGTGGGATCCAACAAAATCGATCCAAGCAGGGATCGTTCCGCATCGACATGATGTGGAGGGGTCCGATCGAACAACTTCCCGACGTCAGGCGCATTGGATCGTTTCCCCTTCTTTTTCTTGAAAGGCTGATCCGAGTTCGATTCAAACATGTTTCCTTCGTTCACAAGACCATCATAAGCAATGACCCGCCCGAGTTGCACAACCGACAGCTTGACCCCAACGAATTGGGCACTTTCCCGAAGATATTCATCTATAATCCTCCATGAGCAACAAACCATCACCCACACAGTTCTATGACGAAGGCGAACGACTCCCTGACACACTCCCAGATTCGCCCTTCCCGCTCTTCAAACAATGGTTCGACCAAGCTTGGTTAGAACGACTGACACCAAACGCAAACTCGATGTGTATCGCAAGCACCCATCAAGATGGAGGCCCAGATGCCCGAATCGTGCTCTGCAAATCGATCAATGTTGAGCAAGGCTCAATCATGTTCTACACCAACTACCACGGCCAAAAGGGACAACAGCTCGAATCGTCCCCAGCTGCGAGCGCCGCAATCCATTGGGACTTCTACGAACGACAAGTCCGAATCCGAGGCCAAGTCGTCAAAGCAACCCCTCAAGAATCCGACGCTTACTTCGCGTCAAGAGCAATCGAATCTCGACTCGGATCATGGATCTCTGAACAATCACAACCAATCGAGTCTCGTGAAGCGCTCCTCGAAAAAGTCACAGAAATCGTCGACAAACTCGGGATCGACGCGTCAGATCTTATGAACGGGAACGAAATCACCATCCCACGACCTCCACATTGGGGAGGATACCACCTGCACGCACACACGATCGAACTCTGGTCTGCAGGTACAGGCCGAATCCATGATCGAGCTCGCTGGACCCGTTCACTCGATATCACCGACAACAAAGCAACAACGGGACCGTGGTCTTCAACAAGACTCCAACCCTAGTTTCGTTCTCAGTCGCACAGTTTGATTTAGATTAGAACGGAAACATCGTTCGGATGTATGCGCGTCGCAACTTTGCCCAAGTTGAACGATCAACTGCTTCGCCAGTTCCTGTCTTGATCCGAGCTTGAGCGATCAACCCAACCCGTTTCCAGTACCCACCGAGTAGGCGCCACGCCCAGATGATTGATCGATCAGGGTCGTACAAATTTGTCGGCTCACTCGCAACCCCATTGAGTTCAACAATCCCGAACCCCTCGCCATGCGCAAGTGCTTCGAGTGAATCACACCTGAGATCAAATCGACCAATGTCAAATCCCCTCCCGTTATCATCGCAAAACCCACAGACTATCTGTTCGATCCGCTCTTTGAGCGCAGGGGTATTCAGCTCGCTCCCATCGCAGAACATGGCGCCTTGCGCATGATTTCCTGCAAACCCAAGAGAAAATGTTTCGCCATCACCAGGAACCAAAGATGACTGGTCCATCATTCGTTCGATGAACATTGCTGCTTGTCTACGATGTCGACGATCTTGGAGAATCAACTGTCGAACCGTTCGTTTTCCATCCCCGATCACACTCGGGAAATGTTTTACCGTGATAGCATAAATATCACCCGTAGAACCATCCCACTCAGGTTGCTTGATCGATTCGATGTTGCGAGTCCAAAGCACCCCAACCTCGCAAACTCCTGGATGAAACTTCTGAATTACAAATGCATCAGGTTGCATTCGACTATACTCTGCGACTTCCTTCATGCTCTTTGCGAGTTGAACCCCGACTCCGTGCTCGCCGACATCAGGTTTACAGATGACTGGGAGACCACCAATCTCTGTGTCAGTTTCAACAACATCGATCGCACGAGCAATCCTCCGATCAATGTTGTCATCATCATCAATCAAAACACACTTGAGAATCGCTTGGTCATTGCCCAACTTAGAGTTGATATCAATCTTTGATTCGCCTTGCACGCCCCCGTCATTTGCATAACCCGGATTCACAGCGCCAAGAGTTCGAATCCCTTTTCCACTCAAAATCCACTTGATTCCCCACCAAGACACTGGGATATACAAAATCCAAGTTGCCCAGTATTCATGGTTCATCACTCGTTCAATTGCTGCTTTAATCCGTTGTCTACCTTCCCAAGTGACAACCAACCGCATGAATACAAAAGCTGACCAAAGCAATCCGCAACCGAAGACAAGCCCGAAGAGACCATATTCAAAGGTCAATCCCAGTGTCCAGAGGCCTCCAACCAACCCAACGAAATGAACCGGAACAATATACGCGACACCACGCACCCATCCCCAAGCAGTTCTAGGCCGATCAAGCACTCCCGCAGAACACCACAACCACAATGCCCGCCCGGACATCATCCCCAATATCGCAACTCCAAAATCTACCCCAAATAAACTCACGCCCATCATCGTGATGACAAGCCCAAACGATACAACGCGCCAAACGACAACAATCACCGCGATGAGTTGCAACCACCAAGGTAAACTGCGCACTTGATCTCCGATCCAGTGCAGCGCCGCATCTACTCCAGAGCGTACCGGTTTGGGCGCCAAATCCAAATACCCAGTTTCGGGCGCAACTCCCTCTTGATCATGACGATCAAAGAATGCATTGAGATATCCCGCAGTCTCACGCGCTTGCATAAATGGTAAAAAGTGCGACGCATCGAGCATCACTAGTTTGGAAGTAGGCATCATCTCATGATGCAACTCTGCTGCCCAATCCATGACCAAAAAGTCATCGCGCCCATGCAAGATCATCACCGGAGTCTCAATCGTCGGCATAATCTCAGTCAAATCACGCTGATCCGAATCCCAAAAACTCCATAACCACCCAACCCGTAGATCATGCGTCCCCAAAATTCCAAAGTGGGGAACAATCTCGGGTAAATACCCGACAAATGCAATCCCAACTGCATATTTCACATGCTCAAAGAAGTATGAACCACTTCCCTCAGACTCTTGCGAACCAACCGACGCCAACATAGTGAGAGAAGCTACCCGTTCTGGATACAAATCCGCCATCCGGAGCCCAACCCCGCCCCCGTTGGACCATCCAACAAGATGCACCCGATCCACACCCATCGAATCCAGAAACGAAAACATGTGCTTTGCTTGCACACGATACGAGACATTGTCGCCCATACCTGATTGTGCAAACCCAATGAGATCAGGAGAGTACACCGCTCGATTGTCCGTTGTGAGCAATCCACCAAGTCTTGCAAAATCTGTCCCCATCCCTGGAGCACCATGCATAAGGAGTACCGGGGTACGAGTACCAGAGTGATCTTGAGTCGAGGGACCCCATCGTTGATAGACCAACCGAAGCATGTCACCTGTGATGATCTCTCCATCATCTCCTCGGTTTGCAATCTCAATACTGGGTCGATCTCTTCCAGGTAAGAGCGAATCGTTCATCCCGCCTGAGAACATCTGCACCAAATGCGACGAAATCAGCAGTATCAAATATACAAAAAGTACAACCCGCTCGCGTGATCGAAATAGTCCATGTGCTTTACCCATGAGCTGTTGATTGGTCTTCACTCGCAGAAGTTTTCATCTGAACATATTTCCGTTTGCGGATCTCCGCAGTCCCAAGCTGTCCACACGCCGCCATTGTATCTCTACCCTTCGTGCGTCTGCAGTTCACAAACACGCCGTGTCCAACAAGTCGGTTTACAAACCGATCTACAACCTCATCACTCGGCGCTTCCCAAGGAGAGTCTCGTCTCGGGTTATAGGGAATCACATTCAAAAGCCCGCCGTGCCCTTTCCCTTTATCCCGCGTTGGATCCTTTAAAAAAGGCTTCATCCACTCCGCTAGTTCATCCGCATGCTCGTCGTCACAGTTCACACCAGGAATGAGCACATACTCAATCATGATCTTTCGGCCACCACGAACCTCACGCAGCTCTAAAAGAACATCCTGCAATCGTTGCATATTCCATTTTTTATTGACAGGCATCAACTCCGAGCGAACCCGATCATTCGACGCATTCAACGACAACGCAAGCCCAAGCCGTTTCCATCCAGGTTTCTGCACCTGTTCTTTGATCCGTTCAAGTCCATCAACTCGTCCAACAGTCGAGATCGTAATCCCGCTCATCGGAATGCAAGGCCCATTCCGATCCGTCAAACAATCAATCGCTTTGAGGACTTCGTCCAGATTATCCATGGGTTCACCCATCCCCATGAACACAATATTGTCGATCTGAATGCCCTCGATGAACCTCGCCGCCCACCATTGTGCGACAATCTCTTCCGCTCGTAAAGAGCGAATCAAACCCATCTGAGCAGTTTCACAGAAATCGCATCCCATCGCACATCCAACTTGCGAAGAGACACAAAGCGTGTGAGTTTTGCGACCCGATCGACCAATCATCGGGATGATCACCGATTCAATATCATCGAAATCAATTCCACGATCCTTGAGTCGATGTTCCGGATTCGGGAGTCGTTGCACAAACTTGATCGTGACCCCCTCTTTGACAACTTCCTCGTGCCTCGTCACAATGGCCGGGACAACAATCTTCGCAGGCGCCGATTCAGTCGCACCATCCCGATAGATTGCTTCGTACGCTGTCTGTGCCCGTCCGCGGCCAACCTCTTGAGCTTTACAAAGCGACTGATACGCCTCTAGTGTCAATCCGAAGGGGGAAATCGGTTTAATTTCGTCTGCTCGTGCCATTGCATCAAGGATAGACATACCACCATCAGCGCACAACCCGCCTTAAGCGAGCTACCATCACTCCACAACTCGTGAACCGTTCCCAACCTATTTTTTAGACAAGCAGAGGCCCAACATGGCATGGATGAAAATCAAAGACGCCTTCGACGCCAAACCAGGCGTTGAACTCACAATCAAAGGCTGGGTCCGCACCAAACGCGATTCAAAAGCCGACGGCGGACTCTCCTTCATCGCAATCAATGACGGCACATGCTTCGATCAAATACAAGTTGTCGCAAGACACGACCTCTCAAACTACGAAGAAATCGCAAAGCTCAACACCGGATGCTCTGTCGAAGTGGACGGCCTCCTCGTAGAATCACAAGGAAAAGGACAGTCCGTAGAGATCCAAGCAACCGAAGTTCGAGTCATCGGATGGGTTGAAGATCCAGACACATATCCAACTTCCAACAAAAGACACTCATTCGAATACCTCAGAGAAGTTGCTCATCTCCGCACACGAACCAACACCTTCGGGTCCGTCGCGCGTGTGCGCCACGCACTCGCTCAGTCCGTTCATCGATTTATGGACGAGCAAGATTACTACTGGGTACACACTCCAATTATCACCGGGTCCGATTGCGAAGGCGCTGGAGAAATGTTCAGAGTATCCACGCTCGATTTCATGAACATCCCAAAGACCGATGAAGGACAAGTTGATTTCTCACAAGACTTCTTCGGAAAAGAATCGCACCTCACCGTATCGGGTCAACTCAATGTTGAAACCTACTGTAGTTCGCTCAGCCGAGTCTACACATTCGGACCAACATTCAGAGCTGAAAACTCAAACACGCCGAGACACCTTGCTGAGTTCTGGATGATCGAACCAGAGATCGCATTCGCAGATCTCCACGACAACATCAACCTTGCATCAGGAATGCTCAGAGCATGTGCAAGCGATCTACTCGAACGCCGTATGGATGATCTCAAGTTCTTTGATCTCCGTATCGAAAAGGGAATTATCGATCGTCTCAAGATGATGGTTGAATCACCAGTTAAAACGATCACCTATACCGACGCGATCAAGATCCTTGAATCATGCAACGAAAAGTTCGATCACCCTGTCAAGTGGGGGATCGATATGCAGACCGAGCACGAGAGATTCCTTTCCGAGAAACACTTCAAGCAACCAGTCGCAGTGATCAACTATCCAAAAGACATCAAAGCATTCTACATGCGTCTCAACGATGAAGGCACCGACGGCGCTCCAGGGCGCACAGTTGCGGCTGTAGATATCTTGGTCCCAGGAGTCGGAGAACTCGTCGGCGGATCACAAAGAGAAGAACGACTCGATGTCCTCGACGCGCGAATCGATGAGATGGGACTCGACAAGGCCGACTACTGGTGGTACCGCGATCTCCGTAAATACGGAACAGTCCCACACGCAGGGTACGGCCTCGGTTTCGAACGCCTCGTCCAATTTTGCACTGGAATGCAAAACATCCGCGATGTTATCCCATTCCCAAGAGCACCAAAGCAAGCGGAGTTCTAAATGCGAGTCACATTGTTCACTCTCGTGATTGCTTCAGCATCTGTTTATGCGGATTCTCCGCTCCCCGCAGATTCAATAGAGTCAATCCGTGTCAATCAAGTGATAGAAGGAATGCAATCCGCAATCACAAAGACAGATATCGGTGCATACATGGCGCTGATTGATACCACGGACTCATTCTTCGCAACAGAACAACGAGCATGGATCTCTGATCTACAAAAACACCCCGTCAATGATATTGAACTCTCGATTGCATGGAACGAACCAGTTCGAATCCAAGATGATGGATCCGCGATTGCGCCCCTCGAAATCACCTGGCACATCCCGGGAGAAGAACTCAACAGACTCTTTGCATACCAAGCACGGTTCGAACCAATTGCCTCATCGCAAGGACAATGGATATTCGCAGGCCGCGCATGGGATATTTTCAATGATGAAACAAAAGGGGTGCGAGTCTACGCAGATTCAGTCCATGAAGATCTCGCAAATCTCTGCGCAGACAGAGTAGAAAATCTACGTGATCAAATCGCTGTCAACATGGGATTCGATTATTCGAATACCGCTCCCAAGGAAGTTGTAGTTAAGGTATATCCAGAAATGTCGTCGCTCCAAGCGTCAATATATCTCTCATACACCGACGGCCTCTCAGGATGGAACGAACCTGGAGAATCAATCAAAATCCTAGGCCGAGAAAACTTCCCTACAAACCGACTCGATCCACTCCTTGCCCACGAAATTGGTCACGCCGTCAGTTTTGAGTTCGGACCAGAAATCAATCTCGCACCCTGGTGGACCCTCGAAGGTATCGCAGAAGTCGCCGCAGGATTGTTCCGGGATTCTTGGGATTCCAAAAACAAAAGAATCTCCAATCTCGCAAAAGAAAACAATCTCCGTGATTGGAATCTCCTCGCCGATTTCAGAGGCGAAGCAAACAACCACGCAAGGTATGTCTATCTACAAGGCTGGTCCATGATCGACTATATCGATCGAATCCACACTGTTGAAAATCGAAACAAATGGTTTACAAAGTTGGGCGCCGGAGCAACCCTCGAAGAAGCAACCCAATCAACGCTCAATATGAGCTTTGATCAACTCGATACCAACTGGCAACAATCTCTTCTCGACTGGAATGATGACGATACAAGCGATTAAGGCTGCTCGTTCATATGATTTTCAATCCGTTCCAAACTCTCATCAGGAGCAACAACTCGAGTTGGTGCTTGCGTAGGAGTCGGGGTTGGGGTAGTACGGAAGAACATCGCATACATCCATAAAACCATCGCTAAGAAGATCGTCCAGATCGCGACATATCCAATCGAATCTCGCAGTTGTGCAGGTTTGTTCGCAACTGGACGAGAAAGCAATATCAATCCCTTCGCGCCCATCGGTAACCCATGAGTCTTTGCTTGTGTTAACACATTCTTGCTTTGAATCTTGGTCACACGAATCAAAGTTTGCCAAATCGACTCGATCTGAACATCGTCTACCTCTGCAGGCACGACCGCGTCATCAGAGCTCCCCGCGCCCCGACTAGAAACCGCCGCATCAGGAACCCGAGGCTTCGCCATCGCATCCTGTTCTATATCGCTTGGAGTATCAACTGCATTCACCGTCATTGCACGATCAGATGATTCCGCTAGTTGATCCGTGTCAACCTCAGATTGAGTCTCTGTAGAACCTAATTCAGTGCTTGTCTCTACAACCGCTTCAACTCCATCTTCAGTAATCGCGGACGCGACTTCATCTAGATCAAGTTGATCTAACAATAATGATGCTGAAAGCGACTCATCAAGCTCACTCTCAACTGATGATGAATCGATCAGCTCCCCGTCGGGTGTTTCAAAGTCACCCATAAGAAGATCATCGCCAAGACCTGCAAGCGCCGAATCTAGATCACCAAGCATGTCATCATCTGACGAATCGCTTGCTCCTTCTTCATCAACCGGAGTAGTTGTTTCTTCAGTGATTTGAGAAGTTACAACTTCAGTTTCTTGAACTGCAATTGGATCAGTTGTGTCCGAATCAGTTTCGGTACCCTCCTCATCCGCAGAGCTTCCTTCAAGTTCCGAAATCGCCTGATCGATCGAAGTTTCCTTTGATCCGAGAAGTTCATCTGATCCGAGAAGTTCATCAACATCAAGGTCCGCCGCGATGGACTCAATATCAAAGTCAACAGCCTCGGTTGCTTCATCAATCGCATCAGTCTCGCTGTCTATCTCTTCAAGACTGTCTACAGCAGTCTCAACTTCCTCTGCAACGGAGTTCTCAGATTCAGTTTCTTTATCCGTTTGTATGTCTTCATCATTTGCTTGATCAATGAGATCAGAGACATCATCTGCTTGCACTTCAGTGACCAAAGCATCGTTGATCGAATCGAGCAGAGCATCGTCAATATCTTCATCCACTATATCATGGGACGCTTCGAGTTCAGATTCGTTTATTGAGTCTTCGCTGATCTCTTCGATCGTTGCTTCCAATGCTGCGATATCGTCTTCGACAATCACCGAATCGACACCGTCAACCTCACCGTTTTTTGAACCATCGCTTGATGAATCAACACTTTCTGATTCCACTTCAGAAGACTCAAGTGTCTGAGACTCGATATCAGTAAGTTTCTGATTGTCATCAATCGAATCATCAAGGGAGTTTGTAACGTCATTGTCTTCGTCGAGCAAGTTACTGATTGCATCATCGAGCAACATCTCTGTATTGGTTGCAACTGCTTCGAGTGCATCGAGCGTTGCGTCACCATCAACAGATGTCGCTTTGTCAGAATCAATCTCTTCAACGATCTCGCTTGCAACTTCTTCGTTGTTGTCCAAAGAGTCATCCGACTCATCGCGCACCGATTCCTCTTCGTTGAGTAACGAATCAATCGCCTCATCGAGTTCAAAGCTCTGATGCTCGGAATTGGGGTCTTCGTGGTCCAATGTAACGAGATGATCGGGAATTATGCACCCAAACTCAAGAGATATCGGCCTATATCTCATCAATACCTTTGTCACCCAAGCTCCCTATCCTTTTCCCATGCCTGATCCACAACAGATTCAGCACTGGATGATGTTCTCGGACCTTGCCCAATACTCCGCAGATCATCCAATCACCATCACCGACGCAGAAGCGCATCACGCTGTTCGTGTAAAAAGAGTCAGGTTGAACGATCAAGTGGGGGTTCTCAACGCAAAAGGCCATATCGCTAAAGGCTCTATCCAATCAATAGCAGGTTCAAAATCTAAACCGAACCTAACCATCGAGCTTCGCTCAATCGATTTCTACAACCCCCCAGAACACCCTGTTGAGGTTTACAGCGCACTACCAAAGGGTGACAAACTCGATCGAATGATTGATCAACTCTCTCAACTCGGAGTAGATTCGTATCGACCACTCATCTGTGATCGATCCCAACGGAAACCAGATACCATCCGTCTTGATAAGCTCGATCGCATCGCAATCGAAGCTGCAAAGCAGTGCCATCGACCCTACAAGCTCAATATAGACGATCCTGTCCATTTTGAAGACGCAATCAAAGACCCAGATGCGCTCATCGCAGATGCATCAGGTTCTCCATATCAGTGCAATACACCTGCTCAGCGCCGCGTTATACTCATCGGACCAGAAGGCGGCTGGTCAACTCGAGAAAGAGATCAGTTCGCTGCAACCAATACACAAACTACTCGGTTTGGAATATTGGTATTTCGAATCGAAGCCGCCGCCTGTGCAGCCGCTGCAATCATAAACTCTCAGACACACCCGTCAAAACCTCATCCCAAGTAGAAAGATGATTCACATGAAACTTATCCAAGCAATACTCATCATGTTGATCTCGTCTCAGACTCTTGCCACTGACATCAGCGCAGAGCATAGAAAGAAAGCAGACTTGGTTGCCAGACGCGCAATCGAACATCTCGGTACACGCCAAAATCCCAACACATTAGGCTGGGACGATGATCCAGATCTAATCAAGATTCCCGCAATCACCGGACTCGTCCTTACAGGGCTCCTCCTCGATCCGGAGATTGATGAGAAACACCCGCTCATCATCCAAGGGACTCGATACCTTCTCCAATTTGTTCAAGAAGACGGCTCAATCCACGACGGAATGCTCCAGTCGTACAACACCTCAGTCTGTCTTTCCGCTCTCTCGCACATGAACTCCATCGAGTCATCAATCGCTCTCGTGAACGCACAAAAATTCCTCAAGACCCTGCAATACTCTTCTTCGAATACAACCAACCCAAATGATCCAGGTTTCGAAGATCCAATTGACATCAACCACCCATATTACGGCGGCGTAGGATACGGAAAGCACGGCCGACCCGACCTATCAAATCTCTCTTTCTTCATACAAGCACTCCATGACACAGGAGTATCAACAAACGATCCCGCATTTCAACGAGCACAGATCTTCCTCTCGCGTGTTCAGATGCACGATCAAATCAACGACATGCCCTACGCAGATCAATCCGATCAAGGAGGGTTCATCTATGCCACTGTCCCAAATATCGAATCAGTAGACGGCGCCGCAGGCCAATCCATGGCCGGGGATATCGTTGAAACTTCAGAAAACGGTGACGAACTCACACGACTCCGCGCATACGGATCTATGACCTACGCCGGATTCAAATCCCTCGTCTACACAGATATAGACAAAGATGATCCACGAATGAAGAATGCATGGAAATGGATCGAAGAGAACTACACCCTTGAAGAAAACCCAGGAATGGGAGATCAAGGGTACTATTTCTATCTCTGCACAATGGCGCGTGCACTCGACGCCTACGGCGTAGATGAAATCAACGGCCACAACTGGCGCGAAGAAATGATCGACAAACTCTACGAACTCCAACATGTCAGCGGCGGATTCAAAGTAAAGAATCAACGATGGATGGAAAACAACGACATACTAATAACCGCATACGGACTCATCGCAATTCAGAATATTATCAACTAGTTTGTTAATCAGAATATGTAAATTCTACACGACATTCATTTGCAATCACAAGATTGGTTCTTGCTCACGCAAGCCCACCTTGTCTTTATCAAGCCGGAGCATGCTGTGCCTGCATCGCCTTCTTGATGTGTCCAACATCTAGCGAACAAGCACAGATCGCTCGAGTTAAGTCTGTTTGAGTGGAGAAAACCAAGTATTTTTACGCTGAGTCGCCAAGGCTCGGATTTTGTGTTGGGTTTGACCTCAAGTACTGTTACCGCGATTCGTTCACAGAACTTGTCTTTGTGCCTAATAGAAGAATTGAGGCGCAAATATCTCCATCCAATAACGAAAATAGTGAAGGTCCACAGGAGTTATCACGCACATGATGCGTGATCGCCGATGGTTTATCAGGTAGGATGGGCTCTGTGAAAGCAGGATCGTGTCCATGGATGGACTGATGATGTGTTCGTTGGGTACCAGTAGATTCTGGAATACTGCCCGGCTGATGAGAAGATAAAGATGGATCGAATCAACTCCAGTTCACTCAACTCGGGATCATTCCCGATTAACGCCGCACTCCGAGCGTACTCGCAATCCCCTCGAGTCCAAAAACCAGGCGGATCACCCTTCGTCAACTCGGTTCAGCCGCTCCGCCCGACCGCTGCTACAACTGTTGTTGAACCTTCACAACGAGCATCGCAGCTCGATACCGCTGGGAAGATCACGCCTCGTCGATCAGCGCTTGAATCACAAACGATTGATCAGCTTGTAGGCGCAAAAGTTCAACCAATAGATCTGAGCAACGATGTCGCAAAGGTAGTCGGCCCGAAACCTATGACTACGAGCGCAGGAACATACACGATGTACCCACAGGCCGTAGAACGCAATCAGGTCGCAACGAATGTTGCGGTGGGAAGATCGCTCGATCTGAGAGGCTGATAGTTCGAATCGGATTGACTATGCTCGGTTATGACTGAACTTCAGATTCCGACGCCTTCGCCGCTCAATGTACATTTTCAGCTTGATCCCGATGTGGTTTATCTTAATCACGGATCTTTTGGTGCGTGTCCCAAGCAAGTCATCGAGGCGCAGCAGCGCCATCGAGACAAGATCGAAGCGGACGCGATGCAGTTCTATATTAATGATCTTTGGACGATGGT
>JARGPA010000023.1 GCA_029213305.1 Phycisphaerales bacterium
CTCATCGTCTCCACTTGAAGAAAACGCCGCTGGTATTGAGCCGGTGGCGTTTTTAAGTTGAGTGAAGGAGTTGGAGTAATGAGGATTGACCCGCTCTGACCCGTTACTTGACCCGCTAGGTGTTTGGTATGGCCAGAGTGAATCAAATATCGCCACTCTGTAGTTCAGTTCTGAGTTACTCTGATGAGGAGTGGGCGACAGTCTCAAAGACGCCGTCAAGCCATGCAGTGATCATACGAATCAGTAAAGGGTTCATCTCGTCATCAAGTTTGCTGTATTCATCTAGTAAACCTGTTTCCGCTGTTTGAAATAGATGATTTGAGCTTTCAATAACCATAACAACTGATGAAGGGTGATTTGCTTCCTGAAGTGCTGAGGACATCGGGTGTACATTTTGATCAGGAATTACTTGAAGATCGTGCCCGCCGTAGATTGATAGAACAGGCACCTTTGCTTGTGCAAAGTGGCTGGCGGGGTCGTATCGCAAGAAATAGTCCATCCATACACTCTTGAATGGATCAAAGGCTTGCTTTATTGCTTGCTCCAAAATTGAATCAGTCAATTGTGTTACATCTCCTCCTGATAGCAGAATACTGTTCTTTATCAAAGCCTCTGCGGCGATGCTCATTCGTGATTGATCACCGCTTACATACGACATGATGAGTTCTCGTTGGAGCGAGTTGATCTGTTCAATTTGATTGTTCGTGAGTCCTGTCTCAGCGACTTCCTGTGTTTTGAGTGTCATCGCTTCTGATTGATAAGCAAGGAGTTCACTTCCAATGACTGAAGGAGAGCCAAGTAATACGGCAGCAGTGGGTATTGCATCTTCCGCAAGAAGATGTGCGGCAACAAGGCCGCCGGTGCTGTGGCCACATAGTACTATTCGGCTTGGGTCTATGCCGGGGTACTGTTGAAGATACTCAATTGCCGAAGCTGCATCGTTTGCAAAGTCTGCTGTTGTTGACTCTTCAAAGTTTCCGGTACTCTTTCCGATTCCGAGTGATTTAGTCCCACGATCATCGTACCGGAGAACGGCATAGCCATAGTTGACTAGTCCTTCAGCCAAAACTTTGAAAGGCTTTCTACCTGCGAGTGATTCATCACGGTCTTGCGGACCAGAGCCAGTGACGAGGACTATTCCAGGAACAAGATGTGAAGGAGATGCACCTTCGGGAAGTAAGATCGTTCCATGCAGGGTTACACCATCAGTTGAAGTGACGATCTGAACTTCTGAAGCCGACGATTCTCTTGGCTCCTGAGTATCTGAGACTGTTAAGGGCTCGCCCAAGGCAGTGAGTGGGAATATCGTCAAAATGATGATCGTGTATATACGCATGAACAATGCCTTTTCGAGTAGAATCTAAAAACTGTGATCGCAGGGTGATTGCATTGTATCACAACCTTCGATAATGAGTCCGTCGGCGAATGCGAACAACGGAGCATGCAAGAGGTCGAGAGTTCAAATCTCTTCGTCTCCACTTATAGAAAACGCCGCTGGTTTGATGCCAGCGGCGTTTCTTTCTGGGTTCGTTGATGAGTCTCTACCACATATATGTATATCTTGGACGATTTGATTTGTGTCGCTAGTTAGCCGAGATCATCACGGTTTCTTCTGATTTGATATAGATGATGCATTCTCTTTTTGTGTTATTCATGATCCGAAGAGTGAATGCGCTGTGTGATTCGAATGCGCTGCCAACATCAAGTGTTATGTACTCTGATTGTGCGGTTGTTTGAACACTGTGATCTCCTTGGATCACAACTCCCTTTGTGCTGAGGCTGTTTGTGCTGATTTTGCCCTTGAAATATTTCGGGAGTTTGAAGAGTGTGCCTCTGGGTTGACCCGCTTTGTGGATTCCCCATAGGTGAGCGATCTGGATCCCATCTGTGGAGCCCAGCCAAACAATGTTTGATGGATCGACATTGATCGGGCGTTCGCCGCTATCGAATGCTTGATCGATTGGGCGTACGAGGTAGGGGCCTTCGTCGATTTCGATGTACGCCATATTCATGCTGCCTTTGGCGGCGGTGATGTGGGATTCGCCTTTGGGCTGTGTCCAGTAGGATCCTGGAGGCATCCACATCTTGGCAGCGTCGGGGTCGTCGTTGTGAATGAGCCCGCTGAGGACGATGCCTCGGTAGGAGACATTATGAATGTGCGGAGGGGACGAGAAGCCGTCTTTGAACTGGACAAGGAAGCCGGTGGCGACATCGTCGCTGCGATCTCCCCAGAGTGTTCCGGCTTTTGGGCTGTTGTCGCCTCGGGCGGGGTTGAGCGGGGTCCACTCGATGGAGGAATATGGGGTGAATGAAATGGCTGAACTTTGATTGTCGTTCCCTATTCGATGTGAACTCGAACATCCTGTGATAACCACAAGTGCTAGTGAAGCGAGGATTCGATGGAAGATCATGCTCATGTCATTCTCCTGTTGTTGATGCTGGTGAATCTACTCGATGGCTGAGATTGGAGCAGATCGCTTGAATTGTGTCCACGATTTCTGAACGCACGGATACGCTGAGTGCGTCTTGGTGAGGGGTGGCGAATCTGCCTGAGTCGTTGTCAAAGTATTGACCGGATGCTGATTCAAACTCCTCAGACAGGGCTGCTTTGATAAGAATATCGGCTCCGATATTGATATCGGCACCATTTCTTCCGTATGCCTCCTTAACCATCTTCGTTCCGAGGAGAGAGCCGGGATTCACAGCAATGACGCTGGTGCCATTTGCTCGGAGTTGTTCTGCCAGATCAAACGACCATGCGGTTATGGCGAGTTTGCTTTGTGCATAAGCAGCGCTCTCTGACAGGTTCTCTTGACCCTTGAGCGCCGGGATATTCACAGGTGCTTGTGCTGCCGAGGAAAGGTTGATCACTCTTCCTGAGTCGTTCATCATCGGAAGCAGACGGTGGGTGAGCAGGAATGGTGAAATTGTATTGACAACGAAGCGGACATCAAGGTCGTCACTTGTGCGTGGGTTGGGTGTGCTGAATACGCCTGCGTTATTGATCAGGACATCGAGTGATTGATGATCCTTGGTCACAGCTTCTGCAAGTGATTCGACTTCGTTTAGGCTAGAAAGGTCTGCTCTATAGATTTCGACTGAAACGCTTGGATTCGCATTAAGAAGCAGCTGCTCTGTTTTTGCGAGTTTCTCTGCATTCCGACCGTGAATCAGAACCGTATGACCCATTGATACAAGCTTCGTTGCTGCAACCAGTCCGATGCCATCGGTAGACCCGGTGATGAGTATCGTTTTATTTTTCATGTGTTCTCCACGATTAGTGACTGATGACGACTTTGCCCATCGCTTGCCCGCTCTCAAGGCGTGCATGTGCTTCTCCCGCTTGTTCAATGGTGAAGTTGGTTTCGTCAAGAACTGGTTGAAGTGCGCCTTGCTCAACAATTTTTGTGAGTTGCGTGAGGATATCCGCATGATCTTCTCGTCTGTGGTTATGAAGCATCGGGATGAGCATGAACACGACATGCAGTGACAGGCCTTTGAAGTGAGCGACTGAGAGATCAATCTCCACCATCGAGACCGTGGTTGCGATATGGGCATTGAGTGCAGCGGCTTCAAAGGAGTTTGTCAGGTTGGGGCCACCAACAGAATCAAACACGATATCGAATCCTGATCCATTGGTATGTTGAGCGACATATTGCTCAACAGACTCGGATTTGTAGTTGATTGGTGTGGCGCCGAGTTGTTCAATCAGCTTGAGTTGATTTACGCCTCCGCCGGTTGAGTAGACTTCGGCTCCGAAGTGCTTGGCGAGTTGGAGTGCGACATGGCCCACGCCACCAGATCCGCCATGAACGAGGACTTTCTGACCCGCCTTGATTCCAGCACGGATAAGACCTTCGTATGCAGTGATGGCAACCAGTGGCAGGGCGGCGGCTTCACGCATGGAAATGTTCTTTGCTTTGCGAGCGATCAGGTTTGCGTCAGCAACAATGTACTCTGCAAGAGTTCCTGGGAGATCTGCGAGCCCTCCGGCGCATCCATAGACCTCATCGCCTACGGCGTAAGCTGTCACTCCATCTCCGACTTGCTCGACTGTGCCTGCGAAGTCCATTCCCAGGAGGGCTGGAGTGTCTGGTGAGAGTGGCAGATCTTTACCCATCTTACGGATCATGGTGTCGACGGTATTGACGCTTGATGCGGCGATCTTGATGAGAACATGTCCTAGTTTGATTTCAGGGGCTGGGATTTCGGCAGGTTCGAACACGGAGTTCTCGCCGTAGGTGTTTACGAGCATTGCGTTCATGGTGTATGTCTTTCTGGTGGTTGATGTATTTGCTGGAGTTGACTCGTTTACTGGATCGCTTGAACTTGCTCCACTAGACCGTTCCAGTCTCGCTGATTGTCCATGTCGAACTGAGCGCCGTTCTCGTCGGCTGTTGCGAAGCGCTTGATTGCTGGTGTTTTGCTGGTTGCTTGGTAGAGCCAGTAGGCCTCGGCTTTGAGCGCCTCTGCGATTGGTTTGTCGATCGATTCGTACACTGCTTGTTTACATGCGTTGATTGATTCAGGGGGGAACAGTGCGATCCGTTTTGCAAGCGTGTCGACATACTCATCGATTTCGTCGGCGTTGAGCGCTTTGTTGATGGTGCCATATGCTTCTGCTTCATCAGCAGTAAAGTCACGAGCGCTCAGAATGATTTCGAGTGCTCGTCCTAAACCGGTTTGTCTTGCCATCCGAGACGCGCCGCCGCCGCAGGGGAGAATTCCCATGCCGACTTCCATCTGCATGAACTTGAACTTGCCTCGAACAGCAAATCGCATATCACAAGCGAGTGCAAACTCGTGTCCACCGCCTCGGGCAAAGCCTTCAAGCTTGGCGATGGTGGCTTGCGGGAGTTTGCTGATGCGTTCGAGAACAGATTGAAGGTCAAGTAGCTGGGCTTCCTCTCTTGAGACCGCTTCAGTTGACATCTCCTTGAGGAGGTTTGTGTCGTAGTGGCAGACCCAGATCTCGGGATGTGCGGATTCGAAGATGACGACCCTTGTGGTCCTGTCTCTTTCGAGGCGCATTGCGAGCCCGTTGAGGTCTGCGAGCATTTCCTGACCTTGGACATTCACTGGCGGAAAGTCGAAGGTGACGGTCATGATGCCGTCACTTTGCTTGGTGGTGAAGGTTGTGTATGAGTGAGTCATTTTGATCTCCAATACAGGTTGTTTGGTTTGCGA
Organism: Phycisphaerales bacterium; assembly: GCA_029213305.1. Taxonomy (GTDB): domain Bacteria; phylum Planctomycetota; class Phycisphaerae; order Phycisphaerales; family UBA1924; genus UBA1924. The sequence goes on from JARGPA010000023.1 coordinate 5,188, forward strand.
GGCAGGGCAGACGCTGGTCTTTCGATGCTGAAATTGACTATGTGGTAAACTTAAGCCTAAACTTTCAAAACAGCAAGTACCTACAAAAATGTGCGTATGAAGATTTTTTTGCAATGGAGTAGCGATGGCACGGAAATATGACTGGAAAACGGGGTGTGATGTGGAGGCGACGCTGAGCGTGATCGGCGGTCGGTGGAAACCCATTCTGGTTTGTCATCTGCTCGATGGGAAGAAGCGGTATGGGGAGCTTCGTCGGCTCACTCCAAATGCGACTGAACGGATGATCACGCTCCAACTCAAAGAGCTTGAGGCGGACGGGATTGTCAATAGGCGTGCTTATGCAGAAGTGCCGCCTCGTGTTGAATACGAGTTGACCGAGTACGGACTTACACTTGAATCGATACTGGTTCAAATGCAAGAGTGGGGCAGAGAATTCAAGAGCAAAAAGCAGCTACAAGAAGAAGCTTTGGGTAATCAGAGCATCACCAACTAGTCAACATCTTTGACCCGCTCGCTGACCCGCTTTGAGTCCAAACGAGTCCACTAAAGTCCATACATACCCTTTATGGCAGTCAATAAACACAGATGACGAGGATGTACTCAATCTAGCAAACGATGAGTGAATACCATTCATCATGACAACAGCATGGGATGTACCTGATCCAGAATTAGTAACCGTGGCTGAGAAGCTGTCTGCAGGTCGTGCTCTGGATGTGGGGTGCGGGGGAGGGCATGATTCGATTTGGCTTGCTCAACAAGGATGGTCTGTTGATGCAATCGATATGTCCAAACACTCTTTGGCGACCGTTCGGAAGCTTGCGTCTCAGTCGTCACTGGATGTAACCGCCCAGAGGATTGATGCGACAACGATGTCGTTTGACGCTGAGTTTGATTTGGTCTCAATTTGCTATATCCATATTCCAGCAGAAGATCGACTTCAAATGTTGGTGAGATCTGCAATGGCGTTGAAACCTTGGGGCACTCTTCTCGTCAGGTGCTTTGAAGCAGGTATCGAGGAAGCTCCATTCGATCGAGCTTTGTTGCCGTCGCTTGAGGAAGTTGTTGATGTCATTTCGGAATCGATGCTCATCAGGAAATCTGTAGTTGCCGAGGAGTATTTTCCGTACATGAAAAAAGACATGCTGATATTGACGATTGTGGCAGTTCGAAAAGACTGACCCGTTCGCTGACCCGATTTGAGTTCAAAGTAGTCCACCACAGCCCCTCCGAATCCTGAACAACAGCCTTTGAAGGCTGTTTTCGGGGTTGGTGCATTGCATGGCATGCAAGAGGTCGAGAGTTCGATTCTCTTCGTCTCCACTTGAAAGAAACGCCATTGGTATTGAACCAGTGGCGTTTTTTGATGGAGTGACGAAGTTGGTGGTTTGGGGCTCGACCCGTTCTGACCCGTTTTTCGACCCGCTAGGCCTGAGGTCGTTGGAAGCGAAAGATGAATTGCATATAGGCGTTCAAGAACAATCAGGCGGCTATGCCTAGTGCGTCTGGTTCCGAATGACTCTCTCGGATAACGCACAATTCATCAACAACCTTTATAAATGCATTCACGACATCAGGATCGAAGTGTGAGCCTGATGATTCAATAATGATGTTTCGTACCTGCTCGATTGGCATAGCAGGTTTGTACACTCGGGGCGACATCAAAGCGTCAAACACATCGGCGACTGCTGTAATCCGTGCTGAAAGAGGGATGTCACTCTTTGAAAGACCGACTGGGTAACCTGAGCCATCCCAACGTTCATGATGATACAGAGCAACCTCAATGGCCATCTGAATTAATGGATCGCTGTCTATTTCCCCGTGGACTTTGATGAGGGTGTCTGCTCCAACACTTGGGTGCGATTTGATTACATCAAACTCTGAATCAGTCAGCTTTCCAGGTTTCCGTAGGATTGCGTCGGGCACGCCAACTTTACCGATGTCGTGCAGCATTGATGCAAGGCGGAGTCTTTCAATCCAATCAGGTTCAATCTCTTCAAAGTTCGGCTTTAACTCACGAGCAAGGACAACTGTGTATTCACTGATTCTTAGGACATGCTGACCAGTCTCATTGTCTCTGTAATCGGACAGTGTTGCCAATGCGGTCACGATCGCTCGACGTGATTTACGAAGTTGAATTGTTTTTGTCTCTATTTTTGTTTCAAGTTCTGAGTTCCACTTGCATACTGCTCTTGTATGGCCCCGGAAAAACATGTAACCTGAAACAGCGGTTAATAGAAGAATGGGAATCCCTACGGCCACCATACGTAACAAAAGTCCTGCGGTGACTTGCTGTGAAGCAGCCGTGAGTCCTGAAACTGGTTGGTGGACGAGAAGTCTTGTTCCAGACGGCGTAAGGGCTTGAGTGGCGATGTAGTGCTTCCCGTTTATTGAAAAATCTGCAGTTCCAACAGCCATTTCTGTTGAATCGGCATCGCCAATGGTCGAACTGGTATCTGATCCGATAGGATTGAATAGCTGCTTCGATAGATTTACATCACCTAGAGATGGATCATCTTCCAAATCTGGGTGGCAAACAATGTCTCCGGTTTCATCCAAGATACACGCAAACCCACCTGATCCAAAGTCTACGCTTTCTACAAGATGCTGAGCTTTTTTCCATGATTCATGTTCAGGGTCAAAATGATTCGGTAGGGCACCGATTGCATTCACAAGGCTTTCTGCAACTCGACGGTTGTTGTCAATGATGATTTCATCGACGCTCTGAGCTACTCGTTCGTGTGTTGCGTTGTAAACGACAAACCATCCAATAGACAGAAAGATCGCTTGTACGAGAATGAAGCAAATAATTGTTGCGATTGGTTTTCGGAGCATACTTGCAGTTTTCGACTACAACAAAGCAATGAATGATCCGTATTATCATAAATGCATATTTGTGTCGAATGTGTGGAATCACAACTTGCAAATTTGGTAGATATCGGACATCGTACCTTGTGTTAAGGCAAATTAGAAACTTGTGTGTCGCATGGCATGCAAGAGGTCGAGAGATCGATTCTCTTCGTCTGCACTTACAGAAAACGCTGCTGGTGTTGAGCCAGTGGTGTTTTTTGATGGAGTAAGGGAGTTCTAGGGTTCAGGGTTGACCTGCGTTGACCTATATGTAGAACTGCTTAGTAATCGGAATTAACGAATGGATCAGGTGGGGTTGAGAGATTAGGTTTTTTATAATGCAAGAACTCAAACGAAACCTGAGTCAATTTTTGTGAGGCGCTTCAGAGTGCCAATTGTTTACGCTCTAGAAATGCTAGTGGGTCATAGAGGGTCAATGGCGAATAACATATGAATATGGGACAGATAGTACAAGCAGGTCAATTTTAGAGACTAGTCTGGAATCGCATGAAGAATCAGGTTAAATCACAAACTCTATTTGTAACTGGAGCAACTGGCTATATTGGTGGGCGGCTGGTGCCAAACTTACTTGAGCAGGGATACACCGTCCGGTGCTTAAGCCGAAATGCCAGTAAGTTGATGGGGCGTTCGTGGGCGGATAACGATCAAGTAGAGATTGTTGAAGGGGACGCCGCGGATGAAGAGTTGCTTGCTGATGCGATGAAGGGATGTGTAGCGGCGTACTACCTCGTGCATTCAATGGATTCCAAGGAGTCTTCGTACCGGAAACGCGATCTTGCAATGGCTGAGGCGTTCGGACGTTCAGCTAAGATTGCTGGGGTGCCGCGGATAATTTATTTAGGTGGGTTAGGGGAGCTGGGTGATGGGCTCAGCGAGCATCTTTCTTCGCGGAGGGAAGTTGAGTTTGCATTGGGGCGAAGTGGTGTCGCGGTGACTGTTCTTCGTGCAGCCATGATCATTGGTTCAGGTTCTGCGTCGTTCGAGATTCTTCGATACCTTGTCGAGCGCCTTCCCGTCATGATTACTCCGCGATGGGTGAGTACCGAATCACAACCGATTGCAGTTCGCGATGTGCTCTATTATTTGGTCACTGTGCTTGAGACTCCAGAAACAGTTGGAAAAACACTTGATATTGGAGGGGAAGATGTTTGGACTTACGACAAGATTATGCACGAAATGGCGGATGTACTCAAACTTCGACAGCGATTGATCATTCCGGTTCCTGTGCTTACGCCCAGACTCAGCTCTCTTTGGATTCACCTTATAACGCCTTTGGACAAGAGCATCGCGCGTCCGCTTGCAGAGGGTTTACGAAATCGTGTGGTCTGTCGAAACAATGAAACGAAGATTGTCATGCCACATGTTTGCCTATCTATCAGAGAGGCGATGGAGGCTGCGATTGCTTGTGTGGAATCCGATGATGTTGCGACTTCTTGGTCGGACTCGGGTGTGATTCCTGGCGATCCAGAATGGGCCGGAGGTACGGAGTTTGTTGATACAAGAACTATTTCTATCGATGCAAGTCCTGAAGCGGTTTGGGAAGCGGTGAGTAATCTCGGGGGTGCGTCTGGGTATTACGGGGTAGATTGGCTCTGGCGACTACGCGGGAGGATGGACCGGCTCATAGGTGGGCCTGGGCTTCGACGAGGACGGCGGAGTGCGTCAACGCTTCAGCATGGAGATGCATTGGATTTCTGGAGAGTCACTGGGATCAATCCGGTTGAGTGGCTTGAACTGACCGCGGAGATGAAAGTCCCGGGTAGGGCTACCCTGAGCTTTGTGATCAAGCCCCAATCCGAAGAGAAAAAATGCACGGAGCTTGAAATGAAAGCACGGTTCCGGCCACGCGGTTTGTTTGGAATTGCGTACTGGTATTCGGTGCTGCCATTGCATGGAATCATATTCAGCGGGATGCTCAAGGGCGTTTCGCGTGTAGCGATGTCAAGGCGCAAGAACGAGTAAGGGTACTCGTGAGCGATCGGGCATAGTGGTTCTTCGGTAAACGTAAAGGCAGCCGCTTGTTGGACTATGAGCATGGTGCGAATCTTGATGATGATTTCGTGATCAGAACTTACATCGAAAACGTCACTGGTGTTGGGCTGGTGACTTTTTTGTGAGGACCTGAGTGCTGTTGAAGTTGGGATAACCAGCTCTGATCTGCTAACTCCAAGTCAGTAATAAATATATCGTCTGTACAAAGCGATAAGGCAAGCGGCTAGGAATGTAGATTATTCTGATCATGTTTTGATACGTCTCAATCCCATTCATGTATATCAAACCAAGTTGGTAGAGTATTTCACTCCATACTACGGATCCGTTGGTGTTGAGATGAAACTGCGTGTACAAACCAATTGGAATGATACCGATAGTGAGTGGAGGCGTCGGAGGAGAAACAAACTCCGATTATTGATATAATTTTGATCATAACATTGCGCTCTTGTACATCTCAACGCTTCAAATACAAAGGTGCCGCCGCATTCAGAGCGATCACATAACCATGAAAGCGGCGGCTTGAGTAGTATTTGGTGATTAGACAAGATGAATCAGGCGGTATAGAACCGTTCTGAGATCACCTTCCCATTTTTCCATTTTCGCCTGAGGACTTCGTTCCAGATGATCGGCCCATCAGGGCCGATCATGTCAAATGTCCATTCAGTCATGGTGGTATCCAGCCCAACACATTGGCTGTGTAATGTTGCTCCATTGAATCCTTTCAAAGTAGCGAAAAAAGTAGCAAGGTGATCATGCTGAGTTTGACGACCTATACGGGGTGATTCGCTCCCCTCCTGAAAGATACAGTTTTCGTCGTAAAACTTGTTGAGAGCTTCAAGCATTTTTCCTTGCTTCACGATTTCATTTAGGCGGGAATCTATTTCAGTAATTGTTGACATTATGTTCTCTTTTCTAAGTTTTGTTTTTTGGACTGAGTAGCCCATGCTATTGATTTGTTCATCTGTCATAAATGTTGACAACGTTGAGTGGTTCGTAGTGTTCATGGAATAACAGAAGAGTTAAGCAGCTATAGATTGGGTCATTTCATTTGATGACGGTTTGCTCAAACTAACGACTGTTAGGACCGCGGCCCCATTCAACCAGTAGAACCAGGCGTCGATGTCTGAGAATCCAAGCGCAAAGGGTGCGGCGATAAAGGTGATTCCAACTGCCGCATCTACTATCACATGGAATGAGTAAGGTAATAACCGAATGATCCCGAGCTTGTGGTCGGTAAAGATTGTGAGTACGAGCGCTGCAACTCCGGTTGATATTCCAAGCCACAGCCCGGCCGAGTGAGATTCGCCGAGGCCGAGCAACAACGGTGCGCCTATCAGCAATAAAGCTACGGGGTAATCGAGAAGGGCATGAATTTCTTTTGTGACAAATCTTGGGTCCATTTGAGGACTCCTTTCGAGTGGTTCGATTTAATGTGGAAATCGTTCGTCTCAAGTGCGATTCTGGTAGTGAATAAACACGAAACCAGAGCGATCAGAGATCGATTGATTAAAGTTAGATCTAAAATTTATACAAGTTAGATTGAGGGCGGGGCTGATTCGCTCTGTGCGCACCGCCCCCGCATCGAGATATAAGATCTCAGAAGAGCATCAAACCCATTCCGTTGAGAGCCATCTGGGAAGAATCCCGACGATCGCAACGTGGTGACTTCGTTGTTTGAAGGAAGCTGGTCATGGACAAATAACAACAATCAATACAGTGTGGGTATTCCAAACAGAGAAAATATTTTGGTCACGTGACAATCCGCATAGAACACTGTTCAATCGGAATACAATTTTATTGTGGTAATACGGGTTCGGCACAGACGATATTACTCATAGCGATAAACAATCATGTTGTATAGACCCGATTGATTCCCCGCCTTGAGTTCTTCTGACATGATCACTCGAATATGGGTAACATGATTGCATATGGAGTATGTTTGATGTCACCAGAGCAGATTCAAAAACTTGTTGCAGAGATAGAGCAAAAAGATCTCTCCACAGCTGCGCACACATGGAGAGTTGTGCTTTATACACGAGCATTGCTTGAATCATTCAATGTTGATCGTGAGTGGATTGCTCTAGCGACACAGGCTGCTGCTTTGCACGATATTGGTAAGATTGATATTCCGGATCGGATTCTTCAAAAACCAGGTAGGCTTACAGATGAAGAGTTTGAAATAATCAAACTTCACCCAGTTACTGGATTCGCAAGAATGATCACGCTGAAAGTGAGCGAGGAACCAATACACAATGTTGTGCGTTTTCATCACGAAAGATGGGATGGCCTTGGATATCCGTTTCAGATCAAGGGTGAAGAAATTCCAATTGGTGCACGGCTTTTTTCTGTAATCGATTCTTTCGATGCAATGACGAGTGTGCGTCCATATCGAAATGACATTGGGGACAATGCTGCGCAAAGAGCAATAGTTGAGCTTCAAGCAGGAATCGGAACCCGTTATTGGGCAGAGGGCGTAGAAGCATTTACTGAGTTGTTTCACACAGGGCAGCTTGATTATATTTTGCACTATTTCAATGACGACGTCCCTATTCCGTCCTTTTATACTGCTCGAGAAGAGGAGTTTGATGCAATCAGGAATCATTATAAATCAAAATGATGATCTGAATTAGTTTGAGTCAGTGTCAAGATTCGTTCAATTTTTTCATATGTACGAGCTCAACTGAAGAGGGTATCAATCCGATAACTTTAGTATGTCAATTTCATCCCTCATACATGGGGCACTCATATTCCGGTTGAATCCAACATTAAGTAGATCGCTTATGGTCTGTAGTCTTGTTGTAGTTATCGGGACAGCGGGATACACATGGATAGAGGGTTGGACTGCTTGGCAATCATTGTTTTTTACATTGGTTACCCTGACCACAGTTGGATATGGGGATTATGGACTCAGTGAACAAGGTGAGCGATTTACTGCAATCCTCATGATTGGTGGAATTGCAAGTGTGTCATACGCTGCGAGTCAGTTTATTCAATATGCGACTACCTGCGTGATGCAACCGGAGCACAGAATGATACAAAAAGCAAAACGATTATCAGGGCATTACATCGTCTGTGGGCTAGGTCGAACCGGGCAACGTGTAATGACCCTATTGCGTGAGGAGGGAATCTCCTTTGTCGCAATTGACCCAGATGAGGGTTTAGTAGAACAAGCACGAAATGAAGGAGTGATTGCTATTTGCGGAGATGCAACTACTGATCGTGTTCTTCTCGATGCAGGAGTAGAGAGGGCAGGCGCAATCGCAGCGGTCACATCACAAGACTCTGTTAATGCAATGATTTGTTTAGGTACTCGAGCTCTGTGTCCAAAGATAAAGATTTCTGCTCGAGCTGAAGGTGATGATTCAGTTCAAAAATTGAAACGCGCAGGTGCAAACACTGTCATCAACCCCGCAAGATACGGCGGCGATGGAATTGCACAGAGTTTAATACATCCAGAAACCGTCGGATTACTCTTTGATTGCGGTGACGGAGCAACCCGAGCGCTGCAGTTTTCAGAAATCGTTGTAGATCAAGAGAGTCATTTGATTAACCAGCGGATAATCGATTTCGGAGTATCAAATCCGAATGTTGTTATTGTTGGAATTCTTGAGACCAACGGCGAGTTTTCAATGAGGCCTGACACGAAGCGTCGATTGGCTGACGGCGATATTTTGTTTATCGCAGGATCAGTTGTGAATGAAAAGGCTTTGTCAAATTCTAACAAAGCAGCGTGATCACTACAGTTACTATCGCTGGAACTTTGCCATCACTGATTCCGGAATCTTGTTTTCTAAAGCATTGTGACGCACAGATTGAACTGATCACATGTTCACCAAGTTCAAGTGTTGGATAGAGTCTTGCCGATTTGCTCGCTAACTCATTGAAAATACATGAATGACATGGAATGCTGTTCGATTCATTATCAAATCATAAATACGAAGTTCAAATTACTTATTGACGGACTATTCATCAAATAGTGTGTGAAGTGGTTTGTAGATTTGATATAGTGATATCAAGGAGTTGGCTCAATGAATGAGGATAGTAAAATTGAGAACTCTGATCGCGATGGGGATATCACTCGATTGCTTGATCAAGCAGAAGCCGGCTCAACGGAAGCTCGCGAGTATCTACTCAAAGAGGTTTACAACGAGCTTCGTGTGATCGCTGCATCACAGATGCGTCATGAACGAAATGATCACACACTTGGTGCAACAGCGCTCGTCAATGAATCGTATCTCAGACTAATCAAATCATTGGGTGGAGAATACAGTGATGGGTCTGAAGAATCGGCGGATTCATTCAGGTTTTCACATCGTCATGCGTTTTTTAAAGCAGCAGCTACCGCGATGCGAAGAATCCTTATAGATCATGCGCGAGCAAAAGCGACCAATAAACGATCGGGTGTGATAAGGGGTCAACGAGTTAGCATAGATCTAATTGAAGCATCAACTTTGAACAATCCTCATGATTTGTTGTCACTTGACGATGCGCTTTCTCGCTTAGAGAGTGAAGATGAACGTGCAGCGAGTGTTGTCCGTTTGCGATTCTTTGCTGGACGACAGATCGATGAAATTGCAGAGATGCTTGAAGTCTCATCTCGTACAGTAAAGAGGGATTGGGAGTTTGCGAGAGCAAGGCTGCAACAACTTATGGAAGCTCAAGGCAAGACAAATGGATAACAAGGACAACGAAATTCTTGGGGTTTCCGGTACCCCTAATCCAGAGTTGGTCAAAGAGTTATTCGGTTTGTATCTAGATGCAGCAGATGCAGTTGAAAATGATGAACCAAATGCAGAAGAGATCAAAGATTCAGTAGAACAAGCTCTGAGTGTCGCGGATGGAGTAGTGCGAAAGGCTGTGAAAGATCTTCTCAATGCGCATAGTCGGGCTGCAGATACCGGATTGTTTTGTGAGCATAAATCAGAATCAAATTCCAGTGGTTTAGGTAGCCAAGAGTTCGAAGTTGTGCTTGTGCCGCCTGTGATCGAAGGTTTTGCTGTTGGTGATGAGATCGGAAGGGGTGGTTTCGGAGTTGTCTATCGCGGAGAGCAACTCGTACCTGTCAAGCGCCCTGTTGCGATTAAACTCTTGAGGACAGATCTCGCAACTTCAGCAATGGTATCAAGATTCATCTCTGAAGCGTCGTTGCTTGCTCGAATGAATCATCAAGGAATTGCAAGAGTAATAGATGCAGGTCTTGATCGCGAGAATCGTCCGTTTGTTGCAATGGAACTTATTGATGGCGAGCCAATTAATTCATATTGTGAAAACCATAAGCTCGCAACCAGGCAACGGGTGAGAATCATCGAGCAAGTGTGTCATGCAGTTCATCACGCGCATCAACGAGCAGTTATTCATCGAGATTTGAAGCCTGCAAACATTCTGGTTGAGCTTCAAGATGGAACGGCGCAACCTAAAGTGATTGACTTTGGAATTGCAAAGTTGGTTGAGGAAAGCGAAACAGATTCCCACACTCTTGCAGGACATCGGTTGGGTACCCCGAGATATATGAGTCCTGAACAAAGAGATGGTAAGAACGAAGTTGACACTCGGATCGATGTTTACGCATTGGGAGTGTTGCTTTGTGAAGTACTAACGGGACATGTTCCTTACAAAGAAACCAAGGACAACTCACGGTTGAGTACTCGTCCAAGTATGATCACAGAAAGAACCCAATCGTCAGAGTTAAAGGGTGATCTAGATCGGATTGTGCTCAAGGCAACTGCAAATGATCCAGAAATGCGTTATCAGTCAGCAGCTGCGATGTCGGATGATCTCAATCGATATCTCACAGGATTGCCAGTACTAGCAACAGATCCTGGAGTCGTGTATCGAGGGATCAAGTTTTTACAACGTCACAAGATTGCTTCAGTGCTCGCAGGGGTGGCAATGCTCGGATTAGTTGTTGGAACTACGGGGCTTACTGTCGGATTTAACCGAGCAACGGCGAGTCGAGATATTGCACAAGCAGCTCTTGTTGAATCAGAGCGTCAGCGCCAACGCGCAGAGTTTGTGAATCGGTTTCTACTCGAAGACATGCTCTCGGTCATCGACCCAAATGTGAATCAAGGCCGGGATATTTCAGTTAGAGAAGTGTTTGACAATGCATCTGTGAATCTCAGCAGTCGTTCCGATGTTGATATCGAAACTCAATACACAACTCTTCGATTGATCGGGTTGGTTTATAGTGAAATCGGTGCACATGATGAAGCGATGAGTTCTTTTCGACGCGCCGCGAGTTTAGCAGAAAAGTTTCACGGCGCACCTTGCAGGGAAGCGATTGAAATTCGATTGCATTTATATGATGTCATCGTTTCAAATGGTAGATCAGGGATGACCAAGGTCGGGGACCAACTCAATACTGACGCTCAAGCAGTATTGTCTCCGAATGAAGATCTCTATCAACGCGTTAGATTGCGTACAACGAACTCTATCGAAGAGTTGTTAGTGATAATTGAAAAGATCAAATCTGACCCACACGGTGATAAACGGGAACAACTCAGAGCAGTGTCTTCAATAGCGAATCTTTTCGCCTTTGCATTTGAAAGAGATAAAGAGATCGAGTATCGAAGACAAGCGTATGAACTGAGTAATCAAATCTACGGCGAAGATCACAGCTCAACATTCGGTCGTCTAGGTCATTACGCAGCATTGAGAATGGGCAATCAATCTGACATGGAAACGCTTGACATGCTCTATCGAGCATATGAACCCGCAAGAAGAATGCTTGGTGCAGAACATCCTGTAACTCTCAGCAGCATGCGAACATATGCAAATCTGCTTGGAATACTCAGTGACCCAAATGAAGCAGTTGCTTTGCTTGAAGAATGTGAACAAGGGTATCGAGCAAGATTTGGTGCATCGAGCACATCCCATACTGTTACTTGTTCAGTACTCGGGGAACACTATCTGCGAGCAGGGCGAGCACAAGAGGCCCTCGAGTTACAACTGCAAGTTCGTGATGATCGTGCGCGACAGTGGAGCGAAGGCCATATGTACCATGCGGTGGATCAAATCAATCTTGCTCAGTGTTATATTGCTTTGGGTCAATCAGAGAGTGCGAGAATCGCCGCAAACATAGCAATTGAACTCGCAAGAGAAGGTTCGTTGCAACAAACACGAGCATTTGTTCTGCACTCAAAAGCATTGGTACGTCTTGGGATGAATCAAGACGCGTTAGTTCAGATCGATCAAGCGAAAAATCAATTCATTACCCTGAGCTCTTCTTTGCTTGGATACTATGAAATTGGGGATGATCTCGTTGAAGTTTTAGAGGAAATCGGAGATTCAAAACAAGCAGAATTGCTTCGAGAATCATTGATTGAAGCTCAAAAAAACGGATAAATTCTATCGAGGCAATAATTTAAATATATCAATGTGAACTCTTGTCACTTTGCGTGGTTGTTCTCGCATTGACACATGGCCAGCTTGAGGGGGCTCGTCATTAAGTTCAGTTTGGCTCGGAGATTGAACCCTCCAGTCATGCTGGCTTAGTCAACTTTGAACACTGTGGAAATGAGATAGGAAAACAACATGAAACGGACATACCAAGCAGCGCTCGCTTGTTCAATATTCGCAGCCGCAGGAACTACTGCGACAGCAGACATATTCACCTGGGCAGGTGGGGATGGAAACTGGAATGATCACACACAGTGGTTTGGTCCTGCGAATCAGTTCCCTGATTCGATTGTTGATAGCGCGACAATTTCTGGGGGCTCAATCGAAGTGTTAATGACATCAAACATTGCAGTGGGCTCATTGAATATATTGAATGGCGCGAGTGTTTTCACCAGCCATAACTCGCTCTTTGTGAGTGGAGATACGCAAGTGAATGGTGGTAGTTCTGCACTTGTTGTACGAGATTCAGCTGCGTTAAACGATTTTGATTCTGATGATATATATGTGAGAAATGGCGGATTTCTCATCATTGGTGGTGTTGCAAAAATGCAAGCAGATGAATCCATTTCCATCGAATCAGGTAGTGCTCTTACTGGTACGGGCACAATCGAAATGAACTCTACTACTGGTGATCTCGACATTGTTTCAGGAGCGATATGGGCCCAATACAATGGCGAAGATGTATATTCAATGCAGGTAACACGCACACAGTCGAGTAGTTCGCGACTGAACTGGACACATCCAAACTCTGGAGTAACTGTATGGCCTGGGATCACACTGGATGTGCAAATTCCGTATACAGGTGCGCTAGGTGGATCATTATATGTATCAGATCAAAGTCGCTATATCAGTAGTGAAGCCATCGTTACTGATTCAAACTCTGAAGTGAAGTTTTCGAGCATTGATAATGGGGTTAGCAGTTCATCAACGATTCAAGCACCAGGGATTGATGCGTATGGAAGTTTGCGTGTGAATGGATACGGGACTTTCGAAACTCCAATCCTTGCATTGCGTGGAACAGGCGAGATTGTTGACGATAGCGTGCTTCGTCTTGATACAACAGTTACGATATTTGATTCATTTGAAATGTTGCCGGATGGGGAAGGTGGACATATCGAGTTTACAAGTTCATCGAGCACACTCAACATTATTGGTGGGACAACACTGATTAGCACCGGCGCCGATGGTCAGTTTGATCTTGATGGTTTTGGATTGATGGAAGTAAATATTGCAGATGATTCATCTCTTATTCTAGATGTTGAATATCTTGAGCGATTTGAATCAAATCTGTTTGATTCAGTTCTCAATATTGAAGGTGCACTCGATGTTGTGGAAACAGTTCAGAATAGTTCTTGGACAAACTCAACAGGAACAATCAATCTCGAAGGTGGTGAAATACAAGGACGTCTATTTTTCAACGATTCGTTAGTCGAAGGGTATGGATTAATTAGTTCAACAGTTCTCAATCGAGGGACAATCATTTCAAATGGCAGTACGCTTTTCTTTGATCATCTTGATTTGGGTGGATCTGTCCTCGAAGATCGAGGGGAAGTTCGAGCGGAAGTAGGAGATATTTCATCATCCTACAACTCGGGAGGGTATCAAACCTTCCGCGGTGATATGTATATTGGGAATGGTGAAGGTGGCCGAGAGGTACTAGAGACAAACGGTGGAATAATTTTCATAGGATTCGACGGCACGCCAGCTCAATTATCGATGAACTCAGGTCGCCTGAGAGGGAAAGGTATTGTTTTAAGTGATGACACGGAGTTTGAAACGCAAGGCGTTTCACAAATCAGAGCTTCAGGTGCAGGTGATGTTGATTGGGTTCGTTTTCAAGAAATGAGTCAAAGCACGATCAGTGGAACATTGGAAGTCGACGGCCATTCAATGATTGATGCAGATTCACAGTTTAATGGCGAAGGTGAAATCGTTGCGATCAACACTTCAAAGACAATGACTCTATCTAACGGAGCAGACCTGAGTGATGTTGGTCTCACAAACTTTGGAGTGCTTGCGATTGACAACTATCTCGAGGGTGTAGGGCAGGTGTCGGTTGCAAATCTGGATTTAATGAGCACTTCAAAGTTACAAGTAGATCTTGCAGGCGAAAACAACGGTGTTGAACAAGACAAGATTTTGGTGCTCGATAACGCAACACTCGATGGAGCTCTTGAACTCTCCACAGTTGAAGGATACTCAGTAACATTCGGTGAAACATTTACCATTCTTACTGCCAGTTCAGTCAGTGGTGAGTTTAGTAGTCTGGATATCTCAGGGTTAGAAATAGGACAAAGCGCGCAGGTTTTAATGTTTGATGATCATGTTGATGTTCTCATCACTTGTCGAGCAGATTTGCACACCAATGGACAACTCAATTTTTTCGATGTATCTGCATTCCTAAATGCATACTCAATGAATGATCCGATTGCCGATTTTACAAACGATGGAGTGTTTAACTTCTTTGATGTGAGTGCTTTCTTGCAATCGTATAATGCAGGGTGTCCGTAATGAGTTGTGTTTGAGAAACAAATCAATGACGGACTAAACTAAGCTCAGAGCAACTTCTCGCAGCATGATTTGCAACTGCGAGAAGTTTTTCTGTATACGGTCAGTATCTCTTTTTAGTGGAGATGTTAAACAAACTAGTGGAATAGTTTTCTTCGTAAAAATCAAACTGAGGGATGATTCAATCGTGATCTAGACTTGTATAGCGTGCATAATCTAGGGTTGTAGTGAGCGGCTGGATTAGTTAAACGGGTTCAAATACATTCGAAAATGTTAAACAGAGACATCCGAATGCTCTTGTTCTTGGTACACTCTGAAGTCTACACATCGAATCTTGATTAGAGAGCGTGTCTAGATCAACAAGTATTCTTCAAAACACAATGTTTAGAGCAACGCTGAACTGGATTCAAGCAAGGGTAGATCGAGTATGCAACTCAAAAACTTCGTATTGACATATCGATATTTGATTATTGTTGCTCTCTTAATAGTGATTTGTCCTGAAGCTCAGGCGCACGGCGTAACCGTGGGTGATAAAGGATATATACAAGAATCATCAGGCGCTTTGCCAATTCCATTCATGTACCTTGGCGCAAAGCACATGATAACGGGTTATGACCATTTGCTGTTTCTCTTCGGAGTTATCTTCTTCCTCTACAAACTTAAAGATGTTTCAATTTATGTTACTCTGTTTGCGGTTGGACATGTGATCACACTTCTGTCTGGTGTACTCTTTGAAATCTCAATCAATGCGTATCTTATCGATGCAATAATTGGGTTTTCAATTGTGTATAAAGCCCTCGATAACATGGGGGCTTATCAGCGATGGTTCGGTTTTCAACCAAGCACAAAGGCTGCAACACTCATATTCGGATTGTTTCACGGATTCGGTTTAGCAACAAAGATTTTGGAATATGAGATATCTCCAGATGGGCTTTTGATTAACCTAATCTCATTCAACATTGGGGTTGAGGTTGGTCAAATTCTCGCACTTGCAACGATTCTAATTGCAATGGGTTATTGGCGTAAATCACGATCATTCATGAAGCATGCGTATTCCGCGAATACCGTGTTAATGACTGCGGGTTTTGTTTTAGTAGGGTATCAATTGGCCGGCTACTTTATTGCTTAATCATCATTCACTCTGAAAGAGAATACGAATGCACAATTCAAACATACCTGATTACGCTGAACTTCCTACGACCAAGCGTCTCATTCGTTCAACGGTGATCGCCTTCATTTCTGGTGTTGTGATACTGGTTGTCATTGTGCTACCAGCGGAGTATGGAGTTGACCCAACTGGGATTGGATCAATTTCAGGACTCAAACGGATGGGTGAGATTAAGAGTTCACTTCAAGAGGAACTCAAGGCTGATCAAACAAACCAGATTGAACCAGAATCGTTGAGAGATCAATTGTTAACAGCTCAAGAGCCCAATGGCGACGTTGAATCTGACATGGTATTCAACGAGGATATTGACAGGACTGACACAATGACAGTGACGCTTGATCCTGGAAAAAGCACTGAAATAAAACTGACAATGTCTGAAGGCTCAAGTGTTGAGTTTAGTTGGACTTCACAGGGTGGTGATGCTTTCTACGACCTTCATGGAGATTCTATAGAGATTAATTATCACATCTATGAAAAATCTACAGCTTCGTCAAAGCAAGGTACACTCGTTGCAGCTTTCAGCGGAAATCATGGTTGGTATTGGAAGAATAGAACGACAAATCCAATTTCAATAACTTTGACTACGAACGGTGATTATGAAGACATGAAAGAAATGAACTAGATCATTTCTCTCATGTGTCAATTTCTAAATCAACAAAAATTGAGATCAAGTAGTTCTGATGAGACATTCATTTTAACTGGGCAGGTCTATTTGTCATAGTGGCGTTAAAAGGGCTACTCGATTAGGGTGTGCATTTCTAATTGGACACGGAAGTCGGTAAATCAGAATTGAAATCCATAGATTTGGGTTTTTCAGAATATTGAGCATGGAAATGTCTTGTGAATCGATCTCCATTTCAAATGGAGGGCTGTTTTATAACTTGGATGAAGATGTGTTGAATTTGAGTTGAGACCCTTTGCAGAATTATGGCGATCAATTGATTTTGTGGGCAATTTCAACCACAAACAAGTCGATTAATTAGAGTCAGGGACTACCAAGCTTGAAATCACTCCATGAAAATTCGTGCGAAAATAACTACTAGTCTTATTCTTGCTGCGGTGATACCTCTCGTGTCAGCGATGGTATTAGCCATTCGGCATTCTACAAACTATTCAAAATCTGCAACAATCAGCACAGTTGAAAGCAGGCTTGATGCACAAGCTGCGACACTACATACTTTTCTTCATTCACGGATGAGCGAGATTGATGCGATGGCGGCTTCGCCTTTGCTTGCAACGATGGACTGGGATCAAATTGGACCTTGGCTTCGGGATCGGCGAGAAACAACATCAGATGTCTGGGAGAAATTTATTCTGGGTGACCCGGAAGGGAATTTTTACAACACTGCCGGGGGAAACCCAGGAGCAGGTGGGTTGAGAACCTTTAATGATCGAGACCCGGATGCGAAACCAAAGTCCATTGCGAAGCGAGACTACTGGCAAGCAACAGTGCTAAACAACCAAAGCGCACAACGACGAGTCACGATATCAGAGCCCATGATTTCGTACACAACAGGCGCAAAGCAGATCGTGATCGCTGCAAGTATTCTTCGGAACGGGGAAGTCGTTGGAATGATCGGCGGCGCCTTGCCCTGGGCACTCTTTGAATCTCAGCTCTCAGATACATCTGAGCTCTTGCGTGAGGGTATGCCCGAAGAGAGTTTGTTTGCTCTTATTGCACCAAGCGGAGTGTATTGGCACCATACGAATCTTGAGAATGTGGTGCAGGTGAAACGGGATAGTTCTGGTCAAATTGTGAAAGATGTAGATAACGAATCTGTTGTACTCTACACAAACATTTTGGATGAAGAAGATCCGGTTCTCAGGGGTGTTGGAGAATCTTTACAGAACAGTGAAACTGGAGTTGCACTGTTGGTGACTCATTCAAATGAGAATCACTTTGTGTTTTTTAGACCTATAGGTGAGTTGGGTTACTCCCTATTGCTTGAGATTCCTGAATATGCCCTCATGAAAGGTGTTGATACACTTCGTGCAGAGTTGTTCTTGGTTTTAATCATCGCGGCGCCAATGGCCACCCTGGTCGCGATCTTCTTCGCGAGACGATTAACGACTCCTTTCTCAAAGCTCGCAGAAGCAGCAACAGGCGTTACTCGAGGGGAGTATGGTATGATGACTGTATCGGGTGAAGGGGAAATCAAAGAGGTTACTCTCGCGTTCAATCGTCTGTTGGTATGGCTAAAAGAAAGTAATCGGGCTCGCGACGAAGCAGAGCAACTTCGATTTGACGCAGTTGTTAATCAGTTGACAGATGCACTCGCGATTGTCTCTACGGATGGACAGTTGATTCATACAAATCAGCCATTTGATAAAATCATGGAACAAAATTCAGCACTAGGACATATATGGGAAATTGCTCCGTGGACTGGTTCGGAATGTGAATGGGCTGATCGTCTTGGGTTGCTTGCAAAGGGAGAATCAGTGTCATTTGAATGCTCTGTTGGATACGGATACAACAGGCAATCGTTTGAGTTTTCAGCATGCGGAATTGTTCAACAAGAAGGACTCATGATTGTCGTCATTGGGCATGATGTCTCAGAACGGACAGAACATGCAAAGCTTCTCGCAGATGCGATGCAGCAAGCAGAGTCAGCAAATCAAACAAAGAGCGAGTTCTTAGCAAATATGAGTCACGAGATTCGGACTCCCTTAACATCAATTCTTGGGTTTGCGGATGTGCTTAATGACACTTATCGCGAATCAGGATCCGCTCCGGTTCAAGAGCAAGCTGTCAACACAATCCAACAAGCAGGTGAACACTTACTCACTCTTATTAATGACATTCTTGATCTCTCGAAGATCGAAGCAGGGAAAGTCGAAGTTGAGCATATAGACACCTTGTTACCAAAGGCGCTGTGGGAAATAGAAGAGCTTATTCAAGCTCGAGCAATTGAAAAAGGGTTAAAGTTCTCTGTGCAAGTTGATTGCCCGGTTCCGAATCGATCTCTTTTAGATCCAACTCGGCTTCGTCAGATTCTTGTTAACCTCATTGGTAACGCAATTAAGTTCACTGAAAGTGGAGAGATTCAAGTTCGATTGTCTTCACCTGAGCAGAACGGCACAAAGAAGTTGCGATTTGAAATCGAAGATAGTGGATCTGGTATGACTGAAGATCAAGTTTCAAATCTATTCTTACCATTCTCACAAGCAGATGGCTCAATCACCCGTAAGTTTGGCGGCACAGGGTTAGGTCTTACAATCTCGCGTCGATTAGCTTGTCTGATGGGCGGAGAGGTTTGGTTAAGTTCAACAACTCCAGGAGTTGGATCTACCTTTGTTCTAGAAATCCCACTAAGCCTTCCTGAAGGCGCTGTCGTTATTGAGTCTGTTGAAGACTGGAAGAGAGTCAGTCGTGGAGATGACAAAACAAAAAGAACAGACGCCACACAAGTTCTCAATGGCCGGATACTTCTTGCAGAAGATGGGAAAGATAATCAACGATTACTTTCCATATATTTATGCAAAGCAGGCGCGACTCTGGATATTGCAGACAATGGGATAATCGCGCTCGAAATGATTGAAGCATCAGAGAAGTTGGGTACGCCTTACGATTTGCTTTTAACAGATTTGCAAATGCCAGAGATGGATGGGATAACTTTGACTAAAACGATCCGAGCTAAAGGAAATGATATTCCTATCGTGGCGCTTACCGCACATGCGATGGCGGAGGATCGTCAACGATGTCTCGATGCAGGGTGTGATGATTATGCAAGTAAACCGGTAAATAGATCCGTGCTGATCGACATATGTGCCCGATTGATTAGGGGAGAAAAAGGCGCTGGAACATCAATACATGATGATCGTAACGCCGCATAGATTTGCACCTAAAGGGTGCTTGATCTGCTTTTTCAAAAAATTGATATCTATAGATTCAGCATAACACCATTGATCACGAGCCTGGATGAGTTGAAATTATTTTTCAATTTGGCGCTAGACAATTGTGATTCATCTGTTATTCTTTCGTCAATTGCATCAAGAGTCCCGGAATGTCTCAAAGGTTCCGGGCGGCAACCGAGCTGATTAACTCAGCCACGGTGCCGAGACCAGCCCCGGCGTGGGGAACGATGTGGACAGAGTTGCGATCAAGCAGCATTTGTCAAACGAGCAGCGATGTTGCTGCAATCCACGCCAACACTGGAAGCTTTCGATGCTGTGAGGAGTTCACAGCATGGGACACAGTCATACAAACATACATAAAAACCCAATATCCGCAGATTCGATCTGTCTATCAAGAGGATTGGATGTTGCTGACGGCGATCCGCTAGTTTCGCCTTTGGTTCAGTCAACAACTTTCTGTCGTTCAGGTGTTGGTTCAAACCCTGAGCATCAGTATTCCAGAGTCTCAAACCCAACGGTAGCAAACTTAGAAAAGCTGTTAGGAGATCTGGAAGGGGGATTGCCCGCTGCGACATTCGCAACTGGGCTCGCTGCAGAAACGGCATTGTTCTTAGCGCTACTCAAAAGCGGAGACCACATCGTATGTGGAAGATCCGTCTACGGCGGTACAACTCGATTGATTCAACAGTTGCTAACGGATTTAGGAGTAAAAAGCACTTTTGTGAATGCGAGCAATCCAGAAGAAGTTCGAAGCGCAGTTTGTACAGATACGAAACTGATATTTGTTGAGACTCCATCAAATCCAACACTTGATATCACTGATATCAAAGCATGCTCAGAAATTGCGAAAGATGCAGGGGTTCTATTAGCAGTTGACAATACTTTCTTAACTCCCGTATTGCAACGCCCATTGGATTTTGGAGCTGATATATCAGTCTATTCTACGACAAAGTTCATTGATGGGCATTCGATTGCACTCGGCGGAGCACTCGTCGTCAAAGATGAAACACTGCTTGAACGCCTCAAGTTTATACGGAAATGTACAGGTGCAATCCAGTCTCCGTTTAACGCTTGGTTGACAATCAATGGGATCAAAACTCTTCCATTACGGGTTCGGTCTCAGTCGAAGAGCGCAGCGATAGTCGCTGATTGGTTAAATAGACAACCTCAGGTTGAATCTGTATTCTATCCATCACTGACAAGTGGTGAACTTAAAGTTATTGCAGATCGACAACACATCAACGGGCACGGCGCAGTTGTTTCGTTCACGTTGAAAGATGGGTTTGATGCAGGATGTGCGTTTGTACAGAGTTTAAAACTGTGCACACTTGTAGAGCATGTTGGATCAGTTGAAACATTAATCACACATCCTGCTTCGATGACTCATGCGGATGTTCCTCGAGATCAACGGCTCGACGCGGGAATTAGTGATGGACTATTGCGACTCTCAGTGGGGCTTGAAGATATAAATGAGCTCATCGCTGATTTGAAAACCGGTCTTTCAATCATTGAATCACTCAATGGCTCCTCGAATTCAGTAACCTCAACAAGTCCTAAAGAATGCGAGGTCATCAGTGTTTAAGCCTCAAGTTATCGTGCTTAAGTTTGGTGGCTCAGTATTACTCAATGAGCAACGATTGCGGATTGCAGTTCATGAGATTTACCGATGGAGAAGGGAAGGTTACCAAGTAGTTGCAGTCGTGTCTGCACTTGCAGGGAGAACTGACGAACTCGTCTCAAAGTGTACATTGTTGTCTGAAGGAGCTTCGCGATCGTGCAAAGCTTCACTGTTAGCAGCGGGTGAAAACGAGTCTGCATCGCTTTTAGGAATACATCTCGATCGTGCGGGAATCCCTGCTCTTGTTCTTTCGCCTGCTAGCATGAGTTTGATCGCAGAGGGGGATCCTCTTAACTCAAATCCAGTATCAGTGAATGTAGAGATTCTTTTTCATGCGCTTCGCAAAGATGGAGTTGTGATAGTTCCTGGATTTGTAGGGATTGACGAATCAGGAGCAGCAGTCACACTCGGAAGAGGTGGGTCAGATTTATCTGCAATATTCTTAGCTCGTTCACTCAATGCTGATCGATGTCGTTTGATCAAAGATGTGGATGGGTTGTACGAAAGTGATCCCGCGACAGCATTGTCCCGTCCGCGGAGATTTAAAAATGCGAGTTATCAAGATGCGCTCGATACTGATGGTTCAATAATTCAACATAAAGCGATCGAGTTTGCAATGCAGCACAATATCGAGTTCGAGCTCGGGAATTTTAATTGCGTATTTCCAACTTTCATCGGCACGACGCAATCGGTGTTTGATGAAGTTGAGCATAATCTTGAACCGACGACTGTTGCGATTTGTGGACTTGGGACTGTCGGTGGTGGAGTCGTGGATCTAATCAAACAGCTCACTGAAGATTTTAACATCATCGGAGCGGCATGTTGCACCCCTGCAAAGCACAAGCATTTGATTCCATTTGTAGGTAGATTAGAGAAAGATGCGATTGGACTTGCAGGTAGTAAAGCTGATGTGGTACTGGAACTGATTGGAGGGGTTGAAGAAGCACAAGCAATTGTTCTCAATGCAATTCGAAACGGGAGTCATGTTATCAGCGCAAACAAGGCATTGGTTGCAAAATCAGGTGAGCGACTTAAATCTGAAGCTTATGAATTAGGAGTTGATTTTCGATACTCCGCAAGTGTGGGAGGTGTTGCGCCAATATTGGAAGCAATCAACGGTACCTGTCAATTCGTATTGTCGAGCCCTGTTCAATCAGTACGCGCAGTTCTCAATGGTACAGGAAACTATGTGCTTTGCGCGATTGGAAAAGGTGGAGTGCTTGAAGATTCAATTTCCGATGCACAGAAGCTTGGGTACGCAGAATCAGATCCTACAAGAGATTTGGATGGGCGAGACAGCCTTGATAAGTTATTCGTGATCGCACAGGACCTTGGATGGAAAGTTGATCAGAACAATGTAATACTCGGATCAATAAATGAGTGGGTTCAATCAAACAAGCATGTTAATCAACCTGTTCGTCATGTCGCTCGAGTCAATGATGGGTCTGCTTCTGTTCAAGTAGAGCAAGTAGATCCTTGCGACAAGAGGGATCCCCTAGCGCAGTTGGAGAATGAATGGAACGCGGCACAAATCCAATATGAAAATGGGATCACGCGAACCATTCGAGGAAAGGGTGCGGGTAGGTGGCCTACAAGTGAATCAGTCTTGGCGGATCTGCTTGTAGTAAGAAGATCACTTATTCAGAAAGCATCTGAGAGTGAGGTGTTTCATGTCTGAGCTATTTCCGAATATTGCAATAGTCGGCGCGTCTGGTGCAGTTGGGCAAGAAGCGATCAGTATCCTTGAATCACGAGGGCACCCTATTGATCGGATCGATCTCTTTGGATCTGAACAATCTGCTGGGAAGACCGTTCCTTATCTTGGATCATCAAAAACAATTAGTTGTCTTGCTGATATCAATAAACATCAACATGACTTTGTAATTCTCTGTGCAACTGGAGATGTTGCTCGTAGAGTTCGTGAGCTGTTATTGTTTGCAGATACAGTCTTGATAGATAACTCGTCTGAATTTCGTTTAGACGCAGATGTGCCTTTGGTGATTCCTGAAGTCAATGCACATTTATTGAATGTGGATACACGATTTGTATCGAACCCAAACTGCTCAACAATCATGTTGTTGGCTGCACTTGATCCTTTAAGAAATAATTTTGGAGTACGCAGCATCATCGTGACTACCTATCAAGCAGTATCTGGAGCAGGTAAAGCAGGCATTGACGAGTTGTATTCTCAATCACAAGCGCATTTGTACAATGAAGAAGTCTCAACGAGTGTGTTCCCATGTTCATGCGCATTTAATGTCTTTGAACATGAATCAACGTTGAATCCAGAAACCGGATTTAATGGTGAAGAAACAAAGATAATTCAAGAAACTAGACGGATTTGGGATGATCCCTCTTTGTCTATTCTACCAACATGTGTTCGAGTTCCCGTTGAAAGAGCTCATTCGCAATCAGTGATTGTTGAGTTTGATCGACCAGTTGTGATCAACGAAATTCGCCATGCACTTACACAACCTGGTCTCTCCATTTCGAACGAAGGCCATTTACTTACTCCACGTGAAGTCGCAGGAAGTGATGATGTATATATTGGGAGAATACGCCTCGATCCACAAAGTGAAGGAAGAAGAGCGATACTTTGGATATGTACAGATCAGATCCGGAAAGGAGCAGCGCTCAACGCGATTCAAATTATGGATAAGCTCCATATTGAGCGTGTTCTCTTCCAAAATCCGAGTTCAAGAGCTTGAATAATCCGCTCATATGGAAAAATGAGCCGCAAAATTTATTCATTGATCGCATCTATCCGTAAATAGATTTCGAAATCATTCATCCAAGAGGACTGTGTATGGTGCTCATGATCTACTTGATCGAATCAATTTGCTTTGAGCGGACTTAGGTGATTACTCATGTTAGTGAAACTGTTTTTTAGAATAATTGTCGCGATGTTTACATTAGCGACATTCACATCTTTTTCGAATGCTACGCCAGAACTTATCGCGCCTACAGACTCGTGGCGTGTAGTACTCGACGGAGTGATGGGTGGTCGATCTAGCGGGCGCATTCGCGAAAGCGCAACAGGAACTGTTGTATTCAGCGGTGATTTATCACTTGAAAACAACGGCGGATTCTCACAAATCAGAAAGAATATCGATGTTGGAAGCCTACAAAATCAAGATGGGATCGAAATACGAGTTCTAGGTGATGGACGAACTTATCAGTTCGATATCCGTGTTTCAAATGTCAGACTCATGGCGGGTGGTTTTCAATCAACTTTTGAAACAATACGAGACGAATGGCAAACGATTCGAATTCCATTCAGCGATTTTCGTTTGTATTCATTTGGACGACAGGTCCCAAGAGCACCTGAGATGGATCCAGCGAAGATTGAATCTATCGGAATGACTCTATCGGATAAGAATCCTGGCGGTTTTCAAATAGAGATCAAATCAATCCGTTCGTATAACGAAGATGACATCACAAGCAATACCATTGAATCAGATTCAAATGGGTCACTTGGAGAGGTTGCAGAATCAGCAGGTCTCAACACATTATTGAATCTTGTCACGCTTTCAGGATTGTCCCTCCCCGAGGGAGAGCAATATACAATCTTTGCACCGACAGATAAGTCTTTCGCTGCTCTTTCAGAAAAGACGCTTGCATTGCTTACATCTGAAGAGGGTAAACCGATTCTCAAATCTATATTGAGTTATCACATAGTAGCAGGGGAACTACGATCGAGTGATCTTCTCAATCGCCGAACATCATCGACACTCAACGGGCAAACTCTTCAATACGATACTGATGGAGGGATTACAGTTTCTGGTGCTTCAGTTCAAGTCGTTGATGTGCCGTTCAATGGAGGGGTGGTCCATGTTATTGATTCAGTGTTAATCCCTGAATCAAAGTCGATTATTGAACTAGCACTCGAAACACATAGTCTCAGCACACTGGTCACAGCGATAACTGCAGCGGGGATTGCAGATCAGATTGGTTCTGAAAACGGGCCATTCACGGTTTTTGCTCCTGTGAACTCTGCTTTCGCATCACTTCCAGAGGGAGTGCTTGAAGGGTTGCTTGAATCTACAAATCGAACATCACTGATCGACACTCTTGGTTTACACATCGTACCTGGACGAGTTATGAGCAATCAGTTGCTTAACACAAAGCGTGCAAGGAGTTTCTTTGGGAACACGATTGAGTTTGGTTTATCAAAGGGCCAACTACAAGTCCAGGGGGCAAGTATTATCAAAGCTGATATACAAGCAGCAAACGGAGTTATTCATTTCATCGACAAGGTGATCACGAAAAGCGAATCGCCAAAAATAATCAATGTGTCAATGAACAAAGAAGCGATTCGAATCTATGAGTTAGCAATCAATCGAGGTGTGCCCCTATATAACGAAGGGCAAGAGTCTGCTTGTGCGTCTGTCTATGAAATTGCAATAGAGTCCTTGATTGCTTTAGGGTCTGATACACTTGATCGTCGTGTGATTGAGAGATTAGAAATGGGTTTAGCAGAAGCAGAGTCAGAAAATGCTGATGCAGAGCGAGCATGGATCTATCGTAGAGCACTCGATAGTGCGTATGAACGGTTGAGCAATCGCTGATAAGAGGATGAAGTTTGGAGTTAACGAATACTACGGTTGTATGGTACCGTAATGATCTTCGAACAGATGACCACGCCCCGCTTGTGTATGCTGCACAACGGGGCAATGTCATACCTCTGTATATTCTTGATTTCGATGAAACCGAAAAAAACTCGTTAGGTGGAGCATCAAAGTGGTGGCGAAATCATTCTTTGATATCTCTATCAGAATCACTCAAGAAAATGGGTTCACAACTTGTTATCCGTCAGGGTAAAGTTGAGCAGGTGCTCATTGAGTTATGTTCTGAGGCCGGCGCAGATCAAATCGTGATTCATGATTCGATTGAACCTGATGCTCTTGAATGTGATGATAAACTTGACGATCTGTTCGATAGAAGTGGTGTAGAGTTGGTGCGATTTCCATCGAACCTACTCTGGCCTGTTGGTTCGATTTTAAATAACTCCGCGAACCCGTACCAAGTCTTTACGCCATTTTGGAATCGCGGTATTCAGCAATCAAAGATTGGTCAGCCGATATCTGCACCATTAAAGTTACATTCTCCAGATCAAAGATTCACGCAACTATCTGTTGAACAACTCATTCTCGGTTCTAACCCTGAATGGGCTTCTGGAATGAACAGGCGATGGAGCCCGGGCGAAAATGGAGCATTCAACTCTTTTCGACAGTTTCAGGATCTATATCTCGAAGGATATCATGAGGATCGGGATCAACTTGCAGATCAAGGTTGGTCAGCGCTGTCTGCTCCGCTTCACTTTGGAGAACTGTCAGTGCGTCGAGTATGGCACACCCTTACTCAACAAGCAAATTGGGAACAAGATCCAGGTAGATACTCATTCCTTCGTCAGTTAGGTTGGAGAGACTTTGCAGCTCATCTGCTAAATCATTTTCCTCATACTACTGACAACCCACTTCGTGAGCAGTTTCAACAATTCCCATGGAGGGATAACGAAAACGATCTCTCAAAATGGAAAAAAGGAATGACCGGGTATCCAGTTGTCGATGCCGCGATGCGACATCTGTGGCAAGAAGGTTGGATGCCTAATCGTGCAAGAATGATAGTGGCTTCATTCTTGTGCAAAGATTTGCTTATATCCTGGCAAGACGGTGCTGCTTGGTTCTGGGATACTCTTGTTGATGCAGATATTGCGAACAATACCCTCGGGTGGCAATGGGTCGCTGGGAGTGGTGCAGACGCGTCTCCGTTTTTTCGGATATTCAATCCAATGACTCAAGGGAAGAAGTTTGATCCCAAAGGTGAATATGTTCGCCGTTGGGTTCCTGAGCTTGCTTCATTATCAGATAAAAACATTCATACGCCCTGGCTTGCCCCCGTTGATGCTTTGAACAATGCAGGAGTTGTCTTGGGTAAGAACTATCCATATCCAATAGTCGATCATGCGCAAGCAAGAGTCTCTGCGCTCGATGCATACTCGAGTATCAAGTAACTGATATACAGACATAAGAATTTTCAATAAAAAACGCGGATGCATGAAGTGTGCATCCGCGTTTGTCTTTATGAAAGAGCGTGTGATTTGTTACGGGAGAATGACAGTATCAATGATGTGAATAACGCCGTTGGATGCATCGATGTTTGCACCGCTGACCTTTGCGTTATTGATCATTACATTGCCTTTCGATTCTTTGATTGAAATTTTACTACCCTCAAGAGTCTTTGCTTTGCGTGCTTTGATTGCGTCATCGCTGTAGACTCGTCCCTCGACAACGTGGTAAAGAAGGATGTTTCGGAGTTGATCTAAGTTCTCAGGCTTGAGCAGGCTCTCGACTGTCCCTTCAGGGAGTTTGTCGAATGCTTCATCTGTCGGTGCGAAGACTGTGAATGGGCCATCGCCGCTGAGCGCGTCAATGAGCCCGGTAGCTTCAAGTGCAGCTGCGAGTGTATTGAATGAACCTGCGGATGATGCGATATCAAGAATTGAATCCGTTTGAGGCATGATCACTTCATCAATGATGTGAATTGTTCCATTACTACATTCAATATCGGTCTTTGTAATCGAAGCTGATCCGATAGTTCCATTCTTTGCGTTGATCGCTGCTCGTTGCCCGTTGAGTGTGGAGACTGAAGATCCCGATAGAACTGCCTTTGCATCGAGGTTCCCTGGTACTACATGGTATGTAAGTATACTGATGAGCATTTCTCGATTTTCAGGCTTGAGAAGTGATTCAACAGTCCCCTTTGGGAGCTTTGCAAATGCTTCATCTGTTGGAGCAAATACAGTGAACGGGCCTTCCCCTTTGAGTGCATCTACAAGATCTGCTTCTGTTAAAGCAGCTGCGAGTGTACTAAACGATCCTGCTGAGATTGCAGTATCAATGATGTCAGATTTTGAGTTGTTTAATGTCATCATCTTCGAGTCGTGAGAGTTGTTTGACGAGCAATCAGGCCCCGCATTCACGAGGGTGGCAGTTGCAAGTGTGGATAAAGCGATAGCGGTCATGAAAGTCTTCATTTTGGTGTTCCTTAGTTGTTATTGTGACTGTGATTTGCTCATCAATGTGATGAAACAAGTAATCGAACCGGTTGGTGAGTGTGTTCGATCAAGTTCATCTTGTAGATGCAGAAGAGCAAGTAATTTTTTCTAAAAAATACTTTCACATTCAGGTTTAGAATTCGCGTCTAAGTGGTTTATACATGCGAATCAAATGATAACGGTAATTTTAAATACAAACTACGAGGTATGGGTGTACAATATCAACACACAATGAGCACCTCTGTTGAGCATTCTGGATTACTAAGTTTAATCGCCCAAGGCGATCAAGGAAGTATGCGTCTGCTCATGGACCAATACACAGGTTTAGTCTGGTCTCTTGTGCGGAAGAAAATTGCAAACACGGCGGATGCTGAGGATCTTGTGCAAGAAGTATTCACAGAAATTTGGAAGTGTGCAAATCGCTATAACGCTGACATGGGTTCAGAAGCGACGTTCATCGCGGTAATCACTCGCCGGCGTGTGATTGATGCTGTGCGCAAGCTCGGTAGAAAATCATCTTCCGTTCCATTTGATGGTGTTGTCGAGTTCAGTGCGGCGACAGAAGATAAAACTTCGATTGCAGAACCCGAAGTTGCAGCAGCAATGCAAATCATGCAAGAAATGAATCCTCAGCGAAGGACAGTTCTTGAGCTTTCCATCATTCAAGGGCTCTCCCATTCTCAAATAGTAGAGGCAACAGATCTTCCACTTGGAACTGTGAAAGCTCATATCCGACGAGGCCTCGAAAAAATTCGTGACGAAATCACAGCGTCCAACTCAACTAGATCAAAAGAGGGGGTGTCACGATGAGTGAGACACACAACCCACATAATGATCATCGAGATGACGATCAAATGATCGATCGGATGCTTGGGCAAAGTGAATCATCTGATTCATTTAATAGTGAAGATCTCACAAACGAGATGGAGTTTGCAGCGGCTACGATTGATGTTGCTGCGGCTATGGTTGATCCCGTTGAATTGCCTGAAGGACTCATTGAAAGACTAAAGCTTTCTGTTGACGATTATCCAGTTCAAGAACCTGTAGACCAATCCATCCCGATCTCCCAATACCAAGCTGCTGATTTTGGTATCGACACGACAAGTTCGAATTGGGTACCTTGGATGGTTGCAGCAGCATCGGTATTAATCACAACAGTATTGATTCTTATGCCTCGCAATGCCTCGCAAGTGCCTGACTTGGACTCGCAGCGATTAGCACTCATTGATAACACTCCTGAATCGGAACTTATCCGTTGGGATTGGATATCTACTGGTGATGAAGCAGTTGCAGGCGATGTGATTGGTGATGTTGTTTGGAGTGATACACTCAATAAAGGATACATGCGGATTTCTGGTCTCGCAATAAATGATCCATCACTTGAGCAATACCAACTCTGGATCTTTGATTCAACTCGACCTTCTGGAGCTCTCCCTCAGTTTGGAGAAGGATTGCTCACTCAAAGACCAGTTGACGGTGGGGTCTTTGATATTAACGCTGAAGGTGAAGTCATCATCGAAATTGATGCGAAACTATTCATTCGAGAAGCCGCGGCGTTTGCGATTACGATCGAACCACCAGGCGGGGTCGTAGTTTCAGACCGATCACGTGTACCCTTGCTTGCACTTGCTCCATGAGTTTACATCTACATACAAATGCAATCTCGAACACTTAGATTGTTCAGTTCTCATACCAGAGATGAGTCCTAATTTGAATACTGTGATAATGTGACTAGTGCAATCATAAGAATGAGTAACCCAAACCAGATCATCATTGCGATCCTTGTAGATTGCTTAGCGCGTTTCGCTTCCCACCATGTGTAGGGTTTGATACCCTTCAAGTAAAAAGTCAGAACACTCGCAAGATTCAAACAGACAACATTGATCGATACGAGAAGCACAGCTCCGAGTGCATCATTGGTAGATCCTTGTACAATCAGCATCGATGCAATGATGACTGGTGGTAATAGTGCAACAGAAACCATTACGCCTACAAGTGAACTCGCGACTCCTGCGGATACTGCAAGAGCCCCTGCAACACCTGTTGCAAGTGCAATTATAATTTCGCCAAGTGAACTGTTCGTTCTCGACAGAATTTCATTTGCAACAGGATCGAGCGGTAAAATCAAACCTGATACCAACCCAACTCCAGTTGCAGTGAGCACCCCATAAACATTTGTTTTGAGTGCACGAGTCATAAGTTGAGTATCGCCTAGTACTGTCGCGAGACCAAGCGCCATGTTTGGGCCGAGCAATGGCGCAATAACCATTGCACCTATGATCAATGCCGGGCTATTGCGAGATAAACCAACGGCGGCAATAATGCTTGCCAATACTGTCATCGCAAGGAACATCGAAGTTGTATTCGCGTATTCATTGAGATCTTCGTATAGTTCGTTCCTACTGATTCGACCTTGGTTTGATTGTTTTTTGTCATCAACGTGTTGATCGTCTTTCACTCTACGGGGGGAGTAGGCTTCGACAGGTAAAACCAAAAGCTGAGCATGATCAGAAAGATTGAGTATTGGTTCGATCGCATCAACGAGCCCTTCGACCTCATCAGTTTGAACTAAAAGTTTGAATGTTGTCATTTCATCCCTTGGTTCTTCCCAAGTCCAAGTGAGTTGCGCTTCTTGGACTATCTTGCGAACACGATCTGAGTGCACTGATGGAATGATGATTTCAATGAGGCGGCCTGGCATGGGTGGCTCCATATGACGGGGTCAGATCGGGTACTCAAAACGCATCCATCTGTACATTTGATGGGTTGGTTCGTCTTAAGATTCGATGAATTGCAATGCTAATTTATGTGAATATGAACTGATGATTCTTTAGTTGAGACTAATCGACAAAGCATTAATTTGTTGCTCCTATACCTTAGAATTATCTCAGTTGAGCAATTTGTATTGATTTGATTCATGTGAAACCGTACATTGCAGCGTACTTGAGGAGAATCTAGATGATACGAAGTTGGTTAGCGATCTGTTTTCTGGTTGTCACATCTAATGTTCATGCGGAGGTTCCTCCCCCAACCGGTGACGCCGGGTATGACGAGGCTGGCCGGATCTTCTTTACAGATGATGAGCTTACCCAAATTACAGTGTCGATGGATCAATCAGATCTTGAAACAATGATTGCAGATCCGTTTGATAACACTTATTACCCATGTACAGTTCATATCGTCAACTCACAAACTGATACGATTGTGTCCGATGTTGCGATTCGCCCTCGAGGAAATACTGCTCGTAACTCGATCAAAAAATCATGGAAACTCAAGTTCAATGAGTTTGTTCCAGGGCGTGAAATCTTTGGTTTAGAGAAACTCAATATCAACGGCCATCAAAATGACCCATCAGTGATCCGTGGGAAACTTGCGTGGGATATGTTCAATCAGTTTGGTGTCCCATCTCCAAGAGCATCCGCAGTTCATTTTTCGATTAATGATGGATCTCTCGTGGATGATGTCTATATCAATGTTGAACAAATTGATGATGAGTTCCTCGCAGCATGGTTTGGGGATGATACTGGAAATCTCTATCAATGTACATACAAAGGTGAACGCGCAGATCTTCGGTATGTATCACCAGGTGATGCGCAAGCGTATGCAAATCTCGGATCTATTACCTATGAGCTTGAGAACGATAGTGGATTGAATCAACATGCAGATCTCGCAGAGTTCATTAACTTTGTAGAGTTTGCAACTGATACAGAGTTTTTAGAACAGATTAACGATCGATTCAATGTAGATACCTTCCTTCGTTCAATGGCTGTCGATTGTGTGAATGGACACTGGGACAACATTTGGTATGGCGCGAACAACTACTTTCTGTATATTAACCCTGGTACCAATGTTGTAGAATACATTCCCTACGATCTTGACAATACTTATGGCATAGATTTCTTCTCAACCAACTGGGCAACCAGAGGAGTTGCGTCATTTGGAAACAATGGGTTTGGGTGGAATTTCTCAAGTCCATTCGGCGGAGGCGCAGAACCCCCTTTATTGAGGCGGATCTTTTCCATTCAATCCTTTCAAGATCAATATTTTCGATATGTGAGAGAACTCGTTGGCGCATCAGGTACTTTGTCCGAACCAACACAGACTCAGTTCGATGATTCAACGAACGACACTTTCTTATCAAGTTCAGAACCAAATTTTGATATCGAATCTGTAGTAATGTCGAACACCTCAGATATGTTGTTCGCTGATGTCCAAGTTGTCGGGCCTATTGATGTTGGAGGGGATACGGACCAAACCCGAGTTATGATCTTCTTTGATACTGTGAGTGGGGGTTCCACTACAAATCCATGGAATCGAGATATTAACTCGACGACGCTAGCAGATTATTTTATAGGTTCATGGACAGACAACGGCGGAGGATTCATTCTCTACCGATGGACAGGTTCTGGATGGGATCAAACAAATGCAAGCTTCAACAACCCAGATGGGATGGACCAGAGTTTGGATTCAAGCTCAGATGGGATCGTTCAGTATAGAGTCCCGTTATCACATTTGAACCTGAGTGAGACTTCGTCATTCTCGTTTGATGTTGTAACGACAAATGATCGTGATGGTCTCCCTGATCCAGGCATTGACCATCTTTCGAATCTCTCTCAAGCAACTCCGAACTATGAGACTCCTTCGAATCCAGGTGTATTTATACCGCACACATTAGAGCTGTATATTCCTACAACTGTGGGCGCCACAGAAGGTGTGTTTACACTTGCTCCGCGTGAAGATCACATTGATCACCTGCAATTATTGCTCTCCCCGTTTGCTTTCACAGGTTCGTATTCAGGTGGAAATGCAGATTATGGGTTTGATAACTCTGACTTTGTAAGTTCGTTCACAAATCCATCAGCATATAACGGAAATCAGCCTTGGGGATGGGGAGTTAAACCATACATCGAATCGCGAACCGATTATCTACGTGCGAATGCGCCCACTCCGAGTGCGTTGCCGCAGCTTTTCATCAACGAAGTAATTGCATTGAATGAATCTATCATTGCAGATGAAGTAGGACAGTTTGAAGATTTCATTGAGATCTACAACAATGAAGAAACTCCAGTAGATGTGTCTGGGATGTATCTTAGTGATACTCCAAGCGTTCCACATTTATGGCAGATCCCCGAAGGTACCGTGATCGCACCGAAGTCATACCTATTGATTTGGGCAGATAATGATCTGAAAGATGGCCCCTTGCATGCAAGCTTCAAGCTCAGCGCAGGCGGTGAGATTGTTTCTTTGTCGCATCGTGATGATCAGGGGAATGTGCTGATCGATTCTTTAAACTATCCATCCCTGAACGTTGATCGTTCATATGGAAGATCACCCGATGGCTCAGAAATGCTTGAAGTGTTCTGTGCTGTCACTCCGTTATCTAGTAATGATCCTCGAGATGATTGTTTCACAGATCCGGACCCGACACCAATGATCTTTGTGAATGAATGGCTCGCAAGTAACGGCGGGACAGTTCTCGATGAGTTTGGAGAGGATGATGATTTCATTGAGCTCTACAACAACGAGAGTGTCGAAGTTGATCTGGGTGGACGATTCTTAACTGATGATCTAACAGATCGGACGAAATGGGAAATTCCACAAGGTGTGAGTATCCCTGCAAATGGTTACATCCTCATCTGGGCAGATGATGAACCCGAGCAAGGAATTCTCCATGCAAACTTCAAACTCTCTGCAGGTGGAGAAGCTATTGGGTTATTCGATCGTGTAGATAATCAACTAGCAGAAATCGATTCGATATCCTTCGGCCAACAATCAAGCGATATCTCGCAAGGTCGTGCGCCCGATGGATCAGAATGTCTTACATTCTTTGATCCATCTCCTAGTTCTCCGAATCCGAATGGACCAGCGGATATCAATGAGGATGGGATTCTAAACTTCTTTGATGTTTCTGCGTTTCTTCAGTTATTCGCAGGGATGGATCCATCTGCAGATTTCAACGAAGACGGCAGGTTCGATTTCTTTGATGTCAGCGCATTCTTGTCAGCATTCGGGTCCGGATGTACTCAACCGTAAC
Organism: Phycisphaerales bacterium; assembly: GCA_029213305.1. GTDB lineage: Bacteria > Planctomycetota > Phycisphaerae > Phycisphaerales > UBA1924 > UBA1924. The sequence continues at coordinate 39,686 of JARGPA010000023.1, forward strand.
ACGGACTCCGGTGAGAACTAGTGAAGTGTCATAATTGCTTCTTCGCAGACAGGAAATTTTCCATCATCTGGCGAGAGTTGATACTCAATAACTTTGAAATCACATTTCTGTAACACTCGTATCGATCCCTCATTCTGTCGAGCAACTCGTGCGTGTAACGGACGAGTTGAAACAATATCGAGCATGAGCTTCAAAGCTTGTGTTGCTATCCCCAGTCCCCAATAATCTCGATCAATCCAATACCCAACTGAATCGAGGTCATCCATTTTGAAACAGGATATATACCCAACGACTTGATCATTCAGGAGAATTGTTTTTACAACGACAGTTGAGTCGTGTCTAACAGATTCCCAGTGACGATCGAATGCTTGTTGATCTCGTGGATAGACAACAGCCATTTCTACAGAAACAGGATCTGCTTGATAATCATAGAAAATCGGGAGATCAGAACTCTCAACATCTCGGATACGGACACTTGTGTTCTTGTGCATAGGAACGAATCCTGTTTGGGTAGAGAATGAGGAAAGGGAATCGAGAAGAAATCATTCCGAATCCTAATTCAGCGAGTCACGATTGTTGTGATTGCGGATACACTAGCGTTTCAACATTTATGATATACAAACTTTTGAGGGGTAACCATGCAATTTCAATCCATGCGAAAACTCATTGTGATTAGTGCAATGATGTGTAGTATTCATATACTTTTATCATCTGCAATTGGGCAAACAATTTCACAAGATGAAACATTGTATTCACCTCGCATGTTTGATCCCATCGGAAACGGATTCGGTGGAGATGTTGCAATTGACGATGGCATACTTGCTGTGAGCGGTTTCCTTCCCGATTTCGACGAAAACAACGAAGACTACGGATCTGCACATCTATTCGATGTATCGACAGGTGTGGAAATCGCTCGATTAGTTGCTGAAGACGGCCACGGAGATGATGGGTTTGGTTCATCTATTGATATCGACAATGGGATAGTGGTCGTTGGTGCTCAAAACTTTAAAGACAAACTCGGCGCAGTTTACTTGTTCGATGCAACAACAGGTGAGCAGTTAAGAAAGATCACCCCTCCAGATGGAGATACCGATGGATCCTTCGGGTTAAGTGTTGCAATTGATAATGGGGTTGTCGCAGTGGGCGCACCGATTGGTCCATTTAGCCCAGCAACTGGGTCTGGATATGTGTATCTCTTTAATGCTGCAACAGGCGCTCAACTTCACAAGCTGAGTTCAAATGATGGAATCGATGGGGATCTCTTCGGATTTAGTGTGGATATGGATAACGGGAGACTCGCAGTCGGCGCACCATTTACAAACAACCCACAGTTTCACACTGGTGCTCTGTATGTATTCAGCGTGAGTTCAGGTGTACAAATACAAAAATTTGTACCAACTAGTGTTGAGTTTGGTGACAACTTCGGGAAATCCGTTGCATCGAGTGGAAATCGAATTGCGATTGGTGCACCCGCGGATGGTAACAATAGTGAAACGGTTGGTTCTGTTTATATATACGATTCACTGACATTGAATCAAGTGAGCAGAATTGTCCCGGAAGAAAACAACGAAAAAGGGTTTGGCATATCTGTTGCGTTTGAAAACGACATTGTCGTCGCTGGGGCGAGCGGGTTTGATTTGTTCTCTGGATCCGCATTTGTGTTTAATGCGACCACTGGGATCCAAGCAGTTGAACTGAACTCAGATGATCTCTCGACTGGAGATGAGTTCGGAGTAGCAGTTGCAATCGACGGGTTCAACATTGCAGTTGGCGCATTAAGAGAAGAGCATGGCGGACCAACAAGTGGTGCAGCGTATATTTTTAGTACATTTACAGGAAATCAGAATGAAAAGGTATTACCTGCTCAAGAAGATCTAGCATTTGATAACTTCGGTTATGCAGTCGCCGCGGATACGAGTGTGGTTGTTGTTTCTGCAAACAAAAATGACGAACGAGGGGACAACGCAGGAGCAGCGTATCTCTATGATTCGACGAACGGTGATCTTCTCACAACCTATCTTCCAGACTCAGGAACCCATGACGGAAACTTTGGGTACTCCTTAGATTACGATAGTGCGATAGTGGCTGTCGGCGCACCTGGAGACTCAGCGAACGGAACAAACAGCGGCGCCGCCTATTTGTATTTCGCATTCACGGGAGATCGTATTCGTAAGTTGGTTCCAACAGACGGGAACGCGGGTGATTTCTTTGGCGCTTCTGTCGCACTCGATACCGGGTTTAACGGCGGGATCCTCGCGGTGGGTTCAAGTTTCGATGATGATAATGGAACTGATTCTGGATCTGTGTATCTCTACCAACCATTCACTGGAGTCCAGCTTGGGAAAATCTATGCGTCCGATGCAACAGTGGGTGATTTGTTTGGAAACGCAGTTGCAATGGATGACGGCACACTCGTTGTTGGAGCATATCGCGAGAGTGAACTTGGATTTCGATCAGGAGCAGCATATCTCTTCGACTTAGAAACGAACACTCAGATTGCAAAGCTATTGCCTTCTGATGGCGCTGGAGGAGATTTCTTTGGAACTTCCGTCGCGATTCATAATGGGATCGTCGCAGTTGGCGCTTGGGCGCATGATCAGAACGGAACCGATTCTGGAGCAGTATATTTGTTTGATGCAACGACAGGCGAGCAACTCGCAAAGTTCACGCCTTCTGATGCATCCGCAGAAGATCGATTCGGTTTCTCAGTTTCGATCTACAACGGGGCCGTTCTGATCGGTTCATATCGAGACAACGAGAATGGGCTCTGGTCCGGTTCAGCATACCTCTTTGGAGCTTCATCTGGGGACGAGTTGTTTAAGTTACTCCCAAGCAGTGGTTCGGCGCAAGATTTGTTTGGGCGCTCTGTGTCAATCCATCTCAATAATATAGGAGTTGGCGCTTTGGGAGATTCTCGATTCGGAACCAATGCTGGCGCGGCATATGTGTTTTCTGTGCCAGATGGAATATGCCCTGCGGACTTAACCGATGATGGTACATTGAACTTCTTTGATGTCTCGGAGTTCTTAATAGCATTTAGTCTTAAGGAGCCTATTGGAGATTATAACAATGATGGAAGCTTTGATTTTTTCGATATCAGTGCGTTCCTTGCAGATTTTGCCAATGGGTGCCCTTAACTGGATTAGGGTTCACTAAAACCTGAAAATTCACATTGATTCTTGTTGATGGGGTGAGATGGATTCGAAGTGAATCTTTGTTGGTCGTTTAGCAATTTGGGTTAGCTGTTGAATTCGTGTTCGATTCCGAGCGTACTATTGTTGGTTGAATTTAGCAAGGATTGATTCATCCTTTAATATGAGATCAACGGAGATCCATTTCGTGGAACCGAACACAACTCAGACGGCTGCAGGATGGCGAGAAAAAATCGATTTGCCTGAATGGGGAATTCGGCGAGTCCGTGCGAAGCTCGATACAGGTGCTCGCTCAAGCGCTATCGATGTTGCACAGTATGAAATAATCGATGATCAACGGGTTCGCTTTGAGATTGTTTATCGTGATCGTCCAACTCGAAAGACGAAATGGATTGAAACTCAGTATTCTCGCATGACGAATGTCAAACCAAGTAGCGGCGAGCCCCAATCCAGAGTGATGTGTAAAACAACATTCCGAATCGGAGATCAAGAGTTTGAATCAGAGATCGGACTCGTATGTCGAAAAGGAATGCTCTGTCGAATGCTCATCGGGCGTTCTGCACTTGCGGATCGGTTTGTGGTCGATTCATCTAGGAAATATATTGTGTCCCCAAAGGTTCTTCGTTCTAAAGGAATGGATTAATTATGAAACTAGGGATCTTGTCAACAGCTCCAAAATGCTACAGCTCTCGGCGGCTCAAACAAGCCGCTGAAGAAAGAGGGCATACCGTTCGCATCCTTAATACGCTCCGCTTTACGCTTGAGCTCGAAGAGGGTGAACCAGATCTGTACTATCGATCAAAGGTGCTCAGTGAATACGATGCTGTATTGCCTCGCATTGGGGCGTCTATTTCATACTTCGGAACAGCGGTAGTTCGGCAGTTTGAACAGATGGACATTTACACTCCGAATACTGCCAATGGGATCACAAACTCTCGAGACAAACTCCGTTCAATGCAAATTTTGAGCCGACACGATATCGGAATTCCACATACAACCTTTGTTCGAGATCGAGCAGATGTACTTGCGGCAATCGAACGACTCGGCGGTGCGCCTGTCGTGATTAAGATCCTTGAAGGAACGCAAGGTATCGGGGTAATTCTTGCTGAAACGACCAAGGTTGCAGAAGGTATTATTGAAACACTCCAGAATGCAAAGCAGAATGTGCTCGTACAACGATTCATCAGTGAGAGTAAAGGGAAAGACATTCGAGCATTCGTCGTTGGAGACACAGTTGTCGCCGCGATGCGCCGAGTAGCGCAAGGCGATGAGTTCCGGAGCAATGTTCATCGGGGTGGATCAACAGAACAAATCCAACTCTCACCTGAATATGTTGAGACTGCAGTCCGAGCAGCACAGATCATGGGTTTGCGAGTCGCAGGTGTAGACATGCTCGAAGGTGATGATGGTCCTCTTGTGATGGAGGTAAACTCATCGCCTGGTTTCGAAGGGATTGAGGGCGCGACAGGACTTGATATCGCAGGATCAGTGATTGATTATATTGCTAGCCAAGTGAACTTCCCCGAGATTGATGTACGGCAACGACTCACTGTATCCAAAGGTGTTGGGGTCGCTGAGATCTTGATTCCAGAAGGATCTGATTTGGTTGGAAAAACGCTAGCCGAATCAGGGTTGCTTGAACGCGAGTTCACAGTGCTAAATGTTCATCAAGGAACAAAGGTAATCTCAAACCCGAAAGGGTCAAGAGTTCTGGAAGCGGATGACGGCTTGCTCTGTTACGGACGACTCGAAGAAATGCGAGATCTCATTCCTCAAAAGAAACGCAGAAAACGAAAAGCAAAGGCAATAAAGCTTGATCCTCAATTGATTGTTGATCTGGAGAAATCTTCATGAGTAGTGATCGTTCGAGTGAGTCATGGGTCGGTTCACAAGTTCAACCTGGGGAATCTGCATCTCTATCAGTCACAGTTTCTGAAGGATACTCTGGTACAGAAATCATGACGCCCGTCTATGTGTGGAGAGGTATCAAAGAAGGCCCCACAGTCTCTATCACAGCAGCAGTACATGGTGATGAAATCAATGGGACTGGTGCGATTCGTCATATCATCAGACAAAAACCATTCGAGCTCAACTCAGGAACTCTTGTCTTAGTACCTGTTGTAAACCTGTTGGGGTTTGAACGACATTCTCGTTATCTCCCAGATCGTCGAGATCTCAATAGGAGTTTTCCAGGATCGAGCGAAGGCAGTTTAGCGAGTCGTTTAGCTCGTTCATTCTTCGATCAGATCGTCCGACAATGCGACTACGGCATTGATTTACATACCGCGGCAGTTCGTCGAACGAACTTCCCCAATGTGCGCGCGGATCTTTCTGATGAACGAGTCGCTCCATTTGCTAGAGCATTCGGAGCAGAACTTATCCTCGATGGGAAAGGCCCGAAGGGCTCTTTAAGGGCAAGCGCATGTAAAATTGGATGTCCAACGATTATTCTTGAAGCCGGAGAAGTATGGAAGGTAGAACCTGGAGTTGTTGAATACGCCGTGCGAGGAATCCGGAACTGTCTTCGTCATCTAGAAATGGTTGATGGCCAACCAGTCGAACCTGCGTTCCGGATCGAAACAAAGACAACCAAATGGATCCGTGCTACTCAAGGCGGATTCTTGGAGTTCCATGTGTCACCCGGCGAGATGGTAGAAAAAAATCACCCGATTGCGACGAATACAGATTTGATGGGTGATGAACAAAATGTCATCTATGCACCTCGTAGCGGGGTTGTGCTTGGGATGACGACCCTTCCATCTGTCGCACCAGGGGATCCGATCTGTCATCTTGCATTCCCTAAAAAGGGGATGTTTAAGAAGGTTGAAAAAACAGTTAGCAAACTCGGCGATGATTCCTTGCACGAACGCGTCCGAGATGATCTTGCACGCAATATCCGAATTGTTGATTCAGAATGAGTCTTGTTCGCGATTGACGCTACGCCAGTTTAGTTTTTATTAACATCAGACAAACGAGCTAATACATTAGCTCGTTTGTTTTATTGATTACAGATCATTTTATATTGCGGCTACGAACGGAGTTCAATATTTCGGATGAATGGATTAAGCTGCGGTTCAGTTACGACAGTGGGTGAAATTTTGTTTGGCGGATTTCTCAATCGGATCTATCTGTTTCGTATTGAGAGCTCTAGATCTGATGATGCAACTGTTAGAGATTATGAAATGTAAAAATTTTACATTCATAGTTAACAAAGAGTGCTGTCAGGCCAGTTCATAACGACTCTGTATGTATGGACACCAACATCAATAACGGAAACAAAGCAATGGAAGCACAACACAAATTTTCGAATGGGTTTAGCGAACGATTAGCGGGAATTCTAGTGATGATTTTCGCAGCAGGGGGTCTCTCTTTGATTCTCTATGGATCGATTATGAAAAACCATGGGACAGTAGTTCCAGGGTTTGAACTCATTGGAACAGCGATTGTCATTTTGACCATGATCGAGATTCATAGTGCGAGTTTCGCGTTGCCTGCAAGTATCAAGATGAATCAGAGTTTGGAAAATGAAAAATAATATTGGAATTCACTGCCGCGGACACAGTGGTGAACGACTTACTTAAATGGAGAGAGGATTGCGTAGGAATCCTCAGGTCGAAAAAAGGAGAATGAAATGTGTAACAAGAACGATCACAAGGCCCATGACTTCGAACTAGGTCAGACTCACAGCTCAGATCATGTTGAGCACGGCCACAGCCACGGCCAGGCCCACGAGCACAGTCATGAAGTTGGTCACCGCAATACCCACAGTCATAACCACACCCATGATCATGATCAAGGTCATGTGTCAAATCATGAGAATGGAACACATACAAAGGAGCATCAACATGATCGTCACTCAGATCATAATGAATAAGTTAATACAGATTTACTATCGAGATAAACCACCCGCCGCCACCGTTCAGCAGTATTCAAACTGCAATAACTGGTCCGCGGCTAACAAGGGAAGTAAACAAATATGGGCGACTTACAAGGCGGAGGACTGAAAGATTCTCCCTCAAAAAACAGAAGCAAACGAACAAATCGAAGTAGAAAAACAGAAAGGTTCAAGAGTGCAAAACAACAACGATTTCAAAGTTCAATTTCGGAGCAATCCATTCACGGAGCATCAAGTGTCCTTGATGAACTCATCGAGGGATTTACAAAATGGATAGTTGAAGAAAACGCGACACCAGAAGAAGTTAGCGTGTTGCTTGAAGAGGTTGGCAAGGTTCATGGCACCAGTATTCAAAAGAAGATGATTGATATAGCAAGATTGTTATTTGAACTGGTTGGTGCAACTGAATCAAGTCAATCAACCTGTGTGGTTAAGGAGGAGGGCTGCACAGATCACTAAAAAATGATACCGGCTCACCACGCGGTAGGCACGATCTACCGCGTGGTGGGGATGATGAAGATAGGAGCAGTTAATGTGTGAAAAACAGAAACATAAACCCACCACGAACAAGAATGATGACGATTCTGAATCGCCATCATTCAAGCGAGTTGGATTTGATCCAAATCGTAATGTTGAACCCAAGCCTTTCTTTGATCAGGAAGATCCCTGCAATCCAGGTCAATCCAACTATCAGACAGCATTGAAGATTGCTACTCGTGTGGGCAGATCAGCAGGATTTAATCAGGAGCAAAGAGAAGAGTATCTAGGTGGATGCGCCCAAAGGTTTGCAAAGTTGGCGCCTCAACTGAATGAAGGTAAGTTTTCATCGGGTGATGATATTGTGAATCCACATGGAGTCGTTGCAAATTCTGTTCGATACCAACGATTGCAAACGATTCGCGATATCGCGAAAAAACCAAAGATTGGAAAGCTCGTTCCGCTTGAAGTGGGTAATGGTGCAAATGTTACTAAAGCAGAAGATATCCTTCAAAGTCTCTGCAGATCGGAAGAGTCAAGATCGATTCAAATAGCAGTTGAAGGATTACCAAGTCCCATGAAAGAAGTTGTTACTAAGCGATTTTGGGACAACATGACTTACAGGATGATTGCCGATGAAATGGATATAAGCATTGGAAGAACCAAATCTATATTCAATCGTGCATTGAAAGTGTTGGCTCAGAAGGTGAAACGAAGAGAATGAGTTGAAAAAATAACTGTGTGTGATTAAAAACCCCGAGTGATTCTCGGGGTTTTTAGTTGTATAAAATTGTTAGGAGATCCCTCACAGGGTGATAATAAATACTTTGCAGCACATCTCATTTCTGGTAAGCTATCTCTGATCCGGCGCTGTTCGTCGGTGGGGTTGATCGTGGGGGCACGCTCAGCCAACATATGTGAGGCTGTTATGCGTGATCTGTTGAATGTTCGCTTTGTTTTGGTTTTGATTTTTTGTACTTCGTTTGGAGTTGCTTCGCTACACGCGAAATTCGCTCCACCCTTGTTGTCAGAGCAGGCGACCAATGTTGGATTTGTTGATATTCATCAAACTTTCCTTTCTGGCCCGGACATGGAGTTCATGGCCGGCGGCGGAGCAGCGGGCGATTTCGACAATGATGGTGACCAAGACATCTTCGTTCTTGGAGGATCCGCATCTGTAGATCGTCTTTACATAAATGATGGAAATGGATTTTTTACAGAAACAGGCGCAGCCGCAGGTATTGATCGAACGCATCAAGGTTCCGGAGTCGCTGTTGGAGATTATGACTCAGACGGTGATCTCGATGTGTTCGTTTCATCGCTCGGCCCCACAAACAATCGGCAACCAGGTTCAAATATCCTTTGGTCCAATGATGGTGATGGCACATTTACCGATGTGACTTCAATTGCTGGAGTTGCTTATGCAAGTCCAAGTGTCGGCGAAACATTTAGTGCATCATTCGGAGATTACGATCTTGACGGCGATCTCGATCTTGCTGTTGCAGGATGGTTAGGCGGGTCTCAGTTGTTCAAAAACAACGGGGATGGTACTTTTACAAATGTCACCACTACAGCACTCGATGCAAATATGACAGTAATGCGTGCATTTGCACCAAGGTTTGTCGACATGGATGGGGATCTATATCCCGAGATTCTCTGGGTCGGAGATTTTTATACATCGAAGTACTTTGTCAATAACACGGACGGCACTTTCACAGAGCAAACCGCGACTTCAGGGACTGGGCTCGACTCAAACGGGATGGGTAATACTTTCGGTGATTACAACCAAGACGGTGAATTCGATTGGTATGTTTCAAGTCGAATCAGTCACGATTCAAGCAATGGATCTGGGAACATGCTCTATGTCGCAACTGGTGTAGATCATGTCTACAACGAATCATCAATCGCTGCTGGTTGCAACTTTGGGTATTGGGGATGGGGAGTTGTTTCAATCGACATTAACCATGATGGCTCACTGGATATCTTCGAGACGAATGGATTTGATGGGAGTTTCTTAAACGATCCATCATTGTTGTTTCTCAATGACGGCACAGGGAACTTTACCGATGTGTCAGTTGCAAGCGGATTAGTAGATGCAGGACAAGGTCGAGGAGTGATCAATGCAGATTTTGATCGTGACGGCGATCAAGATATCATTGTTCTCAATAATCGACAACAAATGGTTTACTACCGCAACGATCTCACTGGTAGTGACATCAACTCAATCACATTGGACTTCG
>JARGPA010000024.1 GCA_029213305.1 Phycisphaerales bacterium
ATACAACGGCAAAGGCATCGGCGCCTTCGGCGACGCATGCACCTACTCCTTCTACGCGACTAAGAACCTTGGAACCGGCGAAGGCGGCATGGTCACAGTCAACGACGAAGAACTCGCAAAGAACATGGGTTACCTCCGTTCGCACGGCGAAACCGACAAGTACCTCCACGAGTCAATCGGATTCAACTACCGAATGAATGACATTACCGGCGCGATCGGGCTCTCAAAGCTCGAAACACTCGGTACTGAAACCGATCGTCGACGCGCTGTCGCAAACATCTACGCGGATCGCATCGATTCAATCGAAGGCGTCAATCGTCCTGTCCCAACAGCAGGATCAAACCCAGCATGGCACCTTTACACATGCCGTGTCGATCTCGATGCTTTGACCTGTACACGCGATGAGTTCTGTGCAGCACTCAACAAAGAGGGTGTCCCAACCGCGGTCCATTACCCGAAACCATTGACTGAACAACCAGCATTCAAGGACATCGCGAAGGACACAGGACCGATGCCAGTCTCTGAGAAGCTCGCACAAACAGTCTTCTGTATCCCAATCCATCAGAAACTAAGCGACGAACAAGCCAACGGCGTTTGCGATGCACTCGCAAAGGTAGCTGCAGCGTTCGCTAAGTAAATCTCTGAAATCGTATTGAAGATAGATCAGCTGCCGCACCCCATTGGGTGCGGTTTTTTCTGCACCAGAATCCTGTCCCGCGTATACTCATCCTCCGCATGGTCTTCTCATCCCAAACATTCCTGTTTGTCTTCTTTCCGATTGTGCTATTGCTCTACGCGATCGCTCCACGCAAAGCTCGCAACTTGGTATTACTGCTCGCGAGTATGCTCTTCTACCTCTGGGGCGGCGGCTGGTTCATCGGTTGGCTCCTCGTCTCCATCATGGGCAACTGGGGATTCGGACACTTCGCATGCAAAGCGAGAGAATCAGAACGAACAAAAGCACTCAAACGAATCGTTGGACTCTCAGTAGTCTTCAACATCGGGATCCTGGGGTGGTTCAAATACGCGAACTTCTTTGTCGATCAAATCAACACGGTCGCAGCCGCGATAGATTACCAAGGAATGAACTGGACTCCCATACTCCTACCCATCGGTATCTCGTTTTTTACCTTTCAAGCAAACTCATATGTCTTCGATATCGCAAAGGGTGAAGGCAAAGCACTCAAAAACCCGCTCGACTTCGCGCTCTATGTTTCCCTCTTTCCTCAGCTCATCGCAGGACCGATCGTTCGATATCATCAAGTTGCGACTCAACTCGTCTCGCGTGCTTTTTCTACTGATGATGTCGCCGCTGGATTGAACCGATTCGCACTTGGATTGTGCAAGAAAGTACTAATCGCGGATTCGGTAAGTCCGATTGCAAACGCTGCATTTTCGAACAGCGCACATCTGACAACCGATGATGCCTGGCTCGGAATTCTCGCCTACACCATTCAGATATATTTCGACTTCTCAGGATACTCTGATATGGCAATCGGCCTAGGACGAATGTTCGGATTTCGATTCCCTGAAAACTTCAAGCACCCTTATTCATCCGCTTCGATGACCGAGTTTTGGCGCCGTTGGCACGTCACACTCTCCGAGTGGTTCAGAGACTATGTCTACTTCCCTCTAGGGGGCTCGCTCGGTTCAAAGCTCCTGACTTATCGCAACCTCATCCTTGTATTCCTGCTTACCGGGTTTTGGCACGGCGCAAACTGGACCTTCATCTGCTGGGGCATCTACCACGGGTTCTGGCTCATCTTCGATCGCATCTTCAACAAAGGCGTTAAGCAAGGGAAACGCCCCACTGGGATCAAGCTCGTCTTCTTCCGCTTTGGTACTCTGTTGCTCGTCATGATCGGGTGGATCGTATTTAGAGCTGAAAATCTGACAGATGCATTTGCTTACTACCACGCACTATTCGGTGGGAACACAGGATACTTCTCCACCGCACTCTTGCGTTTAGTTACGCCTCAAGCTGCGATCGCGCTGACCGTCGGATCGCTCGTGTTCTTTGCTCCTCGCAAGTACGCGCTTGGTCCAATCATCGAGAATTCCGAATCTAAAATCGCATCAATCTTAAGATATCTTCTTGTGCTCGTTGCACTCCCATTCACAATCATGCTCATCATCAACGGCACTTTCTCCCCGTTCTTGTATTTCCAGTTCTAGTTCGCATCGAGACTTCATATGCCTTCTTCAAGAACCATCACCGGATTCATTTGCCTCGCCTTGATTAGTGCGCCAATTATTATTGCTCCGTTCCAGCTCAAACAATCTCTCGCGTTTGTGCATGATTTGGAAAACAGAGCTCCAAACACCTACCCCGAGCTCACATCACTCTCTGACATCGCTGATTCCCAATGGTGGACCTCTGTCTCAAACGCTTTTGAAGATCGGGTCCCATTTCGCAAACAAATGATCACCCTCGATAAAAAGATCAACCCAGGAAGATCGGGAGATCACATCTCACGCAAAGTCGAACGTGGAATCATCGACGGCGACAACACTTGGTTATTCTTCCGAAAGTCTGTCACTACTGATTTAGGTACACTCACAGATTCGACAAATGCACTTTCAACAATCGAGCACTTCATCTCTACTCAAGAGTTTGACGCGGATCTCTTTCTCGTCGTAGCGCCAAACAAAGTCACCATCTACCCAGAGATGCTTACTCCAGAATCTACGAACACATTTGCACAGACAAAACCACAACGAGACCTTATTCAAGATTGGTTCGCAGAACCCGGATATCCTTATCGAGTTGACATCTGGACCCCAATGAGAGAACGTAAATCAGCTCACCCCGAGTTGGTATACGAACCCGCAGGGAGTCATTTCAACTCACACGGCGCGATGGTGATGGCTGAACAGATCATCAACGCGATCGATTCTTCGCTCTACGATCCCAACCAGATTATCGAAGAATGGACCCGAACCGATATCCCAGACATCGCAAAGGTTACCGGCGATTGGGATATCAAAGAAACAAACACCCGATTACAAATACATAGACCTGGTATCAAGATCGTTGAACTCTGGGATAACGAGACTCAGATTCAGAACCCTGATTTCCTTACGATCAATACCACTACAAAGTACGGCCGAAAGAGAGTGAAAAACCAGTCTCAAACCGAAACGCTTGTTCCGGGCAAAACACTCATCATGTATGACTCATTTATTGAACACTATCTCTTCCCAACACTTGCTCAATACTTTGAAGAAGTTGAGTTTGTTCATCTTGGAACTACAAATGCATTAGAATTTCAAGATTCACTCAATGCGTACGATCGTGTGATTTTTGAAACCGCAGAGCGCCACTTTGTACCAAGATCAATCGATTTCTTTTCAATCGTCGATCCAAGTTCGAATAATGCTACCCAACCTGAATAACAATCGCTTCGGTCCCAGGACCTGCTCGTAGAACACAATCTTTCGTGATCGCTGCAGGGATGAGTGCGGTCTGCCCTTCTTGCAAGGTCACCTCATTGAACGCTTCAGTCTCAGAAACGATAGATGCGCCCATCGATTTGATAAGCATAACAACCAACGGCCTGTTCCCTTCTTGATCCTTTTCAACTAAGGGCATCGCTGCACAACTCGCCGAGAGTACATCAATCGAATAGAACTCGGTTTGTGCAACCTGATCTCTCGTTGATCCAATCTTCGGAGGCATAGTTGCCATTACACTCATTCCATCAGACAAAAATGCATTCGCATGAGTAGAGCTTGGAGGATGTCCAAAATCCGCACACTCGATTGCTTGATCAACGTGTAATTCTCGACCTTCCCGTCCGTGCTCCTTTGCCCAGTCGTACACACGGAATGTTGTATCACTCGGAGTTTGAATCTCAGCAACTAAAACCCCGGCGCCAAGCGCGTGCACTGTGCCACTTGGTAGAGTATGACACTGCCCTGGGACTACAACTTCTTTACGCATCAGATTCGGAACTGTGCCATCTAAAATCGCTTGTGCAAGATCATCCTTGGTAACACCTTCTTGAAAACCTTTATAGATCACAGGAGGATTCCCGTCTTTATCAGGTTTTGCTTCGAGTATAAACCAACTTTCAGTCTTCAGATGTGCATCGTCATGCGAACGTGAATAATCAACTGATGGATGAACTTGCACGCTCAGGTTTTCATTCGCGTCCAAATACTTCACAAGCAACGGGAATCCACCTTGAGCAGATAGTGATGACTCTCCCATCATCAAATCACCCCAGTATTCAATCGAGTCTTGTATTGTTTTCTGCTCAAGCGATCCATTGAGAATCAAAGACTGGGCCGCTTCTCCACCACCCCCGCTTGTGCTGGTTGAGGACAGATCCGCGAGTTCCCAAGACTCACCAATCATACCGTCACTTGGGAGTTTCTTGCCGTACTTTGCGAGTCGTCGGCCTCCCCAAACCTTGCGTTTGAGAATGGGTTCAAAGACAATCGGATATGGTTTCGCATTACTCATACTGTATTCTTAGCCCTTGATATGTGTATGTTCTTCATCATCGTCTATGAGATCGATAGGAGAACACGCTTCTTGTATTGCATTTTCGAGTCCACAGAGCGAATTCGAGTCATTCAAAGCTTGAATTGACACACGCCGACGCTTTGCCTTGGTGGGTTTAGTCATCCAGTGCCTTGCGATTAACGAGAAACGATCTAACCCAAGTTGATCCATGTTGATTGCATCACCAAATGAATTTATCGCATCTCGCAATCGCTCTAAGTTTGAACCACAACTTGTTGAGAGAATCGGAACAATCCCGTCAGATCCAAACACCCAGAGCATTGCCCACCCCTTGCGCACTCCAGGAGTGACAATCACACAACGAAACGAATCCATTCTTCCAATATACCCAAGCGTTTCATTCGTAAGTCTCTGAATTTGATCCAAATTGCGTTTGAGATTTTGAGCAAGCTCAAAGTCCATTTCCTTACTTGCATCTGCAATCTGTTGTTCGCATGATTTCTTCCACCCTTTGAGTCCTAAAGCGCTCGCGTCTACTGCTTGTTTGAATCGAATTCGATACGATTCCATTGATTCTGATCCATCACACGCCGCCGGACATCGCCCCATCTCTTTATATGCGCACGCTTTCCCCAGAGGCGCCGCTGCGAGCTCTTTGGGAAATCGACAAAGCTCAAAGACATCATTGAGCACATCCCCCATCAGTGTTGCTGCCTTGGTTGTAAGCGCAGGACCAAGAACAACATCGTTCTGAAGAATCGGTAATACGGAAGTGGTATCTTCTACTCGCCAAGTGCCACTGTCCTTCATCAATACAAGGACTGCCCGGCGGTTTTGATCTTTGAGTTTTTGGTAGAGCTCCGTATCTCCATCTCTCGCTCGTTCTAGGACAATCCAATCTGATTCGAATGCAGAACCCGTTGGATACACGATGATTCTCTCCGTGATTGGCGCTAGATTTGCTCTTGGAGAATTAGCATTATCTTCATTAAGTCTTTGAGAAATAAATGTTCGGATGTTTCCCGTCGCCGCGAGAAGAACGATCCGTCCATCTTCCCCGAGCATTTCTACTACACCTCGACTTTGTGGAAACTGAGTAGATGAAAAAAAACAAGACCCACCTTCAGGTGTGTCTTGCTGTGTCTTGTCTTCTCTTCCAACCGAGATGCGATGAGCAAAGTTGATCACGACGAACTCAAATCACTGTTCGATATCAGCGATACGCATCCCCGAAATTCTTGATTCAAAGCAAACTTGTCCATCTACGACCCCTTGAATCTCTGATACAAATCGTCTTGCGGATGACTTAACGACATCACAGAGAAGGTAGAGTTCGTCCCCAACAGTCACTGATCTACGAAACGCGGCGTTCTCGATTCGTAAAAACGCAGCAACCTTCGGGTTAGTCTGGAGACGATTGAACAGGTAACAACTCAGTTGAGCACCTGCTTCAACCATCAAGACTCCTGGGAGCATTGGATTCCCGGGGAAGTGCCCGTTAACCCAAAACTCGTCCCCACGAATTTTCATCGCAGCTACACCAGTCAGCGCGGAATCTCCCGCCCAGACGATGCGATCAAGCAACGCCATCTCATTCCGATGTGGGATGAGCTTAAACATCTCATCACGATCCGCAAGCGTCCCACTCAAATCAATCTGTGAAAGATCTATGATGTATGGACGATCGCCTGCGTTTTTCGCGTTTGATGAAGATTCTGATGAAGAGCTAGTTGCAGCGGGCATTGCTCAGTGTCTCCGTTGGAGTTTGTCGCGGCGAAACAGGATAAGTCGCCGATTAAACACGAGATATCAATCTTCGCGTGAACCGAGCATTTCCTTGCGGATTTCTTGAGCGAGGTTTTTTACATCCTGCATAGTCTTACGGACACGCGTTCCAGCAGCTTTATTGCCACCCTTTGCTTTGTTGTAATCCTCGCGGCATGATTCTGTGAGTTGCTGGAGTTGTTCGAGCAGATCCATTGAAGGCACTCCCTTTCCGATGATTGTCCCTGAAACTCGTATAGTCCCTAGGCGTGTGCTATTTTGTGCCAGAACGATCCATCGCTCAAGCTGCGTGTATCTTACCCGATAAATCGGGGCAAAAGTCGCTCAATTACGCTTAAAGCCGCATTCAGGTACACAGAATCGCCTTCTGTTCGTAAAAAGGCCGGTGCTGAGGCCGCCATGAGCACCCGACGGACATCCGCAAGCTCAAAAGACTCCTCGCTGCAGGGCAATCCAATCGACTCTCTGGTCGACGCAAGAGTCTTAAGTGGATCAATATTACAGAGCATCTGCTCACGCCCCCAGAACAGCCTTTCCATATATAAAGCGTCTTCAATCCACGATCCGGGGCCAACCATTGCCAGATCAATGAGGGTGCAATGACCATGGATCTTTGAATCATCTGTTGCTCGCCTCATCGCATTGTGTGGATGAAGATCATGGTGACACCATGTATCAATTTCACGATTTGCCCATAACTCAATGAGACCATCTAGTGATCCCTGTGCTTGCTTGAGAACTGTCAACCAACGATCGCGATTCTCAATCTCGTTTGCTTCAAGTGCTTCGATACCTTTCTCGACAAGACCATTCCAATCTTGAGGCGGTTTTACAGCACTGAGATCCAATGGTTTTTCGAGTATCGCCGCTGCATGAAACTCCGCCGCTGTTTCAAACAACGCCCACATCGAGGATTCAGTCCGTTCCATCGCGATCGGAGGATTCGCAAAGCGCTCCATCACTACCCACGCAAGGTCATACCCGCCGAGCTCAAAGCCCGCCGCGAGGACCCTCGGAGTTGGAAGCGCTAATGAACTAGGTTCTTCCCATTCGTCAGGATGAATCAGTCCCAATCGCTTGGTCCAGAAATACTCAGAGTACCCAACTGGCATTTTGACAACACATGGTATTTCGCGATGGCCGCAAGTTCGATCTGGGAGTGACCAAGTACTGAAACCTGTTCCTGCTCCGCCGTGCTGCCATGTCGCACGGAACCATGAGATTTGACCAAGTCGGCCATGACATGCTTGATGAAGCTGCGGATCGAGCGTACTAGCAAGTGCTTGTCCATCGAGCTCAGGCATTGATCGCTGATCCTTTACAAACAGAGGAAAGCTTCTGATCATGTATCTCAGTTCATATTATAGTTCATCGTGACTGGTCCCGCATTGAGACATCCATCAAGAATCCGAAAAATCAGTCCTTCGATACTCTATAAACCGCTTGACAGAGCGCATTCACCTGTTGAGGCATTAAAGAATCAATCCGATCGTCACTTGTCACTCCACTCGGCCAATCAATCGGAGATGTCGTAATGGACTTCACGCTCCCAGATAATTTCTTACGCCGGCGTTGAAAAAATGATTGAGTCATATCCGCCATCGTCGGCCACCAACTTATTTCTGATGCGCTACCAGAATCTGAGTCTATTTCGCTCGCTCGTTCCCATCGCATCATCGCGCTACCAACATTAGGAGGCGGCCAAAAGCAACCCGGCGCAAGTTTTGCAATCAGTCCCACTTCACCAAGACATTGAGCAATCACTGAAATAGTCCCATACGCCTTGCTCCCAGGTAATGCACCAAATCGTTCAACAACCTCATGCTGAATCGTCGTATACATCCCTGTGCAATTCATATACTGTGTCATCAGCGCCAACATCAAAGGCGTCGCTGCGTGATAAGGTAGATTCGCAACGAGTTTGAAGGGTTGATCACCCAACAATCTCTTCAACTCAACATTTAACTCTCGTTTGTTCGAAAGACAATCCCCTTCAATGACCAAGAGTTGATCACCAAACTCTTTCCCAAGAGTGTCATTGAGAAGTGTCACAAACGCACGATCGAGTTCACATGCAACTACTTTGCACCCGCGTTCGAGCAACTCAACAGTGAGTGCTCCAGTCCCAGGTCCAACTTCAAGGACCAGATCCCCCGCCTCAACCCCAGACGAATCGACAAGCTTGCGAATAAGATTATGATCGATCAGAAAATTCTGCCCAAGGGACTTCTTGGGTTCATGTCCTGCGATTGCGAGGAGTTCTTTGATCTCACTGAGTGTTTGCATGCAAGTTATACTTTCAGTTTCGAAAGAGAACCAGATAATATCGAATCAATCGCATGAGCAACCCCATGCTCATCATTGCTCGCTGTCGTGTACTTCGCGTGTGATTGGACCTCTGCAATCGCGTTTCCCATTGCGATCCCGATCCCTGCACCTTCGATCATGGGTACATCGTTGACTTGATCTCCGATCGCCGCGACTCGAGATGGATCGATATTGTGATTCTCAAGGTACCATCGAATAGCAGCCCATTTATTAGTTCTTGCGGCGAACAACTCTAAAATATGCACTACCTCCCCAGAATGACCGGGCGGCATCACGCAAGGAAAATCATACATCCACACATCATCACCCAGAGACTCTGCTACTCGCTTTGCGAGTGGGTTTGAAATAGAACTCTCCGCGACGATCCCGATGCGCACTGTGTGATCTGGATGCTCGTCATGCTCAAGCCGATTCGCATACTTAACACGAAGCTGATGATCCGCCATCCACCACTCTGTAATCGGATGAATCGGGTGCTCGTTGTCAGAGTTCACAACCAAATAATCATATTCGATATCCGAAGGGTCCTTCATCACTAACACAGGACACTCTACTTCATGGAACATATTGATCGCAGTATCCACAACATGATGAGACATCGTAAATCGATGGAGAGTTTCACCTGAAACTGGGTCCGCGATGATCGAACCGCCTGCAACCATCACTGGATCGCGCTGATCAATTGATCTCATCGCACGGACAGATTCTGCAAGTCCCCGTCCTGTACAAACCAGTACAGTGACACCCGCATCTCTAGCTCGATGAACTGCATCTATATTCGCTTGGGATACACGCTCGTCTGAACCGAGCAGAGTCCCATCAAGGTCAATAGCAATCAAATCAACAACTGGTCCAGATCCACTCATGACAGAGGATAGCCCATCTCATCAAGAACATACGGGTTCAGTTCGTAGATGATTGAACTCATTCATTCTCAGGGATCTTACAAACCGTTTCAGCGCCAGGACCAAGGGTAATTGCGTTCTTGCCTTGTCGCTTTGATTCCATCGCAAGCATGTCCGCCTGTTCGAGCAATGAATCTGCGTCGTGCCCATCCCATGGGAAAGACGCGAGACCTGCAGAAACAGTGAGTGTCCCCATCGCGTCGCCAGCAAGCTTCGGGAAACGATGGGTGCAAATCTGCTTCTGGAATCGAGTTGCAATCTGGAATACCGATTCAAGAGGTTTACTCTCAGGATCACGAGGCCCACTCGGTTCATAGAAGATGACGACGAACTCATCGCCTCCAACTCGACAGACTCGATCAGATGGGCGGATCACAGATTTGAGTAACTTCACAGTCTCGATCAGGATCTGATCTCCTGCAGCGTGTCCATATGTATCGTTGTAGTGCTTGAATCCATCAATATCGAACAACATCAACGACAACGGCTGACGAACCGATCGAGATTGTGCTATCGCTGCGTCTAAGAAACGAGTAAAGTATCGACGATTCCATGCACCCGTTAACGAATCTGTAAATGCAGAGTTTCTCAGTTCCGCCTGTTGAAGCTCGAGTTTGATCCATTTCGTTAACCAGGTTGCTTGATGCTGCAATATCGAATGCCCGTCACCCATCACCCAGCGCTGATCTTCGCACACAATCTTCCCTACGAGCTGATCTCCGAGCATCACAGGTAACCCACTGCTTTGAGTGTCTTTCGAGAATGAGACATCATCGCGTCCGAGCCGGAGTTTGATCCGATCCATCGCTGCGTCAATTACAGATCGACCCGACAACATTGCTTCAACCAATGGCTGATCGTCATGCGGGCCATTGATTGCAATGTGATGTTGCGAAATTGGAGTCTGTTGTGTTTCATTAGAAGCGAGTCCAGATGAGGAATCCTTCGTTGCACCTGTCAACACATCTCGATGGATTTCTGACTCATCTTCAAACGAGACTTGCGATCGATGCTCAAATGATTCATTGCGTGCAACGACGACAACCTCTGGCTCTTCGATCTTTGGGTGCACATCGCTCAACTGCTCAACATGATCTCTAAGAATTACTTGCTCTTCGTTGATCTCTTCGATCTGAGCAACTGAATCCGTAGGGATACCCACAGAATCATCACCCCCAACAAATCGAAGCTCGAAACCTTGCTCGTCTTGATTGAGTTGCTCTGCATGCTCAAACGCGAGGATGATCTGATCGAGCTTTGAGTCGGGATCAACAGATCCGTCATATGCTTGCCGGTTTGCACCCACTCGCAAAATGCATACATTGTGATCAATCATCCGCAGACTTGAGATGAATGCGCAGAGCTCATCGTCACTTGGTTCACTTGATGCTGCAACGAGCACAACTGCTTGTACAGGAGAACTTGTGTCAATCGGATCCGAGAGCTCCCCGATCGCGTCAATAGAGTCTTTAGCGCGAATGAGTTCAATTGATTCATCGCGACGCAATACCTGGTCAAGACCCGTGCGCCCAACGAGAATGACTCGTCGATTCACTTTACTAGGCCGATTGCTTTGACTCGATATCGAACTCACTGAACGACTCCCTCTCTTTATTTCTCAAACACATCCGATTCCTTATTCATTCTTGGGAACGAATATAGAATTATTTCCGTTTGCGTCCATTTCCAACTTCACTCGCAAGCAGCGCATCGAGCTCATCTGCATCCAACACATCTCTCGCAGAGATTGGTTCTTTGTTGCCTTGCACGCTCGGTTTCGCAGGCTCTTCGCCAACTAGCCGAAGCTTCGAATCAGAAACGACACTGTCTGATTCTGTTAAAACTGAATCATTCGAGAGCTCAAGCTCTTGTGAAGGATTAACAACCTTCTCTTCACTTCGTACGAGCGGCTTCATCGGTGGGTTCGCATCAGAATCATGTTCCCAACAGATAACCGAAGGGGCAAAACGATCAAGCGCATCCATTAATCGCGTTACTCCGTCAAGTTCACTCCGATTCTCAACAACCAAAACGACCCGATTGGAGGACTTTACAAAGTGACAGACTCCTGCAAATGCGAGATGTTGACTCGAAACTGGCGCAATTTGAAAACCTCGTTTCCCCATGACCTTGAGCAGTGCTGAAGAAGGGGATACCGATGCGGGGTGCCAAAGCACACATATCTGATTTGGAGTTGTTTGACG
The DNA here is from genome assembly GCA_029213305.1 of Phycisphaerales bacterium. Classification (GTDB taxonomy): domain Bacteria; phylum Planctomycetota; class Phycisphaerae; order Phycisphaerales; family UBA1924; genus UBA1924. The sequence goes on from JARGPA010000024.1 coordinate 11,694, forward strand.
CGTCATCTCAATACCAGTGTATAGCGCATAGGTTCAAAAACACCCCCTTCTTGGGTAGATACAAGAGAATGGTTCAGGAAGTTCGGGTTTCGTCCGAGAATAACGAGTTAACTCGGGAATCGATCACCCATCAACCCTTTTGCGATCGCATCTGCACCATCGGGAGTGGGTAACTCCTCATATGCTCTGGACATTTGACGCAAAGAACTTTCATTTTGGAGTAATCTCATCAACTCTTTGTGATGAGCTTCCAAGTTCTGTTGAGCATCAACATGATCTGTCAAAATGAGCGCTGCACCTGCGTTGCTCAAGATCGCGGCATTATGCCTTTGATGCTCATCTTTGTGATAAGGATAGGGAAAAAACACCACTGGCAACTTCGAAGCCCAACATTCTGCGACACTCCCTGCGCCGCATCTCGCTACGCCGAGATCTGCAGCATTGAGCGCATTTCCCATCGAATCAATGTATCGTTCTACCCACGCATTGATTCCGGCCTCATCATAAATCGCTCGCAGAGTTTCGATTTCATCCTCTGTTAACTTGCCCCCAACCTGATGAATCACTTGCCAGCCTAAAAGCGATTCTGGGCGATGGATGATCATCTGCTCGACAAAATGATTGATTGATGTTGCTCCCTGTGAACCTCCAGTTATCAGGAGAGTGTTCGTCGCCTCATCGAGATCAAACGCCCTTCGTGATTCTCCCTTGGTTTGAATCGAGAGTGTCGATTGACGAACAATCGGACGAACCCGTTGCCAGTTTTTGAAACCTTCGATCTGTGCCGCAGAATATATTCCTGTTGCTCTCTTCCCGATTAAGACATTCGCTTTTCCTGGGATCGCGTCGAGGTTCACCAAGACCACTGGTACATTTTCTTTGTGCCCTGCTTTCGCAGCCGGCGCTGCAACGAACCCACCCATTGCAACAAGTATCACTTCATCGTTCGTCTCTTTGAGTCTTCTGATATGCTTTTGGGTTTTCGATACGCTCGGATTCCAACTCTTGATGAATCGAATCATTCCGCCAGGCCGAGTCGAGATCGGCATCGCCGAGATTGTGTCATAATCCACATCATGCTTTGAAAGGATCTCATGATCTACAGGACGCGTTGAGCACAAAATCGATACATCAACATCCGGGTCACTCAACCTCAACTGCTCAATTATTGCAAGCGCTGGATAGATGTGCCCACCGGTGCCGCCGCCGGCGAATAGAAACGCTCGTCTCTTTAATGTTGATTGATCACGATCCATCGTCGATTCAACGCTCATACGAACAGATCTGCCCGTTCGTTATCCTCTGATTCATCAGAATCATCAATCTCTTCAACTGCATCTGCTGAGTATCCTCGAACCCGAACTCGCTCAAAGAGTTTGAATCTAGGTTTCGATGGGTGCTCAACTGAGGATTCTCCGAGCAACTCTTCCATCTCGTCGTCTTCGATTGGGTTATGTCCAGACATCGAATAGTGATCGCGTGAAACAGCGCCCGATGACTCTCTTTCCATCGAAACATTTGCACTAATCGACGACGACGGCTGATTCCCCATCGCAACCAAAGGTGTCGGATGAAACAACCCACCCAACAAACCAGCGCGATCCGCAAGCGTCGGTTTGAGTTCAATCTCAGAATCACGCAATGCTCGAAGTGCAAAGAGTTCCTCTTCAACATGATCTGTTGTACCAAAGATCGCAACCTGACGTTGTGTGCGATCAATCGAGACTACTAAACCGATCGCAAACGCGGTCATTATCCAACCTGTTCCACCAGATGACATTAATGGAAGCGCGATCCCTTTGGTTGGACCGAGCCCTGTGACAACAAACAGATTGATCAATGCTTGCATCGATATTGTTGTCACAATCCCGAGCACCATTAACTTGAGAATCATTGATCGTTCACGAATCGCAATGCTTGTCCCGCACCATGCGATTCCTGCGAATGCACTAATTACGATGATCACACCCACGATTCCGAGTTCTTCACTCACGATCGCGAACAAGAAATCTGTCGTATCTTCTGGGAGATATCCAAACTTCTGCAAACCATTCCCGAGTCCGCGTCCAAAGACCCCGCCGCCAGCGACTGTTGAGATTGATTGGATCATGTGATATCCATCGCCTGCTGGATCTGCATATGGATCCATAAATGCAGTAATCCGACGGATTCGGTATGGAGCTGCGAGAATCGCAAGCACAACTCCCCCGAGCACAGGTGGGATAAACATCCCAAAGTGAATCCAACGAGCGCCCGCCGCAAGGAGCACGACGCCGCATGCAAAGATCATCAACGCACCTGTACCTAAATCTTCAAGAACCACGACCCCTGCAACGAGGCCCGCACAAAGACAGACAGGCATTAACCCAGTGAAGAAGTTTCGCAGTTTGTTCTCGCGATAAGATCCAATCCGTGCAGCATACCAAGCTACAAGCACAATAATCGACCATTTTACGATCTCAGAAGGTTGGATACTCTCCAATCCAGGGAGATGTAAGTTGATCCATCTCCCGGACCCGTTTTTAACACGAGCAATCCCAGGCACATACACAAGCGACAACAAACCAATGAGCAACGCGGATCCGAAGATCAACACTCCAATATCGCCCCCAGGACGGAACCAAACAACTCGATCGAGTCGATCAGCAACCCGTCGCACAGGCAACCTTGACGCAACCGCCATTGCGCACACAGCTAGGAGTAGGTAAAAACTTGTTTTCGAAGTCAACAATGATTCCGCGGTTACGCTAGAAACCGCCGCTGACGCTGTTGGATCCGCGTCCGTTTGCAATGGACGCACTGACATATCCGCAGACTGGACCATCACCACACCCACGGTCAACAACACCAATGCGCATAACATCACAACATGACCAGTACGGACCATGACCAAAGTATCGGCTCCAAACAGATTCGAGATTGAAATTCGGGGTGAGGTTTGTAGACGCACAAAGCAATTGAATCAACTATGGAGTTCTGAATCAGAATCGCCCCTCATTGCCTTTGCGTGTGCATCTGCATTCCAGACAGCACCTTGCACACCCCTGCAATAGGGAAAAAACTTTCATCCAAACAAGAACAATATTGAGGATTCTTCAGCTATCTCGATCAATCAAGCACTCTAGACATGAACACACTGTTCGGATCGAGCTTGTATTGAGCAAATGGGTCACATTCTTCAAACCCAAATCGAGCATACATCACACGCGCCGGCCCAAACTCGGGTTGTGATCCAGTTTCCAAACTCAATCTGGTATATCCCCTCGATTGAGCAATCTCAATCAAATGAGTCAACAATCGAGACGCAACCCCTTTGCGAAGATGTTCATTGGATGTCCGCATGGATTTGATCTCGCCGTGTGTCGAATCAAGCTCAAGCAATGCTCCACATCCGAGCAATTCATTATCGACTCGTCCAGTCCAGAACGTAATCTCTGGTATACACAATCCATCCACATTGAGCGCATGCATACTCTCAGCCGGCGAAATCGCCGCCATCTCTTCAAGATGCTCTTTCAACAACTCGGAAACATCGATCGCACTGGGATCGTCCTCACGAATCTCCATCGATAACTCCTCTTTATGATGTTCAATCAATGATCAAGCAATTGGTAACGATATCTTCTTCACAAGCTCGTCAACAGGCCGAGCGATTAAGTCATACCCATCACTCGCCACGATCGTGCATCGAACGAGTTCACCGCCGGCGAGCTTATTCTTCGCGATGACATGGGTCGTCGCATCGATCTGCGGCGCCTGGAAGTAGGTTCTCCCGTTGTAAAGTGTTCCACCATCAGATACACCCGGGGTAGCTTCTACCTGATTCCCTGTTGAACGATCAATCAACACATCAAACTGAGCACCTGTTTTCGTCGGATTCGTAGGATCAAACTGTGACGCGACGAACTCTGCTTGTCCAAACGCGATCTCTTGTTGCAAGGCCATAATTTCGTCGTGGCGCTGCTGCTTAATCTCTGCAGGAACAAAGAGCTTTGGATCATCTTCCATGCGCCCTGCAACAGTTCCCGGTTCTTTCGAATACTGGAAACACCCAACTGCATCGAACTGAACCTCTTCGATAAAATCGAGCAGTTCTTGATGATCCTGATCTGTCTCTCCAGGGAAACCAGTAATGAATGTAGTTCGGATAGCCATCCCCGGAATCCGATCACGCAACTTATGACAGAGTTCTGTCTGATGCGCACTCGTCACATTGCGACGCATGAGATCAAGAACCCGATCTGAACCATGTTGAAGAGGGATATCCAAATAAGGGAGCAAATTACCACGATCCGCGATTTCCGCGAATGCATCAATTATCTCATCGCTGAAGTATGTCGGATACGCGTACATCATCCGCAACCAACCCCGACCGATTTCTTCGCTCATTGCATCTGACAAACTTCTGAGTAACTTGGGTAATCCTGCTCGGAACTTATCAGCGCCGTCGACCTGTGAGAGTCCGACTCCGATGTCATCGCCGTAACTCGTTGTGTCTTGCCCAATCATCAACATTTCGAACACGCCATCGCGCATCAGCTCGCGTGCCTCTTCAACAATTCGATCTTCAGGCTTTGATCGCATCTTCCCTCGGATCGATGGGATCGTACAGAACGCACAGTTCTGATTACAACCTTCACTGATCCTCAAGTACGAATAATGTCGAGGCGTAAGTCTCAAACGAGCATTGTCAGACTCAAAGTATCCGATACCTTTCCCGTCTTTACCCGCAACTGTTAACCCTACGGTTTTCATCCCCTGCGATTCAGCGCTAGTAATCGCATTCGCATTGATCCAATACTTTGGCGCTTCTTCAAGAGTTTCGCGTTCGCTCTTTGCGCCGCGAACTGCTTCGATGATGTGTTCACGATCAAAGACGCCAACCATTGAATCAATCCCTGGCGCCCAATCAAACATCTTGGCGCGATGTCTTTGCACTAAACACCCTGCAACGACAACCCGTTTGATCTTCCCTTGCTCTTTGAGCTTGACGGCTTCTGCGATGACTCCGAGAGATTCCTGCTTCGAAGCTTCCAAGAACCCACATGTATTAATCACGACTGCATCTGCTGGGGTTACTCGTCCTTCTGTTGCAGATGAATCTTGCTCAGAACCTGACAACGAAAGATCGTCATGTTCTTGATCATCAACTACTTCTGCAGAAACGGGCATCAACCCGTCTGCAGCGAGGAGCCCGAGCATCTTCTCAGAGTCCACAAGATTCTTGGGACATCCCAAACTCACAAAGGAGATGGTTTCGATGTGCTCATTGGTTTCGACTTGTTGCTGATCGGTAGACATAGGAGACAATGGTATGCACTAGAAAATCAAGAGCCCAAGCATCATCCACGCACCTGCAACGAGCATCACAACCGCTGTATATCCGACTATTTCTCGGGCTTTGACCCTCGTAATCGCAAGGAGAGGCAGCGCCCAGAACGGCTGGAGCATATTGGTCAACTGATCCCCATACGCGACCGCCATGACCATTTTTGCAGGATCAACTCCCGCTTGGGCGCCCGTTTGGAGAGCAATCGGTCCTTGGATTGCCCATTGGCCTCCACCTGATGGCACGAACAGGTTCACAGTTCCAGCACTAAAGAATGTAAACAGAGGCGCTGTCGTCTCGTTTGCGAGTGAGCCAACCCAAACGCTGAAATCATTGATCAACCCTGAGCTCGCAAGCAGCGCCATGATCCCAGCGTACAACGGAAACTGCAGAATAATCCCGGCGCAGCCTCTCGCACCGTCTTCTGCCGCGACGACATACGAGCGAACAGACCCGTGCATCACCAAACCAATCGCCAACATGAACACATTCACTTCGTTTGGACCCAGCTTCATCAATCCAGAAGTATTTGAAAATCGAACAAATGCCCACAAGAGCATCCCCGCCAGCAACCAAACCACAATCGGAGATCGCTCAACCCAATCTGGAAAAGTACCATCTCTCGCCTCATCAACTCGCTCGTTCTCCACAACCTGCATTGGAACGATTTCTTCATCAGCTTTAGGTGTTAACATCCAAAGAACCATTGGAACGATCAACAACAACCCGCCTGCTACAAACAAGTTCATCGGACTCAAAAGCGTATCAGACAATGGAATGTGCTTCACATCCATTGTCTCAAGTACCTGAGCAGGTAACACCCCGCTTGCATCAACTTCATTCGTCATCACCAACGGCGCTGATCCGGAAAACCCGCCGTGCCATACAAGCAACCCCATGTATCCAGCCGCTGCAAGCAGTGCGCCATGAACCTTGATGCCTCTTTGTGCGCACACTTTGGCAACCTCGCGTGCGAAGAGCGCCCCGACGATCAATCCTAACCCCCAGTTGATCAATCCAAAGAGAACCGCAATGAATCCGACGAGCGCCGCAGCTGCAGGCGCAGATCTTGGGATACTTGCTAAGACACCAATCATCTTGGAAACTGGTTTACTCGCCGCGAGCGCATGTCCAGTCACAAGGATCAAGCTCATCTGCATCCCGAATCGAAGAAATTTCCAAATCCCCCCCGGATATTCACTTGTCCCTCGCCAGGAATCGATCATCGCGTCTGCTTTTTCAGAGAGACTACTCACCCCTTCGTAGTGTCCTAAGGTCAGCGCCAACACTGCTGCGACCAAAGTCAATCCGATTGCAATTACAAACGGGTCAGGGGCTGATTTCGAGAACACATTGGTTAAAACACGCCCGAGCTTTGCGATCATGCTGTTCCTCTTCTTCAATCAGATAGATGCATCCCGAATTGGGTGCTTTATTATGACATATTGCGAGCGCTTCTGCATCAGATCCAGACCCTCTCGGGTCTACAGTCTCTGCTTATGTCAGAATCCGATTCAACACAGTATCCACACAAAGCCAAAGGACTCATGTACGCCGCCGGCGCCTTCGGTTGGTGGGCATTCGTCGTCCCAACCTACTTCAAGATATTGATGGACAACAACGCAGACCCGATCGAAGCGGTTTCTCAGCGTGTTCTCTTCGGATTACCTATTTTGATTGTCATGCTTTTCTTATCAAAGCAGATCCGGGATTTCACCAAAGCCATCATGAGTTGGCAATCGATAAAAATTCTGATCCCGTCTACCGCCTTCATTCTTATCAACTGGTATTTCTTTATCTACGCGATCTCTACTGAACGGCTTGCGCACGCGTCGATGGGATATTACATAAACCCACTCTTCTCGATCGCACTTGGATATCTCTTCTTCGGAGAGCGCCCTCGTCCTGTTCAATGGGGTGCGATCGCACTCGCCGGGCTCGCAGTCGTTGTTATGGGGTTCGCAGAACTCGGCGCTGAAGATTCAAAGGGACTTCCTTGGATCTCACTTTTGCTTCCATTCAGTTTCGGAATCTACGGCCTACTGCGAAAGAAAGTGAATGTAGGCGCCGCCGTCGGACTCAGCTTCGAAATGATGTTGCTCTTCCCTCTTGCAATTGTCGCCGTCATCTATCTCAATAATAACGATCGTGGTATCTTCCTCGCAGAATCAACCCCATTCTGGCTCGATGGAGTCATGCTACTTGGCGGAATCGTGACAATTGTCCCACTCATCTGTTTTACAAATGCAGTCCGCCTGCTCCCCTTGAGCACCGTTGGACTTTTACAGTACACCGCGCCGACTGGACAGCTCTTTCTATCGTTCCTTGCGTTTGGTGAGACATTCACGCCGATGAAGTTCGCATCATTCGCGATCATCTGGATCGCAGTGACAATCTACTCATGGGACATGATCCGAGGCCATCGAGAGATGAAATCTGCAAAGGTTGAGATCCTCGAATAACCAATCAACTATTTGCTTGGATCATGAATGTCATAAACCCGCAGCGCTTTGAGCTTTGGTTTCCAAAGATTGACAAACGCGACATGCTGTTCATCAGCTACATACGCCGCGAGATCATCAACAGATTCAAAACCAAGATAGATCGCAAAGTCATAGTCATTGATTACACTCGCTCGTCCAGTATCAATGTGTTTCCCTGCGCTGTAAGTACGAACACTCTCAATTGTCGCGAGCATCGAATCCGAATCCGCAAGCAACTCGTCATAATCACTCGAATCATTCAACTCAATAAAAACAACATGCCCGATGAGAGCTGTCCTTGGCGCTTTCGATCGATGATCCGCACATCCTGATACCAAACTGGTCGTTAGAAACGCGATACTGATCACAACAATCATACATATTTTGGTAAACATATAGAAAGTATAACAAATCTTGTCAGCACCTGCCCCAACTAGCGGTCATACTAGTGCCATGAATACCAACACAAATGATAAAACAACTGAACTCCGTCTCGCGGCACTCGAACGCTCAGCAAATCGCTGGAAGTTTACCGCTGTGTCTTCTGTCATCCTCTTCGCAGGTGTCCTAATCGGAGGCATGGGCGCCAACTCCATGCAACCTGACACATCCGATCCAAAGAAAGTCGTCGGGATCGCAGGTACCGCAGAACGGGTTATTCGAATTCATCAGGATGGTACGTTAACCTATATCCGCATTCCCAAAGGCGAACGCTCCGCAGACGGATACTTCGATTGGGGCGATATCGTCATCGACCGCTCTCGAAAAAGTCAGACGATGCCTCAATAAACGAATCGCATAGCAGTTTCAAAACACACAATGTGTCAATCCTGTCTATCAAGCACTCGAACCCCGAGAGCTTGTGCAAGCGCCGGCGCCTGAAGTGGATCAATAACGATCCCTCGCAATGATTCTACATCAAGTGACAACCCATCAACTCGACTCCCTCGGAGATCCAACATGGATATCCGTGCGCCATCAAGTCTTAGTTGTTCAACTTCACAGTGATGCAACGCGACGGACTCGATAGTGGCGCCTGCAAGATCCAGGTTCTTCAACTGACAACGATCAAACCTCACTTGCTTTAAATGAGATTCTGACAAGATCGCATCAGGCATCTTACATTGATCAAAATGCACATCACGAATCTCGCACAAACGAAGATCGGCGCCTGTCAATCGACACTCTTGAAACTTTACGCGAACGATCCGAGCATCGATCCAAGTAATACTCGCAAGATCTGCATGATCGAACAGACAGTCCTTCAACTCTGCAGCCGATAGAACAGAGCGTGCAAACACATCGCGCCCAACTACGGATTGCTCAATCACGATCGACTTTGCATTGATCGTTCCTTGCGATTCTGAGAATCGAACCGACTCATGGGTCGAGCGATCAACGATGAAACTCCCATCGTTTCCAGTTGCGACATCGACCAGTTCGTCATTGGAACCAATCTCAGGCGCATCAGGTTCGACCTGTGTTACTTGCTTCGATTTCATGAATCTAAAATTGCTCGTTAGTGATGCAATGGGAATCGTTCGCAAAGCGATTTAACCTCGCCGCGAACAGTTGCGATGGTTGAATCATCGCCTTTGGATTCGATAACACGATTGATCCACTCTGCGATCGTGCTCATTTCAGATTCTTTGAATCCGCGAGTTGTCGTCGCAGGAGTTCCCAGACGAAGCCCAGATGTGATCATCGGAGATCTCGGATCATCAGGAATTCCGTTCTTGTTCGTAATCAGTCCCGCGTCTTCGAGCCATTTCTCCGCTTCCTTACCTGTCAGTTCTTCGTCTTTCACAGTCAGATCAACAAGCATCAAGTGATTGTCTGTCCCGCCGCTCGTGATTCGGAATCCGTTGCTAGTCATCGCACTCGCGAGTGCTTTCGCGTTCTTCTTGACTTGCTGCTGGTACGCTTTGAACTCGGGTTTGAGTGCTTCTCCAAACGCGACTGCTTTCGCGGTGATGATGTGCATTAAAGGCCCACCCTGAACACCTGGGAACACATTGCGATTGATGAGTTTGTTGAGATCCTCATCATTTGTCATGATCAACCCGCCGCGAGGACCTCGTAATGACTTGTGCGTCGTCGTTGTCACGATATGAGCATGCGGGAACGGGCTCGGATGTTCACCCGCCGCGACCAACCCCGCAATGTGTGCGATGTCGGCCATCAATACCGCACCAACCTCATCCGCGATCTCGCGGAACTTCGCAAAGTCAATCTCACGCGAATACGCAGAGTATCCACACAGGATCGCCTTGGGTTTGTGTTCGTGTGCAGCTTTGCGAACAGACTCGTAATCAATCTGCTCGTGTTGTGGATGATCCTTGTCGTAGTGCAACGCGTAATGCACAGGGTTATAGAAGATCCCTGAGAAGTTGAGATGCATCCCATGAGACAAATGTCCGCCGTCTTTAAGGACGAGAGACAAGAATGTATCGCCCGGTTCCATGATCGCCATAAACGCGGCCGCGTTTGCCGTTGCCCCTGAATGAGGTTGGACATTTGCAAATCGACATCCAAACAACTCCTTCGCACGATCTCGTGCGAGTTGTTCAACTTGATCGTGATGAGCACATCCCCCGTAGTATCGGCGCCCAGGGTATCCCTCAGCATACTTGTTCGTCATACAGGTCCCCGCCGCGATTGTGACCGCAGGGGACGCGTGATTCTCAGACGCGATCAACTCGATGGTATATTCCTGTCGCTCGGCTTCAGCGCGAACAATGTCGGCCACCTGCGGATCAGCCGCCGCAAGGGAATCGAGAATAGCAGAATCGATCGATTGGGTAGTTTGAGTGCTCATGAGCGATTGTAGACGCAAACCATCACGATCTCAGTCCTCAGATCCCGAACCAAGTTGCAAGAATCTCAGCCCCGCTTTGCACAACCGCGATCAGAGCAGCCAACAACCCTGCAATCACGAATCCCATCAACGATGCAATTGTCACGATTACAATCGAAACCCAGTTAGAAGGCACACGCCAACCCACTTTCACGGCGCTGATCCAGAACCATTGCACCCATATCAACACGAGAAAGAAGAGCCACATCGATATCTGATCACCTACAGAATCTATGTTGATAAGGAAGTTGTTTGTTTCTACAAAGAACAACCCAGCTCCAGCGAACCTCATAAGCTCGATCAAAATCATGGGCAACAAACCCGCGATGAGCATCGCGCGAAACACATGTACCACACGGAGTTTGGCGCGTTTCCTCGAAATCGGGAATGCACAAAACAAAAGAAACCACATCGCACTGATTCCCAGACTCATCACCCCAATGACAACCCCATCTTCAAAACCCCACCAATACCGTGAGATCAAGGGATCGAGCAATACACCACCAATGAGTGGATACCAAAAATCTATGCTTGAGATGTCAATGATGTTACTCTGTATGATCGCTTGAACTTCTGTGTCTCGGCCGACCAAGAGTTGTCGAAATGTCTCATTTGATTGATTCGTATAATTATACATCGACCAAATCTGAGCAACTGACGAAATGAAGTGCAAAACGAACATCATCATCAAGATCCACAACAAGTAGGTCTTCATCGAACGCGGCGACTCCATTCGCATCCGACTCCAGTAACGATTCGGAATGAGCAAATACCAAAGCGTTGGTACTGTGCGTCGCAACAGATCCCACTTGGACTTCGCATGTTCGATATACCACTCGAGTTCAACCCGATTCGGGTTGATGACATCTGCCCACTCAAAACTCAATCCACACTCAGGACAGCGCCCTTCAATCGGACACAACGATTCCCAAGTCGCAATCTCTCCCGATTGGTCGTACCCACATTTGGGGCAGATCGGTATATGTTGTATGAACGAATCCATACAACAAGCATACACAACTCATATCACAAGGTTGCGATAGTAAAAACCAATGATGATTGACTTAAGAGTTGATCGACACCATATTACGAACGCACACATCAACTGTCGGCGCATCGTTGAGATCAATGGGTAGGTATACCCCTCGATTGTGATCTGTGTTTAGTACAATCGCGTTGGGATTGACAACTGTGTATCCGCTCGGCGCGTGTTCGTGTCCAAGGATAAAGAGATTTACTCCCCATCGTTCTGTGAGATCTTCGAGTTGATCATGATCATATCCGCGCCCCCAAACCATCAGATGCGCCGAACCAACCCGAGGCTGATAATCATCCGGAGTTAAATCACGATCGAGGATTGTCGAATCGAACCGACCCATCGATGCTGGACCTGGTAGCGAATGTGCACACAAGATATCTCCTTGAGGACATCTGCAACGCAGCGCAATCGGTAACGAAAGAACAAAGTCAGAGATTGCATCGTGAACTCGATCTGATTGATCACCAAAGACAGAATGCACCCCCGCGTTGAATGCATCAACAACCCGAACCCCGTTCTTCATAATCCCTGATCCGATCGCTTGTGCAAGCTCATGATTCGCAAGGAGCACATGAACCAGTTCTGGATACTGAGATTTCAAATACGCGATTCGTGTCAAACCACGATATGAAGTATCGAGCGGGAGCTCTCTCGACTCAGGGAGATCAGGGTGGATGATCTCATGGAGTGTCAGATGTTTTTCTTCTGCGCCAAACTCACCGTCGAGACCCGCAGCTGCGAGAACCGCTTTGAAGTTCGTCGGATTGTCGTGAGTATCACCTGTTGCGATTAGATGCCCTGGAGCTTCAATCAGTTCGATGGATCCCTGACGACAGTTCGCTTCACGACATGCGCTCGCTCCAGCGCGGAGCGCGTCGATTACCTCATTAATATCATCGAGATCGAGCGTATACATCGTGCTCAGAGTGTAGCGTATCCGAGAGCACGCTTCACAGATCAATCCGCTTGAATCGGGGGCGCCCTCAGAATCCCAAGAATCATATCGAGCTTATCAGAGACAATGTCCATGTTCTCTACCCGATTCTCAGGTTCAACTTCAATGCATTGCATTACCAGATCATTGAGTCGATCAGGAACCAATGGATTGATTTCCTTCACTGGAGTCGCTTTGTTAATCAAAGCGTCATCAAGAGAACCCATCAACGAATCGTTCTTCGTGCCCATCGCTGTAGGGATGTTCTTTCCTGTAAGTACCCAGTACATCGTCGCACCGAAGTTATACACATCCGTCTTTGGAGTGATCTCTCGTCGATGGACTTGCTCTGGGGCAATATAGTCAGGAGTACCCTGGATACGTTTTTTGATTGTCCCAGTCTTACAGCTCTGTCCCAAGTCGATGAGCTTCGCAGTATGGTTCCCATCGAGATCCACACCAACAATGACATTGTGCGGCTTCATATCCGCATGAACATATCCGCGATCGTGCATCTGACCCAATGCAGATGCTGTTTGATGAAAGATATCAACTGTAGTTGGAAGATCATCTGGTTGCTCTTCATGCAAAGAGATCCCGTCGACAAGTTCCATCACAAGGTATAGCTCATTAGTCTTGAGCAATGAACCCTTCTTGATGATTCTTGGAATCTTCCGAATAGAGTCGTGATCGAGCTGGGATGCGATCTTGTATTCTGTTTCTGTCTGATCGAGGAATCGTTGTTCCTTGGGATTATTCTTTACAACATGCTTGAGCGCCCAGATCTGTTTCGACTTGGGATCTTGCACGAGATAAATAACCGACGCTGCGCCGCGTCCGATCTCAGACATCACTCGGTACCCTTCTACCGAGTCGCCTTTTTTCCATGCTGCCGTAAGTTCAGTCATCAGTGCAAAGCTCTCACGTTTCCTAAATAAATCACAACTAAATCTTCCGTATGCACAATGCAGAACACAAGTACATATGTCGACGATGTAGATCTATTTCGGCAAGTTCTCCCTCGGATTCCAGCGACAGCCGCCACAATCACAGTTATCGGCGTGTAGATCGTATCCATGCCCGGTGCATTTGACCGATTCGACACACCGAGACTTTTCTGTTTTCGGGAGTTCATCGATCGAAACCAGATTTTTATTGATCACCCCGGTTCGAAAACCTGTGCGAGAAAGGGCATTCATTCCAATCCAATCGACATCTGACTCTACGCACCATTTTGCAAATGGATCTACTCACATCCCAATTACACACTCTTGAGTGATCATTTTTATGATTTGTGTTCTGCAACGAGTGAATTTGCAGCAACCTACGAAGATCAAAAAAACTCTCAATCTTGCGAATCAACACTCAAGAATCGCGCCATGCTCAATATTAAAGTGAAATCTGAAGAGTGGACTCAGCCCATTGTCGCAAGCATCTGCTCAAACTCTGCTTGTGGGAAATATTTCCCAGGGCTCGTAGTCCCAGCAAGATCATGATGCAAATAAATCTGATCAGATGGGATTTCGAGTCGTTCAGCAAGTGATGTCACAACCTGCGCCAACCGATGGAGCTGCTCATCCGTAAACGGACGGCGATCGCCATCTCCGACGAGACAGATCTCAATCACTCCTGATGAGTTAAATCCTGCTCCTGCTCCTGCGAGCTGAGCACCATCTCGTTGATTGATCCAACGATATCCAACATGAATCTCGCCATCACCCATTCGGGTGCCGTTACCAATGACGAAATGGAACCCGAGACCGTCGTACCCGAGTTCACGATGCTCCTGAGAGATATCCGCTGCTGAACCCGCAGGTGAACCTGAGTGCACAATCACGATCGATGACCAACGAGCATCTTCAATCTGTTCTGCAGTCTGGAAAATCGAATCCATCCCGAGTGAACCCTTGATCCCCATGAGAGGCGAGAGACTCACTCCAGCGCCTCCGGCGCTTTGAACTCCTGGATCAAGCATCGCGAGGAGTGCAACTCCAAGTGTCATACCAGCACCAAACACCGACCAAACAATTTTGGTCCGCATGCCTTTTCTTGATCGCGATGTCATCGATCCGGTTGCCATGGTAATGAGCGCTCCCTGCTTCACGACTTAACTTACTAATACAGTATCATTACCATTCGGAATGCAGAGGGTGTTTTCTTGCACTTTCTCGCGCAATTTATCGATCACTATGCGCATGATCTGACAAGACGTCTGAATCCTACTTGCATATCCCGAACAAACATGCCATATCGTATCATCGAGTGAATATTCGGACGAACATCAGTCGTTGCGTTCAAGCAATCGTTCAGACAAGTTTGGTGTTCGACGTCCGAACTCGTCCTCAAGGAACGGCTGCGCCTTCTGGTTCCGAGCTTGATCGTATCGATCAAACTGACTTCGATCATCCTTGGGACGAAGCGCTGTTTTCTGGCACCCCCCCACGATTGCAACACTCGTCATCATTCCCACCAATAGGATCGCGCCGATGAAACCGGCGCGAGCATTGGATCCCACCCCGTCCGTTTGCTTGACACTTTTGCCATGCTTATTCGTCATCTCTGCTCCTTTGTCGTCATCAAGCAACATCATAGCACAAACAACAGAGTGCATTAAAAAAACAGTGCACCGCCAATCGCGACGGCACACTGTTCTGGAGAGAGGAGAGAATACGATCTGCACTCTAATTCGTATTCTTCGTGTGACTTGGCACACACCAGAGAGAGAGTTTCAACCACAGATATACGTACGAAAACTTGTTTCAGTTCGCGCGATGATCAAGAAAGTTTAAGTTCTTGTTTAGCTCGCTCAACTCTAAACATGCCTGCAACTTGTCAATGAGGACCATCAATCAGCCGACCCTGCTCATTCACTGCAAGAGAACCATCACCTATCATTTTCCGAACAGACTCGTACACAACTATCGCAACACAAGTTGATAAGTTCAATGATCGCTCATCAGGAACCAAAGGCACACAAATCCTCGAATCAGGATGCGCTTCGTGAATTGATCCTGGTAAACCAGCGCTCTCGCGCCCAAACACAACATGATCACCCATCGCAATTGGTGCATCAAAGAACGAACGAGTTGCTTTAGTCGTTAAGAACCAAGTCTTTCCCTTACGAGTTTCGTCCTCAGGTGCATACGAACTCAAGTATGAATCAAGTGATTCATGATCCTCAAGATCCAGTCTCGGCCAATAGTCTAATCCCGCGCGCCGACATGCTTTCTCATCAGTATCAAAACCGAGTGGATGTACCAAATGCAACTTGCACCCAGTTGTAACACATGTCCTACCGATGTTCCCTGTGTTGTTTGGGATCTCAGGTTCCACCAACACAATATTGAGTCTCGGACGCAATAGAGGGCAGTTAACGCGAGGCGAGTCTGTAGAAAAACCCGTTGCTGATCCATCAACCGAATCAATAACGGGTTCTTTGCTTTGGTTCTGATCAGACTCGTTGAGCATTCCTGATTGTTGCGCTCAAATCGACAACAATCGCTCAATCGTCAAATCATTCCTCGATGAACATTGGATCAACTGCGATTACCTGCTCAAGAGCAGTCTTAAACGCTGGGCTCAACGGATTCCCTTGCCAACGAACGATCCCATCCGTCGACATAATCACCGTGTGTGGAATCGCAGTGATTTTGAGTTCACGATAGACACTCTGCTTTGCGTCGTAGAGATGTGAGTAGCTGTGCCGTTTCGAGAACACATACTTGCGGACATCCGCTTCTGGATCACGCTGGCCACTAATCGCGAGCACCGCGAGCTGATCTGTGTACTTGTCTTGCATCTCTTCGAGCATCGGCGACGCTCTACGGCAAGGCCCACACCATGTTGCCCAGAAATCGAGCACGAGCACTTTACCATCAAGCTCAACCGGTTTCGTGATCCATTCTTCAGATCCAAGAGGTACAGGCAACCCTTTCCCTTGAACATTCTTGCCTTTGATCGTTCCAGAGTTCACTGCAGGCCAGGACACATTCGCGTAATCCTCAGAAGTGAGTTGACGCTTTTCAGGTTCCTTTGCTTCTGCGAGTACTTCCTCTCCTTGAGCTTGGAGTTGTGCATTTGCAACTGCTTCTTCAGGAGTTTCATTGAGTAATCCTTTGATCGCAACTGGGAGTGACTTCTTTGTGATGTCCGCGTATCGGAGTTGTCCTGCCCGATCAATCAAATACACATCAGGATAATCATCAACGCTGAGTGCGCTTGCAAACTCACCACCCATATCTTGAGCAACTTGAACCTTGACGCGTCCGCCGTTCACTTTTTCTTGGAGAGTACCCCATTGATTCTCAGGATGAACCGCGAGCGTCACGAGCCCTTTGTCTTCGTTCTGTCTTTGGAGTCGTGCAAGACTCGACATCATCATCATCGATTTGGGGTCATCAACAGAAACCATTGCGATCAATACAACCTGATCTTTGATTGTTTCGCTGTCGAGGACTTTCCCCAATGTCCAACTATCGAGTCCATTGAAAAGCTCTACATCAAATGGTTGCGTTTCCATCGCGAGCATCAGTTCACGATGAGTTGCATCGCCTTCACGCTCGATCCGAGGACCCTTCTTGATCGCGTTTGCTTCAAACGCGCCCATCCCCGCACCCAAAAGTGCACCAGCGCCGACAACCATTAACATTTTGCTCGCTTTGTACCGACCCATGTTCATTCCCTTTGTATTGAATAAAAATGTAAACTATCTCATCATCAATATCCTACCCGATCGAATCAATTCACAACCTCGATTCTGAACAGATTTACCCAATGCATGAAAAAACCCGCTCATTTGAGCGGGTTTCAATCTTGAAAAACAGGTTTTTAACCCTTCGCGTTGACCAATGGATCAACTTTGAGCACCTGAGCAACCGCAGGCTTGAAGTTCGGATCGTGTGGATTTCCGATCCATCGGATCACACCATCTGTCGACATAACAACGACCAATGGGATTCCTTGGGATTCAAACTTTTTGAATACTGTTTGATTTGCATCGAACAGGTTGTGGATTGTTTCTTCGTGCTCTTCAACGAATCCACGAACTGTGTCTTCGTCTTCGCTTTGTCCACCGATTGCAACGACTGCTAAGTTCTCTGAATTATCTTTTTGCATCTGATCTAGGATCGGCATCGCAGAGCGACACGGCGGACACCAAGTTGCCCAGAAATCTAGGATAACAACTTTGCCTTCGAGTTTGGTTTCCTTTGAAATCCAAGTCTCGTTTCCTAGTGCGACTGGGATTGCCTGTCCTTGGAGATCCTTCGCGTAGAGTGAATCACCCTTGTTATGTGCAGGCCACTCCGCGTTACCGTACAGAGCGCTGTCCACCTTTGGTAATGGATTATCTTTGTCCATTGTGTGCGCTGTGCACATCGAGCATTTTTTATCATCCTTCTCGTTTGTGCAAGCAGCACATTCTTTTTCCCCGTGATGCGCGTGTGTCATCACTTGTTGCGATGCATTGTCCGGCCCCACAAACCCAAGCGACATGCCCGCAGATGCGATGATGATTGAAAGAAAACTCATATCCGTACTCCTTTGATTAGTTGATCACTCTTGGTTGATCGGATTACTGCCAGATGGCATTTCTTTATCGAACGATCCCCCGAATCTCGACCTCACCTTAACTTTCGTACGGATCGAGATATCTGTGCATACTAACTGCGGCCGAGACCGCAATATTCAGAGAATCTACATCATTTGTCATCTCTATTCGCACACATCGTTCTGAGCACTCCAAAACACGCTCACTTAACCCAGGTCCTTCAGCGCCAAAGATCAAAACCGGTTTTTCAACCCCCACTTTAGGTGTGTCACCGATCGGGATCGCATTATTATCGGGCGTAAAAGCAATCGTCGTAAATCCCATCGATCCAAGTTCTTCAATCTTGGGTGGGAGATCCTCGACAATCGAAAAGGGGACATTAAGCACATGACCCATCGAAACTCGTAAAGCCTTGCGATACAAAGGGTCACAACATCTCTGACTCAACCAAACCCCAACTCCGCGGCCACCCAGCGCTGCAACAGATCGAAAGACTGACCCTACATTGTCATGATTGCTCAGATCTTCGAGTACGACTAATGCTCTGCAAGACTTTGCAAGCTCGATCGGATCAGGATTGCTCATTCGTTCGCCGCAAGCAAGCAATCCTCGATGAATCGGGAATCCCACGATCTCATCCATCAATTCCTGAGTAACACAGTAGATTGGGACTCCACTCGGGACCAAACTAAGTGTTTCGCGGATCGAAACCGCTCGTTGGTTTGTAACGAGAATTGAATGTGTGGAGAATCTAGATCGGAGCAACTGTTCAACAACTAAAACGCCCTCTGCGATGAAAAAACCATCCTCTTGTACTGAGTTGTTCGATCTTTCTGCCTTGGGATGATGCGCAGCCTTGAGCCAAGCATCTTTTTGATTGAGAAACACTTCAATTCTCGGGTCTTTGGGGTCATGGATTTCAATCATTGAGCCGATCTTCCTTCCAGTACCCGTCCCCTACCTTTTGAGACACCAAACTCATGATCAATCCCGAAACAATGACACTTGTCCAAGCAATCATCCTCGGGGTCGTTGAAGGCATTACAGAATACCTCCCGGTTTCGTCCACAGGGCATCTCATCATCGTATCGGATCTCCTAGGACTTGGCGACACCGCCTCGCAACGATCAGCTGTAGACACCTTCAACATTGTCGTCCAAGGAGGCGCTATCCTCGCTGTCCTTGGGCTCTACTTCCCAAGAATCGTCCAGATGCTCAAAGGGCTCGTCGGCAAAGATCAAGCAGGACTCAAACTCGCACTCAACATCATCGTTGCGTTCTTACCTGCAGCTGTCCTTGGAGTGCTTTTCAATGACTTCATCGAAGAGAAACTATTTAACACCCCAGCAGTGATCTCTGCACTTGCACTGGGTGGTGTTTTCATGATCGCGCTCGACAAAATCAAATTCAAGAAAATCGATTCAGATGATGATCCATCAAACGACATCACTGAGTTAAGTTGGAAACAGGCGCTATTCATCGGGTTTATGCAAACAGTCGCGATGTGGCCTGGAACGAGTCGATCAATGATGACCATCGCCGGCGGCGTAATCGTCGGACTCAAACCAAAGCAAGCTGCAGAGTTCAGTTTCCTACTCGGACTCCCAACCCTAGGGGGCGCTTGTGTTTATTCACTTGCAAAGAACCTCAAGAATGCATCTGAACTTGGTACTCCAAACATGTTCGAAACCCTCGGATGGACTCCGATCATCATCGGAATCATTGTCGCAACTATCTCAGCGGCACTCGCAATCCGTTGGCTCGTAGGATTCCTCAACAAACACGGGTTAGCACTCTTTGGATACTATCGACTCGCACTTGCAGCCCTTCTTGGAACTCTAATCGCGGCCGGCGCAGTTTCACTTGATAACCCAGACGAACAACCAACCATCGAGCTCGAACAATGAAAACCGCAGCTACCAAAACATCATTCCCAAAATCGCAGATCGAAATTGTCCTGCTCGAAGGCACTCACGATGCAGGAACGACACAACTCCTAGGCGAAGGATTCAGCGTAAAAACCCATAAGGGCGCGCTTGAAGGTGATGCACTCATCAACGAAATCAAAAGAGCTCATATTGTTGGGATACGCTCTAAGACACAACTGACAAGAGAAGTACTCTCTCATTGTGAACGGCTGCTCTCGATCGGATGTTTCTGTGCAGGTACAAATCAAGTCGATCTTGAAGCTGCCGCACTCCAAGGGATCGCGGTGTTCAACTCTCCGTTTTCAAACACAAGATCAGTCGCAGAACTCACGATTGCAGAGATCATTGCTCTTCATCGGAAACTAACTAAGAGATCTCACGCACTGCATCAAGGAAAATGGGAAAAGAGCGCATCAGGATCACACGAAGTCCGAGGTAAAACTCTCGGAATCATCGGGTATGGACATATTGGTTCGCAAATCTCCATCCTCGCAGAAGCACTCGGGATGAAGGTCCAGTTCTACGACGTCTTGTCTAAACTCCCACTGGGAAATGCCCAAGCGTCAAAATCACTCGAAGAACTCCTCGCCAACAGCGATGTCATCACTATCCATGTCCCCGACACACAGACGACTCAATCAATGATCGGCCCAGATCAAATCAAGCAGATGAAAATGGGTTCGTATCTACTCAACAACGCAAGAGGGAGTATTGTTGATCTCAACGCACTGCGATCCGCAATTGAGTCCGGGCATCTCGCAGGCGCTGCAGTTGATGTCTTCCCAGAAGAACCTGCAAAGTCAGGTGAATCATTCTCAAGTCCACTTCAAGGACTCGACAATGTGATCCTTACTCCACATGTCGGCGGCTCAACAATCGAAGCACAAAAAGCGATCAGTCTTGATATCGCAACCAAAATCACTCGATTCATGAATCTAGGGACAACAACAGGCGCTGTTAATGTCCCCGAAGTTGATCTCCCAGAGCAGATCCAAAGCACGAGTGATACCCGATCGCATCGAATTCTCAACTTCCATCACAATGTCCCCGGCGTACTCAACAAGATCCATGAAGCTGCAGCGGATCTCAATATCAACATCTCAGGACAATATCTCAGAACCAACGAATTCATCGGATATATTGTCCTTGATACGGATCCATCTAACGCTGCAGAGCTCAGCCAACGAGTTGCAGCGATCGATGAGTCGATCCGCACAAGAATCCTCTGGTAATTCGCACTTCTCACGCGAACAATCTGAGCATGATCGAGATTCATCGCCCTGCAAGATCTATTGAACACACCAAAGTCATCGCAGATGATCTGGGAGCAATCTTGCGCCCAGGTGATGTCGTCAGACTCGTGGGAGAAATGGGCGCAGGAAAAACGACCTTTGTTCGAATGCTCGCAGAATCATTCGGGATTGCACCCAATGCGGTTTCATCCCCAACCTTTGTGATCATGAATATCTATCAGAACAAAGAGGATTCTCCAACGATAGCGCACATGGATTGTTATCGACTTGGAGATGAATCCGAACTCGACGCACTTGGTTGGGATCAAATCATTGATAGTGATGCAATCATCCTCATCGAATGGCCTGACCGGATCGCGTCTGCGATTCCAAACGATTCTCTCACTATCAACATCGATCATGTTGATGAACAGAGTCGACACTTCCGATTCGAGATCCCAGACACCTGGCTCGATCGAGCAGGATTCGATGCGATCCGACCTCGTCCGATGACAACCTGTCCAACGACAGGCACAACAGTCGAAGGCGATAGCCTAACTTGGCCATTTGCATCAGAACAAGCACGCATGGCTGATCTCAACGCGTGGTTTACCGAGAAGCACACAATCTCTCGACCCATCGAGCAATCCGACATTGAACAGGGTGAATGATTCTGCTCCAATCAAGGGCAATCTCACGCGCGCTGTGGTATTGTTAGAACATGCTCACAATTGCACAATCTGATACGACCAATGCATGGTCACTCTTTGTTGATTCGTTTGATATTTTCTCAATCGCGCTCATCGTCGGATCACTCATCGCGATGACGCTGATCGTTCGGATCATGATGGACGCACGAAGAGAAACGATCGCTCCTCTCGCGGTGTACCAAAACCTGCGTGAACATCTCATGCAAGACAACATCGGGCTCTTTGAGAAAGGGCTCAATGAGAGTTCTGCGATTGTTTCGATCGCTGCAAGTGCGGCATATCGTGCGAGAGACAAAGGAAAAGACGCAATGCGAGACGCAGCAGAACTCGCAGCCTCCAATATGTGTGCACGATGGGTCCGGCCTCTTGATACCCTGCGGATCATCGGTGAGCTCGGACCACTCGTTGGACTTGCAGGAACTGTATGGGGAATGATCATCGCATTCGTTCGATTGGGACAAGCAGGGGGCGCCGCAGGACCTACCGATCTCTCACTCGGAATCTCAAAGGCACTCTTTCACACAATGCTCGGACTCGTACTCGCAGTTCCATGTTTGCTTGTGTATGGTTTATATCGTTCGATTGTAGAAAAACATTGCAATACCGCGATGGCGCAAGCAGGGGAAATCGTGGACATGATCCCGACAGGTACTCAGCTAGATCAAGAATCTTCAAATCAATAACGAACTCATTATCATGAGAAACAGATCAATCATCTCATCGAACGGCGCGGGGGCTCGCATTAATGTGACCCCGATGATTGATGTCGTAATGGTGTTGATCGTCTTCTATCTATTAGTTGGACAACTCGCACTCGATCGCAAAGCGTCCATCACAATACCTGGATCATCTTCAGGTCTCGAAGAACAACAAACACTGGATCCCATTATCGTTGGAATTACAAGCGACGGGATCCTCTCAATCAATGGCGTAACCCTCGATCAAAGCTTGTTTATTCCTGAAATCGAAAACATGCACGCTCGATCTCCAGGTACTCCTATCCGCCTTCGCGCCGATCGAGATGCACCTTTCGGAGTAATTAGACCAATCATGCACGCAATGCGCGATGCAAATATCCCACGCGTTGAACTCGTCACGGAGCAACGCAGATGAACCCACTCCAATCAAAAACAGATACAGATTCAAAGTCCAGAGCACTCAATCAGCGCAATGTGCTCACACGCACTGCTCGCTTTGGTCCCAACATGACTCCGATGGTTGATGTGACTCTCGTCATCCTCATTTTCTTTATGGCCAGCGCCACCATCGCTGGTCCAGAATGGTTCCTTCGCGCGGATTTACCTGAGATTGAAGAACAATCCGATCAATCATCAACCTTTGCGCTCCCTACACCCATACTCAGCGCAGATCTACTCATCCGCGATAACCAAGTTTTTGTAAATGGATTTGGAAATGAAACGCTCCCCATTGAAACGGTAATCCAACGGATTGCGGCAATGGATCCCACACTCTCAAACGGATTGATTTTGGGAATCCGCGCAAAGGATGATGTGCCTTACTCTGCGATTGTTTCACTCCACGATGCTGCGTCGAGAGCAAAAATGCGAGTCGCATTTAGATAACATCCAACTCAAGAATCGCTGACAAAGATCTGCAACTTGTGTCCTTGTGCTTTATATCCATATTTTTTGCAAAGAGCGTCTCGCAATGCAATGAGTTCAGGAAGTTCAACAGTCTCAACTAATCCACTATCAACATGGACGAGCAATGTGTTGCCCTTTTTCCCGAAAGCGAGCTGATAATGTGATTGCTCACGATCGAAAAGTACTTGTTGAATAATTGAGCAAGACTCAAGCAGTTTAAGTGTTCGATACACTGTTGCTTTCGAAACTGAGTATCCCTTCGTCTTGAGCGCGTCGAGCAACTGATCAGCCTCGAAGAGCCCATCGAACTCGATGATCGTGTCAAGAATTCTCGCACGCTCTGGAGTGTACTTCAATCCTTCAGCTTTGAGCGCCTTACGAAAGACTGCACACAAGGGCTCAATGATGTCGATCGGGACACCGAGAGCAGAAGATTCAGTATTAATCGGTTCGAGAGCCATGAACGATTCTAGGAGCAATCACGCTGAATGTACGATTTCAGGCTATACAATCAAACCCAATGGAATCGATCTCGCAACCATCCAAACTCGTCGGTTCTCGTGCGGTCTTTATCTATACATTGATCTCGATCCTATCTGTCCCCCTACTTCTCTCAATTGGTAAGGGTGGGCCTCTGCTCGATCGGGTCATTTCGGCCCTCTTTATATCCTTAGATAGTGGTTGGATCCCACTTGTATACATCATCGCGTCTCTCGGATTCGGGCGCATCGCAAGAAAATGGACTTCAGATCTCAAAACGCGATGGGTCATCGAACTCGGGATTGGACTCACACTTTTACTCTCTCTTTCACACCTTCTAGGAGCTTTCGGACTATTGAATCCGATTAGTGCATGGATCAGTGTTGGAATCGGATGCATACTCGTCTTCACAGATCTTCGTCAATACGCAAAGTCAATCAACACCTCCCAAGGTCAAACCACCCTGAGCATACCCGGGGTCTTCTTCGTAATCAGTTGTGTATTTGTCGTGCTCCTTGCGTGCAATCCTCCTGGAACCTTGTGGGATTCAGAGTTTGGTGGATACGACTCACTGAGTTACCATCTTGAGCTTCCACGAGAATGGCTCGAAACTGGACGGATAGAACCTGTTGCACACAATGTCTATTCATATCTTCCCGGATACTTTGAGTCCGCATATCTTCACTTTGCATATCTAGTTGATACGCCATCAACCACATCGCAAGGCTTATCGGGATTGCTCGCAAATGATGCGCGTATCGCGATGAGCACCCATCTCTTCTCTGCATTCTTAGTCATCATCAGCGCTTGTGCGCTACGAGCAATCGTCGATCGAATGATATTTCAATGCTTCCCAAATCAAATCGAAATCAGTCGACACCCCGGATTGCTTGCTCGATTGGTTTTTGCATCAACGCCTTGGATTGTTGTTGTTGGTTCATTGTCGTATAACGAAATCGGAGTTTTGATACTTGCGATCTGCGCAATCGCGGTTGTGATTGAAGAATCATGTTCCCGATCATTCCGATCTATCGCGTCTGCAACCATCGTTGCGGGCGCTTGTTGTATGAAACCTACGGCACTGTTTATGCTTGCGCCTGCAATCGCAATCTTGCTTTTTTCATATCAAACACAAAAAATCAACTTAAAACTATGGTTAAAACCTGTAGTGCTAGGTTTGTTTACAGGCGTGATCGTCCTCACTCCTTGGCTCATCCGCAATGAAACTGCAGCAGGTAATCCAGTATTTCCACAACTCAGCTCTCTGTTTGGATCAGGACATTGGAATGACTCACAACATTCAACTTATAGCATCGCACATCAATTTGATGGATCCTTCCTGAATCGTATCAAACTCTTACTACTCCCTGATTCATCAGGGACTCATCATGTATCACGCTTTCGAGGATTCACAAATATCCAATGGAGTATTGTTCCTGCACTTGGATCATTTGGAACTCTATTCTTAGTTATCCGTCCTGCAACGCGCCGGATCGGATGTACGCTTTTTATTGCGAGTGTAATCCCGATCATCGCCTGGCTCATGCTCACTCATCTCCAATCGCGATTCCTTATCTCACTTGCGCCATTTTTCATCATCGCAATATCTCTCTCACTTGCAAGTATTCACTCTCGAAGAGCGAAACGACTTATTGTGGACTGGATCGCTGGGATCAGTTTTCTTTGGTTCGTGATCTTTGTATCGACTCAAGCTTCGGGGAACCCATTTTCGATTATTGATCTTGGAACATCGATTTTTACAGGAGAATCGAAAATCGAACAAGACTCAAACTCCCCCTGGAGCAGCAAACTCAACTCGATTCTCGAACCACACGAAACCGTGTATCTACTCGGAGATGCGAACCCGTTTTATATCAGATCCCCCTTAATTTACAACACGGTCTATGACCAATGGTTCATTGAGAACGCAATAACAAAGCACCCTGATTCTCCAACTCTCTGGACTCAAACACTCATCGATCTCGATATCGATGTCGTCGTGATCAGTTTTTCAGAGATCAACCGATTCGCACAATCAGGTTGGCTCCCAAGCTCAATAGATCCAATACTGATGCGTGAGTGGATAGATTCACTCCCTGAACCGATATATGTATGGACATTACCCAACGATCCAACCCAGACACCAATCCGAGCAGTTTTTAGAATCGAACGATGACTGAGAATCACATTAACCAAGAGCAAACTCAAGACGATTCGAATTCGAATCTTGCTTCAGAATCTAAACGCAATCCCCTGATGATTGTCGTACAAATCATCGGTTTCGCAGCCTCCATCGCACTATTGGGTTGGGCAGTCAAAACAGCAATGAGCCCTGCAAATCGTGAGCAGTTGTCAAAGCTCAGCGACGCAACACCAAGCGAACTGTTATTACTCATGACACTCGCTGCAATCTCTGTCGGATTGAACGGCATCATCTTCTGGGTTGTGATCAATCCAATCCACAAACTACGCACGACGGATGTCATCGCAACAAATGCGATCGCGACTTTCCTCGCGTATCTCCCTTTCAAACTCTCCGTGATTTCTCGATTCGTCATCCATAACCGACGCGATCAAGTCCCAGTGATGACAATTGGCGCATGGATACTTGCAGAAGCAATTCTGATGATGGCCGTCTTTGTGCCAGTTGGAATCATTAGTTGGTGGCAAGGCGGAATCACTCCAATATGGTGGATTACTACAATTCTTAGTGTTTTCATCTGTACATTGTTGGGGAGTTGGATCGCAGGAAAACTCGGTGGCCAACAAAGCATCGATTGGCTCGCGAAACTCACAGGAAACAGATTCGCACAGTCTGATTCATTTGCGAGACTTCATTCTGGGTTCGTAATGCTCTCAAGTTATAGAGCAACACTCATCGGGAACTCATTTCGCTTACTCGATATCTTTGCATTTGCTCTTCGTTTCTACATCGCTGCTCGTGTACTCGATCTTCCAATATCGAGTGCGGATTCGTTGCTATTGGGCGCGACATATTTCATGATTGGTGCCGCGTCACCCTTTGGAATGCTTGGAACCCGTGAAGCAGGAACAATCGCGGTCGCATCCCTCGTGGGGATTTCCTCCGCTGCGATCACAAAAGATGAAAGCGGGACAGTCCCGATCGCCGCCACTGTATTGTTTGTCACAGCGGTAGAAGCGCTCGTGAATCTCGGATGCGCAGGATTTGGGATCGCATGGCTCCGTCTCCGTCCTGGATTGAAACCGACCCAAGAATCCCAAAGCGTTTAATCTGCATTCTCCAACATCTCGTTTCAAGACATGTGTTGCGTACGATACTGCAATGATTATTGCACTTGCACAACTGAATCCTACCGTTGGTGATCTTGTCGGAAACTCCGAAAAAATCATACACGAAATCAACCTAGCTCGTTTACAAGGCGCTGAACTTGTTGTCTTCTCTGAACTCACAATCTCTGGATACCCCCCAAGAGATTTGGTGAATGTAGAAGACTTTGTATCGCGTTGCGCAGATGCAATAAAGGCAATTGGTGAATCTCATACTAAAGACATCGCCGTCATCATTGGTACCCCACTTCCTGCAGAAACTGACGGCCACAACGGGATTGCCAACTCATTGGTTGTCTACCAGAACAACAAGTTCCTTGGATATTACGATAAACGACTCTTACCAACTTACGATGTGTTCGATGAAGATCGATACTTCACTCCGGGATCGCAATCAACAGTCATACCAATCAACGGCCTCAACATCGGGCTCGCAATCTGCGAAGATCTATGGAAAGGGGGAGATGCTGGATTCTCAGAACGATACAACAACGAGCCCGACCCTGTTGTTGATCTGATTGACAATGGCGCTCAAATCATCATCGCGCCATCCGCATCTCCGTTCGTTTTAGGAAAGAATCACAAGCATCTCGATATCCTTTCAAAGCATGCAAAGACACATCAGGTCCCGATCATCTCTGTCAACCAGATTGGCGCGAATGACGACTTGATATTCGCGGGTCAATCCGCAGTTGTCGATCAGCAAGGCTGCGTATGTGCTCAAGCAAAGATATTCAATACTGATCTCCTACTCGTCAATACTGAATCACTCGTTCCAATCCAAACCAAACAACTCGATGATGAACAAATCATCATCGAAGCACTCACACTCGGAATCCATGATTATGTGACTAAATGCGGATTCACGAAGGTGTGTCTCGGGCTCTCAGGAGGGATCGACTCTGCGATAGTCGCGACACTCGCCGCTCGTGCATTGGATCCTGAGAATGTGCTCGGAGTTTCCATGCCCGGCAAGTTCAGTAGTGATCACTCTAAGACCGATGCTTTTGATCTTGCAGAGAACCTTGGGATGGACTGTATCAGCATGCCAATTGAGTCTGGTTTTAAAGGGGTTTGCGAATCAATCAACCCCGCATTCCAATCAATCGATCAATCTACTTTGGGTGAAACACTCCCCGATGTCACACAGGAAAATCTCCAATCGCGCATCCGTGGAACGATGATGATGGCCCTCTCGAATCGTACTGGCGCACTTGTACTTACAACTGGGAATAAGTCAGAAATCGCCGTGGGATACTGCACACTCTACGGCGACATGAACGGCGGCCTCGCAGTAATCGCGGATCTACCAAAGACAATGGTCTTCCAAGTATGTCGTTATCTAAACAAGCACTTCAGCGATCTAGGATTTTCAAAACCACCGATCCCAACAAACACAATTGAAAAACCTCCAAGCGCCGAGCTCGCACCCAATCAACTCGATTCTGATTCACTCCCAGATTATGACATCCTCGATCAGATTATTCATAGACACATTGAAGGACATCAAAGCGCACAACGAATCATTGATGACACAGGGTTTGATTCGCAAGTTGTAACCCGAATATGTAAACTGATAGATCGCAACGAATACAAACGGCAACAGATGGCCGTCGGCCTCAAAGTCACTTCAAAGGCTTTCGGCCCAGGCAGACGCATGCCCATTGCACAACGATGGACACGATAAATTACATGACTCTTTTAACTATTTAACATTGTTACAAAACATGATAATCAGTACAATCCACACATGATAAATTTTTGCAACTGTAACTCCAAATCCACCCTCTCGCGCCTATCTCTTTTTGCAATGGGATTCTTGTTTATCTCACCGACAAGTGCGATTGATTTCCAAGGTACCGCCCTCGCACTTGCGAGTCGAAATGGAATGGAAGATCGACAAACAATTGACCTCTCAACGAGCTCCAACCCAAGCGGTTCTGTCAGTGCTGAGTTCCAAGGAGCAAGTGCACAAGTAGATATCACCCTCACTGATAACGCGGCAATCAGTTCTGTGAGTGTCGTACACACGATCGATACTGGGTCTACTCCAGTTGGAAGCGGAGCAACCGACGGCGCCTTCACATTCTCTGCTCAAGCAGGTTCCACCTACGAGTTTACAGGTCTCCTAGAGACAATCACAACCATTCCAAGCATCGGACCTGTTGTCCGAATCCGAACTCTCCCGAGTGGTACAATTATCTATCAAGCAACTCCCAACTTACAACTTCCTAATCGGCCTGTAGATTTCAGTGAGATTCTTTCAACAGGTACCTTCTTCAGTGACGGCATGTATGAACTTTCATGGGTTCATATCGCAAACTATACGACAAGCAGCGCTCCAACGGTTGGACATGGGAATTTTACATTTACCATCACATCTCCAGGTTGTAATGCTGCTGATATAAATGCAGACGGGACACTCAACTTTTTCGATGTCTCCGCATTCCTAAATGCATTTTCGATAATGGACCCATCCGCTGATATAAACAATGATGGAACATGGAACTTCTTCGATGTATCAGAGTTCCTCAGTATTTTCGCAGCTGGGTGCCCGTAAAAATCACTCGGATTGAGTTTGTTGATCAAACAACTCACTGATTTTCTGAACACTGGAAGACTCGTCAGCTATTTTTCTAGTACTACGATTTTTGCCAACGATCCTCAACTGCGATTCCACTCCCGCATTCTGGACAAGTATCCGATTCAAGCTCGAACAACAAGTATCCACAAGTACATCGAGGTTCTTCAACTTCAACACGAATCTTGAGTCGACACGAATCACATCTCGCGTCTTTGTTTGAATGCGCCTTAATAACAGATTGACATCGAGGACACGTCATCGATACTGGAATCGAAGCGCCAAGCATTCCCGGATCATCATCCTCAGGCTTGGGCCCAAAGAGCGCCATTGCTCCTAACGCAACTGTACTTCCTGCAACCCCAATCACATTCAACCCTACGAACTGTCCATACCCACGACTCCAACGGAATCCATCTGCAATGAACCCCGTCATAATGCATGCAGTAGTCGTTACTGAGAAAATGATCGCGATCCATCTCAACACAGTTCCACTCGGAATGTTCACACGGATCGGCCAAACAAACACTCTGTGCAAGACTCCACTAGCAAGAGTGATCGCAACTGCTCCTGTAATCCAGAAATAGTTTTCAACCCGCCAACGCATTGATTGTTCAAACCAAATCACAATCAAGAATGCGATCAAAGAAACCGCAATCGACGCAAAGAACAATCTACGCGACCAAATCATCCGTTGACCAAAGAGATATAAGATCATCCCTGCGAGTGAGTACCCACCAATCAAAGCAGTCGACGCAAGCATCTCTCCACTCATAGACCAACGAGGGAATAAGACTGCGATCACACCCGCAAGCATGAGTACTCCAACGAACCCTAGAAAACCCCATAAAATGAGTACCCTGCGATTCATGGACAACCTCAATTCTTTAGTTCCTAATCTTCATTCGTAGTGACGATTCACCAGGTTCCTGCATATTCAGTGGAAACATTTCCACCATCTCGAATCGCGAGCTCATGGAGTCGCTTTGCGAGTTGTCTCAAATGAAGCGCATCATGATCTACCCAACATGCAAGCATCTGCCCTGCTTGGAAAGAACCGAACACAGGATGATAAT
The DNA here is from genome assembly GCA_029213305.1 of Phycisphaerales bacterium. Classification (GTDB taxonomy): domain Bacteria; phylum Planctomycetota; class Phycisphaerae; order Phycisphaerales; family UBA1924; genus UBA1924. Next base: position 42,804 of record JARGPA010000024.1, read on the forward strand.
GTATATTTGACCAAGCAGGCGCACGCAAAGCTCGAAGTATCTCCACACTATCATTCCGAAGTTGAACAAATCGATCAACTTGCACTTTGATATCCCTTGATGAATAATCGCGTTCAAGCACCCAGCCCTGAGGATCAATGCTCGGCCAAGCTTCTGCAGGCTGCTCAAGTGTCATCAACACTCGAGTTCGAAAGTCTTCAACCTCTTCGTCACACAAATGACAGACAATTTCAAGAACTGACCATGTGGATTCATCCGGTTTCCATTTTGCATCACAAGAATGGACACATTGAACGATAGATTCAACTATCTTCACGTAACCTGCGAGTCGATCGATCAACAAATCCGGATCAAATTCATCGGACTTGTTCATCAACTACTCCCGTCACGCATCCGATCAATCCCTTTAGGATATGGGTAACTAGGGAATACCCCGACATGAGCATAATGCCACATTGCAGGCGATGGATACACATCGCCTCGATATCCTGCGTCATGCATCGATTGCACAACTGTTTCAAAGCTTGGTTCATGATTATCTTGATCACTCACCACGAGCTTATTTGACATTGCACCCAAGAACGAAACGCTACAAACCGGCCGACGATCAGCTCGACCTTGCAACATCTTGTTAATTGTCCTGAACCCACGAGAAATATCTCCAACCGTGAAGAAGTCTCGGCCACGAGGACGAAGCAATGCAAGAACTAAAACTGAATCGAGATCATACTTCAAAATGTAAGGCTCTCGATCATGCGCCGCATGCACCTGCACCGATTCCTGGAACATCTTCGCATAACTCGTTACCGCAGCCGGGGACCACTGTGAAGTTGTCAACAACGAAACGATTTGTGCAATCACTCCATGTGAGTTATCAGAATCATTCACGCCACAGATGACCGCACGATATCGACCATCAAGCACATCCGCGAGCAGATCCTGCCCCCACAACACTCGAAGTCGTGATCCCGATTGCGGAGCTCCATGATCTGAAGGCAACAACGATACACGATCCGGAAAAGACTCCGCTGATAGTAAGTCATCAGCGCCATCGTTATACAACTGAACATTCGTAGCCTTCGACATTGCAGCACCCTCCATATTGATTACTCAATTTTACCGCAATCCAACTCAAATGTCACAGTCTCTACTCCTTCATTGAGGAGAATCAATCATGCTCTCCTCCGTCTACACATACTCAATCCACCTAAACCCAGTATTAATCCACTTCCTGGGGATGGTACAAAGGTAACAGTAAGACCATGACTTGAATGGAATAAGTCTTCGCCCGCTACGAATCTAGAATTTAAGTTCAAATCAATATACGAACCATCAACTAAAATCGCTTCTAGTAATGACCCGTCTCTCGTCTCGATCACCGTTTGTTTATGAAAATCTAACTCAATAGAAATTCCATCAATAGTAAGTTCCTTCACAAACAGGTTTACTTGACTCCCAATATTCGCTCGAAGAGACTCTCCGATTGATCCGCCATATAGATTGAGTGTTCCACGTGATCGGATAGTTGCATGATCTCCGATCGAACCACCGTATATATTGGCAACAACATGTTGAGCAAAGAATATCTCCGGACCAAGTTGTAGATTGTCACCAATCGAACCTGCAGTCATCTCAATCATGCTTCCTGAATCTGCCCAAAACGAATTTCCAATATGCCCGCCACTAATAATTGTCTCATTAGTGAAGGTTCGATACTCATTCCCAATTTGCCCACCTGAAATATGGACCGTTGAAAGCCTCGCAGTGAACTGATTCTGGATCTCACCTCCAGAAATATGGACCATACTCCCTGTCTCAGAACGGAATCCATCTTGGACGACTCCATCAGAAAGGTAGAACTCACTTTTATCTGTAACTCTAGAATTGATCTTCATCAACCCACCAGTCATGTTCACAACACTTTGATCTGATGCGCTAAACAAACCTCCCAGAACACCACCTGAGAAATTCATATAACTCCCATTTGAAATTTCAAACGCACTCCCAACAGTCCCAGATGTGAAATTAACAGTTGCTCCAGATGATGCTGATCCCAAAAAAACGGCCCCTCCGTGAACATTCATCACGCTTGAAGTACCACTGAGATACAGATCAAATATCACAGAACCTGTATTTGCATTTAGGTTTAGATTAGTTGCATAACTCTCAGGTTGGAGAAACGCTGAGTATTGACCACCGTTGAAAACATTGATTGTTGAACCGCCAAAATCAAACGGCGAACCAACAGACGAGCTCGGTGTCGGTCCAATAACGCCACCAGTTTCAACATCAAAGAATGTGCCTGGGGAAAGATCAAAGTTCTGACCTAGAAACACCCCAGACTGAAGATCAGATTCAGTAAGTACTTGACCTGATAAGACTGTAATATGGTTTTCCGAACTCGCGCTTGCCCCAGATAAACATGAACACAAGATAATTAAACTCGTCTTTTGATTATTGAAAAACATCTCTCTTCTCCCTTTATAAATAATGCGTGACATTACATTAAGTTGTAAATGAATACAAGAGAGATAATTAGAAATAGCATATTGAAATATTTCAATAAATCGTTGTGTATATAAAGCTTAAAATCAAAACGAAAAAAGACCCTTCAAGCATTACCTTGAAGGGTCCTAAAGTTGGCGATAACCTACTTTCCCGCTGAACAGTATCATCGGCATACTGGGCTTAACTGCTGTGTTCGATATGGGAACAGGTGTGACCCCAGTATTATGGTCACCAACAATCACAAACAAACCGTTTTCACGATTCATCATGACTGACAAAGATTTTGACGAGCGGGGACCGTTGGAATAAACCAACAGTCGCGACAAATATAACTTGAAATCATTACTGACTTTTACTTTTGAAATGCTAATGCGTTGAAATGGTTAAGATCCATCTCGACCTGTTACGATTTTCGCATGTTCTTATTCATTGTTTGACAATGAAGTTGAACAAGTCCAAATCGGCACTTGGTCGGAATGATCAAACCTTCGACCGTTAGTACCGCTCAGCTGAAGACTTCTCAGTCCTTACACTTGCGGCCTATCAACCAGGTAGTCTCCCTGGGGTCTCTCGTACAAGACTAGCAAACCTGATCTCGAGGGGGGCTTCCTGCTTAGATGCTTTCAGCTGTTATCCCTGCCCGACGTAGCTACCCTGCGATGCACCTAGCGGCGCAACAGGATCACCAGGGGTCAGTCCAACCTAATCCTCTCGTACTAAAGTTGACTCCTCTCAAGTTTGCAACGCCCACAGCAGATAGGGACCGACCTGGCTCACGCCGGTCTGAACCCAGCTCGCGTACCGCTTTAATAGGCGAACAGCCTAACCCTTGGGACCGCCTTCAGCCCCAGGATGCGATGAGCCGACATCGAGGTGCCAAACCGCTCCGCCGCTATGGACGCTCGGGAGCGATAAGCCTGTTATCCCCGGAGTACCTTTTATCCGATGAGCTACGACGCTTCCACACGCGATCGCAGGATCACTAGAGCCCTCTTTCGAGACTGCTCGTCCTGTCGGACTCGCAGTAAAGCTGGCTTGTGCTCTTACACTCTAAAACACGGTTTCCATCCGTGCTGAGCCAACCTTTGCGCTCCTCCGTTACTCTTTAGGAGGAGACCGCCCCAGTCAAACTACCCGACACACACTGTTCCCTGCCCGGCTTCACGGGAATCAGGGTTAGGCCACAAACTCAAGAAGAGTGGTATCTCAACAACGGCTCCACCGGTACCTGAATACCAGCTTCAAAGCCTCCCACTTATCCTGCACATCATGTGCTCGTGACCAATATGAGCCTGCAGTGAAGGTTCACGGGGTCTTTCCGTCTTGCTGCGGGTAGGCGGCATCTTCACCGCCACTACTATTTCACCGAGTTGGTCGTGGAGACAGTGCCCCAGTCATTACGCTATTCATGCGCGTCGGAACTTACCCGACAAGGAACTTCGCTACCTTAGGACCGTCATAGTTACGGCCGCCATTGACCCGTGCTTAAGTTGCAAGCTTCGCATAAAGCTAACCTGCTTCCGTGACATTCGGGCATTGGGCAAGCGTCACACTGTATACATCCTCTTGCGAGTTAGCACAGTGCTGTGTTTTTGATAAACAGTTGCCAGG
>JARGPA010000025.1 GCA_029213305.1 Phycisphaerales bacterium
AGCGAGGAGGTCGCGGGCTTGGTATTCGTGGATCTTCATCGGTGGGTCCGTCCTTTGGATGAGGGAGTGTGTGTTTTGTTGCTGTATGGTAGTCGGATTTTGGCGGGGAGGAGTGTTCTTGGAGGGTGAAAAAAAGCCGTAACTCTAGAAGTTACGGCTTTATATTGGTTCTATGGACTTAATCAGGAGGGTTATTGAATATCAACCCATGGCTCTAGGAGTAGGCCATCTTGTGAATACCCCATGACATCGACGAGAATCCCGCTCGATACTTTGGAGCTGGCCTCTTCGAGCAGGGGAAGCATTGTCTTTGCGGACACAAATGCAGTCTGCAGATCTATCCGAGAAGACTTGGCATTTAGTGCATCTCGCACATCGTGTCCTGTGAAATTTGCAAATCCAAAGAGGATCGTCGAAGAATCAAACCATGTTTTTTCCCATAGCTTATAGTCTTCAATTTCATTGTCTTGCATATACAGTTGCAGGGCATGCACAAACGAGATGAGTTGTTCCGTTTTATAGATCCGTGGAGCTAAGCGGGATAACTCAGTTCGAAGTTCATCGTCTGTCATTTCTTGAGATAGTTCAATTGCGATCACCATCGCTTCTTTGCTTGGCTCAATATTGATCTCGTACTTATCTATATCTTCTTTGTGTTCTGGCGACGGATTGATTCCGGCGGTGACGAGAACTGCTCCGGTTGTTATTAGAGCACAGATACCGATGAATGCATATTTGTTCATACTGATTGTCTTTCTCATTGCAGATGCTCCAGATCGTATTCAAAGTCCCATTCCCATAGGTTGATATTAATCAAGGATACGGAACTAAACAACTAATCGATAACTTGAAACCCCAGTAATGAGCAGAAACTCATTGTTTTGTAAACCAATCTAATGGGAGAAATCTTCCAAGATATATATATAGGCAATTTAATAATATAATTACAAAATTGTGTAATCATAAAAATCGACAAACGCACTGATTCATCGGGCTTTGGATTTTAGCTGGGTATAGAGGTAGTAGAAACCTAAGGCACCTGCGGTGGTGATGGCGAGGGTGATTGCGAAGACCCATGAGCCTTCGGTTGGGTACTTTGATTCGATGAGGTTGTAGATTGCTACGCCGGCGAATGGGGCAGTGAGGCCTCGGAGGCCGGTGAGGGTGACATGGATGGACATGTAGTCTTGTGATTTTTCGGGTTTAACGAACTGAAGGTGTCCGAGGTTCCATGCGAGGGCGCCGCCGCCGAAGGCGATGCCTCGGATGACTGAGGCGGCGAATAGGAATCCGATGATGTTTGATTGTCCTGCGATGAGTGCACAGAGCATCGACACGATGAATACCCATGAGTGGAATGCGCGGAACTGGACGATGTGGACGGAGTCGAGGAGCTTTGCCCACATCGGTATAGTGAAGGGCATCATCATGAGCGGGATGACTTGGGTGAGCATGATTCCCCAGAAGTATCCGATGTCGAACTGTTGCTTTGCGATGATGACGAACGGGGTCCATGACATGATGTTCCCGAATCCGAGAAGGAGTTGGCATGTTTGGTAAGCGCGGTATTCTTTGTCGTCTTTGAGAACCTTGAATCCGGAGAGGAGCGATGTTTTGTTGTTACTCTCTGATTGTTCTTGTTCACTCTTTAGGATCTGACGCTCGGTGCGGAGTCTTATTCGTGCGTATGAAGAAACCCCGGCGAGGGCGATGAGTCCTCCGATTGGAATGAAGATTCGGTATGCGTTTTCGTTGTATTGCATCGCAGCACCGAGTCCGATTGCGATGAGTGATGTGATCGTTACAGATATCGTTTGAAGTTTGCCTGTTAGTTTGGCACGATGAGCGGGGTAGTTGACTCCCCAGATGGTTGCACGGACGGTGACGATTCCTGATAGGAGGATGCGTGCGCTGAATGCGGCAGCGACGAGCATGTAGAGCCCAGCGGGCGTCTTTGGGGCAATTGCCATCATGGCGATAGAGATCAACACACCAAGTTGGAGGGTAGTGATAAATGGAATCTTCCGTTTGCCGTGTGCTAGGGTCGCCCAGATGAAGGATGTGATGTTGGCGAGGGCGGGTGCGGCGATGAGCGCGCCTGCAAAGTAGTTGAGAACGGTGTCATCTACGACACCTTCGTAGAGTTTGCGGACGATGAATCCGATTACGCCGCCTTCGGTTGCGGCGATTGCCCATGGGAGGAAGAAGGCTGCACGGAGTTCGCGTGCATAGTTGGCGCGTGAGAGCCAAGGCATTGTGTTGGGATGGAATGAGAGAAAAGCGAAGATGATGAATCGGACGGGTGAAGCGGCGCGGTAGAGGAGCTTGCCCGGGATTGACTCGGGGAGGTTTGGTGAATCGGAGGGATCACCGTCTTGGAGAGGGGAAAAGAATGGGGAACGCACGGGGTATTGTTGGCATTAAAAAATGCCGACGCGAAGCGTCGGCATAAAGTAACGAGATAATGTGTTTATTCAGATGAGTTACGGAGTTGCAGCATAGATAGCTGCGTAGTAGTTGGAATCGTTTGAATCCACAATACCGTCAGGGTAACAGCCGTAGGTTCCTGGTCCTGCGCCTGCGATGTCAGCTTCTAGATCCCCGGCGCTGTACATGGCTGCGAAATACAGCATGTCATGGTAATCAACCGTTCCGTTGGGAATGCCGTAATCTAGGTTGGTTGAAGTTGAATCAAATGTAAAATCTGCGCTGGTTGTAAATCCTGAAGGGGCGTCTGCAGCATCTGCGACCGCCTTAAAGACATTTTCCAAACCTTCGACAGACTGGATCATTCGTGCGGGCACATCGTTGATCTCATCCCAGTTTCCCCACATCAGGAACTCTCTTACTCCGTGACGATGAGCGAATACTGCGACACGAGCGACTTGTTGCCAGTCCGTTCTATAGATCACTGAGTCAGCGCTATCAACAACTCCGTTGTCGTTCCAATCGAATCTGGTATGAATTCCGGACCAGTTTGCTTCTGGATAGATTAACCAGGGAACTGTTGGAGCATCGCCGTGATCTACCCCGGATAGGTAGTTGGCATTGATGTTATACTTTGCGAGTTCAACGAATATAACTCGAAGGTCATCAACAATCGCGTCTCGGTATTCTGTAAGTGTTTGAGCAGTATCGTCTCTGGTTCTTCCAAATTCAAACATGTCATCGGTCTGGAGCATTGCATCAATCCCGAGTTGATCACCCCATTCTGCGAGGAGTCTTGGAGTGCTCGCATTGGTATATGTACGGATATGATTGAGCTTAATTGGGTACAGGATTGGGGAAGAAAAATCAATCCACTGGGGCAATACAGTTTCGAGGCCTGCACCTGGTTTGTTTCGCAAGTACGCGCGTTCAGGTTTAAGCACTGTTGGATCTGAATAAACCATGTTGTATTCACTCAGACGGATGTCAGGTGAGAGTTCTTGGAGTGCGGGAAGAAGCAAGCTCACACCAAACGCTTGATCATATTGATCACGAGCAAACACAGAGAACTTCGCGCGGAATGTAGCGTTGTTTGCACCGTCGTATCTACTTTGTGACAGATCGGGGCCTGCGCTTGTTTTGATATCGTCGAGCGTGTGAAAAGTACTCGATGGATTCGAAGGGGGGACCCAGCTTGCGACATCGCTTGCGCGATCATCGATTGCGGATTCTTCCCACCAACCTTCTATATATGATGGACCTGTTGTCCCCCCCCATGCTTGGCCGATAGTTGATAACTCTTCTGAATCAAAGTGGAATCGAGAAGGGGTTGGCACTGGATCCTCTGTGGATAGTGGATCATTTGCAGCTTCAATCTGCTTTGCCAGCTCGATGAATATGTCTTTACTCCTGAATGCGTTGATCGACATTCCTTCGCGATAAAATGGCGCATTCACTTCACTGTACGTTTCGTCATAGGTGATTGTTCCGGTCAGCGTTGGATGAGTGGATGCATCTCTCCAGATACTTGGCACATCTCTCCAGTCATTAGTGAGTCGACGGATTGCATCTGCATCACCGTAATAACAGCTTTGGTTGTTATGTGATTCGGTATAGTTGTGCCAAAGTAGAGCACATGCATCTTGATCAAACAAACTCTTTGAGTCAATATCTGACGCATATGTCTCCATCCCTGTGTTGAGGTATTGAAGCCAGTTTTTGGTTTGTCCTGCAAGTTGAGTTGGTTCGGGTAAGAGTGTGCTCTGTGGCGAGTAACCTGGTGGAGTGAAGATCACTGCTGAGTTCTCTGGAGATTGAACACGCATGCGAACGAGTGGATATACAGATTCCATATCCCAGATTGGATCTGTCCAGTTACGCAGATCCCTTTCAGACCCAACGAGCGTGGCCGTTGAAGTAGGTTGGTCCCATGTAAAGAACCGGACTGGCGCATCCCAATCGATTGAGAGTTCGGATCTCGCATCGGCGGGAGCGTTTGCTATAGATGAGGATTCGACGAATGCTTCAGCTAATTTATTGAGCTCTTTGGAAGTGTTGTAGCTTGTGTCGATCAGTCCTTTCCATATTGCGAAATGATGAAGCGCTCCATTAAAATGGTTCGTGCCTGCTCTTGTTTTACCTATTCTTGCAGAATCTGTGCTTGTTGAGCTTCGCCATTCATTGGACAGGCGGCTTGCGGTTTCTTGGTTAAAATCCATCTTACCGTTTTGATCTTCGTAAACGGTGTTCACATACATCCGTATGTTCCCTTGCGTTCCTATTTTGTAATACTGTACAATTACTTGGTACCAGTGACGGCCGTTAACTTCGTCTACATCCGCGTCGTTGACAACAACTTCAATTGTGTGTCTTGTGTCTTGCGGGTAAATTAAGTTTTGTGATTCGGTGATGACTTGGAATGTAGTTTCCGAGTTATCAGTATCGCGTTCGAGTTGAACTAGGATCTGAACGGGTCCTGAAGTTGCATCATCATTCCCGTGGTCAAAGAGCGTTTCCCATCCTCGAGTCCCCACGATATCTTCTTCATCTGGGGACACAATCATGTGCATGGTCCACTCTTCTTTGTGATGCATATTCAACGCAACCAACGATTCGGTTGAGTTAAAGTTTGAATCATCGAGTTCGAGGTACCGATCTACTCCGGAGATGTTTCCGGTTGTTTCACCAAAAATAATGGCGGAGGAACCACCCACTCTTGTCATATGGTTAGCGAGAATTGGAAAATACTCCAACGGGGAAGTCGAAGTCATCGGCGGTGGACATCCGTTATCGAGGATGCCGTTGGATTCGACGGCGCTAGGTTTGGTTCGATCTAAACCGTCTTGAATATCCGAGATAAACGAGTTTTCAAATGGCCAATAGAAATCTGCTGAATTCGAGTCATTGATGTACTCTGGGATCGTGGGTGCAACAGCGAGGGCAGATTGCGTACACGTACCTGCAATGCACGCGATTATTGTTGCTGACGATATTGCTTTCGAATAATAACTTTGATATTTCATACATAACTCCTAAACAGTTACATCATTTGTGAGAGCATTCAACATGAATTACTCTCTATATGCTGAATAAATTAACTGCATTTTTGAGTCTTACAAGATTAAACACTCATTATGCATTTTATGAATATAAAAATAATATTGCATCTATGTTTATTGCGCAATATTCGCTCAACTCGACACACCAAACCCTGCGCATATAAATTCCAATAGCTCTGGTTTTGTAGTGATCATCAATGACATACGATTTACTATGCATATACATGAAGAGAACAACAGAATACTGATCAGCTCTGGCGCACTATCTATCCCTATCAGACAGATCTATGCGATTGGGCGAAATTATGTTGCGCATGCGGCGGAGCAGGGGTTGGAGGCGCCTGAGCGGCCGATGATTTTTACGAAGAATGTGATGAGCGCGATTGGGGACGGAAAACCGATTGTGATCCCCCCTATTGCTCTTGATGAAGTGACAGGTGGAAATCAGACAGACTTTGAGGCTGAGTTGGCGATTGTGATTTCGATGACTTGTAAGGATGTGTCACGGGGTGATGCGATGGAGTATGTCGCGGGGTTCTGTTGTGCGAATGATGTTTCTGCTCGATGGTGGCAAAAGAAGGGGTCGGGCGGGCAGTTTTGTCGAGGGAAAGGGTTTGATACCTTTTGTCCGCTTGGTCCAAAGCTTGTGACTCCGCGCGAGTTGAATGATGGCGGGCTTGATGTGGATGATTTGAAAATTGAATGTCGGGTCAATGGCGTTGTTATGCAAGAAGCTCGAACATCGCAGATGATGTTTTCTCCTGCGGTTTTGATCGAGGAGTTGAGCAAAGGGACCACCTTAGCGCCTGGAACGGTGATCTTGACAGGGACACCAAGTGGAGTCGGGATGGCGCGAGATCCTCAGGTTTGGCTCAGTGACGGCGATTTGGTTGAGGTTGAGATTGAAGGGATTGGGGTTTTAAGCAATCCTGTGATGTTTGGGTGAGTATCGGTTAGATTTCCGATGAGTGAATCTTGGGACGGTTTATCCCTTATACTCTTGTGTGAATACTCAAATTAAAAAGAATCAGTCGGTGTTCCGGGTCCTCAATCGGGTTGTGATTGGACTTTGTATCGCAGTGGGCGTTGTGAGTTCTTCACATTCACTTGCTCAAGAGGATGTTGCGACTCTTCAATCTGCTCAGATTGTGTCAATCCCTGCAGCAAGACAAGCGGAACGAATCGCGGTCATTACTGTTGAAGGCGGGATTGATCGGATCACTGCAATGTCTATGAAACGACGCATTCGCGCGGCGGAAGTTGCAGGAATGGATGCGATGGTGATTGAGATCAACTCTCCGGGTGGTGAACTCGGTGCGGTTTTGGAGATCTCTAACGAGATAAAAAACTCGTCTATCTCGAATACTGTTTCTTGGGTCCATCCTGATGCGTATTCGGGCGGCGCGATCATCGCGCTTGCATGTAATGAGATCGTGACGAGTTCTCCTGCGTCTATGGGTGATGCGTTTATTATTCAAATTGGCCCTGGGCAAATCCGAGGATTGAGCCCAGATGAACGAACGAAGTTTCTGCCTCCTCTCATGGCGGATGTGACAGATTCAGCGCGACGGAGCGGGTTTGATGAATACTTAGTTCAAGCGATCGTTGTTGACGGGGTCGAGCTTTGGCTCGTTGAGGATAATGAGAGTGGACAGCGGTTAGCGATCAATGAAGAGGAATACAGACTCTTGTTTGATGGAGACCCGATCCGGGGCAAACCGATGCTTGCTGAAGTCACAGGAGGGATCCAGACATATACAACTCCTGATGACGACACGGACGATCCCGAAGAAGTGAATGATGATCCTCAATCTGATAGTGTCGCAGAGACTCTAGAAGAAGCAGATGCACGAGCGTACAAACCTGCAAGTAAGACTCTTCATGATGTCGAAGATGTGTTTAATGATCCTGAAGAGATGGTTGAGCTTGAGTATCCGTCAAATCGTGTAGTGCTCAGCGCTGGGGACAAAGGCAAGTATCGGTTTGTTGGGTACATCACCGATGGTTCAGCAGCGATCGTAATGCGGGATGATCAACTTCGTTACTTTGGGTTCTCTAGTCAGATCATTAACAACGATGAAGAACTCAAAGCGTTCTTTGGCGCTAGTGAGTTGGTACGAATCCGGATGAACCCTACTGAGAAGCTGGTTCGTTTCTTTGTGAACCCGTATGTTCGTGGTTTCTTGATTGTTGTAGTCTTGATCTCATTGTTTGTTGAGTTAATCATGGGCGGCGCAGGCATTGGTGGATCTGTTGCGATCGGCGCCTTGGTGCTTTTGCTCGGGCCTCCAGCGATGATTGGGCTCAGTGGTTGGTGGGAACTAATTGCGATTGTCGTAGGAATTTCGTGTTTAGCAATTGAGGCGTTTGTGGTTCCTGGGTTCGGAGTCTTTGGAGTGATTGGATTCGTGGCGCTGTTTGGTGGTTTGATTGGCACCTTTGTCAGCGCAGGCGGGACATTATCAAATCCTTCGATGCAGCAGGACTTGATGACAGGCGCTGTTACTGTGTTGCTCTCGTTTGTTACTGCGGGGATCGGATGGTGGTTGATTGTTCGAAATGCTCAGAACCTCCCCTACTTTGAGCGACTCATATTGAGTGGAGCATCAGGTGTTGGGGGGATGCCTCAGAAGTCGATGTTGCATGCGATTGTTACTGATGATGGTTCTGTACGAGTTGGGAGCGAGGGTGTGACGATTACGCCGTTGTATCCGATTGGTCAGGCGGACTTTGAAGATCAGATTGTGGATGTGCATGCGGCACTTGGATCGATTGATCGTGGGGTTCGGGTGAGGGTGATCTCTGCGACAAAGCTTCGCATTGAGGTGGAAGAAGTTGGATCGGAGGATGTGTGATGGATAGTTTGTTGCTCATCGGGGTTGGTTTGCTCGGGCTCGGGGCGCTTCTAATGGTGCTTGAGGCGTTTGTTCCATCGGGGGGGATACTTGGGATTGCTGCGATTGCGAGTGCTATTGCAGGGATTGTGTTCTTGTTTCGATATGACGCGATGTGGGGTGCGATCGGGTTACTTGGAACGGCGGTGCTTGGGCCGATGATTTTCTTTGGGGCGCTTAATATGTTGCCCAATACTTCGTTTGGAAAGACGATGGTTGGCGATTCAGGCGAAGAGATCGCTCAGACTCGTGCAAATCAGATGCGGGCGAGTAAGGAAGCAAGAGCACAGCTCGTTGGACTTGAGGGCACTGCATTGACGAACATGCGTCCAAGCGGGGTTGTCCAGATTAATGGAGATCGTCACGATGCGATCGCGCAAGGTGGGATCGTTGACTTGGGTGAATCAATCCGCGTGACGGGTGTAGATGGATTAACGATTGAGGTTCGGAAGATATAGAATCGCGCAGAGCATCTCAACCAAACTTGAGTGATGGATTCATAAATGGAACCGTTGATATGGGTTGTAATTGGATTTAGCATATTTGCGATTCTGATCGTGATCTTTTTCCTGAGCAGTTTGTTTAGCTTGTGGTTTCAGGCATTTCTATCAAATGCTCAAGTCCCGTTGTCATCGATCATCGCGATGAAATTCCGGAAAGTGAATCCTAAAATCGTCGTGATGAATAAGATCCGCTTGAATAAATCCGGGATCACAACGATTGATATCGCCGCACTGGAGAATCATGTCCTCGCTGGCGGAGACTTGAATCAGGTTGTATCAGCGCTGATCTCGGGAACGAAAGCAGGTATTGGATTAGATTGGCATGAGTTAACGAAACGTAATCTGGCGGGTCACCATGTCTTACATGAAGTGAATGAGCTCTTGGCCGAGGGCAAAATGGAATAGCGATCAGGGCTGGGAATCGATTGATTCAGTACCTTATTGATGTTGAACGCGTATACTGACAAAGTGCGAAGATTCCTCAGATTGGCACTTTTCGCGCCTAGTTTAATTGTTGAATGAAAGAAGGAGATATTCATGAATCCCTTAGTATGGATCATCATCGGCGTAGCGGCGTTAGTTGTCCTGATCATCTTTGTGGTCATGTTTAACTTCTTTAACCTTTGGTTTCAAGCTTTTTTATCTCGCGCGAATGTAAAGTTACTTTCGATTATCGCGATGCGTTTTCGACAGGTGAATCCACGAGTTATTGTGATCAACAAAATTCGTTTGGTGAAAGCGGGCATTGATTCTGTCGGGACTGATGGGCTTGAAAACCATTATCTTGCAGGTGGCAATGTTGGCAATGTTGTTTCTGCGATGATTTCTGCTTCGAACGCGAATATTGATCTTGATTGGGGAATTGCAACTGCGATCGACCTTGCGGGTCGTGATATTCTCGATGCGGTGAATACCTCGGTGAATCCGAAAGTGATTGATTGCCCGAACCCGAATCTTGGACGGCCGACTATTGATGCGGTTGCAAAGGACGGGATTCAGCTCAAAGCACGCGCTCGGGTAACAGTGCGTACGAACCTTTCACGTCTTGTTGGTGGTGCGACAGAAGAAACGATTGTCGCACGTGTCGGCGAAGGTATTGTTTCGAGTATTGGTTCTGCAGCAACACACAAATCGGTTCTTGAGAACCCAGACGCGATTTCGAAAGCAGTACTCGGGCGTGGACTTGATTCAGGAACTGCCTATGAGATCCTGTCTATTGATATCGCAGATGTTGATGTCGGCGTAAATATTGGTGCGAAGCTCCAAGAGGATCAAGCACAAGCAGACACCAAGGTTGCACAAGCGCTTGCTGAAAAACGACGAGCGATGGCGGTTGCTCAAGAGCAAGAGTTCCGTGCTGAAGAACAAAAGAACCGTGCGTTGGTTGTACTTGCTGAAGCTGAGGTTCCACGGGCGATCTCTGAATCGTTTAGAAGCGGAAACCTTGGGATTATGGATCATTATCGCATGAAGAATATCAATGCAGATACTTCGATGCGTAAGTCGATTGCGGATGATGATCAAAAATGATTTGAATTCAAATCTAATTTAGATTTACATATTACAAACTATAAAGTACTATTTATGAACGCGTCGTTTGTGCGACGCGTTCTTTTTTATAATTATCATTTATTATTTTGGGGCAGTTATGAGTAATGTAGAAAAAATATGTGTTCTATGCGGCGAGAGCTGCGTGGGGCAAGCACGGATTAAAAACGAGAAGGGGCAATATGCCCATCAAAAGTGTGTAATTGCAAAGCAACAACAAAGTGAATCCATAGTTGAATCAGAATCACTATATGAAGATAGTTATGATGACGCACTCGACGGGGGAATGAATGATCTGTTGGATGATCTTGAAGTGGATGGAGCTGAGAATTACTCAGGTGAAATGAGCAATGCTCAAGCTTGTGCTGGGTGTGGGCAACGAATGAGCGATGGAGCTGTTATCTGCATGGCTTGTGGGTTTAATAGTGAAAATGGCCGAGCAATGCAAACACGGTCTCTTGATACGATATCAAAGGGGAACTCAAAAATTGCTTCGATCGGATCAGGCGCTGGCGGGCTTGCGATTAAACCTATTTTGCCCATAATCGGCGCTGTAGTCGGCGGATCGGTTGGCGCCATTATTTGGGCATTTATTTCTTACAAGTTTAGTGTTGAGATTGGATGGATCGCTGTTGGTGTTGGTTTCCTAACAGGGCTTGGAGCAAGTATCGGATCAAGGGGTGAAGGCGGCGCTCTTACTGGCGCGATGGCAGCGCTTATTGCTATGGGCGCGATAACAGCAGGAAAATACGCAGCGGTATCGATTGCAGTTGAAGAAGCATTTGGAAGCACATATTTTGAACCTCTCACCATTGATGAGGTAAGTGATGAAATGGTGTTCACATTCATGGCTGATCAAATCTGTGAAGAGAAGATAGAGAATGGAGACTCAATCGGGTGGGAAAATCCGGAACTCTATGTGGATGCTGCTGTGTGGCCGGACGATTACCCTGTTGATATCCGTGATCTTGCAAATAACGAATGGGGCTCAAAGAGTTTTCAGGAAAAGAGTTCTCTTCGAAAGAATCTATCAGAAAACTGGGGCATGTCTGTAAGCGATGTCGATGACGATTGGGCGATCCAAGAGATTGCGGACAATGAGTGTCGGCGCAGGATTAACAACGATGAAGAGATCAACTGGGATAATGAGCGGCTTCCGATGAGCATAACAGCTTGGCCTGAAGATTACCCGCAGGAGATTCTTGATCTCACGAACAACCGATGGGTGGATATGGATCCTGACGCTCAGTTTGATTTTCGGATCGTTGTACTTGATTCACAAAACAGTGAACGGGACATCGACGGTGAGTTCGGACAAGCAATAATCAAAGAAGGATTAATCCAGAGTTTCATGCACCCGTTGGATTTGTTGTTTATGGTCCTTGCAGTTGGCACTGCTTATGGTGTTGCATCGAACGAAGGATAGTAATACAGCATTTACTAATTTATCTCGATCTCTATTTGAAGCTCCACGGTTTGTGGAGCTTGACATGCATTATTGTTGCATGCTTGGAATGAAACTCCGATGACTGGAGCGCCTGGGGTTGGTCCGACTCCGGGCGCTTTTTCAATTGCAACTTCGAACTCGATGCGCCCTTCGTTGACCATGAATGAACCTACCGAGTCCAGACCGAACGCTTGCCCTTGGGGGTAGTCTGCGTAGATTGCGATACCTTGTCCCTTTGTTAATCCAACGCGGAGAGGAAGCAGCAGCTTTGCAGCGTCGGACTCTCCAGGTTGAGCGGCGACGATGTGGTATCCATTGTCTATTTCAAGAGCAATCTTAAAGGATGCAGGTTCATCATCAGACACTTGGATCGTATCGGTAGAGACGAGTACTTTGACAGGAGAGTTTATCTCTGTTGGTTTCTGGTCTTGGTCTGAACCTGCAAATGCGTAGAGCTTGTTGTATTCTTCTTGATCGAGCATTTTGATCATTGCTCTTGCGGAGTTGATCGATGACATCGGGAATGATGCGAGCGATGGTGAGATGGAACTGAGGAGATTGACTGCTCGCACGCGGTATGTGTTGGACTGCGCTTCGTTGTCCCGAACTAAATCTGCGATGTCAACGAGGTTGTTGAGCATCACTCCGATTGCAGAGGGGACTGCGCCGTCGTGGTAGGAACGGGTGCGGACAAATAGATCCGTTTGATTCGCTCTTGTGTCGTAATAGGAACCTGAATCGTCTGCGAAGAGTTCATGCGCTTGATCCGCGAGATGAATGATGGTGTCAAGCGATGTTTGGTTGCGGGCAAGCGGCGCCTGATGGAGTTTGATGAGCCCTGCGATGAAGAGGGCATAGTCTTCGAGTACTGCAGGGATTTTGGAAACATTATCACGGTAGGCGCGGAGGAGTTGCCCATCGGATGATCTCATATGTTCGAGGATGAAATCTGTAGCGTGTTGAGCAGCGGCGATATATTTAGGTTCGCTTAGTGCTTCTCCTGCATCGACGAGTGCGGAGATGAGTAAACCATTCCAAGCAACAAGGACTTTGTCATCGAGCCTTGGTTGTTTGCGTTGATTGCGAACTGCATAGAGCTTTGAATCGATCGTGTCGAGTTTGCTATATAGTTCTTCCAAACTTAGATTGTTTTGAGTTGCGTACTCATCTGGACGGACATCCATGCGAAGGACATTGCGTTTTGGTTCTTTTTGATGATGCGGATCTTGGAAGTTTGTTCCTGCGTTTAAGCCGTAGATATCGAGAGCGAGCTTTGTTTCATCGGAGTCTTTTCCGAGAACTTCGTTGATTTCTGATTTTATCCAGAGATAGTTGAGACCTTCTTTGCCGTCAACTTCTGCGTCTTGTGCACTATAGAAACCTGTTGATCCTGGTTCGGATTGTATTGTCATTTCATTGAGACAGTAATCGAGCGTTCTTCTCGCTGTGCGAGCGTAGTATGCGTCGTTGTATGTAACTGATGCTTGAGCATAAACACTTGCAAGTTGTGCGTTGTCGTAGAGCATTTTTTCGAAATGCGGGACAGTCCAGAACTGATCTACAGAGTAACGATGGAATCCGCCTCCGATTTGATCGTTGATCCCCCCTATTGCCATTGCGTCGAGCGTTGTTTTGGCGGCGGCGTCGAGTGACTCTTGTGTTTTCTCGTCTATGTCGTTTCTGATGTCGAGGAGATAATCGAGGAAGACTGGTTGTGGGAACTTTGGTGCGCCTCCGAATCCGCCGTTAGTTTGGTCAAATCTTTGGAGGAGTGCATTGGTAGCATTGATGAGTTGCGGGCGTCCCACTGGAACTGGTTGCTGATTCTCGGATGCAACTTGTTCAGTTACTGCAGATGCGAGAGATTCTGCTTGTTCGATGACTTTATCGTGTTGTGTTTTCCATGCGTCTGAGAGTCCTTCGAGGAGTTGCGAGAAGGAGGGTCGGCCGTAGGCGGGTTCAACGGGGAAGTAGGTCCCTGCGTAGAAGGGTTTTCGGTTTGTTGGTTCGAGGAAGACGGACATTGGCCAGCCTCCGGAACCGGAGAAGATTGTGGTGGCGGCCATGTAGATGTCGTCGATATCAGGGCGCTCTTCACGATCGACTTTGATGCAGACATAGTGCTCGTTCATGATCTTTGCGACTTCTTCGCTTTCGAAGGACTCGCGCTCCATGACATGGCACCAGTAACAAGTAGAGTATCCGATCGAGAGGAAGACAGGGACATTACGGCGTTGCGCTTCTGCGAATGCTTCGTCGGACCACGGATACCAATCGACAGGGTTGTGGGCGTGCTGGAGTAGGTATGGGGATGTTTCTTCAGAGAGTCGATTGGTGTGAGTTGGTTGAGCTTTAGCAATATCCATTGGGGATTGTAGGATAGAGGAAAGTCGTATGCATGCGTGAGGGACTTGCTTGAGTGAGTTGAGTGAGAATATCAACCAAGCAAAGAATAAGAATATCGAGTAGGATCATCAGGGAATCAAACTTGCTTATCGAAGGAGTATGAAATGAATCTGAGAATTTCGAATCGGGTGCTTGTGGTTTCTGCGAGCGCGATATTTTGTACGGGGATAGGCGGAACGATGACCGGGTGTGAGTCGTCGCAGATTCGGAGTATCTTGGGATCTGAGACGGCGATGGATTTGCTTTCTCCACTTGTGAAGAACGCGGCGAATACCTATATCAAAGATCTCACTGCGATTGCGGGGTATCTGGACAACATTGATACGCTGCAAGGTGTGATGGACTTTGTATCAATGATCAAACCCACTCTTGAACAACTAACAACGGCGTATGAAACTCTCTCGAACACAACAGGCGATGAACGGCGCTGGTTGCTCGAAGCGTTTGGCCCCGATCTCAATTCGGTGAATGATTTATTCTTGAAACAGTCCGAAGATGTCACGAGCAACTGGACATGGAATCGGATTCTGAGTCAGACTCTTGAACAGATCCAGTTGTTTGAATCGGAATGATTTGAGCGTTTGAACGTCGTAGTTGGTGATTATAAAAAAACCGCTTCGAGATTGAAGCGGTTTTTAAGTGCATATTTGGATGATCAAAGGCTTGATCGATTGATCTGTTCGATTTCAGCATTTTCGTTTTCGATGAAGATTGTGTCGGCTTCATCGATGAATAGGCCGTGATCGATGACACCTGGGATGTCGTTGAGCTCTGTTGCGAGCTGTGCGAGGTTCTCGTTCCCGTTGAGGGTTGCGTCGAGGACGAGGTTTCCGTTATCGGTTATGAAGAGTTGTCCGTTCATGTCTTGACGGATTACGCCGTTGATTCCGATGTGACGGAGCGCTTTGCGAGTTGAGACGAGTCCAAATGCCATGACGGCGATCGGGAGAGGCGTGTCTGTCCCGATCTGGTCTTCAGCGACTTTGTTGCTGTTTACCATGAATACGGTTTGCTTTGCGGCCCAGCAGAGGATTCGCTCGCGGGTCATCGCGCCGCGTGAACCTTTCATCACTTGCATCTTACGATCAACAGCGTCAGCGCCGTCGATGAGGATATCGAGCTCTTCGAGCATCGCGAAGTCAACAATTTTCAACCCATGTTCGCGTGCAAGATCTTCAGCGCGTTCGGATGCAGCGACACATTGGATGTCGAGCCCTTCGTTGGTAACGCGCTGTGCGAGGAGTTTGATTCCTCTTGCGGCGGTTCTACCTGCGCCGAGTCCGACTTTCATTCCAGATTGGACGGACGAGATCGCAGCGAGTGCGAGTTCATCGACAAGTGTGTCTGTCATATCTTGTTGACCTTGTTGCTCACTCAAAGCGGATCCCCTGTGCCAGTTCAAGAGTATCTCCAAATCCTGTAGTACATGTCTGGCGTCTCATGTACGCCTTCCATGCGTCGGAACCGGACTCGCGTCCACCTCCGGTGTCTTTCTCGCCTCCGAATGCTCCACCGATTTCTGCGCCGGAGGTTCCGAGGTTAACATATGCGAGCCCGCAATCTGATCCTGCCCCTGAGGGGTCTAGGAATCTTTGGGCAGCGTTTGATGAGCCGGCGAAGATCGCGGACGAGAGTCCTTGAACAACGTCGTTCTGCATCTCAATCGCTTCTTCGAGTGTCTTGTAAGTGAAGACATACAGGATAGGAGCGAATGTTTCTTCGAGTGCCATCGGGAGTTTGTTGTCCTTTGGTGCTCGGATAATTGTAGGCGAGACAAAGTGTCCTGCTGCTAAATCGCCGTCAAGATTCGTGACTCTGGTTCCTCCAGTGAGGAGAGTCGCGCCTTGCTCTTGAGCGGTTTTTACTGCGTGCTCGTACGCAACTACGGATTGCTCGTTGATCAACGGACCCATAAGGGTTCCATCATCGAGCGGATCTCCTATACGAACAGTTTCGTATGCTTTGACTAACTTGTTGCAGAAATCGTCTGCGATTGATTCATGAATGATCAAACGACGAGTTGAAGTACATCGTTGGCCGCAAGTTCCCACTGATCCGAATACGGTTGATTTGAGTGCGAGATCGAGGTTTGCGTCTGGCTCGATAATGACTGCGTTGTTTCCACCGAGTTCCAGGAGAGATTTGCCCAAGCGTCCTGCGACAACGGAACCAACATGACGACCCATTCGACATGATCCAGTTGCGGAGATAAGTGGGTAACGGCGATCGCGGATCATAGATTCTCCCACGATGTCATCGGTTCCGATGACAAGTTGGAAAAGATCTTCGTAACCCATCTCTGAAGCGACTCTTTGAGCGATGTCGTTTGTTGCAATCGCGGTAATCGGTGCGATGAGTGATGGTTTCCATACGCAGGTGTCTCCTGCGATTGTCGCGAGCATTGCGTTCCATCCCCATACTGCGTTTGGGAAGTTGAACGCGGTGATGATTCCGATGGATCCGAGGGGGAGCCATTGTTCTTTCATCGCGTGCTCAGGGCGTTCACTTGGCATTGTGATGCCGCAGAGTTGACGGGATTGTCCAACTGCGAAGTCTGCAATATCGATTGTTTCTTGTACTTCTCCGATGCCTTCTGCTTTGATCTTTCCCATTTCGAGTGAAACGAGTGACCCTAGCTCTTCGAGGACATCGCGGTATGCGTTTCCGATTCTGCGTACGAGCTCTCCTCGTTTTGGAGCTGGAACTTTTCGGAATGCTTTGAATGCTTCAACTGACTTTGCGGTAACTCGTTCGTAGTCCTCTTTAGAATCGAGGCGGATACCTGCGATTGGTTTTCCCGTTGCGGGGTTATAGGAAAGGACAATATTGTCCTTTTCTGGAGTTTCATCTCCGCGGATATCTGTGACGATTCGGGGATGGTTTACGAGGTTGAGCTTGGTAAGGAGTTGGTGTGTCATATGGGCAAGGATATGCGAGCGATTTGGGTTTGTGGGGCAGAAAGTTAAAGTGGCTGCAAGCAATTTATTCTTGTTTGAAAGTTGAGATAAATTTGATTTGATGGGTCTGGAATCTTGATGCATATCGTTGTGGACTGACTATGAGACTTGGAATTGACAAACCCGATCGAAAACGGAGCATTGCTTGGCCTGTCACGCATGTGCTTGCTTTGGCGCCTTTGGATGTGTGGATCCGGATGGTAAAACGGACAGGGGGCGTGAACCCGGCGTACTGGGCTCGATTTGCGTTTATATTGATCACGAGCTTTGTTGGGACTATCTGCACGGTGCATGAGCGTCTGGTGCTTGCGGTTGTTCGCAGATTGAAGTTTGTGGACGATCCTCGGGTTGAACACGACGCAGGGGCGATTGTGATCCTTGGGTATTACCGATCTGGGACGACTCATTTACAGAACTTGATGAGTTGTGATACACGGTTTGTGACCCCACGGTGGTATCAGTGTCTTGCGGGACAGGGGTTTCTCATTGGGTGGTCGATCTTGCGATTCGTGCTCGTACCGTTTTTGGGGAGTACTCGGCCTCAGGACGCGGTTGGGTTTGGTCCTGATTGGCCTGGCGAGGATGACTTTGCGCTTTGCACATGGGGCGGGTGCAGTTCGATCCCGGGTCGGTTTGTTTGGCCTAGCGATTGGGAGGATTGGAAACGTTGGCACTCGCTCGAAGGTTTGAGCGACAAAGAACTCAATCGTTGGCGTTCATTGATGGCGATGTTTGTTTGGAAGATTACACGCAAACGACGGAATCGGACAAAGATCGTGCTCCTAAAAACTCCGAGTCATACATCACGGGTGAAAGAACTGGATCGGTTGTTTAAAGGGAATGTCAAGTTTGTTCATCTTGTCCGCACCCCTACTGCGGTGATTGATTCGAATGTCCGATTGCATCACTCTCTGAAAGATCATTTGCTTGAAGACGGGGTAGAAGTTCAACAAGTACGCGATCGGATTGTTGAGGAATATGCGTACACAGAATCGAAGTGCGCCAGCGAACTGAGTGCGATTGATTCTGATCGATGGACACGGATTAGGTATCAAGACCTTCGCGGGGATGCAATCGGAACTCTGGAACAGGTGTACTCTGCGCTTGGAATGGAGATCGATCTGCGAGCGAAGGATTCGATTCAGCAATACCTTGGACAGCTTGGGGTTTATCAATCAGAAAAAGAAGATATTGAACTCGGCGAGATGAGCGAAACTGAACAACAGAATTCGCAAGAGATGATTCAACGATATGAGCTCGATAAAGAACCGGCTGCGAGTGTACATGTGGATTCAATAGAGGACCCAGTTGCTCGAGTTTGGCGAGGTGTAATCGCGATGTCGTTGTTGGCATTGGTTTGCATCAGCGTTTGGCTCGGTATCGTTTACAGTGTTCACGCGACTTGGGACTCGATGCATCTTCGACTGATCCCAGCGGTTTGGATCTGTGGAGCGGTCGTTGGTATCGGAACAAAGAAAGCATCTGGTGTTGGGTCTCCATCGCTTGGTTTAATGGCGGCAATATTGACGGTTCTTATCGTGCTCATTACGGCGTTCCCGGTCTCGATTATCAACTACAACTTCGCGAGCACTGAGGGATACAGCACGCAGGACTGGATCTATCACAACTCGAAGTATGCGTATCAGGGTTTGAGCAGTGTTGCTTCGTTGATTTTCATCGCCTTAGGTGCGATGACAGCGTATCGACATGCTTCTGCGTCCGGGGTTGAAGCTCCTGGGACGAGACAAGCGGGCATTGAGCGAATAGGCTCTTAGATGATGAAACTGTTCTTGGTTTTTCTTGGAGGCGGGATCGGTTCGATGCTTCGGTATTCGACGGGGCTTTTGATTGCACGATTGACTCCTGATGGAGCAGAATCTCCTCACTGGCTTGCGATGTACCCGGCGGCCACACTGATTGTGAATCTTGTGGGGTGCGGACTGATCGGTCTCGCATGGGGATTGCTCGGCGATCCTGAAAAAGGGAACGAAGCACTTCGCGTTGCACTTGTTGTAGGCGTGCTCGGTGGATTCACTACTTTCTCTGCTTTTGGTTGGGAGACTTTGGATCTGATGAATCAAGGACGCGTTGGGACTGCGATGGTTTATGTACTGATAAGCGTTTGCGTTGGTGTGTTTGCTGCTTGGAGTGGACACAGCGTTGGACTCATGATTACTGGGGGATGAGTTGATGATTGTGTATGTAATTCGTCATGGCAAAGCTCATGATTCTTCAGAAAGTGGACTCGATCGGGATCGTTCTCTTCGGAAGAAGGGGCACAAACAAAGCGAAGCGATCGGTGAGTTTTTGTTGAACTCTGAAAAGACTCCTGAGATTGTTATCGCATCTCCATATCTCAGAGCGCGCGAGACAGCGGGTGCAATTTGGGATGTACTTGAGCAGGAATCTCAGATTGATGATCGTCTGAGTGCGGATCGCTCTCTCTCTGACATGCTCGATGTTTTGCTAGATCTGCAAGACGCAGATTCAGTCGCGATTGTGAGCCATAACCCGAACTGCGCTCGAATGGTGAGTTTGTTAACTCATGGTCTGTCCGCGATCCCAGGCGGGCATCGAACAGGGGAAGTCGCGGTCATCGAAGTGACTGGAACATCATTTGTTGGCGAAGGCGAACTGATTACCAAGTTCCGATATGAGAGTTAATCGAAGATCAGTCTGTATCTGTCTTCATTGATGCATTTAAATTTTTTGTAATCCAACGATCTATGCGGGTGACCTGGGTTGGGAGGCCTGCGAAGATCAGTTCGTGCCCGAGGGGGTAGGACCATCTCTCGGGTTCTCCGAGTTGTTTGTAGAGGAGTTGTCCTGAATCTGCAGGGACAGCTTGATCCAAACTTGCATGGAGCACGAGGACTGGGATGTCTGACATTTCTGTCGCGGTGTAATACGCGTCGAGCTTTGAATGACGAAGATAGTCTTGAGAGAAGAGTTCTAGGTTCTGATCATCGATCCTACCTGATTTGTCTGAGTCGGGATCGAAGTCGAAGACGATTGCATCGATCCATGATTTGTAGTTCGATTCGATTGCAATCTTTAGAAAGTTGGCGCCACCTGCGATCAGGACTGCGGCGTCGTATTGACTTGGAGCATATGCGTAAACGGTTGGGAGCATCATTGCTCCTCCTGACATCCCGATGAGGACGCTTGGTTTTTCTTTGAGATCTGGTCGCTTTGTGTAGATGTAATCGAGTGCGGCGTTCGTCGCATAAGCACCTTCTGCAACTCGATCATCGTTCATTTGAGCGACTTCTCCACTGATGAGAATTGCTTTTTCGGGCGTGGTTGTGAACTTGAAATGTTCTGTGAATCTTGAGGGTTGAGATCGCATTCGAAGGATTGAGTAGTTTTGGTTGTGCCAATAGTTTTCGAGCGCATCAACGATGATATCTGGTGTTCCGAACATCCCTGGGAGAAGTACAACAGTCCCTTTGGACTCGAAATCCGAATCATCGGTTGATGATTTCTCTTTAGGGTCTTTGAATGTGAACCAAGTCCGTTGTATGAGTACGAAGTCTTCGTCTGGTTCGAGTGTTGTTGATTCACTTTGAGCGATAGATGCAGAAACGAACTTGAACGCGAGATCTGGAGTGTTCGATTCGTTGAGTGTGCCGTCATCGAGGGTGATGTCGGGGGTTGGTTTATTCTTCGGGTTTGGGACGAACAAGAATGAGCCTGGGCCTTCGGATTTGAACTTGAACCCACGTTTGATACCGATGTCAGAAGCTAGTTGATTTGCATCTTGATACTCGATATCGGTTGATCTTGATTGATGAAATCTGGAGAGATGAACAGGACGGACAGGCATTGCGGGGTCCATCTCGATAATGGTCCCGCGTTGATCTGGGTTGTTTCCCCAGCGGGTCGGCCAGCGTGATGGGGATTGTGCATGATCGTCAGATGTTGTGGATGATTCTGGACGCGACTCTGATGTGATTGACCCCAGTGATGTTGATGCTGAGTAGTTGGCGAGTTGCACTGATCTACATCCAGTAAGGAAGATCAGGACGAGTGAAATGTAGATTATTGAATGAAAACGCATATTGAACATGATGTCTCCGCGGAAATCAAAGTATCTCTGGATTCGGATTTGAATCTCTGTCGATGATATCCCAAATCACATCTATCGGCCGATGGGGTTCAATACATACACTTGGTACTGATCGAACTTTATTCCCAATCCGATACGCACAGAGAGACTTGATAGATCATGACAGAGCAAACTGAGACAAAAACGACAGGTGTTCCACTCATTCGTTGTGGATTAGGGGGGGTCTTGATGGGACTTGCGAATCTTGTCCCGGGGATCTCAGGGGGGACGATGCTCGTCGCGTGTGGAATTTACACATTGTTTATTGACGCGGTATCCGATATTTCTCGGTTCCGGTTTTCTCGCAAAGCTCTTCTCGTCTTAGGAATGGTCATCTTGGGAGCAATCGTCTCAATTGGCGGATTAGCAAGCACGATCCATTATGGGCTTGTGCACTATCGATGGGTTATGTTCTCATTGTTCATTGGACTCACGCTTGGAGGCGTCCCCATTCTGTGGGCGATGGGTAAACCAATCAAGAAGGATTCAATCGCAGGAGTGATAGTGGGAATCATTCTGATGGGTGCACTGGTTGTACTTCAAGAGATGGGGAGTGGCGCTCTTGCGCTGAGTGGAACTGCAGGATTGATCATCGGCGGTGCAGCGGCGGCGAGCGCGATGATCCTTCCAGGAGTATCGGGTGCTTTCTTACTGTTGCTCTTGGGGATGTATGAACCGATCATTGGCGCAATCAAAGACACGGTTCATGCGATGAAAGATGGTGATGTTGGCGCAGTGATGGATCAGATGAGTGTGATTATCCCAGTTGGAATCGGAGTCCTCTTAGGCGTCGTGATTGTCAGCAATGTGCTCAAGTGGGTATTGCATCGATATGAGCGTGTCACGATCGGGGTGTTGCTCGGACTGATCATCGCAGCGCCTGCGGGGTTGTACCCGTTTCGGGATGGTGTTGTCCCTCAGGTCGGAGATTCAATAAAAGGTGAGTTGGTTACTATTGAAAACTTGGAAGAAATGCAAGCACATGACAACGCGAAAGATTGGTCGCAGAAATCATTCACGCCTAGCGCGATGCAGTTTGCAGGATCGTTTGGATTAATCTTGATTGGGTTTGCAGGGACTGTTGGAATTTCTAAGTTGGGTAAAGAGAAAACTCAACAAACTAATCCTGATTGATCTCTACGGAGTTCGGACTTTTTTTCCAGCCTCCACATTTGGGGGCTTTTGTTTTGTATGCATAAACGATGAGTGCGATTCCCAAGAGGAGCGTGATCGCAGAGTAGGTTTGGCCCCGAGTAAGTGGACCAAACTGGGTAACTCCTGCGTCTGGGAGACGGATGAGATCCATTGGAATTCTTCCCAGTGCGTATACAATTCCGAAACATCCTGCGATGACACCAGGTTTGCGGGGTTTCATTGCGATGATCCAAACGACAAACATGACGAGTAGGCCGTCGAGTGATGCTTGAAAGAGTTGTGAAGGATATCGCGCTGCGATGAGTGGTTCGAGTTGTGCTTTGAGTCCATCGTCCCCTCGTTGAATGAGATCAAGGACTCGAGCGTAACCAAGGGTCCAGTCTTGCTCATTTGGGAGCATATGGAGCATTGAAAGTTGGATGACTTGATCCATTTGCTCTTGAGTTTGGACGAGTTGCGAATCTGTTAATGTCACAATTTCTTGAGGGTATCGAACTGCCCAAGACGGGGCATGTTGACCTGGGTTTGCAACGACAGCGCCTAATAGTTCGGCGTTAATGAAGTTTGCGAGGCGCCCGAAGAAGAGTCCGAACGGTGCGATCAGTGCAGCGGTGTCGAGTGTGTTGATTGGCGTGGTTCGGCCAACAATTTTTCCGGTTTGATCTTTGAACCCTCTTGAGATTCTCCAACACGCGAATGCGACTCCGAGAATACCGCCGTGGGATGCCATTCCTCCTCGGTTGATTGCGAATACCCCCCACCATGGTGCAGAGCTTGAAAAATCGATCAAGAGTCCGGGTTCGTATCCGATGACATAGAACAATCGGCCTCCGATGAGTGCGCCGAGAATTAGGTACATCATTGCGTCCCCAATTCTGTCTTCGGGGATCATTGTTGAGTTGCGTTTTGCGAGGAACTTGAGTGTGATGAATGCGAAGAGGAAACCGAGTGCGTATGAGAGGCCGTAGTACCGGATTCCGAATGTAGGCGTGAACTTGATAAAGAACGGCGAAAGGTCATGAAACCATCCCCCAAGATTTGTCGATGCAAGTTGAAGTGAATGATTTAGCATGTGCAAGGATTCTTCAGGATTTCAGCGTCTGGT
Organism: Phycisphaerales bacterium; assembly: GCA_029213305.1. Taxonomy (GTDB): domain Bacteria; phylum Planctomycetota; class Phycisphaerae; order Phycisphaerales; family UBA1924; genus UBA1924. The sequence goes on from JARGPA010000025.1 coordinate 23,610, forward strand.
TTGGGGACTTTGATACCGAAGAATGATTCAGTATTGCGATCGATTTGATCATGGAACTCGATGAATGGGGTGTTGCGTGCGTTCGCGATAAACTCCGCGGTATAGCGTGCATATGCGGGCACACACGGGCGAGTCCCCCGTTTGGGATCGGGTGATAAGAACGGTGCGTCTGTCTCGATCATGATCCGATCTTGTGGAACGAGTTGTGCAGCGTGCGCGACTTCTTTCGCGTTTTTATATGTAACAACACCGGTGAATGAGATCATCGCGCCAAAGTCAAGCACTTGCTTTGCTTCATCGGGGTTCCCGGTGAAACAATGGAAGACGAAACGAGATGGATCAAGAGTCGTTGCTTTGAGTATTGGGATTAGATCTTCGAAAGCTTCGCGGCAGTGTATAACGATCGGGAGATCGATTCCGTCTGATTTACATGATTCGATAAATGCGAGTTGTGTTGCGAGTAACGGGTCTTGGATCGCGCGGATAGGACGAGCGTGCTTGTTATCGAGTCCGAGTTCTCCCCATGCAACGCATTTTTCATGTTGTGCGATATTACGAATTGCGTTCCAGTCATGCGGTTCTTTGTCTGCGTAAAGCGGATGAACCCCGGCGGTGCACCAAACATTGTCATGCTCGGTTGCAACACGGAGCGCGTCGTGGGAATCTACAGTTGTGGTTGCGATTGAGATCACCCCGGTAACCCCTGCTTGGGCAGCTTGATCGAGGACCTGATCTATTTTTCCTGCATAATCGGGGAATGTGAGATGAGCATGGGTATCGATCATGTTGAATGATAGGGAAGTTGAGATCGGGAAGTGCAGCGATTCATGTGCAACAATCTGGTATGGATGCAGAACGGATTGAGATAGTTGAAAGTTTACCCAAGCGCGCGGCGGATGGACACAAAGGAACCTTTGGATCTGTCGGGATCATTGGTGGATCTGCGGGGATGCATCTAGACGATGAGTTTGTCGCGACGATGATCGGCGCTCCGGCACTAGCAGCGATGGGTGCAATCCGCAGCGGATGCGGGTTAGTCAAGATTGCAGCGCCTTCTCCCATTATTGATTCTGTGCTCACGCTTGCTCCTTTTGCGACGGGGTATGGACTTGAGGTTGATGAGGAACGATCAGTCATCGCGTCGAGTGCAGCGGTTGTACTCGACGAGCTCGTTCGATCAAACCAAGCAGTCGTTGTTGGTCCAGGAATGGGATCAGGGCGCCAGGTCTCGCAAATGGTTGTTCGATTGATTGCACAAGAGCAAGCGCCGGTGATCGTTGATGCAGACGGACTCAATGCACTTGCAGAGACACCTGACTTTGTTCTCGATCTTCGTGCGTGCGTCGTGATGACTCCTCATCCAGGAGAAGCACGAAGGTTGATGCAATCACTTTCAGTTGAGGGAGATCCTGCGGGCGATGAACACTCACGAGTACAAGCGTGTTGCGGACTTGCGCAGAGAATTGGATGTATCGTTGTACTCAAGGGCAAAGGGACTGTCGTATCAGACGGAAGACAGGTGTGGGTTTGCAAAAGAGGAACCCAAGCGATGGGTGTTGGAGGAAGCGGCGATGTGCTCAGCGGCGTAATCGCGTCGATAATCGCTCAGAGATCCGTTGATGTATTCACAGCGTGCACGATTGCGGTTGAAGCACACGCGATTGCGGGCGAGCGATGGGCTGCAGAAAACAACGCAAGCGGCGGCATGATCGCGAGCGAACTCGCGGACCAGTTAGTTGGTGTGATCGAAGAAATGCGAAGTTGATTAGAACTGTTGCTCAAGAGATGATTTGATCATGTTTCGCATCATTTTGATCTGTGTTTTCGATAAACCCGTTTCTTCAATATCCACTGTCATTGCGGTCGTCCAGATATCTGAATCGAACTGATACCCGAGTTGGGATGTGATTACTTCTTCGAGCCCTGGCATATGAGCTGCGCCGTAGAAGATTGCGATATCTTCAACATTCTTATTCTTTGCAAGTTCAGCTTTGAGGTAGTCGATGACAATATCGTTTCGACCTAGGAGAATGACATTGTTGACGGCGTCGAACTGTTCGAGCATGTTGGATGATTCGACCAATGCGAGCATATCCATCATTGCGAGTTTCATCATTGAGGACATTGTTGGAGATCGGGAAACGAACTTGAGCGCGAACCCGATGATCTTTGCTTGGAATGAATCGCCTTCAATGAGTTTTAGGATTTGAGCATTGTCTTCGCCTTGTGCGGAGAGTTGTTTTTGGAGTTCGTTGATATCGATATCAGCGTTGATCCAGTTCTTTCTTGATGTGTCCATTTCATCGAGTTGGAATGAAACTCGGAGCGCATTTGCGAGTTGGGATTGGATACCTTCTGGGGTAGGTTTTCGTTTTTCGTTTTCGGTATAGCTTCTTGAGCTCAGTTTGATGTCAGTAGCGAGTCCTTGGCCTCCGATTTTTCGGTCACTCCCAGTTGAAGTGATGTCCACTTGTTTGCTTTGTTCATCGTTTAGATCGAGATGAATTAGTTCGATGATGAACTCGGAACCCCAACCATCTTGCATAGTTGATCCCACCATCGCGGCGATGCGTGAATCGTCACTATCGAGTAGATCATCGAACGAACTTGGGAGTTGGTGAGTTGCAGCGTGGTAGTGTTCGATGATTTCAAAGAGGAGATTTATTCGATCTTGCGTCGCGTCTGCTTTGCTTTGATCATCGAGCTCGGAGTCAATTGGGTCGAGCCCTGCAGGCTTCACTCCTTCAAAAAGTACTGTGTCATAAGAATCGAGACGATTTTGCATTTCTTTATAGAACGATGCATCGGCGATATGAATTGCAGAAACTAAACGGATGCGCGGGCCATTTCCATCCGCAGAAGTAAACACTCGTTCACACATTTGTAGTTGCACTTCACTTGAATCTGATTCGATAACCTTTGCATAAGGTTTCGGCGATTCTGTCGAATTATCGGGTCCGTTTGATGCATAGAGCACTGACGAGGAACCGACTAATGCGCATATCGCGATGGTTGAAAGGCGAGTGATTTGTGTGAACATGTGATTCTCTCTTGTTTAATTGATGCCCGATCTCTTTGTGGCGATATCAGATGATACCAGTGCATTGGACCAAAGGGTGCATCAACTATCTGGAACAAAAGGCTTGGAGTGGCTTTTTCTTGTTGATATCATCCTTGTGAGGAGGATTTTTTATATGCGGTACCATTTACCAATCGTTTATTTGCTTGCCGGTTCGACTCTCAGCGCTGTTGCGTATGCATCTGCGCCTGAGAAGAAACAATCGACACGAGATCAAGAACCAACACGCAGATCAGTTGTCCAACGCGAGCACACGGCGCGTGATAGTGCAAGGGATGCTCAGCGCCTTGAAGATTTTCAAGCTCCACAAGGAAGCACTGCGGTGTTCCCCAATGAGTTTCGTACAATTGATGGGTTTGCTAACAACATTGGCAATCCTCTCTGGGGCGCTGCATCAACGAACATGATGCGAATGATGAGTGCGGACTATCCCCTTTCATCGGGAGAGATCCCTGCGAGGATGGATGGCCCGAGCCCTCGTGCGGTGAGTAACGCATTGTGCGCATCTCCTGGCATTATTGCCAATCCGGCCAATGCATCTGATTTCCTCTGGCAATGGGGACAGTTCCTCGATCATGACATCGATGAAACTCCATCGAGTGATGTCGCATTTGATATTGAAGTTCCAATGGGCGACCCGTGGTTCGATCCAATGAACACTGGCACACAGGTCATTGGTATGAATCGATCTTCATTCTCAATGGATGATGAAGGGAATCGACAACAACACAACGAGATCACTTCGTTTATTGATGCTTCAAATGTATACGGCGCTGATGAACCACGAGCTGCAGCGCTTCGCACGAATGATGGCACAGGACGATTGGTTACGAGTGCGGGCGACTTGTTGCCGTTCAATACTGGTGGGTTTGATAATGCTCCGACTGGTAGTGATCCGAGCTTCTTCCTAGCGGGTGATATTCGCGCTAATGAACAAGTTGGACTCACTGCGATGCACACGCTCTTTGTGCGTGAGCACAACTTCTGGGCAGATCTCTTCTCTGTGAAGTACCCAGAAGCAAGCGGCGATGAGCTCTATGAGCGTGCTCGCGCGATAGTCAGTGCAGAAATGCAAGCGATTACGTATAACGAGTTTCTCCCAGTGTTATTGGGTGACGGTGCAATGGGTGCATATGCAGGTTACAACCCTGCAATACAACCAAGTATCTCAAATGTATTCGCATCTGCAGCGTACCGTGTTGGGCACACCATGTTGTCTCCATCACTTTCTCGTTTAGATGCAACTGATCAAGAAGCACCTGAGGGACATCTTCCTTTGCAACAGGGTTTCTTTATCCCATCGGAAATTAGTTCGAATGGCATTGACTCAGTCTTGCGCGGATTAGCGAGCCATCCTGCGCAGCAGATTGACACATATGTTGTTGATGATGTTCGTAACTTCTTGTTTGGGCCTCCAGGTTCGGGTGGGTTCGATCTTGCGTCACTGAATATCCAGCGTGGCCGAGATCATGGATTACCTGATTACAACGCAACTCGACAATCATTTGGATTGAACGCATTGACAGCACTCGATCAGATTAGCGATGATGCTTCGATTGATGCTGGATTCGAGAGTGTTTATGCGTCGATTGATGATGTTGATCCGTGGATTGGATTGCTTGCAGAATCTGCGGCTCCTGGATCACTTGTCGGAGAGACTCTCCAAGCGATTTTGGTAGATCAGTTTTCTCGTCTGCGTAGTGGAGATCGATTTTGGTATGAAGCGTATCTCCCTACAGACATGGTGAATATGGTCAACCAGCAAACCTTAGCGGTCATCATCCGTAGAAATACGAATATTGGTGATGAGCTGAGTGACGATGTCTTTACTGCAGTTGCTCCATGTCCGGGTGATGTGAACAACGATGGCGAGTTGAACTTCTTTGACATTTCTGCATATTTGGGATTGTTCTCAGCAAATGATCCAAGGGCCGACTTTGATGGAGATGGCGCTTTCAACTTCTTCGATGTGAGCGACTTCTTGAGCATGTTTGGCGCAGGTTGTCCATAACTGAACCAATCGACAATCATTAAAACAAAGCCGCAGAGTATTTTGACTCTGCGGCTTTTTCGTATGTGCAACTTAATCTAGATGAATCTTATGGACATCCTGCACCGAATGCGGCGAGGAAAGTTGATACATCAAAGAAGTTGAATGAACCATCGTTGTTAAAATCTGCGGTCGGATCTTGCACTGCGAATGCAGATAGGAATGACGAGACATCGAAGAAGTTTAGACTTCCATCGCCGTTGAGATCGACTTGGCATGTTTGCATCACTTGATACTCATATGCGCCTGCATCGACGATTCCTGCAGTTCCTAAACCTGTATCAACGGTATCGGGATCATCAACAAATCGTTCATTCCCTGCGAAATCCACGGGGAGAATTTCAACTGTGTCTCCATCGACATCCAGATCAAGATCATCGATTGGAAGCGCAGAGTTATCACCCATGTCGATTGCTGCTGAGAGCGCTGTAAGGGAATAGTTTCCTGCGGGAGCGTCAACGAACATTGGGTCTGCCCCTGTCGTACCAACTCCGGCGAATCCTCCTGTCCAGCCTTGCACGATTGAGTTGTTCATCGTGACTGCTGAACCGACTCCGCTGTGAGAATATTGATTTTGCTCATTACTTACTCCTCCTGCGGAGTTTCCCCAAAGAATCGTGTTTGTGAGGATAACTGATGAACGGGAGTTGCTAACTCCTGAAGATCGAATACTTGACGCATTAGGAGATGAGTTGTTCGCGATTGTACAGTTAACAATCTCTACATCAACACCCAGTGTGATCGACAATCCAGCTCCTGCATATTGGCCGTACCCGATGTTGTTACTGATTACATTGTTTGCGAAGATTGGGTTTCCACCTGAGATATAGCAACCAGAGGTCCCATCGTTATCAGTGTTATATTCAACACTGTTGTTGATGAACTGATTATCGAGTCCTGTTGTGAGCCCGTTGAGTTCGATACCTCCGACCCAGCCCTCGTATTCAAAGAACCCGGTTGAACCCCAGAATACGCCGTCGATGGCGTTGTTGTGATGGATCCATGAGTTGGTGATTCTGGACTTTGTGAAGTTGGTGATTTGCACTCCTGCGTCTTTGAGCGCGGTGTTGTTTCTAAACTCGCAGTTGTTGATAACGAGGTCACCTCTGAATGCGCAGAGGCCGCCGCCGCTGAACATGAATCCGCCGCAGTTGACTTCGAAGTTTGCGTTTCCTCCTTCGACGATGATTCCATCGAGTGTGATCCGATTATCTTCGGTGTGTAAGAACAGAGTATTGATCGTGTTCTCTTCGCGATTGGTGAGATTCGGTCCATCATCTTGATTGAGATCACCCGATAGGATTGATTGCGCGGCACCATCGACACGATCATCGAGTGATGCTTCGGTGCCGACGAATCCACCGAAGAGTGAGACTCCTGAGATGAGATCGAATCCTTGTGCGCGATGACCGTTTGTTGCAGGGGTATAGATCCCGTCTGCGATCCAGATTTGGGAGATATCTCCTCCACTTGCTCGTGCGAGTGTGAATGCTTCTTGGAGATCGTTGAAAGCATCTCCCCATCCGTTACCGGTTCCGGTTGATGGCGCGTCGCCGTCCACCATGATTGTGGAGACTTCAACTTCATCTGGAACGCCGTCAAGATCTGTGTCGAGACTTGTTCCTAATGCAATGTCGCATGAATCGGGTGTACCGTTTTTATTGAAGTCTTGATCTGCGAAATCTGGGTATCCGTTGCTGTCACAGTCGCTGAGTGTTCCAGCGATGATTTCATCTGTGTCTTCGATACCGTTCCCGTTGATATCTCGGTTTCGATATTTTGCAATAACTGGTGCTGAGATAGAGAGTGACATTGCTGCATTTGCGGGGTTCTCGCTCGCGATATCAGTCCCTGTTGGTTGTCCACCTGAGTCAACATTTGGATTTGAGAAATGAGGGATCCTTGGACCTACCCCAACTCCCATTATTGTGTTGAATGATTCGTCTGGAGCTTGGTATCCCTTTGAGAATCTTGATCCACCGTTGGTGCATGGGTTTTCTTCAAATCCATGGATGATTCCCATATTGTGACCGATTTCGTGTGCGAACACAGAGGTTGAGCCATCTAAACATGACGCAGCGACAACACTGAATGCGTTTTCTGGCGTTGGCGTATTCCCTGGTCCTACTCCGATGTTTGCGATCCCACAGACATCACCTGCGGAAATAATCATCATGACTAAGTCTGCTTTATGAAGATCACGAAGATCATGAACCTCGTCGAGGACGCCGTCATCTGGGATACGGAGATCATTGAGCTGTGCGCCCATTGAGCCCGATTGGATATAGTCCACTTCCTCTGAATGTACAACTCGAAAGAGGGTGTTCACCATGGAGTTCGATGCCGCAAGATTTAGATTATCCAGTCCTGCTTGGATCTTTGCTTTTAGGGTTGCGAGTGATCCTTGAGCAGTCACCGCTTGTCCTGTATATACGACAAGGATATCAACGGTCGAACCATCTTCGAGCCCACCCCCTCCTCTTTGGATTGAGCTCGAAGAATGGACTCGATCGAATGTACGGAACTGTTCAAGCGGTTCGGGAACGCGTTGTTCACAGGTTACGCCGCAAGATGGAGAACCATCATGTGCAAGAGTTGTTGAGCTTGTGAACAGAAGTGTTGCGAGAGAAATTTTTGGAATGAAGTAGTTCATTATTAGTTTCATATTGTTTATCCTCATTAGATTCAAGTGAGAATACGATTACGGACAACCCGCACCGAAGAGTGTGAGGAACTGGGAAACATCGAAGAAGTTCAAAACTCCGTCGTCGTTAAGATCCGCAGCGCACGCGGGTGTGTTCGTTGGTTGGAACTCGTAAGCGCCAAGATCTATACAGAGTGCCCATGTGGAGATTCCAGTATTTGGCGTGCTCTCATCATCAAGGTTACGAACATTCCCTGCATGATCAGTAGTAACATCGAGGACAAAAATCTCTCCGATGCTTGGGGATCCGATTTCTCCTCTTGAATCTCCTGCGTCGATTGCAGGGGATCCGCTCATCAAGGAATAGTCTTCCATTCCAGGATCGTTGAACATTGGATCAGCATTAAAGTTTCCGTTGATGTCCGTCATTCCTGTCGGCCCTTCAGGGATCAATGAATGACTTGGGTTGAAGTTTCCGATTCCGATATGGGAAGTTGCACTGTCATTGGTAACAATACAGTTGAGTAAGTTCGTATTCGAATCTGCACGGACTCCTCGGAATGAGTCACTTACACCATCTGTTTCAACTCCATTACCCGAGAATGTACAGTTTACTGCTTCGAAAATTTGCTCATTGCGTGTAACGCCACCATCGTTGACAGCGTTGTTGTTGATAAATATCGAGTTGAGAGCACGGAATACATCGTTGTCCGAGACCCAGATTGCTCCTCCAGCATTAGCTTGATTTGCGACGAACTCACAATCTTCGACATCAACAATTCCTGTTGATGCAGTTCCGAGCACAGCGATTGCGCCTCCACGGCTTGTTGCTGTGTTGTCATCAAAGCGACATCCGCTCATGTCGAGCATGTTTCCGGCCATGGTATATGCGAGGCCGCCGCCTTCAACGCCTGTGTTTCCTTCGATTGTGCAATTGGTGATTATCTTGGATGCGCTGCCTCCAAGGTAGACTCCGCCTCCGTTTTCATCAGAGGTGTTGTTTCGAATGATTGTATTAGTTACGGTGCCGCCGCCGGACATGTAGAGCCCGCCACCACGAAATGTGTTGGTGTTGTTTTCAATAATACAATCAATGATGGTTGCATTTGAACCACCTTCTACTGAAACTCCCGCGCCTGCGGTTGTTGAGAATCCGTTGGTGAAAGTGATTCCTTCGAGGACTACATCAGTTGTTGATCCTGTGATCAACATACATTTGTTGAGTCCTTGTCCGAATACTGTAACTGATCCTGGGCCCGCATTTATGAGCGTTAGGTCTTTTCCAGAGATCAGTAAATTTTCTGGATATAGGCCTGGTGCGATCTCAATGATGTCGCCGTCAACTCCTGCGCTAATAGCAGCGGTGATGGTGATGTAGTCAAAATCAATCAGGCTTGGCCCAACGGTGAGCGTCGCTGCGCCGGACGCAGCGGTGAGTACGGAGATCGCAGAGACTACTGCGAGTGTTCGAATTCGGCGTGAAATGTTGATTTGTGGACGATTCGCTCTGATCTGATCTGAATTGCTCATTTTGATATCCCTAAATAGTTCGAGTTGGAATGCACAGTTTGTACATAAACAGAGCGATATCGGAAGTGTTAGCGCCCGATACAATTTGGAAATATAGAGTTTTTTTTGAAAAACCAAAGATGGGATTCTGAGTTGTCAACGGCATTTTGTACAATCTTTGTGCATGCATATTGAGCCTCACACACGGAACTTAGCGACACGATTACTCAGCGAGTTATCGGCTGGTGATATGGCGAATCCCATCGAGTTTTCATCGATGCTCTACGATGAAATGCGGCAACTCGCAAAGCAGATGATGAGCTCCGAACGAGACAATCACACTCTGCAACCTACCGCTTTGGTCCATGAAGCGTTTATTCGATTGATCAATTCAGACGGTCTTGATATCAACTCGAAGGATCACTTCTTTTTGCTTGCATCTAAGGTCATGAGACGGATCTTGATTGATCATGCTCGATCGACGAATCGACTCAAAAGAGGCGGCGGACAGCAAGTAATGTCCTTAACGATCGCAGACCCTGAGTCGAAGTCACCGATGGATCCTTCTGAGATTCTTGCACTTGACGATGCGCTTGATCGTCTCAGAGAGCTTGACGAACGAAAAGCGAAGATTGTCGAACTCCGGTTCTTTGGAGGGCTCGATGAAGAAACCAGCGCCAGAATATTAGGAATTGCTCGATCAACTGCTTCGAGTGATTGGCGCTTTGCGCGAGCTTGGTTGATGAACCAACTAAAAGACGATAAGGGATCCAGCGCTGATGAATGATTTCAATCCGGATGAAATCCAACAATTCCAAAGGGTTGAACGAATCTTCTTGCAGATTTGTGATCTTCCAATTGACGAACGCAATGAACGAATCCAAGAACTCTGCGGCGATGATGACGAACTTATTTTGAATGTTCAATCAATGCTTAAGGCGGATGAAGATTCATCGCCTTTGATCGATTCTGAATCGCTCTTCGCAGAAATGGATACTGAGGACGATATTCCAGAACGAATCGGGGAGTTTGAGATTCTTCGGGTCCTAGGTGAAGGTGGGATGGGGATAGTCTATGAGGCGATTCAAGACTCTCCGAAACGACATGTAGCGCTCAAGGTGATCCGACAGCGCTCGATGCATTCAAAGATCCGCAAACGATTCGAACGCGAAGCAGATATCCTCGCGAAACTGAATCATCGATCAATCGCAACGATCTATGGATCGGGAGTCGCGAACGATTCGACTGGATCGACGCCGTTTGTTTCGATGGAGTTGGTGATCGGAAAACCGATTACTAAGTATTGCGAAGATACTTCTCTCGATACTGATGAGAAAATTAGATTGCTTCTTGAAGTGTGTCGCGGGGTAGAGCATGCTCACGAGCTTGGGATTGTGCATCGGGATTTGAAACCAAGCAATATTATGGTTGATGATAAGGGTCGAGTAAGAATTCTCGACTTTGGAATTGCGTTCGACATGGAAGTCGAACAGAGAACGCAGATGACTCAGACTGGGCAGTTGATGGGAACCCTGCAGTACATGGCACCTGAGCAAGTTGATCAGCAATCGCATGCAACGAGCACGCAAACGGATGTTTATGCATTGGGATTAATTTGCTATGAGTTGCTCATCGGCCGAAACCCATTGAATCGACATGAGTCGAGTATGTATGATCTCGTGCGAGCGATCCGTGATGAAGAACATGATCTACTCGGAACGATTAACCGATCATTCCGAGGTGATATCGAAACCATCGTTGCGAAAGCGCTCTCTCGAGAAATGAATCGTCGGTATGAAGACGCGGGCGCGCTTGCAGACGATCTGGATAGATACCTACTCAATCAACCTATCGCGGCGAGAAAACCAAGCACGTGGTATCAACTCAGAAAGTTTTCAAAACGGAATCCAGTTCTCGTTGGATCTGTCGGGATGATCATGCTGGTGCTTGTCGCGGCGTTGATACTGATTACTAATGCATTGCGCGAAGCGAATAGGGAACGAATCGCTGCGAAACATGAGCAAGCGGTTCAGCTCTTAATCAATGCGTTTGTAACTGATGACCTCTTTGCTGCTGGCGATCCCGAGTTTGGAGGACAACCTGATATTTTACTGCTTGAAGCAATGCAAAAGTCAGCGGATGGAATTGAAGAACGATTCGCTGATGCTCCTGAAGCTGAAGCTTTGATCCGATACACGATGGGTGAACAGTTTCGACGGATGAATGACTTTGAGCACGCTGAGACACAGCTGATCAAGTGTGTGGAAATTAGTGAGTCACTTAATTTGCCGATAGATTTAGTGATTGATCGTCGCAATGCACTCGCAGATGTCTATATGGATATCGACGATCTTGATACTGCACTCAAGATCATCGAAGTTACAGATCAGTTGGTTGAGAGTAATCCAGGTATCTCTGTTGAGATCCTTCTTGACACTCTCGCGCAACATGCGAGTTTGCTTTACCATATGTCAGACTTGGATGGAGCAGCACAGTACTTTGAACAAGCAGTGAATATCGGCCGAGAGCGAGTACCTGAATCTCAGGGAACAATCGACGCGATTTCGGCGCTCGCGATTGTGTATACCTGGCAAGAACGATTCGACGAATCAGTCAAACTCCATCATGAGGGAATTGAACTTCTGATAAAGAAATTAGGTGTCGATCATCCTGCAACACTCGTCGCAAGGGACAACCTATCGATTCTGAACTTTCAACGCGGACAATACGCGGAAGCTGAGATCGGGTTTCGTGAGATCCTTGAAGATCGTCTCCGAGTGTTTGGTCAGCAGCATGGAAAAACATATCTTACTACCTCGTCTTTGGGTAGGAGTTTAACAAAGCTTGAGAGATACGATGAAGCTGAGGGGTATCTCCTTCCAGCGTATAACGGGCTCGTCGAGATCTTGGGTCCTGAACATCGATATACAGTGATTGTTAGAAAATATCTTCATGAACTTTACACGAATTGGAACAAGCCCGAGATCGCGGAGCAGTACGCACCAATCGGGGATGATTGATTGGGATTCACTCACGAATCGGGCTTGGGCTTGATCCAAATATGTTTTTTTATCGTGCGATGTAGTAATGATTCATGATGTCATGTGGAAGATCATGAGTTTCTACGCCTACGAATCCTGCGTCATCGAGCATGGTGAGTGCGAGTTCTTTTCCCCATGCAGCGCCGAGTCCGAGACCACCTTGTTGGAGTGAAACACTCATGCAATGCATGCAAGAGATCGTGTAGATCAACGGCGAGAGTGGTTGTCCGATGTTCTTCTCGACATTGCTTGATGCTGCGATATCTTGCATTAAGAAGATACCATCATTGCTCATTGCATTTTTGATATTGCTGAGGACTGTTGCAGGATCACGTTGATCGTGAATCGCATCAAATGCAGTAATAAGATCAAACTCATTTGAGTAGTTCAGCTTTGATACATCTGCGATTTCGTATTCGACATTGCTGATGTCGGCTGCGCTAGCGGAGATTCGTGCGTCGTTGATTGCTTCCTCTGAAAAATCTACGCCGACGAATTGTGAGTTAGGGTATCGACGAGCAAGTTCAAGGATTGCATGTCCTTTCCCGCATGCGATATCGAGGACTTTGATACCCTCGATGAGTTGTTGTTCGAGTCCAGGAATTAGCTCAAGAATCCCTTGATCGAACCCTCCCAGGATTGTCCCGTCTGAATGCTCGGCCATGACATCATGGAATCGTTCGTATGAGCTGTATGGGACTCCACCTCCATTGTGGAAACACTCGACAATCTCAGACTCGACATCACCTAGAACACTGATCCATTGCATGAACCCGGCCATATTGGTTGCGTCGGGTGCATTTGTAAGCAACATCGCGTGCTCGTTGGGGAGTGAATAGAGCCCGGTTGACGGATCATACATGACGATCCCTGAAGTGGTCATTGTCCCTAGCCACTCACGGACATATCGCTCATTGAGATTTGCTGAGTTTGCGAGTGTTTCTGAGTTGCACGCGCCGGTTTCGTGTAATGCATTGAAGAGCCCGGTTCGATGCCCGATCGAGATCATCATTGCAGTTGCTCCATTATTGAGGATACCTAGTAGGGATCCTGCGAAAGCTTCGGTATCTTGCGGGCTCAGTTGGATTGAACAGTTTGAACACATGGAATTCTCCTTGGTTTAGTTTGTGTTTGTACACACTCAGATGCGGAATGCTGATTTGGAAGATGACATTGATTTTTAAAGTTTTTTAAAATTTGCAACTATCGATGTCATCTATCAGCGATTGATCTCGCAAAAAGGAGTGTAAAGGAGCTTGAAATGGTAATTGAGTGTGAAATGCAGTATGAGACCCTGGGGTCGTTTATCCCTATTGATGCTCGAAGATGGATTTCCGGGTACGATCTGTGGAAACGAGGACCACAGATGGACGAGCCGCAACGGGACATTACTGAGTTGCTCAACAGAGCAGATGAACAATCTGGGGATGATCTCCTAGAGCAGGTGTACAACCAGCTCAGACGCATTGCACAGAACAGAATGTCAAAGGAGCGCCCTGATCACACGCTTGAAGCAACAGCTCTTGTGCACGAGGCGTATGCGAAACTTTTGGGGAATGAAGAACTGTCCTGGCAAAGCAGAGCCCACTTTTTTAACGCAGCTGCGCAAGCAATGCGGCGGATTCTTATTGATCATGCACGATCAAAGAACGCAATCAAAAGAGGAGGCGAAGAAAAACGAGTCCCTCTTGGATTGATTGATCTGGCGCAGAATCATGACCCGTCTGACATCGTCGCACTCGAAGAGGCAATGATTACACTCGAGAATGAAGATCCACGCGCTGCGCAGATCGTTTCGCTCCGCTTCTATGCGGGGCTTACCGTTGAAAGAACAGCGCTGGCGCTTGATTTATCTGAACGAACGGTGATCCGTGAATGGACATTTGCTCGCGCTCGATTGTTTGAACTGCTTTCTGAAGGAAAGAGTTCGTAATGGAAATCCAAGAAGCAAAGTCCATTTTTATTGATTTGCTTGCGATCCCCCACGATCAGCATGAGATGTACATTGATCGAGTGTGTGGAGAGAACAATGAGCTGAAAGATCGGGTTCGACAACTCCTAAGCGCCCATCTAAGTGCCGGCGATTTTTTAGGGCAGACGGACAATCGATTGTTGTTGGAAAACGATACAGAAGATACAGCACCGGACTTTGTTGGGCCGTACCGCGTGATACGAACACTAGGACAAGGCGGATTTGGAACTGTATATCTTTGCAAGCAGGAAACTCCAATTGAAAGACAGATCGCGGTAAAAGTGCTTCGGCCTGGGATGGACACAAGATCGATCCTTCGTCGTTTTGAAGAAGAGCGCATTTTGCTTTCGAAAATGGATCATCCTGGGATTGCTCGAGTACTCGATGCGGGAAAAACTGACAATGGTCAGCCTTACATCGCGATGGAGTACATCGAAGGGGTCATGGTTACTACCTATTGCAATAACAAGCAACTCAAACTTCATTCCCGACTTGAAGTGTTTACACAGGTCTGTCAAGCAATCCAACACGCGCATCAGAAGGGTGTGATTCATCGCGATATCAAACCAGGGAATGTGCTTGTCACGGATGTCGATGGCAAACCTTCAGTTAAGGTGATTGATTTTGGTGTATCGAAAGCATTCGAAGAAGAGAACCTTGATGACACAATAACTCGGACAATGCAACTCGTTGGGACGCCTCAATATATGTCCCCGGAGCAAGCTTCGACTGTCTCTGCGGATATTGATACAAGAACAGATGTGTATTCTCTCGGTGTGATGCTCTATGAACTCACAACTGGGCTCCCTCCGTTTGATCCGCAGCGCTTGAAAAGCGCAAGTGTCGGGCAACTCGAACAAATGATCCGTGATATCGATCCTCAACGGCCTTCTGCACGGGTAGCAAAGCTTGATTCACTCCACAGAGAAAGGGTGTCGACTCAGCAAGGGACTTCGATTGGGCACATTGTTCGTGATCTCAAAGGAGAGATTGATTGGATTATTCTCAAATCAATGGAGAAGGATCGCGATCGTCGATATCCAACTGCGTATGCACTCTACGAAGATGTTCATCGTGTTCTTCGAGGCGATGTTGTCCGAGCAAGGCCTCCAAGTAAGGTGTACACCGTACGAAAGTTTGTCTCTCGAAATCGAGCGAGTACCCTCATTGTTGCTCTTGTATTCTTGAGTTTGATTACACTCACAGGTTTGAGTTTACAGTACGCTCAACGGATCAATCACGCGAACGATCAGATTGAATCAACTCTCAATACACAAGAGCAGGTACTTGCATTCACAGAACAAATGCTCGGAGGGATTGACCCTGCGATCGCGCGGGGACAAGACACTGCGCTTTTTAAGTTGATTCTTGAATCTGCAAGTAACAAAGTGAATGAAGAGTTATCCGAGTCTGCGGAAGTAGAGGTACGGGTACGGATTCTTATCGGGAACTTGTATCGATCAATCGGCATGTATGACGAAGCAAAAGAGCAGTTCACCCATGCGGCGTTCATCGGAGATTCCCAAATGGGGAGCGCCCATTGGCAATCGATTCTCGCGAGAACCGGTCTAGGTACGGTCCTTGTTGATTTATCTGAATATGAACAAGCGGAGTCTATCTTTGAGAAAGCTCTTGATGACGCTCGCGCATCGCTTGGCGAAAAACATCCTGACACCTTTGTTATTCAGAGTGATCTTGCAGGGGTTTACAACTATCTCGGAAAGACTCAACAAGCAGTTGAAGTCGGTGAATTGTTACTCGTTGCTAGGACTGAAGTTCTTGGAAGTGATCATAACGACACAATGAACACTCGGAATAGTCTTGCGCTTGCGCTAAAAGGGCTTGGGAAGTTTGATCGTTCAAAGTCTCTTTTTGAGACTGTGCTCGCGTATCAGATGGAGCACCTTGGAGAAGATCATCCAATTACATTGAAAACACGCACTAATCTTGCATTGGTGTATCATGAGCTGGAGCTCTTCGATCAATCTGTAGAAATGAACACTGCGATTCTTGAACAAAAAATACATGTACTCGGAGATCAGCACCCAAGTGTGTTGGTATCAATGGTGAACCTTGCGGTATCGTTAGAGGAAGCGGGGCAAGATCATAAGTCGAGCACTTTACTATCCGATGCGCTTGAAACTTCTATCAATACTCTTGGAGAAGAGCATCAGTATTCATTGATCATCCGAAACAACTTAGCAAAGAACTACTATCGGAATAAAGAGTACGAACAGGCGTATGAGATGGCTCGCATATCTTGCGAAGGGCTCTCTCAGAGTTTGGGCGATCAACACCCGATGACATTACAGGGCAAGGGCAATCTTGCAGAGATCCTGCTCGATATGGGATCACCTGAAGAAGCTTTACGCATTGCGATGAGCATCCATACTACTGCGTCTGAGTTGTTTGAACCGACAGATCGAAGACTCGGTATGTTTGTTGAACGAATCGGGAAGTGTTATCGAGCTTTGGGGAATGAATCTGAAGCTCATAACTACTTTACTCAAGCCTCTCAGTTGTACATGAGCACGCATGGTGAAGATTCCGAGCAATATCTGAGGGTTGTTGAAGCACTGAATTCACTTGAGTCGAACACATTGCTGATTGATTAGCCTGCGACAAGATCTCGTTGCAGAATTGTATTAATTTTTTTCATAATCATTGCATGTTGTCTATCCCGTTTTCGCAGTTTGGATTGTGAGGGTTTGTCAGTGGGACAAGAACTCATACAACTCAAACGAAGGAAACGAAATGAACTTGAACTTTACAAATACAGCTCTCGTTGGCCGAGCGATGATTGCTTTAACGCTTGGTCTTGTTGGAACTCATACATATGCGCAGAATACAAACTGCGAACTTATCCCAGTTGAACAAGGTCTTATTGACACGATAGGGAGTGCTCAAAAGGTAGATTTCGTTGGGACAACTATGTTCGTCGCGGACGCATTTGGAGGTTTACAAACGATAGATGTGAGTGATCCTTCGAACCCAGTATATCTCGGCTCTGCGGTTGTCGTAGGAGATGCAGGGATCTACGCATCGGATGTTACAGTCTCAGGGAATCGTGCGTATGTCACAGATTGGTTCAGTGGGTTACTTATCTTTGATGTGAGCAATGTCATGAACCCAAGTCTTATCGGAGTCTTCAGCTCTTTGAGTGGTCCAAACAGTGTTGTGGTTGAAGGAACCATCGCGTATATCGCAGACGGGCTTGAAGGGCTCAAGATTGTTGATGTGAGTGTTCCTTTTTCGCCTCAACTTATAGGAGAATACAACACTCCTGGGAATGCAGAGGATGTTGCGATTGAGGGATCGACAGCATTCATCGCAGATGGAATCAACGGCGGGCTTCAAATCATTGATGTCTCAAATCTCAATACTCCAACTCTACTATCTGAATATGCTCGTCCAAATAACACTTTCGCGGTTGATGTGTTTGGAGATGTCGCATTCTTAGCAGACGGCGCTACTGGATTATCCGCGTTCGATGTGAGCGATCCAAGTGATCCAATCTTGCTCGATGTTGTTCCAGTAACCAGTTCTGCAGTTTGGGATGTTGTTATCGATGGATCGAACGCATATATCGCAGAGAACTTAACAGGTATGCGAATGATCGACATTAGTGACCCATCGAATATGAGTGAAGTTGCATCCTATGACAGCGCTGGGACTTGCAGGGGGATCGCAAGATCCGGTTTCTCTACTTATCTGTGTGATTCAGAAGAAGGTGTTGTCGTCCTCGACATGGTCATGGATTGCTCGATTGATTGTTCCATTGATCTCAACGGCGACGGTCGATTAAACTTCTTTGACGTATCTACTTTTATACAACTCTACGAAGACCAATCTCCAGCTGTTGACATGAATCACGATGGTAGATGGAACTTCTTTGATGTTTCAGTATTCTTAGACCTCTTCGCGATGGGATGTCCATAAGACTAGATTGTAATGTAGTTGATATCTGAGGGATAGCGAGCAGTTGTGAGTGATCACGGCTGTTCGTTATTTTTGCTAACTAGACAGCAATTCTGTTTTTTTGATCCACAAAAACTAGGCAAATTGACCCAACTTTATGTTCATTAATGGATGTGTATCTCCATAAAATGCGAGAATTGCGCTGTACAGAAAATGCAGGAGATTGAATAAGTGATCACTCGATGAAATTTGTATGAGCAAATTGATTTCCTGCGTCATCGGAACGATAAACGAGCTACCCATTTAAGGAGTATCTCAATGTCGAAGATCCGAACTGTTCTTGCTCTATGTTCTCTATTGTTGCTCTGCTTTACGGCGGTTGCAGATGATCGATCACCAAATTCATCCTATTCATCTCTAAAAGCTGGGAATGCTCGGTATTCTGCAGGTGAATCTAATCATCCAAACATTTCTTCTGAACGATTTACTCAAGCGGGTTCTGAAAACCAGGGTGATCACGCGATCGCGACTGTGATAACTTGTTCGGACTCGCGAGTGCCAGTCGAGCTTTTGTTTGATGCAGGAGTCATGGATCTCTTTGTTATTCGGGTTGCAGGGAATGTTTGTGATACGGATGAAATCGGATCGATCGAGTATGGACTTGCTCATGTGAATACGCCGTTGCTTGTTGTTTTGGGACACACTCAATGTGGTGCGGTTACTGCGGTAACCAACGCAGAGACTGGTCATCCTCATCAACTCGAACGCAACATTCCGCCTTTGATTGACAATATCAAACCTGCGGTTCGTCGCGCACTCGACTCTTGCTCTGGTTGTGACACTGATACTGTGGTCGAACATGCGATCCAGGAAAATGTTTGGCAATCAATTGAAGATCTCTTCCAAGATAGTCCGGTTACTCGTAACTTAGTTAATGAAGGAAAAGTGAAAGTCGTTGGAGCGATTTACAATGTTGGAACTGGTCAGGTTGAATGGCTTGACGAGTCACCGGTAGCAAGTATTCTTGCGAAGGTTGAATCAAACCCATATCGCGCTACGAATGTGTTCTTTGCATCTGCATCTGACAATCATTCATCTTCTTCACATGGAACCTCAGGCTCAGACAGAAATACGCATGTTTCTAAAGCAGGCGCACACGGGGCCGCGGCGGTTACTCCTTTAGAAGTAATCTCTAATAACACACTCCAAACTCTGGAAGCAAAGATTAAAACCGCGGAAAGCGCGACTGTATCTGATTGGGTAAATCTTCAGTCCCCAGAGCAAAGCAACACCTTGTTTTGGGCTTTGATTCTATTTTCATTCGCAAGTGTCGTTGGTGTGATACTCTGGGATCGTCTCGGTTATCTCAACAAAATGCCTGTTAGCCTCAAGCTCTATTGTGGAATCTCGATTCTGTTGCTTCTCACACTCTCGATTGGGTTTGAGAGTTTCTTCTTCCAATCAAAGCTTACTCATTACGGTGAAGTAGTCCGTCTTCAATCCGAAGCTGAACTTGCGGTCGAACGAGCAGCTCGTCATGAAAACGAGTATATTTTCTCCGTTCTAAGTGACCCTGATAAAGCACGAGCATATTACTCGGAGTTTGAGCATGAGCTTCAGGTCCTTGATGAATCAATCAACTCAATGAGAGCTGAAGGAATCGAATCGGATGTTGAACAACTGGTATCTCAGTTTTCATCTACTGTGACTGAATACCAAGGCACATTAGAATCAATCAGAATGCAGTACGATGAAATATATTCACTACTAGAACAAACCAGCTCAGAATCAAAGAGTCTTCAACTTCATATCGAAGAGCTGCTAGAACAAGAGCACATTGCTCATAGCAAATTTATTGATCAAGGCGCTGATCCAGCGCTCCTTGCAGAATCTCTCGAACTTATTAGCGCCCTCGAGCTTGTCGAACTGAGTTGGCTCCGTGTGTTAAACGGCCAGTTCAACTACATCATCACAGATGATGTAGAACTTGTTCACGATATTGAGCAAGATCTAGGAAAAATGATAATCGCGGTACAATCTGCAAGAGCCACACTCGAGCACGTTAATCCTGCATTACATGATATCGTGCGTCTAGAGAAAACACTTGCAGAAGCAGATCATGATGTGTACTCCTTCAGAGACAAGTTTGCGAAGATAGTAAACGACAAACTGATTATTAAAGAGCTCATTGCGATCTCGCATCATGAGTTTGTGGATCTTGAAACAGCGCTTGAAGCAATGTTGCACCATTCACATGAAAACATGCACATCGCAGAAGCGTCAGCACATCGAATTTCGATTCTTCTTATCTCAATGGCAATGGTCATTGGTGCACTCGTCGGTTACGTGATGTCCAAGAGTATTGTTGGACCTGTCCGTGAGATGCTTGCAAGTCTTGAAACTCTTGTGACGGGCGACCTCTCACAGAGAATCACTGTCAATCGTACAGATGAGTTTGGAAAGCTTGGAATCGCTTACAATACTGCGACTGACAACCTTGCTCATATGATGGGTGACATTCGCACCGAAGCGAATGAAGTCGCAGATCTTGCGTTGGAAATCTCGAACAACTCAATGCAAATGACAGAGGGTATCAATGAACAACGCTTGCAGACATCACAGGTGTCCGCAGCCGTTGAAGAGATGTCTGCATCTGTTTCCGAGGTTGCTCAAAGTGCTCAGGAAGCGTCCTCTGTTTCTGACGAAGCAGGAGAAAAAGCGTCCTACGGCGGCAGTGTGGTCCAAGGAACCATTGGTGGAATGAACGCGATTAGTAATCAGGTCAATCAGAGTGTGATCTCAGTCAGCGAGCTCGGTAAGAAGAGTGAGCAGGTTGGGGAAATCGCAAAGGTTATTAATGACATTGCTGATCAGACAAATCTCCTCGCTTTGAATGCTGCTATCGAAGCAGCAAGAGCTGGTGAGCACGGACGCGGATTCGCGGTTGTTGCAGATGAAGTTCGTAAACTTGCAGAACGAACCGCAGTTGCAACACAAGAAGTTGCAGAATCAGTCCAAGCAATCAAGATCGATACGCAGAAAGCAATCGTCTTGATGGAATCAGGCAAGGATAGCGTCCATGACGGTGTACAGCTTGCAGAACAAGCGGGTTCAGCGCTTGAAGAGATTGTTGACAATGCGAATAACATGACTCCGATGATTCAAGGAATTGCAGCAGCAGCAACCCAACAGTCTGCAGCTGCCAATGAAATCTCTCGAAGCATTGAACGGATCGACATGGTTACCAATGAGTCAGCTCAAGGAATTGGAGAGGTCGCACATTCTGCGGAAACTCTAACATCCAAATCTGTATCGTTGCAGCAACTCGTTGCTCAGTTTACAATGTAAATCATAACCAACTATTCAAATCAAATCGTATCTGAGAAATCAGATACGATTTTTTAATTCATGTTCTGGTAATTACACAGATAAACTACCGAAGATTCGTAGACTCATGATTCAGTAAGAAATATCAGACGTGCTTGAGCATCAACAGAAGTGCGGACCAGAGTACTGAATAGTCTTCTAGCTAAGAATAGCTCTTTGCTTGTTCATAATCACTCGGTTGAAATCATTACAGATAATTGGTGAAGTATTCATCTATCAACTTACAGATTTGTTGTGTGCATGATTGTAC
>JARGPA010000026.1 GCA_029213305.1 Phycisphaerales bacterium
GAATGGTTGAAAGGTTTTGATCCGGGGCCGATAGATAGCTCAACTAAAACTGAAAATGTGATTAATGGCAGGTTTGAAGTAACTCGTAATTCCGGAGATGGGTACACAGGACCGAAAGTTCATTGCTATCTAGAGTGTATGCCTTCTAGATATTTAAGCATGATTGATCGATACATGTATGTTCCCGTAACCACTTCAGGTGGTAAAGTAATTCTAATTAGAGTATGTGTTATTGAGCATGCATTAGAGCGACTCGCTAGCTTTAAGAATGAAGCCAAGGGCCCAATGGTGTACAAGGCAAAATCCAATCCGAACATTAAAGGGTACCTTGCAGCGATGATTAGGATTCGTTTGCCATTGGACAGTACATTCACAGGGCTGCATTCTGATGACTCAAAAGCATCTACCACAGTTGAAGGAAAGGATTCTACGAGTATCTCGGAGAGTGATACTCCGCGAACTTCAGGAAGCCTTGGCGAAGGGCAGCCATCATGAATCCACAAGCAAGAATCGCCCGTACCATATTTTTCATTTCGATGATTGGTGCACTCGTTGGGTGTTGCTCAAGTCGAAAGTGCCCAGGTGTAGTACAAAGCGGCCCAACTCAATCGTCAACTCAGTGGATTGGTGGAGATGATTTTGTCTCAGATGCGGTTGAAGAATCAATTCGGAAGAAGCTAACAATTAAAAACTCTAAGACGAATTATAACTCTCTTGTCCTTTCAAGCGGAGGCCAGTTCGGAGCATACTCAGCTGGGTTTCTCGCAAACTGGCCTAGCAAGCAAGGCCGATTGCCTCGCCCTGATTTCGACATAATTACGGGTGTAAGTGCCGGAGCAACAGTTGCCCCGTTCGCATATCTAGGAGATGAAGTTGAATCTTCAACGGGGAGGACTTACCTCAGCAGAATCGCGGAGATTTATCGCAGCATTGATAGTGATGATATCTTTCAGTTACAACCCGTGAGAGGATTGTTGTTTGGGAACTCGCTTGCATCTACAAAGAGATACAGGAATCTCGCAATGGAGTTGGTTACTAAGGAAATGGTTCAGAAGATCGCGGAAAAATACGATAAAACCGGAAGCTTGTTGTTGGTCGGAGCAGCAAACTTAGATCAAGGTGTTATGAAGTATTTTGATTTGACAAAGATCGCAACCACAAATCCTGCTGAGTTAAGCATGGATCAAAAGGTTATTGAGATCCGTCGAGCAGTGCTCGCTTCATCTGCAGTACCAGTGTTCTTTGAACCAGTTGAAATTTCAGGAATGATGTATGTTGATGGGGCAGCAGTCCAAGGGGTATTTTTACCAAAGACTACAGGAAAGATTGACAAAGTTTGTAATCGATTCAACCTTGATTCGCGTGTGTTTGTTATCTTAAACGACTTTGAATCCGTAGAACCAGTCTGTGTTGATGATTGTGTCCCCTCTATAGGTGCTCGTTCACTTGAGCTGTTGCTTGCACAAAATATGTGTATGTCCATCAAAGAAATTGAAACACGGATTGAGTCTAAACCAGGAAATGAGTTTTATTTCTCAAGTGCTTCTCGCGTGGATTTACCGCTTGAGTATAAGAGTGGGGTTGGGGGTACATTTAATAATGGGTTTATGAACTGGCTCGCTGATCAAGGACGGGATCGTGCATTGAGTGGGCAAGGTTGGGCAGTTGATGCACCTGATTGTTTAGCGCCGTAATAAATTTGTTTCTTAACAATACATGGTTCTTTCATGTACAAACTCCTGCTCGAGCGGGAGTTTGTTTTTGTGTGAGTCTAATTCAATCAATTTGTAGAATTTGTTATTTAGCAGCGCACATCGAGCGAGATTCATCGACTTCCTAAACATAAGAGCTTGCTTAGAGCTCTAAAAGAAAAGCAAGGAGATCGATATGGAACGACAGAACATGGTTACGAAAATTGCTATCGCTGTGATTTCGTTGGGGATCACTTCTGTAAGTAGTGGTAATGTGAGTTTGATAGAGTATGAGAGTCATGTAGAAAGTACAACTGCAGTTACTCTTACAGACAATCCTCTACCCAGCGCCTCAAGACGAAACTTTATCAGAGCAGACGAACAAGTTGTGCTCCGGATGTTAACTCGTGATCAAATGGCGAAAAAGTATGGAATAACACTTCCGAATGCAAATGAAAGTTTAAAAAGTTTAGTTGCTGGGGCAGATTTTCTAAGCTTTGGTGTAGGGCTTGTAGTTGATTTTATTCAGGCTCAACTTAGTAGGGAGGCAGCAAAGCACACTCAACAGTTCAAAATGTTCACTTATGCAGATGATTTTTGGGTTGATGGAATTCCAAAGTATGCGGGTTTCGAAATGGTCCGCTACGCAAAGGGTTTTGATGGTAAAAATGATACAAATCCTGCATTCCAGTATGCATGTTACTTCGAACCATCAGAGCATGATCCTAGAATATTTCTAATGCGTGCGGTCTATCTCAAAGTTGACGCATCTAAAGCGAAGGTGTCTACTTCAGGTGGAAAGCGGAACTTAACCGTTCAGATCAATACCGTGATGGAAGCTGCAGAATTTAACTCAAAGAACGTGTTTTCTAAGGTAGTTATCGCGAATGATGTGTTTACATTTCCAGGATACAACTTGGATACGTCAAATGAACTCAAATCATTTTGGAATGGTTCAGAATGGAAAGGTGATTTGAGCAACCATATCGCAGGGTATTTTCGAGCACCACATTGGAATTCGAAACAGTATGGTGGGGCATTCAAGCTCTTTGTGCAAGTCACAGAAACTGATGAGAGTCGAGTGCAGGATGTGCTCAACAAAGTTGAAGGATTCATTGGGTCAAACAAAGACAAAATCGTAGAGGTAGTCAGCCCATAAAATATTCGGAGTTATTCCTTGTGCGTCACTGAAAAATGACGCACAGGTTTTTTAACACACAACTTCATTTTGAATATCTCAATGATTGCGATTGAGGTTGATCTACGATTAAGTACTTCTTTGATTCTGCTCTACATCTAATTTGATCACATTTATCAATCCACATCAGGTTGTAATTGGGTAGTAAATTTCCCATATTTACACATTTTACGAAACTATTTCGTTTAATGTGAATTGTTTATATCCATTAATAAAGGGCGTAAATAGTTGTAGTTAAGTAGATTAGGAAATGTGCGATGTGTTAATTTAGGTAAATTGCTCACTTGCTACATACAAATCAAGAAAGTAGATTCTAATAAGTTGGTTTCATTCAGGAAACTTAATCAAACCAGATATACATCATGACTAAGAAAGGAATCATTCCATGACGAGCTCCCGGTATTCCACTTTCGGATTGTTATCTCCTATTCCTATCGCGATCACAACAGCAATTGTTTGTGCATCGCAAGCGCTTGCTGCGCCAACATGGATGGGGGTTTATGGATCGTACACACATCACGATGGGAGTAATCCAGGTGAATTTACAATCCTCATGAATCAGGATTATTACGGCTTGCATGCTGAAGTTGGAATTCGTATCAACGGCGGTTCTTGGGCAACTCACTCGATGAACTACGATGGGAACGATTCAGGAAACTCAGTTTGGAGTTACACTCCTGCAAGCAGTTACGCACCCGGAAGTACAATCGAGTACTACTTCCATGGTTTTGACAACTGGGGCGCGAATATCTATGACAATAACTCGGGGAGCAACTACACACACACTGCTTCGTTAGTTGCATCAAGCAAATCAGGGATGGGCGCTTGGGTTGATTCGGGAGATACCACATTCAGAGTTTGGGCACCAAACGCAACATCAGTATCAATCGCAGGAACATTCAATAGTTGGAGTAGCACTTCAAACCCAATGGTAAGCGAGGCGGGAGGTACTTGGTCCATCGATATCGCAGGCGATCAACGCGGGGAGAGCTACAAGTATGTCATCGATAACACTCTTTGGAAGAATGATCCGCGTGCAACTGATGTAACGAACTCGGTAGGGGATTCACTCGTTACTGCACCTGCGAGTTACACTTGGAGTTCATTCACTACTCCAGGTTGGCAAGATTTAATTATCTACGAGATGCACATCGGGACATACAACGACAGCCCCGGCGGAACCCCAGGGACATGGCAATCCGCGATCAGTAAACTAGATCATCTTGAAGATATGGGTATCACTGCGGTTGAGCTGCTACCAGTTGCTGAGTTCGCAGGAGATTTTTCATGGGGATACAACCCCGCGCATCCATTTGCACCGGAGAGTATTTACGGCGATCCCGAAGACATGAAAGACTTTGTTGATGAGTGCCATCAACGAGGTATCGCAGTAATTGTTGATGTTGTTTACAATCATCTAGGTCCAAGTGATCTCGATATGTGGAGATTTGATGGGAGCTCAACAGGAAGCTATGGCGGTATCTATTTCTTCCAAGATTGGAGAGCTCCAACCCCGTGGGGAGACACTCGTCCTGACTATGGCCGAAATGAAGTGCGCACTTTCCTCAAAGATAACGCGATGTATTGGCTCAACGAGTTCAACACAGATGGGTTGAGATGGGACTCCACAGTTAACATCCGAACTCAGAACAACGGCGGCGGCGGAAGTATCGCTGAAGGTTGGTCCTTGATGCAGTATATCAATAATGAAATTGATTCCGCGTCAGGATGGAAGATCTCGATTGCTGAGGATCTACAAAATAATGACTATCTCACTAAAACAACAGGAGCGGGTGGAGCAGGATTTGATTCGCAGTGGGATGCAGACTTCGTTCATCCAATCCGCGAGAACATAATTGAATCTACAGATGCAAACAGAAACATGTATGAAGTGCGCGATGCAATTGCAAAGATAGACAACGGCGATCGACTCAAACGTGTGATTTATACTGAGAGCCATGATGAGGTTGCAAATGGACATGCTCGAGTACCTGAAGAAATTTGGCCAGGTAACGCGAACAGCTGGTTCTCTAAAAAGCGATCGACTCTGGGCGCTGCAATCGTATTCACAAGTCCTGGAATCCCGATGATCTTCCAAGGTCAAGAGTTCCTAGAAGATGGGTACTTCGCAGATACTGATCCACTCGATTTTACCAAGGCAACGACATACTCAGGGATCGTAGATCTGTACACAGATTTGATCGGGTTGCGAAAGAATACTGGAGGGAAAACCGCAGGCCTCAAGGGAAACAATGTTAATGTTCATCATGTAAACAATACCGACAAGCTCGTTGCATTCCATCGATGGGACAATGGGGGAAATGGCGATGATGTTATTGTCGTTGCCAACTTTTCGGGGACAAGTTTCAGTAGTTACAACATTGGTTTCCCAAGCAGCGGGACATGGAAAGTACGATTCAACTCTGATTGGAATGGGTACGACTCTGGTTTCGGGAACTTTTACTCATATGACACCACTTCGAGTTGGGGAACGAAAGATGGTATGAGTTTCAACGCGAATGTTGGAATCGGCCCTTACTCAGTGATTATCCTTTCAAAGGATTGATTAAGAGTTTTCATCACTACCAATACCCAGGGCATCTCATGATGCTCTGGGTTTTTATTTGTTTTTTATGCTTTAACAGAGGGTTTTCGAGAAAAATAGAATCTTATTCTGGCAGCCGGAAGAAAACCGACCGTCTGGACGGTATGTTTCATAGATGCCTACAAACCCTAAGTCTATTCAAATTCTCGAAGCCACGGAATCGGTTATTGCTCGTGATGGATTTGCAAACTTCACAATCGATGCAGTCGCATTAGAAGTTGGTCTATCCAAAGGAGGTGTATTGCATCACTTTGGTTCAAAGGATGTGCTAATCCGGGCGCTTGTACTCCGTGGTGCAGAGCAATGGAAAGCTAACTGCGAAGAAGCTCTAGAGATTGTGCCGGATGGGCCTGCTCGTTTTTCTCGAGGGATTCTTGAGTTTTATCTCTCTGATACAAAGAGTTGGTCCAACGAACGGAAGAGTGTTGCGAGTGCTTATCTTGCTGCTCTCGCAATGGACCCCGGATTGATAGAACCAATCAAAGCAGTGAGCTGTAAAGTTCATGAACAGTTTCTAGACAACGATATACCAAGGGGCCTCGGATTAGTCATTATCTCCGCGCTCGATGGACTATGGATGTCCTGGGCACTTGGTCTCCAAGAATACGATGAAGAACGGAACACACTTCTCCTTCAAACACTCCGATTGTTGGTTGAAGATGCAATTAAAAAGATTTAATCAGTTTAGTACCTGCACCAATCCACGAGGTTCGCAGCTTATGCAAAGAATACCACAAAGAATACTGAAATCTGATCGTAACAGAGCTCTAAAGATCGCATTGCTTACTGCATTTGTTGGTTTTAATCAAGGTTGTTCTGTAGGCCCGAAGTATACTGCGCCAGATATTCAAGTGCCGAGTGAATTTCAAACTCAGCTTTCGAATGCAATTGAAACACAACAGATTCAACTGGGTGAATGGTGGACTGTTTTTGATGATGATCTATTGAACAATCTAGTAGATCGGGGTTTAACAAACAACCTTGATATTCAACAAGCAATCTATCGGATTCAAGAATCGAGAGCACTCAGAGGAGTATCAGGGGCTGCGCTTCTTCCCACTGTCGATACATCTGGAGCGTATTCGAGAACGGAGTCGAGTACAAAGCTTGCGACTGGCGCGTTTAGTCCTCGAATTACTAACTCTTATCAACTCGGGATCGATGCAAAATGGGAAATTGACATCTGGGGAAGGAATCGTCATTCAGTAGAAGCAGCTCAAGCAGATCTAGAGTTGACAGTAGAAAACACACGCGATGTACTTGTATCAATCATGGGTGAGATTGCACTCAACTATGTTGAACTTCGCACGTTTCAAGAAAGACTACGGATTGCTCGCGCGAATGTTGACCTACAAGAGCAGACTCTTCAACTGACACAGAGTCAGTTCGACGCAAACTTAGTTAGTAAACTAGATGTCTCTCAAGCTCGATCGAATCTTGAGAGTACAAGATCAACCGTTCCAACGCTTATTTCTGGGGTACATGGGATTGAGAATCGAATCTCAGTATTGCTTGGAGTATTTCCAGGTGAGCTTCGAAAGGAGCTCTCAATATCGACTTCTATTCCCACGCCTCCAACAGGGGTTATGGTTGGGGTTCCAACTGATGTAGTTCGTCAGAGAGCAGATATTCGCGCAGCTGAACGAGCATTAGCAGCACAAACTGCTCGAGTTGGTGTTGCAACTGCTGATTTGTATCCTCGTCTTACTCTTTCAGGGAATATTGGATTCCAAGCAGCAAACTCAGGTGATCTGTTAAGCTCCGCAGCGAGGACAGGTCAGTTTGGCCCAACGCTCGTTTGGAATCTATTTGATCGTAAAAAACTGCGTGATCAGATACGAGTTGAAGATGCAAGAGTAGGGCAAGCACTCGCGCAATACGAACAAGTTGTTTTAGTTGCATTCGAAGAGATTGAAAATGCAATGATTGAGTTTCAACAGGAACAAGTTCGAGAGGAACATCTTGCACTCGCAGTGATCGATGCAAGAACCGCAGTAGAACTATCTCGTGATCGGTATCGACAAGGGCTCACTGATTTTCAGAGTGTGATTGATACTCAATCAAGATTGTTTCAACTTGAAGACACACTTGCAACATCGAACGGCGCAATTTCAACTGCTCTTATTCGCCTATACAAATCATTGGGCGGCGGATGGGACTCAAGAGACATCATCATTGATGAACAATCTATGACAAAGGAGGGTAACTCATGAATATCCAAAGACTCACATGTGTACTCGTATTTACAATGATATTAAGTGGTTGTTCAAAGAATAATAATCAAGCTCAACAGCCTCAAACTCCTACTGTGACTGTCGCAATGCCTCTAGTGCAGAATGTTATCGAATGGGAACGCTATACCGGCCGACTTCAACCGATCGAAACAGTTGATATTCAGGGTCAGATTTCAGGACCTCTCCAGTCTACTCATTTTGCAGAAGGCGAAATCGTAAAGGAAGGCGATCTGCTTGCAGTTATTGACCCTCGTCCGTTCGAAGTTGCAACTACAAAAGCTGAGGCCGCGGTTCGTGTCGCAGAAGCAAATCTTCAACGATCGAATGCGATGCTTCAGCAAGCGATCGCACAACAAAACCAAGCGATCGCGGCAGAGTCGTTTGCGAAGACGAGATATGAGAATGCTCAACAGGCATACGAGTCGAACTCGATCGCTCGCGAACAGGTTGACGCAAGAGAGAGCGAGTATGCTCAAGCAAAGTCACAAACAGAAGCTGCAAATGCAAATGTGAGTTCTGCGGATGCTGAAATCATCAACTCTGAAGCTTCCATTTTGTCCGCTCAAGCAGAGTTGGAAAATGCGGAGCTCAACCTTGAATACACAAGGATCGAAGCCCCAATTTCAGGTCGAATTAGTCGTTTGCAGGTTTCGAAAGGAAACTTAATCCAAGGTGGAAGTGCAACGGGAACTGTTATCGCAACGATCGTGGCGCTTGATCCGATTTATGTTCATATTGAAGCTGCAGAGCAAGATCTTCTCAAATATCTTCGCCAGAGCACTTTCAAAGAACGATTAAAGAGTGATTACAGACATCCTTTGTTCCTTTCCTTACTTGATGAAGAGGGATACCCACATGCGGGTCAGATTGACTTCGCAGAAAATCGAGTTGATCAAGAAACAGGGACAATTCTGATCCGGGGAATCTTGAAGAATACATCGATTAGACTCATCCCAGGCATGTTCGCAAGTATTCAGATTCCTCGTCACTTAGGTGAGCAAAGTGAAACGATGTTGATACCTGATGAAGCGATTTCTTCCGATCAAGATCAACGATTAGTATTGGTAGTTGGTGAAGACTCAATAGTTTATACGAAACCTGTGGAACTCGGACCAATAGTTGATGGATTGCGTGTTATCCGATCTGGATTAACAGGTGAAGAGCAAGTGATCATCAGTGGATTGCAGTTTGTATTCCCTGGAATGACTGTAAATACGTCGCAAGGCGCAATCGAATCTGTGCCTGAGAATGATGGGTTACCAGAGTTTATAGAACCAATTTCACGCGATCAGTGGATACGACATGACTCAAGTATTCCTACCCCAGAAGCAAACAAACTGTACAACGATCAGCAACCGGGAGATGATGTATGAGCCTTCCGCGTTTTTTCATTGATAGACCGCGATTTGCGTTTGTGCTATCGATTTTGATTGTACTAGCCGGGGTATTGTCATATGGGTCACTTCCGGTATCGATGTATCCAGAGGTTGCGCCGCCGACAATTACCGTGAATGCGGTTTATCCAGGCGCAGATCCCGAGACGATTGCAGAGACTGTTGCTACACCAATTGAGCAAGAGATTAACGGCATCGAAGGCATGATGTATATGGAGTCTCGATCCTCATCTGATGGATCTATGGCGTTGACTGTTACTTTTGAGCTTGGAACCGATATTGACCGAGCTCAAGTTCAGGTGCAAAATCGTGTATCGATTGCAACACCAGGTCTTCCCGCTGAAGTACGACAGGTTGGTGTGACAACAAATAAGAGCATGCCCGGCATTCTCCTTGTTGCTCAACTGGTGTCCCCGGATTCGTCCAAAGACACTTTGTACATGGGCAACTATGCATATACACAACTTCGAGATGTTCTCCTTCGATTAGATGGAGTTGGGAATGTGACGATCTTTGGAGGCAGTAAATACGCAATGCGTGTTTGGCTAGATGTAGATCGGCTTTCATCACTTGATCTAACACCTGGTGATGTTATCAATGCGCTCCAAGAGCAGAATGTCCAAGTCGCAGCAGGTGCGATCGGGAAAGAACCAATCGCATCTGGAGGTGCTTTCGAGATTCCGATCGCGAGCCGAGGTCGACTACGAAACGCGAGCGAGTTTGAAGACATTATTGTAAAACGAGGGAGCCAAGGCGGACTAGTTCGTTTGAAGGATGTCGCACGGATCGAGCTTGGCGCTCAAGATTACAATAATCTCAGTCGACTTGATACGATGGATACTGTATCGATGCTCGTTTCTCAACGCTCGGGATCGAATGCGGTTGAAACTGCAAATGAAGTGATTGCAGAACTTGAAGCCCTTTCAAAAACTTTTCCTGTTGGGATGGAATACGAAGTTGCGTACAACCCGACTGAGTTTGTGAAAGAATCGATTGATGAAGTATTCCAAACCCTTGTGATTACTGCCATCATTGTTGCTCTCACGGTGTTTGTGTTCTTGCAAGGTTGGAGAGCGACGGCGATTCCACTTATCGCGATCCCGATTTCATTGATTGGAACATTTGCTGTTCTTCAATTGCTTGGATTAAGTTTGAACAGCCTTTCGTTGTTTGGGTTGGTTCTCGCGATAGGTATTGTTGTAGATGATGCAATTGTGGTTGTCGAGAATGTAGATCGATTGATCGCTGAGGGAGCTTCCCCGAAAGAGGCAGCAAGAAAAGCGATGGATGAGGTTGGTTCAGCACTCATTGCAACAACACTCGTGCTCATCGCAGTGTTTGTACCTACATCGTTCTTGAGTGGGATCACAGGGCAGTTCTATCGACAGTTTGCATTGACAATTACTGCTTCAACTGCAATCTCAACTTTTGTATCGTTAACATTGAGCCCCGCGATGGCGGCGATCCTCTTAAAACCACAATCGAAGAAGGAGTCAGTTGGTCAACGCGTAATGAAGTTTGTGTTCAAACCGTTTAACATAGCGCTTGATTTCGTGAATCGGATTTATGGGATAACGGTTGCAAATGCAATCAAAGTTCGATGGGTAGTCGCTCTAGTCTTCTTACTTATGCTTGGCGCAACATATTTCATGCTCACAAAAGTTCCTGGTGGATTTATTCCTCCTCAGGATCAAGGGTACCTGATTATTGCAGTTCAACTTCCAGATGGATCTTCACTTTCGAGAACCGATGTAATTGCAAGAGAAGTGACCGATATCGCGATTGATACTCCAGGTGTCGATCGAGCAATTGTATTCTCTGGATTTTCGGGAGCCACTTTTTCGAATAGCTCAAGCGCTGCTGCAATCTTTGTCACTCTCTCAGATGCAAATGAACGAGCAGCAATCGGTTTGAGCGATCAGGATATCACCAATGACATTCGTACACGCGTTGCTGGAATTGATAAAGCAATGATCTTTGTTATTCCACCTCCACCAGTTCCAGGGATTGGTAACGGTGGGGGATTTAAGATGCAAGTGCAGGATCGATCAGGTGTAGGCCACAAAGCGCTCAATCAAGCGGCATGGGGGCTAGCAATGGCTGCCAATCAAGACCCTGGGCTCGTGGGAGTATTCACAAACTTTAGTATTGGGACGCCTCAACTCTATGTTGATATTGATCCAACTAGAGCGCGAATGCTAGATGTCCCGATGAGCAACATCAACCAAACTTTACAGTCTTACCTTGGTTCAACATTTGTAAATGAGTTTACTTATCTTGGACGCTCAAACCGTGTAACTATCCAAGCGGATAGTGATTTTAGAGATGAAGAGCAGGATATCTTACGCTTAAAAACTCGGAGTTCTTCAGGTGCGATGGTTCCATTGGGTTCTTTGCTTACTCTTGAACGCAACTCGATACCATCTCAGATAGTTCGTTACAACCTCTATCCTGCTGCTGATGTGTCAGGTAGTAAAACGCCTTTCATATCGACAGGTCAGTCACTTGAGATTATGGAAAAACTCGCAAGTCAGATACTCCCATCAACTCTTGCGTATGAATGGACAGATTTGTCATACCAAGAGCGTTCGCAAGGGAGTACAGCAGTATACATTTTCGGAATTTGTATCGTGCTTGTATTTCTTACTCTTACTGCACAGTATGAAAGTTGGACTCTTCCATTGGTCATCATTCTGATCGTACCGTTGTGTGTTCTCTTCGGACTTATTGGAATTTCACTTCGGGGGATTGATAACAATATTCTGGTACAGATTGGATTCATTCTGCTGGTTGGTCTTGCATGTAAAAATGCCATCCTCATCGTTGAATACGCAAGTGCGCTCCAGAAAGATGGTTTGAGTTCGATTGATGCTGCGATCAAAGCATGTAAACTTCGATTCAGGCCAATCTTGATGACTGCATTCTCATTTATCCTCGGGGTAATTCCGTTGATGTTTGCGACAGGTGCAGGATCTGAAATGCGTCAGGTACTTGGAACTGTTGTTTTTAGTGGAATGCTCGGAATCACACTAGTAGGACTCGTCCTAACTCCTGTGTTCTATGTTATGCTGCAGAGAAGCACAACAAAAACGCAGTAGGTTCAATGAAGTGGTAAGACAGTATGCATCTTGTATGAATTGCTAGAGGAGACAACACTGTGTTTATCAATGTTTGGGTAATTCAAACTTGATTGCGACTGTAGAGTGCATGATCGGATATTGCATGATGAGTCTCCAACATACAAACTCATCGAATGTTTGCCCTAAACGATCCATTACAGCTTTGCTTGCGGCTTTGTATCCTGGCGCTTGCGGCGTTGTAAGCATGTGAGGACCGGATTCAAGTCGTTGCAATGGTTCAGTGTATGGGACAAGTGATCGTTGATCACGCAATTCATGACCCAGTTGGGGTCCGGTTGCTCGGCCATAGATCAGAGCTTCGGGAGAGATCTGTTCACTAATCTCTCGTTCGACAATGAGATCGAGTACAAGGGATTGAATCGGAGTGTCCACAATACACAAGAGCTCTCCGAGACGGTTTCGTTCATCTTGATATCGTGGTTTGGGTTCAGTGTCGATGTATCCAAAGTATGCATCGCATTTACCTGTTTTTCCTATTAAACCATCGCCGAACTCGTAACTGGTGCTTT
This sequence comes from Phycisphaerales bacterium, assembly GCA_029213305.1. Taxonomy (GTDB): domain Bacteria; phylum Planctomycetota; class Phycisphaerae; order Phycisphaerales; family UBA1924; genus UBA1924. The sequence goes on from JARGPA010000026.1 coordinate 12,772, forward strand.
GTGGATCACATGCAAGATGCATCTCAGGCAATTCTCCTACGCAATGATCGCGCACGAGTAATGGGAAATGAGGATCTGGGTCCTGATCAATTGCTTGCATACTACTGCCTAATTGGCCTCCAGTATCTTCATATGAATGGAACTGAAATATCGGCCAAGAAGGTCCTGGACGCAATCGTTGAAATCCGAGGATTCCACCGAGTTGTGCATAATCTAGATAACGGGAATCATTCTCATTGATCGTGAGTATGTGAGAGCTCACTCGAGTGGTGGATTGAACTCCCCAGATCCCACAGTTTCCTCGAAAAGCAAACTGTCGGCTTTTTCGAAACCGTTCGTCACCGTCTGCGGCCAGACCATGGAGCATGAGATCGAGTGTTTCCCGATCTCCAGCATGTTGATCAATCATCGAGAGGTAATCTTGGTAAGCCGTTTCAAGTGCGTGTAGAGAATCTTCTGGAACCCCCTTTGATTGCATTGCTCGAGATACCATCCCGAGTCCAGAGGTGCCAGGCATAAAGCTTGCAATTCGGAACTGATCATCTTCATGTGCAACGCGAGTTAGTTTCCAAACTAATGATTTGTCTAGACCGAGTTGGCGTGCAGTTTCTCTGGGACGAGATGAATCGAGTCCTATTGATGCAAAGGCCTCTATAAGAGATCCCCGAAAGTTACGAACTGTGCGCAAGTATTCAGCAATCACAGGAATTTGGTATTCTGAGGGGTTGTTGTTTTGAATAACCTTGTTCGGCACAGATTTCTCCTTCTTAGACGGTACCTGATTCATGGACGAATGAGAAGGGACAGGGAAGAAATATTTGCAAATGTCTATAAAGACACTTGCGACTTCTATTCACATAGATATATTGGAACTATCGAGACAGTAGTATTACTTGAAATTAAGTGTGTACTAGTGAAATTGATGTATTTCGATTTCATGTATGAGTACTAAGTTTGATCCAATAAAAAACGTTCTTGAATTGGTATAAGGGTTGGATATGGACAGAGGAACGAAAAAAAGAGTTTGTTTATTTGGAGGCGCTTTGATGGCTGCAGGTCTGACTTCGTCAGCATCTGCCCAAGCAGAGTTCATCATCGGTGAATCTACACATAATCATGGGATCGATTTTGGTCCAATCGTTTCAGGATATGCGGGTGCAGGAAACTATGCACTCAACACGCAAGTTGGAGCACCATTTGGTCCAACAACAGTGGAGTCATCATTTGCGACTGGAACTGTTGCTCAGGTCATCCTTGGTGAGACAGAGTTAAAAGGTAGTGTAGAAAAAGAGATTAACGCATTTGGTTACTTTGCGTTTAGAACAGCATTTACAGTCGATACAGATACTGATGTTCTCATCTCATGGGATACTTCAACTGAAGTGCCTTGGATTGATCGTCGTTTCAAAGTTTGGCAAAGCCTTGGTGCGACACTCTATGAGTATGATGTAAACAATGGTCCTCATTCTGGAACAATGACCGTTACACTCAGTGCTGGCCAACTCTATTGGGTTGATGCTCTATATCGTTCGATTTGGGATAATGGGAATGGATCATTCAGTATCACAATACCTCAGGATGAATGCTTTGCAGATCTCAATAGCGACGGTTCTTTAGATTTCTTTGATGTTTCCGCGTTCCTTCAAGCTTTTAGTAACCAAGATCCATCAGCAGACTTTAGCAATGACGGTATTTTTAACTTCTTCGATGTTTCTGAGTTCATCGCAGCATTCACTGTTGGGTGTCCATAAATCCAACGCGCTTAAGCTCGCACTACTAAGCTACAACACTGTTATACGACAGTTTTCCTATACAAAGGCCACCGATCATTGATCAGTGGCTTTCTTCTTGAAAAGTTCCGTTCATTAGTGTGCGTGTGAAGATAGGATTTCAGTATGATGTCACAGAATCTGAGCAAGTCATCACACAATAAGCGAGCAGCTGCAATCAATGAGCTCAGGCAACTCATCGCAAACGGTCAAGTTGAACTTGCTTTTTCACTTGGTCAAACATTGCTGACAAAGCACAAGAAAGATGCTGAGGTTCATTTTCTACTTGGTTTAGTTGCAGAACAGACAGGGCAGATGAAGATATCGCGTTCCTACGCAACAAAGTCAATTGGATATGCAGAACATCCTGATGCATATTTCTTATTGTCTCGCATCGAAAGAGAAGAAGGGAACACGAATCGTTCAATAGAGTTGTGTGATCGCGCGATTCATATGCGCCCGGATTCAATTCAACTATATATTCAACGAGCAGGCACGCTTGAAGAAGCAGGGCGTATCCGCGAGGCCCGCGAAGTTGTCGAACCACTTATCGAACAGTTAGAATCAAGTAATCAGAAAATTCCGACCGAACTCAAGTTTGAGCTCGCAAAGATTCTCGTTCAAGAAGAGCAATATACGAATGCAGTTGAACTCATTGATGAACTTATGACGAATCAAACATCTCCGTCGCAGATGTTACGTCTTCAATTGTATCTCCAAGCAAAGGCATACGATCGATCGAATGAGTATGTGTCCGCGTTCACTGCAGCATCTCGGGCAAACGAAATCGGGCAACTCGATTTCGATCCAGTTCTGTATGAACAACAAGTAACGACATTAATAGAGCAGTGGACTGCAGAACGGATCGCAAAATTTCCAACTACATCATGCGAAGATGAGTTGCCAGTGTTTATTGCTGGGATGCCTCGTTCGGGGACTTCATTGATTGATCAAATTGTTGATGCTCATCCAAATGCAAGCGGCGTAGGTGAACTCTCAACACTTGAAATCTTCGCACATCAACTCTCTGATGCTTACAACTCTGAGCTTGAGCCGCCTAAGTGTTTTGGTCATTACGATCGATTCCGATGGAATCGAGTTGCTCGTTCGTATATCAAATCGGTTCGTGAGCAATCACCTTCTGGTACACTTCGGGTTGTCAACAAAGCACTTGGAAATAACAAACTGGTGGGGCTCATCGCGTGTTTGTTTCCAAATACTCGAGTTATTCATGCACTCCGTGATCCGAGGGATGTTGCAATCTCTTGTTATATGGGTGGTTTCAATGATCGACGCCATCCTTGGACGACGCGTTTGGATTGGATCACATCGTCTTGGGATCAATCACTCCGGATGATGGAGCATTGGAAAGATGTATTGGATATACCAATCCTTGATGTTTGTTATGAAGATCTGGTTACCGAGCCTGAGATATATGTCCCTCAACTGATTGAGTTTTTAGGACTCACTTGGGATCCTGCATGTTTGGAGTTTCATCAATCAAATCGTACTGTCCGTACTTTGAGTTATGACCAAGTGAATCGTCCGATCTACACATCATCCGTGAGTAGGCACAAAAAATACATGCAGTACATCGATGGGGTGAAATTCTCTGACTATCCAACCCAGTTGAAATGAGTTGTTTATTCTCGATTATTTGGATCACACGCTCTGTAAGCGTCTATTAGTTTTTTCTCACCTTCTAAGCCTCCAACTGAAAGCCCATGTTCCATACCCATGATTCCGGTAAATCCTTTGTCGCGAATATGAGTGAAGACATTGAGGTAGTTGATCTCCCCTGTTGTTGGTTCTCTTCTCCCTGGATTATCTCCAATTTGGAAATACGCGATTTCATCCCAGGCGCGATCAATATTTGGAATAAGGTTACCTTCAGTGATTTGTTGATGATAAAGATCATCAAGAATCTTACATGATGGGGAATCCACTGCTCTGCATATCTCGAATCCGTGTCCCATTTCAGCAAGCAACATGTTTGGGTGGTCTCGAGGATTCAATGGTTCAAGAACCATTATGAGTCCAGACGGTTCAAGAATGTCACACGCTTGCCGGAGCATATCCACTGCATATGAAGTTTGATAACTTAAATCGAGTCTTGGTTCGCGTGTACCGAGTACAACGGTAGTCCATTTTGCGTTGACTCGTTTTGCAACTTCTACGGCGTCGCGAGCTTCTTGGAGAAACTTTTCTTTATCTTCTTTGTTATTGCGTGAGAACGACGGGCCCCAAGCGGTACCCATATTGAGTACAAAGACACCCATCTCAATATTGAGACGATCCATTGCAGATGCGATCTTCGATTGCTCTTCAACGGATCGTCCACCCATGCCGTTGTCTTCCCACGCACTAAAACCAGCTTCAGCAGCAAACTCAAGTTGAGAGATTAGGTCATCTCCTGCATGATGTTTGAACATCCCAAAATGGGGGGCAAACTTCATCGAAAACTTTGGTTGTTCACGTTTAGGTTTGATCAACTCAGCGGAGTTGATAGAACGAGCTTTTCCAAGGGTTGCTGCAGCTCCGATTGCTCCGCTGCTCGCGAGAAATGTTCTTCTGTCCATGATTCAAGTCCCTATATGAGTGGTGATTTTCCAGGTACCGAAACAGGGCGGACTGGGAGTGGTGACATGCTGTACTCACTTGGAGCTAGATCAAGCTTTGATTTCATTGCTTGTGACCAATCGATTGATTTACCTGTGTATGTACTCATGCGTCCCATGATTGCTGTGAGTGTTGATTCAGCAACTCTTTTTGCTTCGTTTAAATATAAACCTTTCCCAGTGATTGATGCAATCAAATCAATATGCTCTTGTTCGTATGGATTACGATTGTCGCCGTCGAATCGCCATGGGGTGTCTCCGTTTATCACTGCATATCCTGGGCGAGATATTGATCGCCCTTTACTTCCAATGAGAACTTCCTCAACTCTCGAAGCGCATCCATCAATCTGTCGACACATTGATTGCATCGTTACTCCATTTGCATATTCATACTCAACTGAGAAATGATCGTATATGTTTCCATATTTCTGTTCTGTGCGAACTTGTCGGCCTCCCATGCCTGTTGCTTTCACGGGAGGGCCACCCATAGCCCAGTTGATGACATCAATGTTATGAATGTGTTGTTCGCAGATGTGATCGCCGCTGAGCCAGGTGAAGTACAACCAGTTTCTGCATTGCCATTCCATGTCAGAGTATTCTGGTTTGCGATCATGAACCCACAGTCCGCCTTGATTCCAATAGCAACTCGCAGAAACGATATCACCAATATCACCATACTCTACATGATCCATCAGTGATAGGTAGGATCGTTCATGCCGACGCTGCGTACCCGCGACTACAGAGAGATTTTTCTCCTTCGCTTTCAAGCCTGCATCGATTACAGTGCGGATCCCTGCGGGATCTACCGCAACGGGTTTCTCCATAAACACATGCTTACCCGCGTTTACAGCAGCATGAAAATGAATCGGGCGAAACCCCGGAGGTGTAGCCAAAATTACATAATCGATGTCGTCGAGTGCAAGCAGTTCCTTATAAGCATTAAACCCAACGAACATGTGTTCAGGGGGGATCGCAACCTGTGCCATGTATTCTTCATCGTTGCTCATCCAACCATGAGAGCTTTGAAGACGATCCTCAAATAGATCTGCCATCGCGACTATTTTTACATTTGGATGCGCTTTAATCGCGTTGGCTGCGGCGCCGGTACCTCGTCCTCCACATCCGATGACACCAACCTTGATTGTGTCATCAATCGCATGTCCTATTCGTGAGGCGAATGCGCTTGGGACAAGTGTTCCTGCGCTGAGTGCAGCGGTGGTTTTTACAAAGTGCCGCCGTGTCCAGTCATTGTTAAGTCCATCCATTGCTGCCCTTTCATTTCTTACCCGTTAAGTGGTTTGAAAACAGTATCCATCCGTGATGCGATCTCAGTGAGTCGTTCTCTATCTCCGCCGCCGACTTCTGCTGTTGCCCATCCAGAGTATTTGATATCTTTGATTGCTTCACACACTGAATCCCAATCACTATCGCCGTCGCCAATTTTGACGCTGAACCCTTTCCAGAGCCCTTCATCGTTTCGTTTTTGACGCGAGAAATCTTTAACATCAAGTTTTTTTATCCGATGTCCAAGAGTTCGGATCCATTGATCTGGATATCCGAAGTTCACGAGATTACCGATATCAAAGTACCATCCGACATGGTCAGAATCGAACTCGTCTACATATCGTGAAGCCTCTATCGGGGAAAGCAAGAAGTTGTTCCAAACGTTCTCAAATGCGATTGAGATATCCAATGATTCAGCTGTAGGCACATGTCGACCGATTTCGATCTGCGAAAGTTCGTATGCTTCCTCATACCCCATCGAAGCATTAACAACTGCGGGTACTACAAGAACACTGGTGCCTCCGAGTGCATTACAATCCTTGATTGCTTGATCAAGTGACTTGCTTGCTTCTTTGCGAACTTGCTCTTCTGGATGATTAAATGGTTTGCTCCAATGTGATGAGAGCACAACTCCGGGAATTTGAAGTCCTGTTGCTTCCTTTGCATCGAGAACTTCTTGAAGATTCCAGTTAGATGGAGAATCCATTTCGACACCGTCAAAGCCACATGATTTTGCGAGCGTAAATTTTTCGAGAATCGAAGCATTACCTGCAATCATCCCAAATTTTAATGCTTTCAATATACGTTGAGTGGGTTGTATTTGTTGTGGTGACAAAGCTGCCAGGGCAGGTAACGCAGTGATCCCAGCTGTAATTCCAGCTGTGAGCATCGTCGATTGACCGATAAATTCCCTTCGATTGATCTCATGCATATGAAGTGTCCTATATCTCTTCGTTAGTTCCTGGGACTGGAATTGCTGGGGTTGCCCGATCACCAAACTCCCAAGTTTGTTCATTAAGTAACACATTCGAGTTCATCGCCTGTTCCCAAGTAACAACCTTGCCTGTGTATGCAGCCATTCTTCCCATGATCGCAAGGAGAGAAGTGTGTGACATGAACTCACCGTCATTTATGGGAGTGTTCGCACGAATGGACTTGAAGAGCACATCGTGTTCGCGTTGGTACATGTCATTACTTACAGCGCTGCCTTTCCACGGTGTATCACCCTGAATCGTGTGTGTGCCATTCCATGGCTGCATAGTGCAGTTGCCATTGCTGCCTTGGAAGTATGCAGAGTTATCCGATGGAGTGTTGGGCCAATGACGGCACATGTGATATGCTCGAACGCCGTTGGCATATTCGTAGATAAGAGAGAAGTGGTCCCAGACATTACCAGTTTCATCGAGATTGGGTCGCGTCTGTCGACCTCCAACTCCAAAGCACCTGAGTGGAGTTTGGTCTTGCATTGCCCAAGCTTGCCAATCGATTGCGTGGACTGCTTGTTCTGCGACATGATCTGCTGAGAGTGGGCTAAAATATTGCCAGTTTCTCAACTGAAACTCTGCATCGGACCATTCTGCTTTTCGAGGATTGGGTTCAACCCATCCAGTGGTGTTATAAGTAGTTTGAATCGTGTGAAGTTTTCCGATTCCACCATTGTGGATCGCGTTCATCGTTTCTTTGACTTGATCTTGGTAACGCCAGCAAAAACCAGACATCAGGGAGAGGGATTTTGATTTCGCAATTCGTGCAGACTCAAGCACCGATCTCACACCAGGAGCGTCAACCGCGACAGGTTTTTCGCAGAATACATGCTTGTTTGCTTCAATCGAATGCTTTAGGTGTTCAGGGCGGAACGCGGGGGGAGTCGTGAGAATCATCACATCGACACCTGATGCGAGGACCTTGTGGATCGCATTGAAGCCGTGGAACTTGCGATCTTCTACTTGGATTTTCTTACTCCATGTTGTTGTTCCCTGTTCATCATCAAGATCCAACATTGCTTCAGTGGAGTATCGAAGGCATGGCTGGATTTTCTCTTCGAACAGATCGCCCATTGCCCAAAGAATAGAACCTGGGTCAGCTTTGAGTGCTTGGATTACAGCACCTGTGCCTCGGCCGCCGCATCCAACGACTCCGACTTTAAGTGTGTTTTGTGCTCGTAACCCTTTGATCATACCTAGGCTCGGATTCGCAAATACGGCTGCTGCGCCGATCGCAGCAGTTGACGCTGTAAACACTCTACGAGAGATGAGTAAGTTCGGGTCAATCGGTTTCGTTGGAGACATTGGTAAGTCCTTCTAAAATATTTTGATTGATATCATCCGCTTCGATGACAAAGCGAAAACCAACCCATGAGCAATCCGCAAGCCACCATTGACTCTTAGGGATTTGTGGATCAGATTGATTCCATGAGCTCACTTGTTTTTGAAATGAAGTTCCAGTGCAATCGGAAGCAGAGTCTCTATACCCGCCTCCGAATGCGATTGGTTTACGCGATCCACTGGTAACCCATTCTGCCGAGTTGCCGTGCATATCAAACAGTCCAAAGCTGTTCGGTGTCAATAGACCTACAGGGTGTGTGCTGTGATCTGAGTTTTCAGAAAACCAGCCAACTTGATCGAGTGATTCTTGATTCGTATCACAACAGAACTCTGTATCTTCGCCTGAAGTTGCTAAGTATGTCCATTCCGTTTTAGTGGGTAGTCGGATATCGAGCCCACTCTTTGTAGATAACCATTCGCAAAATCCTTCTGCTGCTTGAAATGTCATTCCGATCGCAGGGTATCCCTCATGACCAAATCCACGATCTGGAGGCACATATGGTTTGCTTGGTCTCGATATCGCATCGGCCAATGAACCTTCCTCAGGTTCGTCGAGCTTGTATACATAGATGTCATACAAATCCCAAGTGACTTCAGTGTTGAGTACATACAATGCGGGTACTTCGATGAATCCTTCTTCAGTTTCAATCGTAGTTTCAGGACATAGAACCATAGTGAATGATTCAGTCATCCCTGGTATACGCAAATCAATTTGATCATTCAAAGTAGTTGGTTGAACTGCAAAACCAACTTGTGGGAAAAAACTTATGCTCGCAAGAACAATGCAAACACAGGCACAGCACAAACGAGTATGGGGTTTTTTCACGAGTTCTCTTTTGCTAGTTGTCTGTTTAGTACATACCTCTTGTGCTCCACTCAGAACAGCAGGCACACATCGTACGGATTGTACCCTAAAGCGATATGAGTACGCAAGTGTACAAATGGGTTCTCGTTGCTCAATTGTGCTCTTTGCTGAGTCCGAGGAGATCGCAGCAAATGCAGCTGATCATGCTTTTGATGCAATCTCAGATGTCAATAGAGCACTATCAGATTACCAACCCAGTTCTGAATCAATGCGTTCTACTTCTCGTAATCACAATCAATGGATATCGATTACTCCATTGTTCACTCAAGTTCTCGTTCGATCGAAAGAGATGTTCAAACATAGTAATGGGGCGTTCGATCCAACGGTAGGGGCGTACACACATCTTTGGAGAACTGCAATCAAAGAAAATCGAGTTCCAACAGAGGATGAGATTCGACATGCAAGCGAGTTAGTTGGATTTAGGAATGTTCATCTGGATGCAATTGGAAATCGCGTAATGTTTAAGCACGCAAGCATGATCTTAGATTTTGGAGCGATCGGAAAAGGGTTTGCAGCCGATCGAGCAATGCGGGTTTTACAAACGCACGGAATCAGGTCTGCACTTGTTAACATTGGTGGTGATATCGTTATTGGTGATCCTCCTCCAGATTTTCCAGATGGTTGGCTCATCTCAGTTCAAGTGATTGATGGTGAGCAATGGAGTTCTCGAATGCATTCCGTTGCGATAGCAACTTCGGGTGATTCAGAACGATACTTCATAAGTGATGGTGTTCGGTATTCGCACATCATTGATCCTCGTACTGGTTATGGTGTACAAAATCAAAACACTGTCACAGTGATTGCAAGCAACGGTTCTACTGCTGATGCAGTCGCAAGTGTTGTTGCGGTGCTTGGCGCTCAAATTGTTCCAAAATTCAAAGCTCAATACACAGATTTGAAAGTGTTTGTAGATTCAGGGCAGAGTCAATAATTACGCGTAAATAGGTTTGAGCAAATTTAAACATTGCTTAAGAATTCTTAAGATTTCTGACAGGCTAATTTGGACGATCCTGATCGCAATCACCTTTTGAGACTTTCATAGGTAAGAATGGGTAGCCTGAAGCATAAATTAGATTGCCTCGAGCTTGAGGCGGATGGAAGACAGAGGCCAAGTCCTCTGGTGCAAGTTTCCATCCTCGTCCAGGGCAGTTGTAGCTCCACGAATCAAGTAGGAAGGGTTTGTCCTCGGCCAAAGCGATACGGAGTCCCTCTTCGTACACTTGGTGGACGTGGTTTTCTGAGTTATCCCAAAGCTTACAGCAGTGAGTGACAACTCCCCATTCGTTTGACTCAGTTCGGAAGACTCCGTGTTCGTCTCGTTGGTAAGAATAGATAGGGTGCTCATCGAATCGATAACGAAGCCAATCCTCGTTGGGGATCACTTCTGCTTGATTCATTGATTCGATGAAAGCTTGGGAGTTATCGTATTGAGGATCAAAGACCCATCGGCGAACAGCTCGAACCATGTATCCTCGCTTGAGATAGACTGGGACTGCTTCAGGGCCAGCTCCAAATGTGCCTATCCAGCTATTCGATTCAATCGCATGCTGTTGCATTTCTCGCAGCAGTGCGCCACCTAAACCGGTGCCCTTTAGTTCGGGCAGGACATGCCACAGCGCGAGCCAATATGAGCTCTTTCGAGGATACGGGGTCATGATACATCCCAGAAATCCCAAGAGGCGACCACGCTCGCCATGTTCACCGTCATCGTCATACACACAGAGCACACTTGTTCCGTTTGGGAATCGATTAGAATTTACCCATGGGGTGCGATATGTAAAGTCAAACATGCGAGGATCACGAGCGAGAACATGATCTTTGCGCCAATATCTGTTAATGTATTCTCGGAGTTGGGCATCGTCGCGACACGGTAGAACTGTACAGCTGCTTTTATGTGCTGGACTTCGTTGATGTGTTGTTGCTGACATCGTTTCCTTTCAGATTCCGATTGTTTAGCTCGGTACCGGAATCGGTGGTTGAGATAATATTTGCTCAACATTCATCGCATCAACTCGTTCGTGAGTATTGAAACATCGTGTGTAGCCGAGCTCACGAGCGATTGATTCCGTATCGTTATCACTACGGCCGAATGGGTAAGCGAGTGTTCGTTGACGAATACCTGCAATGCGATCGAGTGTGTCACGAGAGCGCTGAAGATCAGCGCGTTGTTCAACAGGACTCATGGTTGAGTATGGGAGATGGTCAAAGCCGTGGCCACCGAGATCAAACCCTCGTGATTGAAGATTAACTAGTTGTTCACGATTCATGAACCAGTCGCGTGCTTTGAGTTGAATATCTCTATTTATATTCTTAAGAATAGATGAGACGATGTTTTGATCGAGTACAAAAGCGATCGTGAACTTGAGTTGACGTTTCTGTGGTACTTCGTAGTGATACAGTTCGTTCATTCGATCTGTATCAATGTTTGGATGCATATTGAGTGATTTAAGTTCTGCATCAAATCGTTGCTCAAGTTCATTCCAACCCAACTCTTGAGCAAGCGCATGAAGAAGGTGTTGTGAAATCCATTGTTCATCGGGTTGGTCATCAAACTCAAATGCGAATGGACGCATAGGCGAGTAGAAAGTTGCGGGTACCCCTAGTCTCTCTAGAATTGGAGTTGCATATCGGTATTGATCGAGCACCGCATCATCAAATGTGATTAATGCTAAACCGGTTTCTGTGTGTTCTCGAGTAACGAACTCATCCGCAGATACAAGGGTATAGGTATTGGAAATCAGTTTGATTTGTCTTTCGAAATCTTCTGGGGTTATCCCAGTGACCCCGTCAGAGTTTGTTGGGCGTACATAGTGATAAGTCGCGATAAAGTGCTTTGGCAACATGTAGACATCTCTATACAACAGTGTGAACAAGATTACTTATCGTCACCAAGAGTGAGAATGCTCCAGAATATGGATGAAACTGTGTCGTACTACAACTCCAAGTGATGATTGATCGGTTGCGAGGGTTCTTCAGAGAAAATTGATAGAAGAACACATGTCTGTCTGGGTAGATGACGACGGCGATTATTCAGAAAATATTGCAGCAGAATGATCACGCAAAGTTGGTATAAATATACAGACGCCGTTCGTACGACCGTTTTTCGTTGGTGGAGTTGTCAGGCTTTAACCAGTTCGAAAGGGTATTCGTTAGTCTACTTTAAACTTTGTAGCCATTGCTTGCATCGACTCTGCATTCGCGGAGAGCGAAGATGCTGCAGTAGATGCTTCTCGAACTCCTCGAGCAGATTGATCGATCAGGTTGCTGATCTGCTCGATGTTTTCACTCAATGATGAACATGCTGCTGATTGTTCGTTCGCAGATTCTGCAATCCCTGTTACCTCGGTTGTAACTGAGGAGTTCGCACTCTCAATGGAGACTAGTGCGTCCCCAGCTTTACGAGCATTGGTAACTCCGAGTGACATCTTCGATTGACATCCGTTTATGGATTCAATCGCAATCTGGGTTTCGTTCTGAATTTCTGAGACTGATTCAGAGACCTCACCAGTTGCGACCGTAGTGCGTTCAGCAAGTTTCCGAACTTCATCTGCAACAACCGCGAATCCGCGGCCGTGCTCGCCAGCTCGAGCAGCTTCTATCGCCGCGTTGAGTGCGAGTAGGTTTGTTTGATCAGCAATATCGTTGATCGTATCGATGATCTGCCCGATTTGTTCACTGCGGCTACCCAGATTACGAACAATATCTACTGATTGATTGACTAACGATTCAACGCTTTCAATACCAGAGATTGTCTCAGCTACGACTTCGCCTCCGCTTGTTGCTTCTTTGATTGAGTTGTCTGCAAGTTGTTCAGCATATTCACTTTTCTTTGCTACGCCACTAATCGAAGCATTCATCTCGAGTACAGCCGCAGTGATTTGATTGAGATGTGCTGATTGCTCAGACATGCCTCCTGAGAGTTCGTCAGAGTTCGCAGATACCTGTGTCGCAGCTGAAGCAACATCATGTGAAGAGGAGATGATTTCACGGATTAAGGAGGATAACGATGCTGTCATTTGGTTTACAGATCGAGCCATCGTACCGAGCTCGTCTTGTCTTGTATCAGGGAGTTGGATTGTCAGATCACCTTGTGAGATAATAATAAGCGTTTCCACGATTTGGTGGATTGGACGAATGATGTTTCGAATCATTAAAAACCCGCCAGCGATGGTGATTAACAGCACAGCCGCGCTGATGTACATCGTCTGTGATGCTTGAGCTTTCATTGAGTGAGATTTGGTGAGTACGATGGAAGTAAGTGTGTCCTCTACTTCCTTTAGTTTGTTAATCCGATTTGTTGATGCCTCAAACCATGATTCTGCTAGAACTCCAAACTGACCTTCAAAAGCTTTGTCCATCGCAATATCTCTGTAGTTGAGGACTTGGGCGAAAGATGGATCAGTGATTGCTTCTTCGTATGGGAAGCGACCTTCTTCAGATGCAATTGAAAGGTACGCGTCAATGTAATTCTCTTGAGCACCTACAAGTGAGATGAACTTTGAATACATCCCAGGTCCAAACTGATCACGGGCGAATGTGTTGGAGAGTACCGCACGCTCGATTCCTGCTCGTTCCTTAGATTTTAAGAAATTTGCATATCCGTTTATCTCACGGGTTAATGTGTCATCTGTGCTTTCGTGAGCAATCAAACTTACTGCATTCAAACAAGTAGTATTTATCGCTGAGTAATACTTGATTGCATCTTGTGCGCTGATATCAAGGTCAAGAGTTCGGTTTCGGATTGATTGAACTCGATTCAACTCACTCATAGTGCTTTGAACAAGTGAGTTAATTCCCAGTTTAGGATCGATTGGTTTCTCATCGAGTAGCGTTTCGAGAATCAGGATTTGATTGTCAGTCGATTTATGTTGAGATATGATCTCAGTTCTAAATTTTTGACCATCGCTTCCAAGGTAACCTGCTGTAAAACCGCGTTCCTTTTGGCACTCGTGGACGAGCGAGCTCAACTGGGTTGCAACCTCTGATAGGCTCGCAATTTTGTGATTCTCAATTCCAGCTTTTTTAGCCTTTGAGAATGCGACAGCTGAGAAGCCAAGGAAAGCAAGAGTGGGTATGAGTAAAAGGACAATAAGCTTAGTGCGAATAGACATTTTAAGATTCCGTTGGCCGTGGATGGAAGATCAAACTATCACCTAGTTTCGGTGGGAATAGCAATAGACTTTGATTCAAGATGAGCAGGAGGCTCGATGTTGGATCAATAAAGGACCAAATTGGGGATAAATAGAGTGGACGCGCAATTTGAGTGAGCTCTTCCTGTAGTGCGAGAAGCTTCTGTTGAAGATGGTTCTTAAGTTTAGAGCTAAGGCAAATGAGTTGTAAGTGGTAGAAAATAAAGAAGATAGGGTGTTTGCAGATCCCGTGAATATCTAGTTGAAAAAGTGCCTGTTCGTGTCTTAGAAGAGATTTACCACTCATGATTTAGAAAAGTAGTCTATAGGAATGGAGAATGAGCTCGATTTGAAATAGGATAATGCAGTCTTATATCCTAAAAGAACCGTTCAAAAGGGCTTTCAGATGACTGGGGAACATAAAAGACGCGATTCAGACTCGATTCTTGGGTATTTTATTGGTTTTGGGTTCCTTATTACAGCGGCTGTATTTGTCTTTACAAGCCCAAGCGTGGCAATCCCAGAAACGGAAGTTGTTGTTGTAAATCCTGAGCAGATTGTCCCAGGAGCAAGGCGTGTTGCTCTTGCAGATCCGCCGATGATTCACACTGGATCAATCAGCCAACGCTGTAGCGATTGTCATGATCTCTTTAAAAGTGACCGAGCTCCAGATCGTGCGCTAACACAACATACACATGTTCAACTCAACCATGGAACAAATGATGCATGTTTGAACTGTCATGCAAAAGACGACAGAGAGAAGCTCACTATCCGTGGTGGTAATCATGTGGGATTCGATCAAGTGAAGCAGTTATGTGCGCAATGTCATGGGCCAATTGCCAATGACTGGGAACGCGGAACTCACGGAAAAACTGTGGGGTATTGGGATTCGTCAAAGGGTGAGTCCATCAAGCTCTCCTGTTCCCAATGTCATGATCCTCACAGCCCATCATACAAAGGGATGGCTCCATTACCAGGACCAAACACTTTGCGCATGGGAGATCAACATGGAGGCCACGATTCAATTGATGAAAAGAATCCACTTCAACGCTGGCGTCTGTTAGAAGAACACGCGAATAAAGATCATGAACAACTCGATGAGGGGGACCACCCATGAAGTTGCCTGTACTTGGTAAGAATGGTCGTCAAGAGTCTGCGAAAAGTGCAGGCTGCGGTTGTTCCTCAGAAAAGCGTTATGAAATGCGCCCGGGCCTCACTCGGCGCAGTTTCCTCCGCCGTGGTACAGCAGCAACTGGAGCTGTCGCCGCGATCGCTGCGTCATTGAGCCCGCTGCGAGAGTTGGGTGACACGGATGATTTCTCCGTTCAGAAGTTTCTCCAAAAGCATTATAAAGAGATGGACGGGAAGGACATGGCATCTGCGCTCGAACGGATATCTAAGGAAGTCGAGAAACGCTATGAAGTTCGTCCTGAAATTCGTGATATCAAACCGATGGATGGAGTTGAGTTTGTATATGCACTCAACTTAACACGATGTATTGGATGTCGAAAGTGTGTACACGCGTGCGTTGATGAAAACAACCAATCTCGAGATCCAGAAATCCAATACATCCGAGTGCTTGAAATGCCTCGCGGGACTATTGACATTGAACAAGGGAATCATCATTACGATCATGCGACTGTGCCTTCGGATGATCACTACTACATGCCTATTCAATGTCATCAGTGTGCAAACCCTCCTTGTGTGAAAGTTTGCCCCGTCGAAGCAACTTGGCAAGAACCAGATGGAATCACAGTTATTGACTACGACTGGTGTATCGGTTGTCGTTATTGCGAAGCAGCATGTCCTTACTGGGCGCGAAGATTTAACTTTGCAAAGCCTTCAATACCGAAAGAAAAATTGAACACCGATATGGGTTATCTTTCGAATCGGCCTCGACATAAAGGTGTGATGGAAAAATGTCATTTCTGTCTGCATCGAACTCGTGAGGGAAAAATGCCGGCATGTTTAGAAGTCTGCCCAACTGGCGCAAGAAAGTTTGGCAATATTCTCGATCCTAACTCAGAGGTTCGGAAAGTACTCGAAACAAAGCGTGTGTTCGTGCTTAAACAAGAAGTTGGCACTCTCCCAAGATTCTTTTACTACTTCGATGAACGAGATCCAATTAATGAACGAGTGCCTACCAGAGCGGGGATGGAGGCTCACTCATGACTCTTGTTCGTGATTACTTCCACTTCCTCTATCGATGTTTTCGGTTGAGCTTCGTCGGCAATTGGCGTTATCACCTATGGATGTTTGCACTCACAGTGATATCACTCATTGGACTCAATGCGTACGCGAAGCAATTTGTGCAAGGACTCGTCACCACTGGTATGACAGATCAAGTGTCATGGGGATTGTATATTGCAAACTTCACTTATCTTGTGGGCGTTGCCGCTGCTGCAGTGATGCTTGTTATTCCTGTCTACATCTATAAAAACAAAGATCTGCACAACTTGGTCATTTTTGGAGAGCTCCTCGCAGTTGTCGCAATTGTCATGTGTCTTATGTTCATTATGGTTGATCTTGGGCGCCCGGATCGTTTCCATCATATGTTGCTTCGATTTAACTTCCCGATCTCAATACTGACATGGGATGTGATCGCACTCAACGGGTATTTGCTTCTCAATCTGCATATATGTGGATACCTGATATGGTGTGCATATAACGGTCGAAAACCAACTAAGAAGTTTTATATTCCCTTCGTTTTCATTGCGATCGCTTGGGCAATTAGTATCCATACTGTTACTGCGTTTCTGTATTCAGGTCTTGGAGCTCGTCCATTCTGGAACAGTGCTGTGATTGCGCCTCGATTCCTTGCATCTGCTTTTGCTGCAGGTCCTGCGTTGATCATTCTGACTTTGCAAGTGATTAAATCATTCACTGGGTATCCAGTCGCAGATAAAGCGATCTCTACATTGAAAGGGATCATCACAGTTGCATTGGGAATCAATATGTTCTTGCTTGTGTCAGAAGTATTCACAGAGTTTTATACTGGAAGTTCTCACTCTGTATCTGCGAAGTACTTGTTCTTTGGGCTCCATGGATATCACGGATTAGTGCCTTGGATTTGGACTGCGATTGTGTTCAACACAGTTGCTCTTGTATTCCTGCTCACTCCAGCATCTAAGCAGAGACGAATTCTGAATTTATCCTGCGTGCTTTTGATTATTGGAATTTGGATAGAGAAAGGGATGGGTCTGATTGTGCCCGCGTTTATCCCTTCCCCAATAGGTGAGATTGTTGAGTATCGCCCGACTCTCAATGAGGTTCTTGTGTGTATTGGAATTTGGGCGTTTGGTTTCTTGGTTTATACAATTCTGGTTCGGGTAACCATCCCTGTTCTGTATGGGGAACTTCGCATTGACAAAGTTCATACAGCAGAGATCAAATCGGATCAGGAATTAAAAAGTTCAGTTGTGAATGCGAATGTATCGCAGTAAAAAAGGAGATGGTCATGAGACGTAAACAGGTTCTGATGTTGGTGGGTATTTGTGCCCTCGCTTCGTCAGCAATGGGGCAAATCTTTGCTCCAGCCGAAATGTCTAACAAATCGAAAGAGTGTTTGGAATGTCATCAAAAACTCAATCCTGGCTTGTATCAGCAGTGGGGTTCTAGCAAGCATTACCGCGGAAATGTGGGGTGCTATGAGTGTCACCAAGCAAACCAAGATGATGTTGACGCATTCAAGCACGAAGGTTCAACGATCGCGATTCTTGTGACTCCAAAAGACTGCGCACGTTGTCATTCAAAGGAAGTAGAAGAGTTTGCAGGTTCCCATCACTCTAAAGCTGGTCGAATCCTTGGGTCGTTAGACAATGTGCTTGCAGAGGTTGTTGAAGGCAACAAGGGTATGCATACTCAAGCGTTCTCACAAGGTGTGTCAGCTGCTGCTGTAAACGGCTGTTGGCAGTGTCACGGTTCGGAAGTCAAAGTACTCCCAGGTGGCAAGCTCGACCCAGCGACATACCCGAATTCAGGGATCGGTCGATTAAACCCAGACGGTACCGAAGGTTCATGTAATGCATGTCATACTCGTCATGATTTTTCCGTTGCCCAAGCTCGTCATCCCGACACTTGTGGTAAATGCCATCTAGGTCCAGATCATCCTCAAAAAGAGATTTACGAAGAATCCAAACATGGTATTCAGTTCTTCTCAAAGGAAGATGAAATGAATCTTGATAATGAGAAATGGATTGTTGGGGAAGACTATTGGGCAGCACCAACCTGTGCGACTTGCCATATGTCTGCAACTAAGGATCAGGCAGTTACCCATGATATTGGTATGCGAATCAGTTGGAACAATCGTCCTGCGATCTCTGTCAGACCTGAAGTTTCTGATGCAAAGATGGACCTTCCAGGTCAGAATGTTCCATGGCAAGTCCGCCGAGACAATATGAAAGATGTGTGTATTAGTTGTCATCAGAACCAGTGGGTTGACAACTTCTATGTGCAATATGACGCACTGATTGAACTGTACAATACTAAGTTTGCGATTCCTGGTAAAGCACTTTACGATCTTGCGGGGCCGCTTAAGAGCCCGGTTCCGTTTGCAAACAAAATCGACTTCACATGGTTCGAACTTTGGCATCACGAAGGCCGTCGAGCAAGACACGGTGCTTCAATGATGGCGCCAGACTATACCCATTGGCACGGTACATACGAGATCGCGAGAAACTTCTATTCAGAATACATTCCTGAGCTCCGTGAGCTTGTTGAAAAAGGTTTGCATTCTGATGACGCTGAAAAAGTCGAGGCTGCAAAGGCCCTTGATGCCAAAATCGAAGAAGTCCTTAACTCAGACAATCACAAATGGTTCTTGGGGAAAATGGACGACGATGAAGCGTCTCAGCGGAAACGAGCTGCTGAAGAGTTCAAAGCTCGTTACAAGGATTGAGTTGATTCTTGAATGGGGAAACCTATTCGCTAAATAGATATAGGACACAGAATCAAATGGCACGAAACTTAACTGAACAAGATGCACGCGTTGCACTCAAGGATCACCTTGGTGATAAGGCGATGGATGCGAGGCTTCGCCATGGCATGTACATCGATGCTGATGCGATCATCAAGATGCTCGATGATCCCGCATTTGTTCGATACCCCGTGACTCTTCGTTTCGACGATGAAATGCTTGAGCCGGGTGAGTTTGCCATGCCGATCACTCTTGGGGATCACCCTTCAGCTGGTTTTTGCATCTGTATCCATCCGTACTACGAGCAACAGCCAGAAGCCTGGCCGTTGCTCATTGCGTATCACATTCCGACTATCAATTACGGCGAGATCGTCTCGGCTGAGGATGCAGAGCACTTTGGTGCAACGCTACTTGGTCTTGATGCTGATACCTACTACAAAGCAATATGCGAACTTGCAGACTCAATCCCGGGCGCACCTGGGGATCAAGGATGCAGTGGAGGCTGTTCATGAATCCGAAACAAGATTGGCATCGTTCGAGAATTGGGAGAGTTGTTCTCTATTTGGGATCAATTAAGTTTGCTATACCCATCTTGGTTTTGACTGCTGCATCACTGGTTTATGGCACATGGATCGAATCTACGATTAGTGCTCGTCAAGCAGGAGCGGTTGTCTACGGCTCATGGTGGTTTATCTTACTCATGATACTGATCTGCCAAACACTCGTCCTCGCAGTGGTAACACGGTATCCATGGCGTAAAAAGCATTCGGGTTTTATCATTGTTCATGCTTCTTTGATCACGATTATCATCTCCGGCTTTGTTACTTTTTTCACAAATGTTGAAGGTGAGATGGCTTTGAAAGAGGGCATGAGTACTAACTCACTCAGACTTGGGAATAACGAACTACAACTTCTCACTCATGAGAACGGTGAGTTCACACCAATAGGGTCATCCGTTGTAGACATGCCCGGGCTTGTTCGAGTTAATGATATTCAGTTTGAAATCGTTGAGCTTTGGGAAAACTCCACAGAAGAGATGGTTGTTCAAAATGATGGGCTTAACCAACTCCATGCAGTAGAGATCAACTTTGGAATAGGTGATGAAGGTCATTGGGTCGGGCAACTTCGGCCAGGAGAACAAGCTCCAATGCTTCATGGAGTTGAAGTGCGTGTTTTGCCCCAAGGTGAACAATGGGTTCCGCCAACAGTTGGTGAAGCAGTGCGAGCTGTATTACGCCATAGTAAATCAGGTATGATCGTTGAGCTTGATGATGAATCTATCGCATTAGGTGAGGGTTGGGAAATAGAGAACTTGTCTCTGTTTGAACACGCGATTGTTGGGTCTGACGGATTAGAAGAAGGAAGTTCAGATCGCGACAATCCAGCAGTTCAAGTGATGCTTGCTCATGTTGATGGATCACGCGAACGCCATGCTGCGTTCGACAATTTTCGAGAATCCATTAACAAGAATCAGATTCAAGGAAACACATTCTCAGAATATGTGCTCGAGTTCACAGGTGAGTCAATCAATCATCCACTTGTTGTCTTTACAAGAGATGATGTTCACACAATGGCAACAATCCGTATTCCTAATGAGCCAGAAGTATCAGTTGTGTTATCAGGTGATGGACCTTGGACATTTGATGTTGCTGGGGAAAAGTGTCAAGTTGTTCATGCATACACAAATGCGAGAGGCACATCCAAGCTAATAGAAGCTGCACAAGCGGCTGAGAATCAACCCGTAGCTCGTGTCCGTGTCGTTGGTGATCATGCGGATCATGATCATGATGTCATGACACTCGTTTGGGGACAAAGGTCCATGATTCAAATTGATGATGAGTTGATGGGGATCTCATTTGCGCCTTCTACAAGTCCTGTTCCGTTCTCAGTTGAGCTCATTGAGTTTAGAAAACGAGATTATCCAGGTTCAGAAATGGCAATGGCTTACGAATCAGATGTTGTGTTTATCGATGAATCAGGGAATTCACACGAACAGACGATCTGGATGAACAATCCGTTAGAACATAAAGGATGGAAAATTTATCAAGCTGGATTTGTCGGCGAAGATGTTTCCATTTTCCAAGTCGCAAAGGATCCTGGGCTTATTCCGATGTATATCGGATGTGTATTGCTTTGCACTGGGATTTTAGTGATGTATTACTCAAAGGCGTATTCCTATGGGCATCCAGGAATGCCAAAGGTCTTTGAAGCGAAAAAATCGAGGAGAATAATCGATGCAGCTACTCATAACAATGATCACATTGTTCGTGATCCTGATTCCAAACCAAGTAGCAAGAGCGGAAGAGACACAACAAGACTGGAAGTCGTTGTTTGCTCAGATTCCGGTTCAGGATCGAGGGCGAAACATGCCAATGGACACGCTCGCAAGACGCGTCGCAGTCGATCTCACAGGGCGAACAAGGTGGGCTGAAGACAAAGGTCCAGTTGGATTTGCAGGCCGTGATCACATTGATTTATTCTGTGATTTATTATTCAAACCAAAGGAAATGTTCCGTGAAGAGTTAATTCCAGTTGAAAACAAACCATTGAAGAAAGAGATTGGTTTAGATCCGGATCGAAAGTTCTTCGCACCATCTGAGTTGATGCTTAACACGAAACTACAAGAGATTGGTTCTGAGTTTCAACTTAAAAAACAACGCAATACAAAGTACCGAGGTACGCAACAAGAACGAGCGGCAAGCGATACTCAAAAACGGATGTCTGGACTTGTATTCTTTGTCACTGGTCAAGGGATCGCAATGTCTCCGATGGACGAAAGCGAAACTCTCGAACCAGTGGGTATAGAGGTCGCTTCACATGGTACAGAATCTGTTCAAGAAGCTCTTGTTAAGCTCCAAGAAGCATATCTCAATGATGGAGATCTAGTCGTTGCAACTCAGGACTTGACAGATACCCTATCAGCTCTAGGAACGCCTGTCGGAATCGAACAATCAAAAATTAGTTACGAGTTGTTTTACAATAGCCATAACCCTTGGAAGAAAGCAGCAATCGCGACTCTACTTGCGATGGTTCTTGTGTGCGGCAGATGGTTAACTCGCTCCAAAATCCTCACTGTATTCATAGGAGTTGCGATCCTATGGGCGATGGCTGAGCAAGGGCTTGGGCTTTGGTTAAGAGTTTCGATTCTTGGGAGAGCACCGGTTTCAAATACTTATGAAGCTCTCTTGTGGATGGGTATCGTTGCAATCCTGTTCGGACTTATTGGTCAAGCAGTATCTCCAAAGAGTTGGTATCTCGTTGGAGGACTTGGAGCATCAGTGCTTGCGATATTCTTTGCGATGCTCGTTCCAATCGAAGATCAAACGAACGCACTCCCTGCAGTGCTTAGATCCAACTATTGGCTCATTATTCATGTGCTCACTATCGTGGGTTCGTATGGGGCGCTCCTTCTCGCAGCGGTCTTAGCGCATATCTACTTGGTGCGAGATGTTCTACTTCGGCGTCAATCCGCTCGAAACAATCGTGTCATTGTACAGGTCTATCGAGTTATGCAAGTCGGTGTAATCATGCTCACCGCGGGGACAATCCTCGGAGGTGTATGGGCAGCAGATTCATGGGGTCGATTCTGGGGTTGGGATCCGAAAGAAACTTGGTCGCTGATTTCCATCATCACATATTTTACTATGCTTCATGCTCGACATGTTGGTTGGATTCGTGACTTTGGACTTGCTGTTGCTGCAGTTGTTGGATTCCTTGCAATTGTTTGGACTTTCTATGGCGTTAACTATGTCATGGCTTCAGGACTTCATTCATATGGATTTGGATCGGGTGGTGAGCTATGGGTTCTACTTTGGGCAATTGCAGAAGCAATATTCATCGGAATTTGTTTCTTACGGCGTCCTCAGAAACCGAATAAAGATCGTCGCAGCAACAGTAAGTACCAAGTGAAAGTGGCCGATGTTATCAATGGTTAATTTTGAATCTAGTTGCCTCGTACCATTCCGGGTCATATGAGCATGTGTCAACTTAACAAAGCGAATATACGGTAATCCAAAATAAAATAGGAGTTTGGAATGAAACGGATAGTGAGTTTGAGTAAACATCGTCATTTACTTGCAGCTGCAATAGGGGCTGAAATGCTCATGATTTGTCCCGTTGCAATCGCGACAGAAGAACCTGAAACGGAGACAGTTACATATCCAAAGTTTCAGACTCTTCGATTTCAAGAGGATTGGTCAGATTTCGATCATGAGAAAGGTGATGACTATTGGGATCGTATCAAACACATGAATCTCAATGATGACGGTTCAATCTGGGTCGGTGTCGGAGGAGAACTCAGATTCCGCGGCGAAGGTTGGGAGTCATTTGGATTCTCAAGTGCATCTACCGCGGATGAAACATTCGGACTTGGTCGACTACAAGTTTATACCGATTGGCACTTTGGTGAGAATGTACGAGTGTTCGTTGAAGGTGAAAGTGCCTTTGCAAGTGATCGTGATCTTCCAGGTGGCCGACGCGGACTCGATGTTGATTCTCTCGATCTACAAAACGCATTTGCTGATTTTAAGATCCCAGTTGGAGATGATGACACAACCGTTACTCTACGAGTAGGACGACAAGGATTACTCTTTGGCAAACAAAGACTGGTTTCACCCCTCCCTTGGTCAAACTCTCAACGCTCATGGGATGGTGCAAGAGCAATCGTTGAAACTCATGGCTGGCGCATTGATGGTTTCTACACACGATTTACTCCGGTTAAGAAGTACGCATTCAATGATTGGCTCGCAGGTCCAGATTTCTGGGGTGTCTATGCAACTGGTAAGTTTGGTAAAGACAATTCCGTTGGGGTGGATATTTACTATCTTGGGATCGAAACAGATGGCTCAGTAACATTCAATGGCACAAGTGGTATTGAAGAACGACATACTGTGGGTGCCCGACTCTTTGGGAAAATCGGAGACTCATCATTTGGTTACGATGTCGAAGGTGCATACCAGTTTGGCGAAGTTGGAACTGCTGATGTGAGCGCTTATATGTTTGCGACCCAGTTAACTTACGCATTTGCTGACTCGGAGTGGAAACCCACCATGTACATCGGGCTTGATGTATCCTCGGGTGATGATTCACCCGGAGATGGAAATGTTGAAACATTCAATCAACTGTTTCCACTTGGACATGCATACAACGGGTTTATGGATTTGATCGGCCGACAGAACATCACCGATATCTCCGCTGGCGTTTCGTTCAAGCCACACAAGAAAGTGCTTGTAAAAGCAGACTTCCATAGTTTCACTCGAACCGAGGATTCAGATTCTGTCTACAACGCAGGTGGGGGAGTACTTCGTCCAACAGCAGCAGGTGCATCTGATTCAGTAGGTCAAGAAATTGATCTGACAGTTAAGTACTCTGTTGATCGTCATCTGACACTTCAAGGTGGATACTCACACTTCTTTGCAGGAGATTACTTCACTGATACTGGTTCAGATGAAGATATTGATTTCTTCTATTTTCAAGCAGTGTACAAGTTCTAATGAAAAACTTGTACTCTTATAGAGTTATACAAACGACCGCCCGGTATGCATCAGCAGATCGGGCGGTCGTAGTTTTTATTGAATTCGTTTGGGGTTGATCCGGTTGTAGGTGAAATTGCGTATCCAAAGCGAGTCTAATTCAATCTAATCTGATGCAAATTTGATTCAATATATATCATTCGTCGCGTTCAGTTTCAATATATGGATGATGTTCTGTAGTTGCACAGGGTTGAGCAATCAAGATTGGTTCAAAATCATGGACCTTAGAGGTGATAGGCTGCGTATTGTTGTACATTGGTTCTGGGGACAACAGTATTATGGGCGATGAATCTTCGAATCAGCACTCTGAGAAACTTTCACATCCGAAGGTGCTCAATGATATCCCCAACAATAATGTGCGAACTGATCCTGCGTTGATCGAAGCGATCCGCAACCCCGCGAATTATGAAGCTTGGAAGAGCTTTGAGAGACGATACGCGCCGATGGTGCGTTCTTATTGTGTCAAACGCGGTATGAGGATAACCGATGCTGAAGATGTCGCACAAGAGGTGTTTCTAAGAATAACTGAGCATGGATTTGCAGATCGATATGATCCAGCAGTTGGAACATTTCGTTCGTATTTGTTTCGAGTGACTCGAAGTGTTGCATCGGTGGTAATCCGTACAGTGTCAGAAGCAACAGAAATCCAAAGCGAAATTGACTACTCAGAAGAGGAATGGAATCAAGTCTGGAAACAAGAAGCGGTCCGGCTCGCGATCAAAAGCGTTGAAGAATCAGTAACAGGAAGCTCAAAGAGAATTTTATCCTTGACTCTTAGGGATGTGCCTCCAGCAACAATCGCAGAACTCACAGGGCTCACTCGTGATGCAGTATATAAAACGAGAGATCGTTTAAAAACACGCATCGAATCTGCGTGCAAAGAGTTTATGCTAGATCCTGGAGAGATTTAAGTATGGATGAGAGATCGAGTGATCATTTCTTTGAGCGGGTTCGTGCATACACCACGGATCAAGCAGTGAAGATCGGTGTATACGAAATTCATCAAGAAGTCGCTCGTGGTGGTCAAGGTGTTGTTTACAAAGGGGTCGACAGCCGCGATGAAACCCCAGTTGCAATCAAACGATCATACGATTCTGAGAATAATATTCAATCAAGTTTAGTCCGAGGTGCAGAACTCGCAGCGTTATTAAATCATCAATACATTCTCTCGATACTTGCGATTGAGAATGAGGATGATTCTGTTTGGGTAATCACACCTTGGGTAGATGGAATTTCACTTGATCGTTGGTGTTTAGATCCTGCCAACGATGATCATAGTAAAGTCGTGCTGTTTTTGAAGATTTGCAATGCAGTGATTCATGCGCACGGTCGAGGCGTTATCCATAGAGATCTACGACCCGCGAATATATTAGTTCGACCAGATGGTTCACCCTGTATTCTTGATTTTGGGATTGCGAAAAGAGTAGAAGGGGGAATGAGTTCGTACACAATGACGCAGAGCGGACTATCTGGAGACTTACATTTTCTTGCACCTGAAATGCTGAAAGAGGATCGTGCTCCAACCGATATTCGTCAAGATGTTTACGCACTCGGTGTCATCCTCTACACGATGCTTAAGAATTCACATCCTCTTGATCGAATGTCAATCGGAGAAAGCCTAGAGCGAGTATCTTCGGGTAAACTTTTTGATTCAGGAATTGATTCAACACTCCCAGATTCGATCGGAGTCATCTTAAGGAAAGCAACATCAAGTGATCTGAATGCAAGATATTCCAGTGTCCAAGAAATCGTAAGCGATATTCGTGATGATCGACGAGGTTTGCCCATTCAAGCGAGGACACACACCAATGGGTACCTATTCAGTAGGTTTGTTAAACGAAATAGAATTCCAGTATCGATAGGAGTTGTATCTGCAGTCCTTTTACTTTCTGGTGCGGCAGTTATTGGTTCGACAATTGAACGCGGACGAGGATTGATTGCTGCAAATACCAAGACGCTAGAGATGTATTCGAATCTTTTGACATCGATTACTCCATCGCATGAAGTTGGTCCAGCCTCGGATGGGCTTGGGGTGTTGAATTATGCGAGCGATCAAATTGTTGGAATCGAAGTAGGCGACAGTCGAGATGAGCAGATTGCTCATGCGGATGTTCGATTTGTTATTGGGCAAAGCTATACGCGATTAGATCGCGAGGACCTTGGACTGCCTCATTCTCAACACGCCTTTGACTTGTACTTTGAACTCTATGGCAGAAATCATCCAAAGACTGAAAGTGCGGGTGTCGTACTTGTTAACTCACTAATTAACAACTCAAAATTGGATTCCGCAGAAAGCACCATGCATGCTTTGTTCGATGATGTTCGAGTAGAAGCAATAAAAAATCCTGAGTATCTGATTTGCATGGCTCTGATTAAGACTCAACGCAGAGAATCAGATGAAGCATTGAATTACTACAACCGATTCATTGAAGTCGGAGATGAAAACACAATTTCTTACATTAGAGCTTTGGTTGCTCGTGGGATTACTTTGAACCAAATGGGTAACCCGAGTGATGCTATCAAAAGTCTTGAAAGAGCTCATTCAAT
>JARGPA010000038.1 GCA_029213305.1 Phycisphaerales bacterium
TCTGAGCTATCAAATCCGCATCGATCGAACACGAGTGATGTTAACTCGTTGTATCTCGGGATGTGCGGCGTGGCGAAACTTGGATTTGCGCCGAGATATTTGAGCGATTCGCTCATTGGGAGTTCAAGTCTTTTGTCTCGGCGTTCGTGATCATTGAGGCCGCCGAATGCTCGGCCGTAAACTATTGCTTCTGGGTCAATTTTCTCTGCAACATCTCGATGAACGATGAGATCCATTAAAAGAGTCTCGATTGGCAAGTTGATCAGACAGAGTACTTCTCCGAGCAGGTTGTGTTCGTCTCGATAACGACTCAAAGATGCTTCGTCTGAGTATCCATAGAACAAGCTGCAAAGTCCTGTGCGTCCAACTGGTCCTTCTGAGAGTTCATAGACAAGGCCTGAAGAGATATCCTTCGTCTCGATTTGAGGGGTTGTACCTGACGCAAAATCATTTAGGAGATGCGGAGTTTCTGGATCGAAATCTTCGACGAGTGATGACATTCGGTTTGCAACATCGCTTCCATCATCGTTGAAGTATCGCATTCGAAAGAGAGGCCAAGCGCCATTTACTCGGAGCCTTTGCAAATCCATATATCCACCGATTTGGGCATAGTCGAGAAACGCGGGGTTCTTCTTATTTGGTGCGATAAAAGAAGTGTTCATTCGAACACGGGATTGGGCACCCCAAATTCCGCTGTTGCCTTTAAATGCAAGCTTGCGGCTTTTGACAAGTCGATCTGCGCCTGAGAAGGCCATGGAGTCGAGCAGCAATCCGAGCGCTTCACGATCTCCAGTATGGATTTCAACCATTTCATCGAACTCTTGAAATGCATCACTCACTCTGGTCACTAAATCAGGGTTGAGATTCGCACGCGAGAAGGCGTCAACCACTTTTTGAACTGCGCTTGCGCCAGGAATGCTCGATGCAACTCTTTCAATCGCATCTTCATTGATAATCCGGCCGAGCTTCCAGGTTAAGTTTTTATCGATACCGAGTGTTCTTGCAGCCTCTCTTGGGCTTTCGGAATCGACTCCTACAGCTTGGTACGCCTCAATCAATGCCCCACGGAGATGTTGCACCGCACTCATATAGTGCTCCTCAAATCGCTGAGGGGCTACTTCACAAGTGTTTACTTTGGTTTTGTTCGTAGCGTACGGCATTCTGAAAGACTCCTTCTCTCTGTTTGTAAGTATAGCGGATTTTCCAGATCTCGCAGAAACAATTTTGCAATTGTTTTCAGAATTGTCTCCGGAGACACTTGACAACGTCTGAAAACTCACTACCTTGTGATTGTGGACAAGACTCAGGAGCTGAAACATCACTCAGCCGGATACAACATATAAAAGGAAGAGAGCTATGAGAACAACAAAGAGAAACTGGACAATCGAAGCGTCGGCCGCAGCCGTGATCCTTACAGCAAGCTTTGCAAACGCAGACGTCACTATAACTCAAGGCGCAAGCGGTACTACTTATGGCACTACATTGAACTTTGACGAAGCAGGTGGACCTGTCGGGAATGGTTTGGCTGACAATCTATTTGCGGGCATCGGACTCTCAAGTCTAGCTTCAGGTGACGGCAATCAACGCATTGGTAACTTCGATGCTGAAACCGGTGGATGGGGAATGGCCGGCGACACGAACTCCTTTACAGGATTCTTCGGCGTCTTCATGACATTCGATTCTGATCTTACAGCATTCAGCGGTCAAGTCTGGGATCCATCAGGGCCACCGAGCCCAATGGGTGGTGGCGGAATCGTTGTCGCATTTGATAACGGTGCTGAAGTTGCAAACTTCTCATTCGGACCAGCATGGGGCGGATTTGGCGACAGCTGGATCGACATCTCCACTTCAGGTGGAATGGTATTTGATGAAGTCCGGATCGTGACCTTTGGGTTTAATCCAACAACATATGTAGACAATCTTTCATGGAACGCGGTTCCATCACCGAGTGGCGTTGCACTCCTCGGATTGGGTGGGATTTTCGGTGCCCGTCGCCGTCGATAACTATCTACAAACTGAGCTCATCATAGAAATGTGATGCTGCTCATTTTCACAGACTTTACAGTAAAACACTCATTCAACAATGAAGCGTTCAGTAGATTCAACATCACTGAACTGGAGTACCACTATGAAATACCCAACTGCTTTGCTTATATTGTCAACGATTGCTGGAAGCGCGATCGCACAAGATGTTCAGTTTGATCTCTATCCTGGGATGTACCCACTCGACATGTCGAGTGACGGATCAGTGATTGTTGGGAACGATCAAAACTTTGACGCTGTGCGTTGGACCAAAGCTACTGGCATTGTTCCATTGGGACGAGGTACCAGTTCGTTGGGAATTGGCGCGGGTTCTCCAGATATCTCTGACGATGGAACACGGATCAGCGCGACTATTACAACTGCAAACGGTTTGTTTGCGACGCAAGGTATTTGGACTGAAGGAGTGGGATGGGAAGATTTGATGCCTCCACCGCCGGCGGACGGCGGGTTGTTGGACAATGCGTATGGTTCTGCATGGGGACTCTCTGGTAACGGCGA
Organism: Phycisphaerales bacterium; assembly: GCA_029213305.1. Taxonomy (GTDB): domain Bacteria; phylum Planctomycetota; class Phycisphaerae; order Phycisphaerales; family UBA1924; genus UBA1924. Next base: position 2,542 of record JARGPA010000038.1, read on the forward strand.
GCATGTTGTTGGGCTCTACTGGCGCCCAGGCCATGGCGGTCCAAACGGAGATGGTTCTGCGCATGCGTCATTCTCTGACGCGGCTGGAGTTATTGTCGATCTCGGTTCATCAATGAGAGACAGTCGAGCGAATCATGCAAACTTCGACGGATCCGTCGTCGTCGGGTGGGACACTTCTGCATCATTTGGATACTGGAGCCCGACAGTTTGGGAGAATGGGACACTCACTCATCTCAACACAAACGAAGGTTGGGCTCAAGCGGATTATGTGACCCCTGATGGCAACATCATCGGTGGATATACATTCAACGAAACATTTATGCGAGGCGAAGCAACAGTCTGGCACAGAGGTGTAAGCGGATGGGAAGAAACCATCCTCGGTGCACTTCCAGGGACAACAAATACAGCGCTAGTAAGAAGTATGACTCCCGATGGATCAATCATTGTTGGTTACAATGAATACAACAACTTCAATGTATCAGGGTTTATCTGGACTGAAGATTCTGGAATGGAAGAAATTGAAGATTGGCTCACTGATCGTGGCGTAGTTATTCCAAGCAATCTCAACATTCTCGATGTCACATCTATCTCCGCAGATGGAAATGTCATCGCAGGGATTGGCGCGAGTACCTTTGATGGATCTCCGATTGGTTACATCATTAATATGACTCCGCCTTGCCTTGCTGATATGAATGATGATGGATCATTGAACTTCTTTGACGTATCAATATTTTTGAGCACTTTCTCAGAAGGTGATCTCGCAGCAGATTTCAATGGAGATGGATCTCTTAACTTCTTTGATGTGTCTGAATACCTGAACTTGTTTAGTATTGGTTGCCCGTAAGCGATTCGTAAAACTGAAAGAGCCCGAAGAGTTTATCTCTTCGGGCTCTTTTTATATCGACATGATTTTCGCAATGCGAGTGTGTTATGGGCAACCCGCACTGAAAGCTGTGAGGAAAGCAGAGACATCGAAGAAGTTGAAGTTGCCATTTCCGTCGAAGTCTGCGGCTACATCATTGCTTGAGAACGCGGTTAAGAACGCTGAAACATCAAAGAAGTTGAGATTACCATCGTTTGTAAGATCCGCAGGGCAGTTATCTCGGCATGTCCCGTGCATTGTACAGAAGAGTGCGAGTTGAGCAACTTCTGAAGCTGCGATACCACCTGGAGCTTGAGCATCGGACACGATCCATTGCATGTACCAGATTTGACCATCTAGTGAGACAATATCCGGGATCGGGTAATGCATCGTTCCGTATCCTTCACTTGGTCCAACGCCTTCGAGTGTGATCGGGCCTACAACTTCATCGTCAGGTAACAATCCGTTCGTTGGAGGGCTTTGCGAAATTACGAGCCATGCTTGTGAGCCTCCGAGTGAGTTATCAATCCCAACTTTGAAATCACTGTTCCCGATATTTGGAGGCGAGAGTGCGATCATCTGAGGAGTTGATCCTCCACTTCCTGCAATTCCTGAACTGATGAGTTGAGGATTATCAAGAGTTTGTTCACTCAAAAGCATTGGACGATCAAAGGGGAATTCTTCGTTTGCTACGCGAGGATCGGTTAACCCGTTGATCAAAAAGTTTTCGATGTTGTTCTGCACATTTGGAGGAAACGCAATCGGTGTATTGAGAACTGGATCCCGGTTTTGTGGAAATGATTGTTGTCCGTTTCGTCGAGCATAGAAATCGAACACATCCTCGATTGTTGAGAGTTGCCCGTTGTGCATAAACCGATTTCTGAGTGAAACATTTCGAAGAGTAGGAACCTTGAATCGGCCTCTATCTCCGTTGTTTCCTGTGACTTCAAATCTACCTTGATCTTCGAACGGTGGACGGAGTCCAACATTTCGAAACGTGTTATTAGTAAAGCGCGGACCAGTATGGCATGTCACACATCTTGATCCTTGTAGAGCTGTGA
>JARGPA010000027.1 GCA_029213305.1 Phycisphaerales bacterium
GGAATAAGTGAAGATTCGATAGTTGATGCGATTCTTTCCAAAGTGACATCAAAAACCAAGATTGCTTTGTTGAGTTTGATTACCAGCGCCACTGCGATTCGGTTACCAGTCGAACGATTGATTCGGGAACTAAAAGCGATGGGCGTAGAGACATTACTCGACGCCGCGCACGGTCCAGGATGTGTCTCGATGGATGTGGATTCTTGGGGCGCTGGGTACACAACGGGGAACGGGCACAAATGGTTGTGTTCTCCAAAGGGTGTTGCGTTCTTGCATGTTCGCAAGGATTTGCAGGAGGGGTTTGAGCCTTTGGTGTTATCGAATGATGCGATGGATCTTCAAGGTGCGAGCGCACAATCCAAGCGAACTCCGATGAATCACGCGTTTGATTACATGGGGACTGATGATCGGACTCCGGTTCTTTCGATCGCGGATTCAATCGAGTTTCTTCAAGGTTTAGTTGAGGGCGGGATTGATGGGTTGATGGCGAACAATCAGCGTTTGTGCTTTGAGTCGCGTGATCTGCTTTGTGAGATGCTCGGGACGCAACAACGGGTTCCTGATGGGTTACTTGGGCCTTTAGCGACGATTGATGTTCCAGCGCCGGGGATGGAACCTGGGGCATTGCGTGAGGCGCTGTTTGCGAATCATCAGATCGAAGCGATGATTGTACCGAGTCCGACGCATGATGGCGGGGAGGCGAGGCCGATGGTGCGGGTTTCGCCGCAGGTGTATAACTCGATTGAGCAGTATCGGTACTTGGGTGAAGCGATTTTGTCTGAGATCGGGCGCTGAGATTCGAGATGATTGTGTTCGCGGATTTTCGTTGAGTTTCCGCGTGGTTTGGGGTTTCTGGTTTATCTTTGAGTTGATCTGCGATTCGAGCGAACGCGAGTGCGGTCGCTTCTGGTTCGATGATGTGTTTGCGCGCTGGGGAGATTCGTTCGATTGCTTCGACAGCGGATTGGTATTGTTTTGATTCGAGTAGATCGGCGAGTTGTGTCAGTGAGAACTGGTAAATGCTGCACAGATCGAACGCGGTGATCGAAGGATTGATCAAATCTTCGAGAAAATCATTGGAGATGGTTGGTTCGGAATCGATTTGTGGTGTCGTTGTGGTCATGCGGGAATTGTCGCATGATTTTGAAATGGCACAAGTGGGGAGTTTGGTAGTTCTGTGATTTTGCGCACCGGGGTGGTCAGTGTTTATAGATTATTTAAGTGTGGTGTGTTGTTTAGTTGTTTTCGATCGTGGGCGTATAAAACCAGAATGGTATGTTGGTGCAAGCAAGACAAGAATTGTAAAAATAAGTAGTACTGTCTTGTGCACGAGGTGATGGATGTTGATCAAGACTGTGTCTGTTGAGTGTTGATATATTTGAAATGCGAAGTAAAAGAAGAAGATGATGTAGAGGGTGAGCCATCGGCCGAAAGCGTTGTGGGATGAGTCGGCGAGATATCTCCATACAAACGCGACAGCGAATAGTGTAGCGAGAAGCGTAGGGAAGAAGAGATAGTCGTCCTGTGTGATGAGTGTGTAGAGGATGGCGATGGCTGCGATAATGCGGATCGTGTGGCCGAGGAATAGTCGAGGTTTAATATTGATTCCTGACATTGCAGATTATTCTATATGAGAATAATGCAATTGTGTGCATTCGCGCTATTTGATATATAGATTGGGTAGTTTCTTTTAGATCGTCAAGTAGTAATTGCCAAGGGTTTGTTGCCTTATTCCCTAGTGCAAGTCTAAAGGCATTTGGGGGAATGACAGAGTTCTGGGGCGAATGTAGTCTTTTGAGGGATTCAAAATGAAGTCTTGTTTGTTTTGGTCATTGGGTTTAATCTATCCGTTCTTGATTTGGTAATTACTTATAGTTGGGATGACACATGAAGCTTGTATTGAGTATTGCGGTTGCTGTTTTATCGTCAGGTGTTGTGGTTGCGGGGCCGACGACTGAGTCGATGAAGATTACTCCTGCGGATTTGGCGCAGAGTGATTTGTTTGGTACTTCGGCGGCTGCGAGCGAGGGGGTTGTGGTCATCGGGTCTCGTTTGAATGATGACCCGAGTTTGAACAAAGGGGCTGCGTATCTTTTTGATACGCAGTCTGGGGAAGAGTTACTCAAACTGATTACATCGGATAATGCACAGGGCGGGAACTTTGGGGTTTCGGTTGGGATTGATATGCTGGCGTCGCCTCCGATTGTTGTTGTCGGGAAGGATCAGGATCGGGATAATGGTGTAAACGCGGGCGCGATTTACATGTTTCGCGTGGATACTGGGGCGGAGCTTTTCAAACTGACTGAACCGGATGGGAGTGGGGGGAACCGGTTTGGGTCATCTGTTGATATAGATCAGGAAACATTTGTTGTTGGTGCGACGCAGAGTAGTGTGAATGGACCCAATGCAGGGCGAGCGTATTTGTTTGATGTTTCAACTGGTAGTTTGCTTCACATTTTGAATCCTCAGACTCCTATTAGCAACTCACTTTTTGGGAGCTCGGTATCAATCTGTGGTGATCATGTCTTGGTTGGTGCGCGACGAGAACCTGAGCTTGGATCAAACTCAGGGGTGGCGTATCTGTTTGATCGGTCGACTGGTCTTGAGGTTGCTCGGTTCTTCCCGAGCGATGGAGGCTCGGGCGATCAGTTCGGAACTGCGGTCGCGATCTCAGGAGACTTTGCGGTGATTAGCGCTCCGGGGGATGGAGATAATGGACCTGCATCGGGATCGGTATATGTGTTTGATATCACTATTCCTTCAGCGCCTGCGCAGGTTCAAAGACTCTTAGCGCCCGATGGGTCGGCGGCTGATGAGTTTGGGCACTCGGTTGATATTCAATCGAACGATGATGGGTTCTTGGTTGCAGTTGGTGCATGGAAGGACACACCGAGCGGGGATGACTCTGGTTCTGCTTATTTGTTCGAGCTCGATGCAATGGGGGTTATGCAGTCGAGCACAAAGTTACTCCCGAGTGATTCAGCTGAAGATACTGAGTTTGGGACTTGCGTTGCAATTGATTCCAATGGAATCGTTATTGTCGGAGCAGCGGAGGATGATGCGATCGTCGGAAACGGCGGTGCGGCGTATCTCTATCACAACGATGCAGGATGTGTTGCAGATTTCAACGGGGATGGCACTACCAACTTCTTCGATGTTTCGGCATTTTTAGCGGCGTTCCAAGCAATGAATTTCGCGGCGGATCTCAATGGTGATGGGACATTCAACTTCTTTGATATCAGTGAGTTTCTTTCCCAGTTTGGTGAAGGGTGTTTGTAAGTGTGTCATCTTCCAAATTTGTATTTTGATATCTATTCGTTGTTGAGTGTGACATTGAACAACTTATGGATTCGTCGCATCTGATCGAGCCATGAGGATGGTTCGTGGTAGCCGTGGGGTTCGATTGGATGGAGTGCGAGTTCCCAGTTTTCTTTTTCGAGTTCGATCAATCGTTGACTGAGACGGATGATGTCTTGTGCGACGACATTGTTGTCTTGTAGGCCGTGGAGCATGAGGAGATGTCCTTGTAAACCTTCGGCGTGGTTGATTGGTGATGAGATATCGAATGCTTCTGGATCGATTTCTGGGGTATTGAGGATATTAGCGGTGTACCCGTGGTTGTAGTGGCGCCAGTCGGTGACGGATCTGAGTGCGGCGCCTGCTTTGTATGTTTCTGGTTCTAGGAACAGCGCCATGAGGGTCATGAAACCGCCGTAGGATCCGCCGTAGATTCCGACATTTTGTGGATCTGCGTTGTGGTTGTTTACTGCGTAATCAATTGTGTCTTTGAAATCTTCGAGTTCTGGGTATCCCATTTTTCTGTAGATCGCGGTGCGCCAGTCTCGGCCGTACCCTTCGCTTGCGCGGAAGTCTGGGGCGACAACAATGAATCCTTCGTTCGTGAGGATAGTGTGGAACATGTGTTCGCGCGAGTAGTAGGACCACTCGTAGTTTGCATGTTGGAGATATCCTGCGCCGTGTGAGAAGACGACGAGAGGGCGGGGGCCAGGGAATTTGTTCGCGTCTGGAAGATAGAGACGGGTGTAGATTGGATGCTCAGTATGGGATGAGGGGACCGCGACGATTTGAGGTGTTTGGAAGTTTGCAGATTTGAACTCTTGGGTCACAGTGTTCGTGAGTTTGACAGGAGGGCTTTGAAGGAGCGGGTTGGGTTGGAGTTCAACGAGGTAGAGCTCTGGGGGTTGGTTGAGATTCGAGTAGGAGATGATTGCTTGTGTTTGGTTTGGGGAAAGTGTGTATGAACTGACGGATCCTGCGAGTGTTGTGATTGGTTCGAGTTTGTTTGTTTTGAGATCGAGTTGTTCTAGCTCTTGAATCCCTGGATGGGTTCGGTTTGTACGAAGGTATGCAAAGCTTGTGGTATTTGTTGGATCATCTGAGATTGTGATGTCTCTGACTTCGAAGTTGCCTTCGGTTTGTTGGGTTGTGGTTTCGGTTGTTGGGTCATATGTGTAGAGGTGGGAGTATCCTGATTCTTCGGATAGGTACCAGAGGGTTTCTGTGTTTGGGATGAATCCGAACTCGTTGAAAGCCCAGTTGATCCATGCTTCATCGCGGAGATGGTGCGCGTTGATTGGGGTTGGGGATTCTTGATCGGTATCAATCATTACGATCCAGCGATCTTTGTTATCGTGCGAGCGGAGCATGAAAGCGGCGTAGCGGCCGGAATCTGACCAACGAGAACCCATTGAGGAGACAGGTCTTGGGTCTATTTCCTTTGTATCTGTCTCTTCTGCTTGTTCTCCATCTTTGAGAGCTTCTGCTTTGGGTTCTACTTCAGGATCTGAAGTGTTGCTCTCTTGGTTTTCAGATAGGTTTTTTGAGTTGTCTATCGATTCGTCTTTGGATTGTTTGGTGAGCCATTCAAGGGGGTTGTCTTTGATGGTGGGGAGGTTATCGAATGGGATGTCGATGGTTTCTTCAGTATTGAGATTGAGAAGATGGAATGAAACAGGAGTTTGGGATTGGAGCCCGACTTTGGCACGGACTGATCTCGTTGAGACATATCCATCTTCATTGATGTAGTTGGGCATGATGTCGCGTTTGTCGTTTGAGCGATTCTTTGGAGTAGTTGCGACGAGCATGAATCTTGCGTTTGGGCTTAACCATGATCCTTGCGATTGGCGATCGGATCCCAAATAGAACGGGCCCGGGACTGTTGTTGGATCGGTATCTCTCCAAGCATGACGATCATCTTCTCGTTGAGCTTTTCGTTGGTCTTCGAGATTGATGATGTCGAAGAGTTCTCGTTGTTGATTTTGAAGTTCGGTTCGTTTTTTAACGGCACTTTCGCGTGCTTCAGATGGATCTTTGGGTTCGTCTTTGAATTGGACATCAGCTGCTTGAAACTCCCAACCTGAATCGAGATTGCGGATGAACCAGTTGTTATCTCTTCGGAACGCGTATCGGGTGAATACAGAGCGTGAGCTTGGGAGGAACATCGCGGCGGATTCGTAGGCGGAGGTTTTGGTGAGTTGTGTTGTTGATTGAGCGATTACGTCGTAGATGAAGAGGTCGCCGTTGTTGTTGAGGAGTCGGAGGGTGTGATCTGTATTCCAATCTCCTGAGTTGATGAAGTAGGGTCCGGGTGATTGGGGAGTAATTTTCGCGGGTTCTGCGTCAGGGTTTGAGAGGAAGAGGAGGTATTGGTCTGAGAAGTCTCGGCCTACCAGTCCGGGTCGGCGCATGGAAAACTTGATTGCGGATCCATCGATGAGCCAACGGGGGTTCTGGGGTGATCGAGCGATCCAATCTTGCTCAGCGGTGATCTGGTTGAGCGTGTGGAGGGTCGATTGGGCGATGATTGGGGTTGTGCTTTGCTCAGAAACGGGGTCAGCGTTGGATAGCTCAGTAGGTTGAGCATGGGAGATGGTTGAGAGGATCGGTAGGAGTAGAGCAGCATGGATTAATCTTGGGGATAACTTCATGCACAAACTATACACGAATCCACAATCTTTAGGTCCGCGTGTTATCCATTATGGAACTTTTCTATTTTGCACCGATAGGCTTAATTATGCCCAATGAATCAATGATTTCGTCCAAGCCTGCTTTTACTGGGATGTCTGCATCTCGTCCAGAACCAATTCTTGCGTATGTTGCACATCGGATTTCGGAACCTGCTCGGTTCCCGATGCAGGAGGAGTTGACGCAGTTGAATAACGGATCGTATGGATTAACCCCTGAGGTTGTTGGAGCGGCGCAGAATGAGCTTCGCAGACGACTCGAAGCGGATCCGGTTCGGTTCTTCAAATCAGATTTAGAACATTATTCTGATGACACACGCGAAGCGCTCGCGAGGTTTGTCAAAGTCAGGGGCGAGGATCTCGCATTGGTGTCCAATGGAACCTTTGCAGTTGCAACAGTTCTCAACAATCTGGAACTTGCACCTGGTGATGAGATCTTGGTCACGGATCATGAATACATGGCGACAATGAATGAGCTTGGGAAGGTTTGTCGCGCGACAGGGGCGCAGGTCAAGATCGCAAAGATTCCTTTTCCTAATGTGAGAGTTGAAGAGGTGATTGAATCGGTTGTTGCGGGGATGAACGATCGGACAAAGTTGGTGATGGTCTCGCATATTGCGAGCGCTTCTGCGTTGGTGATGCCTGTTGAAGAGATTGTTTCGGCGGCGAAGGAGCGAGGGATCGAGAGCTTTGTCGATGGGGCACATACTCCAGGACAGATTGATCTGGATATTGGGTCGCTTGATCCGACTTGGTACGCGGCGAGTTGTCACAAATGGTTAGCAACTCCCAAAGGGACGGGATTTATTTATACATCTCCGAATCGACAACGAGGTTTTAAACCCATGGTGTTGTCATGTAGAGAGCATGAACAGCGCAATGATCGCAAGGCGTATTTGTGTGACTTCGATTATGTGGGTACGAACGATTACACAGGGAATCTGGTGATTCCGGTTTCAATCGAACACATGGGGAATCAGCTCCCAGGGGGATGGGATGAACTGCGTCAACGCAATCATGATCTTGTTGTGTACGGCGCCAAGCTCGTTTGCGATGCAATCGGGATTGAACAGGTTGTTCCCGAATCAATGATTGGAACGATGGTGGGGATTCCACTTCCGGGTGTTTGTGAACACGGCGAGGTGATGGGAGAGGCGCTCTGGGATCGGTTGTATCTGAATCATGGGATTCAGGTTCCGATCTGGGATTTGCCTGGGGTTCATCCGCGTGTGATGCGGGTGAGTGCTCAGCTTTACAACACGGTTGAGGATTTTGAGAAGTTGGCGGGAGCAATGATTGCGGAGTTATAAAACTACTCTGATTTAAGAGCAAATTGAACCAAAGGATTCATAGCAATCCAAGATTTTGCAAACAATTCAGTTGCTTTAGGTGAACCCAGCAATGGGCACCCATATAAGAATCGAACTTCAATTCCAAGTTGGATGTTAGATTTTTTTCTTGTTACCACATTATATATCGCTTCAACCCATTCCGGCTGATACTTAGCTGATCTTCTCTTACCTGGAACAATGGTTTGAAGGTCCGCTTCGAGTTTGGCGTCAATGATTGGATCTGAACTTTGGCTCGGGTAGTTTCTCTGGGTTGCATAAACATTGGCAACTGAGCCAATGGATAGATTTAATACAGGCCGCAGGTCCGCTTCAATTCCTAGTAAGAGATCAAGAAAACCTTCAAGACCCAGTTTGTTTAACGAAGTGCGAAAACCGCCTTTAACTCCATGTGGGATAGTAACTGCAGCGACGGCGTATTCTTGTTTGATTACCATCGTCAGATGTGGAAAATCTGTAAATGAAGAAGAATCCTTCGCAATTTTTAGTGGGACAAAATCCCATACCCTGGATTCTTTCTTTCCCGTAATTGCTGTCCTGCGGTTTCCCGAAGGATCGATTCCAATTTTTTTAAGATCATTTCTCTTTTGTAGATCGTCACCGATTAATCGAATCAGCCTCTTGCCTTCGTTGTACGTATATGGTGTATTCTCGTCAAATTTAAAGCCATCAAACATAGTGATAGTCCCTCTAATAGAATAATTATTTCTAATCATTCGTGATTCAAACACTTCCATGTATTGTGTGAATACTTTGGCTTGATTAGATTCAGTGAATTTTCTGAACCATGTGTACACTTCTCTCCATGTACGACAGGTAGTGTTTAGGGGAACAGATTTTGGTGGCATGTCAACACTAAGTAATAAAAGTTTTGGATTTTCAAAACCATGTCGTTTTGCAGTTGCAATGTGCCGATTTAGTTGTTTGACGGAGATGCCTGCTTGCACCTTAGCTTCTATTAGAAAAGCCCAGCCGTGATCAGTAAAGACGCAGCCATCTGGCAATCCTTTCTTTTCATTCTCATCCCCTGACAATCTTTCGCCAGGAACTTGCTGCTCCGTAATGTGAAGTAGTTTTGCTTTCGGAATATCTGAACATCCACACCAACGAAGAAATGGTACGAGTAATTCTCGGTCAGCATTTAGAGTACAAACAAGCGCGTGAGTAAGCTGGTTTTCAGGCTGACTATATTGATCAAATACATTGCGCATGAGTTGTATCAAATACCATACGCAGGTTTAACTCTGCGTTCGAGGTGGCGCATGAGGGGGTCTGCTTCGAGTGGTTTTCCTGTTGCTCTTTGGCAGAGTTGCGCAGCGGTGTATCGACGGCCGTGTTGGTGGATGTTCTCTCGGAGCCAGGTAAGGAGTGAGGAGAACTCGCCCTTTTCCATTTGTGAATCGAGGTTGGGGATCTGCTCGTTGATGGTTTCCCACATCTGCGCTGCGTAGAGATTTCCGAGTGTGTATGTAGGGAAGTATCCAACGAGTCCGAAGGACCAGTGGACATCTTGGAGACATCCTTGAGCGTCATTTGGAACATCGAGTCCGAGGAAGTTCTTAAACTTCTCGTTCCAAGCGGCGGGGAGATCTTTGATTGCGAGATCCTGGTTGATCATTGCTCGTTCGAGTTCGAATCTGAGCATGACATGGAGGTTGTATGTGCTTTCATCTGATTCGACGCGGATGAATGATGGTGTGCAGGTGTTCATCGATTTGGTGAATGTATCGAGATCGATGTCAGAGAACGCGTTGTCGAAGATCTTGTTTGCGACAGGGAGTGCGTAGTTCCAGAATGGTTTGCTTCGGCCGACCATGTTTTCCCACATGCGTGACTGTGATTCATGGATTCCCAGTGAGACTGCAGATGACAACGGTGTTCCAAAGAGGTCTCCTGACTTTGGGAGTCCTTGTTCGTAGAGTCCGTGGCCGCACTCGTGCATTGTTGAACCAACTGCGTCTGGGAAGTTGGTTTGTTCGTATCGAGTTGTCATTCTGGTGTCACCAGGTCCAAACCCTGAGCAGAATGGGTGAGTGGTCGTATCAAGTCGTCCTGTTTTGTAGTCGAATCCGAGCTTGGCGGTTATTGCTTGTCCGAACTCGTGTTGTTTTTCAACTGGTATTGAACGATGAAGGAAGTCTGTCTTTGGTGAGGTTCCGTTTTCTGTGAGTTCTGCGATGAAGGCGCTGAGTCGATCACGGAGGGGTGTGAAGACTGATTCGATTTCTTTTGCGGTTGTGTCTGGTTCATACTCGTTGATGAGTGCGTCGTAGACTTCGCCGTCGTCGGCGTATCCGTAGCACTCCCCCTTTTCACGGGTGAGATCGAGCACTTTGGTGAGATCGTTGACGAACGATGGGAAGTCGTTGTTGGCGCGGGCGTGTTTCCATGCTTCTTGAGCTTCGGATTGAGCTTGTGCGAGGTTTTTAACAAGATCTGTAGGGAGCTTGGTTGCGAGATCGTAGTCGCGGCGCATCTCACGGATGTTGGCGCCTTCTGGGGTTGATTGATCGCTGAGCTCTGAGTCTGCTTCGCATTGAGCGATGAGATCGCCTAGCTTCTTGGAAGTGTTGCGTTCGTGGATGATCCCTGCAAGGAGTGACGTTTGTTCTGCTCTAGCAGTGGCGCCTCCTGAGGGCATGTATGTTTCTTGGTCCCATGAGATGAGGGCGCCGATTGATGTGAGTGTCCCGGACTCGCGTTGGAGTGAGACAAGATCGGTGTAGTGCTTTGGAAGAGTCGCGGTCGGCATAAAATGTGTCCTTATTCTTGGGATGAGTTGACCAAGTATAGGGGGGGCATTGTTGAACTCATTTTGTATTTGGAGCACTGTTGTAGGATTTTTATAGGTTTTTGTGTTTGGAATCATTCCAATCACAAGAAAAAACCCGGATGAAATCCGGGTTGAAGGCTTGAGTTGAGTTTGATTTTATCAATCGTCGTCAGCGTGTCCATCGAAGGATGCGATAACTTCTTGTTGGATATGTGGAGGCGTGTTTTCATCATGGGAGTATTCCATGGTGTAGCTTCCTGATCCTGCGGTGATCGATTTGAGTTCTGTCGAGAATGTTTGAAGTTCACTCAACGGTGCTTGTGCAACGATTGTGCAGAGATCTCCTGGGAGCATCTGGGTGTCTTGGATTTGTCCTCGTTTGGTTGAGAGGTCTCCTGCGATGTCACCCATTTTATCTGATGGGACTGTGATCTCGAGATGGACGATTGGTTCGAGGAGGACAGGTCGAGCGTTGTTGATTGCATCGATGAATGCTTTTTTGCCCGCGGTGATGAATGCAATCTCCTTTGAATCAACGGCGTGGAACTTGCCGTCGTATACCTCGACTTTGATTCCGGCCATTGGATATCCGGCGACGGCGCCGTGTTCGAGAGCGTTGCGGATCCCTTTCTCGATTGCGGGCATGAACTGTCTTGGGATTGAACCTCCAACGGTGGCGTTGACAAACTCGAAACCTGAATCATGATCAGCGGGGAGTGGTTCAACTCGGAGGTAGACTTCTCCGAACTGTCCTGCGCCACCTGATTGTTTCTTGTGACGATGATGGCCTTCGCCTTTTGCAGAAATGGTTTCTTTGTAGGCGATCCGTGGGGGTTCGGTATTGAGCTCGATACCCATTTGGTCTTTGAATTTTTCGATGACAACACGGAGGTGGAGTTCTCCGAGTCCACGCATAACGGTTTGTTTCGTTGCGGCGATTCGCTCGATGACAAGTGAGGGATCTTCTGCGAGGAGTTTATGAATCGCGGTTGAGAACTTTGATTCGTCGGCGTGATTCTTGAGTTCGATTGATAGGCCGTACATCGGTTTGGGGAGTGGGAGTGGTTTGAGATGGACAGAGTCGAGATCGTGTCCTTCGTGGAGTACTGCGTCGAAATGAACTTCGTCGATTTTACCGATCGCGCCGATGTCACCTGGTCCGAGTTGGTCGACTTCGTGTGACTCTTTGCCTTGTCGTTTGAGGAGATGTCCGATTTTGATCGGTTTCTTTGCGTCTCCGATGATGACTTCGGACTTAGCTTTGAGGGTGCCTTGGTGGACGCGGAAGACTCCGAGTTTTCCTACGAATGGGTCTGTTGTGCACTTGAAGACATGTGCGAGAACCGGTTTGGATGGGTCGGGTTCAGCGTGGAACTCGTGTTCGTCGGCGCCTTCTTCGTCGCGTTTGAGGAATGGTCGAGGGTTTCCTTCGAGCGGGGAAGGGAGTGTTGATGCGAAGACATGGAGGAGTTTGTCTATCCCTGCGCCGGACTTTGCAGAGCAGAAACAGATAGGGACGAGATGAGCTTCTCTGAGTGCTTTTTCGAAGACATCGTGGAGTTGTTCTTTGGAGATGTTGTGCTCGTCTCCGTCTTCGAGGTATTTGTCCATGAGATCGTCTTGCATTTCGACGATCTGTTCGATGATTGCTTGATGAGCGGATTCTTCGGATGAAAAAAGCGTGTCTCCTTTGTCTTCGTCTTCGAAGACTGAGATCACGCTTGTGCGATCTGGGGAAGGGAGATTGATGGGGAGACATTCTCCGCCGAAGGTTTCTCTGATGGATTCAACGAGCGCTTCTAGATCTGCGAGTTCGTCATCGATTTTGTTGATGATGATGAGTCTTGGAAGGTTTCGTTCTTTTGCGATCCGCATCATTCTGCGTGTCATGGGTTCGATGCCCTTGTGTGCGTCGATGACAATACAGACAGTTTCGACAGCGGGAAAGACTGAGATTGCTTGGCCTACAAAGTCAGCGAGTCCTGGGGCGTCGATGAGATTAACCATATGTCCTTCATGATTGAAGTGGAGCATGGTCGTTCTGAGTGAATGTTTGTGATGCTTTTCTTCTTCGGACCAGTCTGAGAATGTTGTTCCATCTTCGATGGATCCCATTCTGTCGATCGTGTTTGTTGAGAAGAGAAGGCGTTCGGTCAGGAGTGTTTTTCCTGAACCTGTTTGTCCTACGAGTGCGAGGTTTCTGATATCCGCCGGGGATTGAAGAGCCATAGCTTGCCGCCTCCTTTCGGCGGGCAAATGTCGGCCCATGTACAACGCGAGGCGGCAGTGCCCGCAATCAAGATGTTGTGTGCATGCAGCGGTGTGCTGTATGCGACATACATTCTAGCAAAGATGGAAGGAATTGGAAGAAAAAAACACGAACGAATCGAGAGCGATAGAGTACTATGGCGAATTGTTGAGTATTAAAGAAGAAAATTTATATGGTAAATGATTCCACAACTACTACGAGCACATGTCCTGAGTGTGGTCGTGATGTTTGTGTGCTTTGCGATATAGAGCGGCCTTGGACGCATCGGTCTCGTGTGATCACAATGCTTGCGTGGATGGTTGTCTGCTTTGGTTGGATAGGGTTTTCAGCATCGACAGGGAGTTTCACGGGTCAGATTCCAGCCACGGTAAACTTTGGAGAAGAGTCTAGAGAAGTTTAAACTTGGGATAATGCATCGCTTGATCCGCTCTTGATAATGAATGACAAGGATGAATCAATATCGTATATCTCAACGCTTGATGTTCGAGATGCGATTGACGGAGATGATTACGCGATCCAGCGTGTCGCAGAGAAATTAAGCGAAGCAAGTCGTCTGAATCGAGATTTGGATGATCCAACAGGTTCGATCACTCGGGTCCAGTTTGTTTGGCATGAACCATATGGAACTAAGACATCATTTCGTCAGTTTTTGTTTGCTGGAAGTTTATTCTCTCAGGGTGAGACTGTGATGTTGAAGGATTTTCGTGACGAAGACTCGATTGGTCTTGGTCCGGATGGTTCGATGTGGGATGAGGATTCATGGACTTTTTGGCCCACTCTTAGTCATCGTGATGTTTCACACGCAGATAAAGGGTATCAGAACGGTGCTTTGGTTCGTTGGTGGAATGTGAGCTTGGTTGGGATATTCCAGTTGATCAGCGTGTGTTTTGTTGGGACATGGTTGGTTGGATTTGTTGTTACCTTGATTGGAGCTTCCAAAATCAAATGGAGACGCGCACGATATGGCGTGTTCACTGTGTTGCTTGTGTTTGCATGTGTAGTTGGTTTCTTTGGAGTTTCACACTCTGAGAATATTCATGAATCTTACATTCAATCCGGCGATCTATCAGGTACATACACGATCGGATATTTGGATCGTTTAGTAGCGGACGAGACGAAGTTGATACCGTTTTGTCAAGAGCTTTTACAGCTCGTTCCTGAGGGATATGAATCGGAGTTGTTGTTAGCTCAATCTTGGGCAAGCATGGAGCCTGTTTCAGGTCATGATCAACTTTCATATCGGCATGAATGGTTGTCAATTGGGCATTTCTTGATTCTGGTTAACTCAGGTAGCTATTCATTTGAGAATACTGAAGAATCGCATTGGATTCGAGATCTGATAGATCAGTCGGGGTGGTGGAAAGAACTCCGTCGGGAAGGGTCTATCAGTATGGAATGGGGGCCTATAGATAGACAGTCGTTTCTGAGTTTCAATCTTGCAGGATGGTTAGCGATCGGAGTCCTGCTTTGGTTGGTTTGGGTCACGATGCATTGGGTCTCACGGATCGTGTTTCGAAGGGTTCAGCAACGACGAGTGAAGCTCAAGCAGTGTATTTTCTGCAGATATCCACTCACACAAGAAGGCTTACTCGCTCGATATCCGCAAGTTGAGTCCTAAACTCTGGTCCTATGAGTATTTCCAACACTGAATCCGGCTCGATTACCCGTTTCGCACCATCTCCAACAGGACATCTGCACATCGGAGGAGCGCGGACGGCGCTGCTCTGTTGGGCATTTGCTCAAGGACAAGATGGGAAGTTTGTTTTACGAATTGAAGATACGGATCAGACACGATCCTCAGAGTCTTCGATGCGTGGGATCTTGGAAGATCTTGCATGGTTAGGGATCGACTGGGATGAAGGACCTGAGCTTGAGTTCGAGGGGGAAAAACTGGGCGGCGATCCGCGCGGGGTTGGGCCTTTCTTTCAGGCGCAGCGATTGGATCTCTACAACAAATACATCCGTCAGTTGATTGAAGAAGATAAAGCGTATCCAGCATTCGAGACTCCTGAAGAGCTCGATGCGGCGCGAAAAGAAGCAATCGCGGCGAAGACTGGATACAAGTACAATCGCGCAGGGCTCGAAGTATCGCTCGAAGATCGGATCTCGCGGATGGACGCAGGAGAGCTGCATGTGGTTCGTCTCAAGATGCCTGATGAAGCGATTACTGTCAAAGATGAGATTCTGGGAGATGTGACGGTTGAACCGAGCGAGTTCGATGATTTTATCATTCGCAAGCGCGATGGGTTCCCGACTTATCATCTCGCGGTGGTTGTTGATGATGCATTGATGGGTGTGACTCATGTGTTGCGTGGACAAGAGCATTTGATTAACACGCCGAGACATATTGCGTTGCAGGAAGCGATTGGTTTTGCGACCCCTGGGTATGGGCATATGCCTTTAATTTTCAATCCAGATGGATCGAAAATGTCGAAGCGCGATAAAGACAAGATGGCGAAGAAAGCAGTTAAAGAGCAAGGGATTGAGTCGTCTCCGATTGATGGAGTGAGTGATGAGGAGTTTTCGAGATGGCTCAAGGATAAGACTCGTCAGCTCGACTCTGATCATTTGATCGCGCTTGCGAAGGTGCTTGAAATAACACTCCCTGAGATTGATGTTGAAGATTTCCGTCGTGCGGGATATTTGCCCAGTGGGTTGAATAACTATCTTGCGTTGTTGGGTTGGAACCCGAAAACGAAGAATGAAGATGGGACTGATCTTGAGCACTTTGATATGGATTACCTTGCGGGGCATTTCACGATGGGTGGGATGAGCAAGGGGCAATCGAAGTTTGATCGAGTGAAACTGCTGAGTTTCAACGGCGATGAAATCGCAGCATTAAGCGATGAAGAGTTTGCAAGCACATGGCACGCTTGGGCGATGAAGTACGATACTGAGTTGTCGGATCGGTTTAGTCAAGCGGATATGTTGACACTCGCGCCTGCGGTAAAGACTCGATGCAAGACACTTGCAGATGGGCGCGGGGTCGTTAAGTTTGCGTTGATCGCAGACGATGCGGTCGAGTACGACGGGAAAGCGGTCCACAAAGCATTGATCAAGGGTGAGAGGAAGGGGCTTGAGTTGCTTCTTGGATTCCGTGAAGTCATTGCAGGTATGGAGGCATTCGTTCCTGAGGCGATCGAGACTGCGGTGAAGGAGTTTGCTGAATCTCAAGAAGTGGGGATGGGGAAGCTTGCTCAGCCTTTGCGTGTTGCAGTGACCGGTGCGGGGGTGAGTCCCCCGTTGGGTCAGACGCTTGCGATTCTTGGGAAGGAATCGGTCATGGCACGGATTGATCGTTGCGGCGAGTTTACTGAAGCCGAAAAAGTGTAGAGTCGAGCATATCTATATAAGAACTTAGTAAGGATCTCATGGATCAACAATCAAAGCAGAGAATCGTTCTAGCAGGTGGTAGCGGGTTCATCGGATTGAAACTCGCGGAGCATCTCTCGGAGCTTGGTTTTGATGTGGTGATTCTTTCGAGAAACAAACCCAAGGATGGGCCTTGGAGTTTTTGTCAATGGGACGGACGAACACTCGGGGATTGGGCAAGGGTTGTTGATGGTGCTCATGCGGTTGTGAATCTGGCGGGGCGCTCGGTTGATTGTGTGAAGACGCCTTTACATATTGATCAGGTGCTTCGATCTCGGGTTGAATCGACACGGGTGCTTGGGGATGCGGTTCACTCTGCGGAAACGAAACCTGCGGTTTGGGTGCAGATGAGTATCGCGAGTATCCACGGCGATTCCGAACTCGAGTGCGATGAGACTTCAGCGTATGGATACGGGTTTGCGCCAACGATCGGGGTCGAATGGGAAAAAGCATTTGCGGAGAAGTGTCCCAATGATGTTCGACAGGTTGTGTTGAGGATTTCGTTTGTACTCGGTAATACGGGTGTGGCGCTCAAGAAACTCAGATTCATCACCAAACTCGGTTTGGGTGGGACGATCTCAACTGGTCGACAGGGGATGAGTTGGATTCATGAAGATGACATGATCCGGATCATCGAACGCGCGATTACAAATGAATCAATGAACGGGGCGTATATCGCGAGTTCCCCGAATCCTTTGTCAAATCGAGATTTCATGCGTCAACTTCGCAAGACATACAGAATGCCGATCGGGTTGCCTGCGGCGGGTTGGATGATTCGATTCGCTGCGAGGTTTATCCTGAGAACGGATGCGGAGCTTGCATTGTATGGACGATACTGCATTCCACAACGACTCATAGACGAGGGGTATGAGTTCGCATTCGGGGAGTTGGACGATGCACTTTCAGATTTGCGTCGGAAACAGTGAATAGAACGAACATAGAGATGATTTACATGATCGATATGATCATGGTTTGCAAACGGATGTGTTTGGAGAATTTTCATGAGTGATATCAAGCACGATGCGTTGCTGAGTCCGGTCGGGGTTCGCAATCTACAAGCAAAGAATCGGATATGGATGGCGCCGTTGACGCGGAGTCGAGCGACGATGCCTGGGAATGTGCCCAATGAGATGATGGCGGAGTACTATCGTCAGCGTTCGGGCGCGGGAGTGATTATCGCAGAAGCGACTCCGGTTACGCCGTGGGGGCATGGGTATTACGCGACTCCAGGAATTCATAGCGACAAGCAAGTTGAGGGTTGGAAACCTGTCACAGACGCGGTGCATTCTCGCGGCGGCAAGATTGTGTTGCAGCTCTGGCATGTGGGTCGAGTGTCGAACAGTGCGCTGTTACCTGGTAATGGACAGCCGGTAAGTTCGACAGATGTGATCAGTGAATCGATGAGTTACATAGATGACACTTGGACACGCGCCAAGAACACAGCGCCACGGAAACTAGAAACGGATGAGATTCCTGGGATTGTCGAGGAGTTTCGCGACGGTGCGCAGCGAGCGAAAGATGCAGGATTCGACGGAGTCGAGATTCACGGCGCCAACAGTTATCTCTTGGATCAGTTTGTGCGCGATGGGGTCAACAAACGCGATGATATCTACGGCGGATCTATCGAGAATCGGATCCGGTTCCCGTTGATGGTTGCTGATGCAGTCGCGGATGTTTGGAAAGATGAGGACGGGGGCGCGAGTCGCGTTGGGTATCGGATTTCGCCTTTGAGTGAACATAAGGATGTGCGAGATTCTGATCCAGAAGCAGTCTTTCGTGCATTAGCAGCAGGACTCGGTCAGCGCCGACTTGGATTCTTGCATTCGGTAGAGACATGGGATCGATCGACGATTGATCCGCGTGTTGCGACAGTGCTTCCTGCGATTGTGAAATCTTTTAAGGACGCCGGCGGTGGGTTGTACATCGGGAATGGTGATTACACTCCTGAGCAAGCGGACAATGCGATTGTCAATGGTTGGGCAGATGCGATCGCGTTTGGGAAGTTGTGGATTCCGAATCCGGATCTTGAGAAGCGGATTGCGATGGATGGGCCGTATCGGAAACCAGAGCCTGAGACTTTTTATGGCGGCGGAGCAGAAGGGTATATTAACTTCGAGCCTTTAGAAGTTGGTGCGTCTTCTTGATAGATCGTCCTAAGATGATGTGTGAAGCGAGAAGAGATTATTGTTAAAATTGATCGTTTGCGACAATCATCAGATGATGATGTTGAATCGATCGAACTCATGAAAACGATTCGTTATGAATCTGTCGCTGGTCACATGATATCGACGCCCATAGTGGGCCGAGTATTGAACAGTGTGCGATATGCGTTGTTGGTCATCAGGCGATGCGGGTTTATCCGTTCGCATGAGCGATGGGATTTTTTGTGGCTCGAACGTGCTTTTGGTATCGTTTGCGCATCGGTCGTGACGACTATTCTTGCGCAATATATCTCCCTGTTCTTTACGGGATGGTTGACAAGTGATGAGCGATCAGGCTCGTTTTCAATTGTAATATATTCTGTTATGATTGCATTGGCCAACCTTTTGCCTGTGGTCTTGTTTTTTTGGATTCCCATGATGCGCGATATGCGTGATTGGAGTAGTGAGAATCCTAAGCAGAGGTATCGTCATCGATGTATTGGGTGCAAGTATGATCTTGACGGATTGGAGTCGGTGCTCGGCGACGATATCTGGGTAGGTCCTGCGGTGTGTCCGGAATGTGGGATGGAATACCCGGCGGTAGGGAAGTAGTTTCGGAATTGTCGGCGTACAATCGCTCTCTATAGGAGCGAAGCTATGACAGAAGCAGTTGAGAGTCGTCATTTTATTCAGCAGTTGATTGATTCTGATATTGAATCGGGTCAATGGGGTGCGCCTGGGGATCGTTCAGTCGTGACGACTCGGTTTCCTCCTGAGCCCAACGGGTATCTACATCTGGGGCATACCAAAGCGATTATTCTGAACTGCGGACTCGCTCGCGAGTACGGAGGGAAGTTCTACTTACGATTTGATGACACGAATCCTGCGAAGGAAGAGCAGGAGTTTGTTGATTCGATCAAGAGTGACATTGAATGGCTCGGCGCTGAGTGGGATGGGGATGTCAAGTTTGCGTCAGACTACTTTGAGCATATGTATGCGTGGGCAATCGAGCTCATCGAAAAAGGGTTGGCGTATGTTGATGATCAGAGTGTTGAGGAGATCCGCGCCGGCCGAGGGAACCTGAAGGATGGGGGGAAAGCTTCTCCATTCCGTGATCGATCCGTTGAAGAGAACAAAGATCTCTTCGCAAGGATGAAAGCAGGGGAGTTCGAAAACGGGAGCAAAGTTCTTCGCGCAAAGATTGATATGAACTCTCCGAATATGAATCTGCGAGATCCGTTGATCTATCGGATTGTGAATGTGACACATCATCGGACCGGGGATACTTGGCATATTTATCCAATGTATGATTGGGCGCACGGGCTTGAGGATTCGATTGAAGGGGTGACTCATTCGTTGTGTACTCTTGAGTTTGAAGATCATCGACCGTTATATGACTGGTTTATTGATGCGATCAATCAAGGGCGCAGTGATGAAGAGCAGATTCATCATCCTCAGCAAACCGAGTTTTCAAGATTAGCGCTGTCGTATACGAACATGTCCAAGCGATACATGCGTCAGTTGGTTGATGAAAACCATGTCCATGGATGGGACGATCCACGGATGATTACTGTCGCGGGTTTCCGTCGTCGCGGGTATACCCCAGAGTCGTTCTGGATGCTTGCTTCTGATGTTGGAATTACAAAGTTCAATGCGATCGTTGATTTTTCACGACTCGAAAACATGGTTCGTGAAGATCTCAACAAGAGAGCTCCAAGAGCGATGGCGGTGCTTGATCCGATCAAACTGGTCATTACAAACTGGGGTGACGGAGGGGATGAGGATCGGTTGGAATCGATGGAGGTTCCGAATCATCCGCAGGATGAATCGTTTGGTTCACGAACAGTTCAGTTTGGAAAAGAGCTTTGGATTGAGCGTGGGGATTTCATGATTGATCCTCCTAAGAAGTTCTTTCGACTTGGGATCGGCCGCGAGGTTCGATTGCGGAGTGGATACTGGGTGAAGTGTCATGATTTCAAAGCGGATGCAGATGGAAATGTGACAGAAGTGCATTGCACTTATGACCCTTCGACGCGAGGCGGGAACAACCCTCCTGCAGATGAGGAAGGTAAGGTTCGCAAAGTGAAAGGCACGATTCATTGGTTGAATGTGAATGATGCGATCGATGTCGAGGTACGAATGTTCGATCGTTTGTATATGGCCGAGCGCCCTGGGAAGAAGTCTGGGGATCATTTGGATGATCTGAATCCTGATTCATTGACTGTGATTTCGAATGCGAAGTTTGAATCTGGGCTTGTAGATCGTGGTCCACAAGAACCTGCTTGGGGTGATGGGATTCGTCGATTCCAGTTTGAGCGGACGGGGTATTTCTGTGAAGACGGCGATTCGAGTGCTCAGAAGCTGGTATTTAATCGCACAGCATCACTACGCGATTCTTGGGCAAAGCAAGGTCGATAGTTATCGGCTGACAAGAAAAGCGATAGACCGATTGTTTAAAACCTTAAAAACAGGCGTGATTGCCTGTTTTTTTGTATGGGTGTAAAGCCCTATCTGATAAAATCGATCTTCACACTCTATCGATACACAAGCACAGAGGGCTGTTTGTGATTTGATTCTTGAAGACGATGAAGGGACACAAAGAGATGAAGACACGGACGATTATTGCTTTGGGGATGTTGTCGACGACTTCGATTGCTGCGCACGCCGGCGGCGTGACGAGTTGGTTAAATGCATCAAACGGAGACTGGAACATTGGAACTAACTGGGACACTTCGGTTGTTCCTGGATTGGGTGATTCAGTACTGCTAGGACACGCGAGTGCATACTCTGTGACCATGCCTGCGAGTCAGTCGATGGCGTCATTGATGATTACGAATCCTGGGGTTGTGCTCAATACTGGGAATGCAACAACAACAGTAATCGCGGGTGACTTTTTGAATAACGGTTCAGTCGTAGTTAACTTTACGAGCAATATTTCTGGAACCTCACTTCGCTTTGATGCTGATTCAATGTTGACAGGGTCGGGTTCGATTCTGCTCAATGCACCAACTGCTCGATCGCGGATCCAGACAGGAGCTGGTTTTACTTTCACACATGGAAGTGGACACTTGATTCATGGACAAGGTCAGATCGAAGGTGCCATGATTAACGACGGCACAGTGTCATCCGATTTTGGTCCAGGTTTTATGATGACACTGCTCTCAAATGGAAAAACGAACAACAATATCTTCGAAGCAATCAATGGATCTGAGTTGCGGATTTCAGGGATCACTGTCCCACAAGGTGTCTTGGGAACGATTCGTGCGAATGGAGCAGGGTCAACTGTGCTTGTCAATGGTACAACAATCATTGGCGGCTCACTCTCCACTTCTGCAGGCGGCGATGTCTCGGTTGCTGGGTCGAGCACATTCGATTCTCTCAACTTCTCGGGCGATCTCGATGTTGAAAACTCTGTTACTCTGACAATCAACAATGCATTGACAAACAACGGCACGATGACTGTGAACCCAACTGGGAATATCTCAGCAACTCAAATCTTGTTTCACGATACAATGACTGTTGCAGGTAGTGGAGAGTTTGTGCTCGCATCTCCCGATGCACGAGCAAGAATCCAAACTACAGGAGGTCAAACTGTCACAATGAATCCTTCCCTCACTATCCGAGGTCAGGGACGTATTGAAGCAAACATGGTCAACAACGGTTTGATAAGCTCAGACACAGCAGAGATCAGGATGTTGTTCGGAGACAAGACGAACAATGGTGTCATGGAGGCAGTCAATGGATCCGTGATGGAGTTCAATGGGGTGAACATATCACAAGGCCCGGGGGGGGTAATTGAGGCCGACGGACTTGGGTCTCAAATTGAGATACTCAGTTCGAACATCTCAGGTGGTACCCTGCGTTCGACAAACAGCGCAGACATCTCGATCGATGGGTCAAGTACACTTGATGGTGTTGAATTTTCTGGTGATCTTGGACTTCAAAATGCACAGACTCTTGCAATCAATAACTCATTCACAAATAACGGGGTTATGACTGTGAACCCGACTGGGAATATTTCTGCGACACAGATCTTGTTCAATGACTCGATGACTGTTGGGGGCACAGGTGATATTGTGCTTGCTTCATCCGATTCCAGAGCTCGGATTCAAACTGCTGGGGGTGCGGTGTTAACTATGCCTTCAACGCAGACTATTCGTGGTTTTGGGCGCATCGAAGCAGACTTGGTCAACAACGGTACGATTCGCTCTGACTCGAGCGAAATTCGTTTGTCTACAAACGACAAGATCAATAACGCGACAGTTGAAGCGATTAATGGGTCAACAATAGAAGTCAACTCCATAACCATTGATCAGAGCGGCGGTGGTGTGCTATCAGCCAATGATGTAGGTTCGCAGATCGAACTGATCAGCGCCACAATCATCGGCGGACAAGTTTCATCAGCAATTGATGCAGATGTTACAATTGACTCATCGAGCACGCTTGATGGCGTCACACTTATTGGATCTACAAACTTGCAAAATGCGCAGACGCTCACAGTTAATACATCATTGACCAATATCGGTGAGATCGATATCAACCCAACGGGGAATATCTCGGCGACACAGATTCTGTTTAATGACTCTTTGACGGTCTTGGGTGGAGGATCTATTAAGCTTAGTTCTGCTGATTCGCGTGCACGGATTCAGACGGCGGTTGATCAAACCGTCACCATGAGTGCAACGCAAACAATTCACGGGCAAGGTCGGATAGAAGCAAGCATGATCAATAATGGGACAATTACTTCCGATGTGCTGGGTGGTGAGATTCGATTTACAACAAACGACAAGACGAACAACGCAACGATTCAAGCAATCAATGATTCGAACCTTGAATTCAATAGCATTACCATGACTCAAGGAGCGGTGGGGCAGATAAATGCAGTTGGGGCGGGCTCAGAAATTGAACTGGTTGGCACGACGATCTCAGGAGGATTCTTGAGTGCAACAGGTGGAGCGGATGTTTCTGTAGATTCCCCAAGTGTTCTTGATGGCGTGAACTTCTCAGGATTATTGAACATTCCAAATGCGTCAACGCTTGGTATCACCTTTGCAACACTCAATAACGGGACGATTGTCGTCAATGAGGCAGGGAGCATTAGCGCGACTCAGTTGCAATGGAATGAAGAGATTATTCTGGGAGGAAGCGGAACGATTCGTCTCAATTCTTCTGCAACGCGAGCACGACTAGTCCCAGGGCCTGGTGTGATGCAAGGGGGGATCGGTTCTGAACAAAGACTCGAAGGAATCGGGCAGATTGGAATCAATCTGATTAATGACGGGGTTATTGCTCCGGGACTGAGTGTTGGAACGATGACTGCATCTCAACCTGTGTTCTTTGCAGGGATCGCAGGATTTGAAGTTGAGGTGAATGAGACAACCAGTGATTTGCTCGATAGTTCCTCGACGATTGAAGTCCACGGCACTCTTGATGTACTCTTTGTTGATGGGTTTGCTCCTGCAGGATTCTGGTCGAGAACGATCATGGAAGGTAGTGAGATCACAGGGAAGTTCGATGCGATCAATATGCCTCCTGCTCCGGTTGGGCTCGTGAATCGAGTAATCAATACTGGGACTGAAGTTCTTGTTGGGTCAACATGCAAGTCAGATCAGAACTTGGACGGGGTTCTAAACTTCTTTGATGTTTCTGTTTTCCTTGCGGCGTTTAACGCGATGGATCCTTCAGCAGATATCACGAATGATGGAAACTTCAACTTCTTCGACGTTTCCGCGTTCTTAGCCGACTTTGGGACGAACTGTCCGCTCTAAGTCCTCTCTTCAACTTGGGTTCATCCATCTCCCCACGCGGCGCGTGGGGATTTTTCATGGGTAATCTGTTGAACATTGAGAGATAAGTGTAATTGGGGATGTAAATCGAATTTGAGGTCATGAGTGGGTGTGGGTCGCCTGATGGGGTGGACGGCCTTAGACTTGAACCCATGAGTGATGTGAACCATACTTCGTTTCTTCAGATTCCTTCCCATGTGCTTGATCGGATTGCGCCTTTGTATCAGGGGCGTCGAGTCTGTGTAACAGGCGGGGCGGGTTTCATCGGCGGGCACCTTATCGATGCGTTGGTTTCCATTGGTGCTATGGTGACTGTGATCGATGATCTTTCGAACTCTTCACTTACGAATCTTGCACAGATGATTGAGCGTGCGCCTGATCAGGTTCGATTTGTACAAGCGAGTATTCTTGATCCCCAAGCGATGGACACTGCGGTTGAAGGGTCACAAACGGTGTTTCATCTTGCGGCATTGGGGTCGGTTCCAAAGTCGATCGAAGAACCTGCACGCACTTGGACGGTAAATGCAACTGGGTCGATGCGTGTGTTGCAAGCGGCGAATAAAGCAGGCGTAGAGCGTTTGGTGTATTCAGCTTCGTCGAGTGCGTATGGAAACAACCCTGCGCTCCCTAAGATTGAGACGATGGCGCCTGAGCCTGAGTCTCCGTATGCAGCAGCAAAGCACGCGGCGGAATCGTTGTGTCGATCTTGGTCTGCTTGTTATGGGCTTGACACGGTATCACTTCGGTATTTCAATATTTTCGGCCCACGACAAGCCGCGGATTCTGCATATGCAGCAGTGATCCCTGCTTTTGTGACAAAGTATCTGCAGAGACAATCCCCAACGATCTTTGGTGACGGTGAGCAAACACGAGATTTTACACATGTGACGAATGCAGTTGCAGCAAACTTGCTCGCGGGTGCTTCAAAAGACAAACTCAATGGGCGTGTGTTCAATGTTGGCGCTGGAGTACGAACGTCAGTAAATCAACTCGCAAAGATGATCGCGATCAACCTGGATATTCATGATATCAAACCGGTCCATGCACCCGAGCGAGTGGGGGAGGTTCGTGATTCCTATTCATCGGTCGAAGCGGGTAAATCAAAGATAGGGTATGAAGTAGGGACTTCGTTGGAAGCGGGTCTCAAAGAGACAGTTGCTTGGTATGCGTCGGAATATCTTCGCGATCTAGCTCAGGAGCATCCTGAATCATGATTCGTGCGATTATTGATTTTATTGGGACGCTTTGGGTGCTTGCCGCACTTGGATGGGTCTCGCGATTCCGAATCCGGGGGGCGTATTGGAACTGGAGAATGCATACGGCGTTTGCGGATGGGATACCCGAAGCGAAGCAGAATGGGTTAATCCGTTCAGTATTCGAGTATGGCAGATGGGCATGGCGGATTCGGCGTTTGCGCTAATCTTGCCGAATTTGGATGAATCTGGCTATAAATGGGCATGTTGGGGTGCTTCGGATGATATGTTGTAGTCAGGCAATGCAGGATTGATCAAGCGGCGGGTGTCCGTTGGCCGATCTGAGGGTTTATCCTGTTTCGTTGAAGTTGTCATCGTCGATCGCTAATTACAACGGGATAAATTTCCTTTGACACGCATCCTCCGGGGTTGATTTTATGAGCAATAGCAAATCAAACAACAGTTTTTCACACGCATTTCTTCCGGGACTCATCCTTGGATTGATCGTCGGGGCCGTTGCAGGCGCGTTCCTACCTGACTTCTTGGGTGGTAACAAGATTCCTGATCGCGGCGCAGTTGTAGGGTCGTCTGAGCGCGGGGATCGGGATGAGAGTCGTGATCGTGAGCAAGAAGACAATGCTCAAGGATTGGTTGATGACGCGTTGAATCAAGGCGAAGATCTGGCAGATGATGTTGTTGATCAGGTCGAAGACGCGGTAGAGGATCTCAAAGATACTGATTTGCCTACAACTCTTCCGAGTGATGATTGAGTCAGGATGATCTCTCTGGATTGATGGGATTTTTTGAGGGATTTCGTGCTAGAGTAGATTCATGTCTGACGAAGCACGCATTCTTATATCTCAGCACGCAAAGACCTCTGAGTTATTGGGGGTCGATTTTTTGCCCTTAGGTAAGGGGATGATTCAAGGTGCTGATGTTGACGAGGGTGTTGCGGGCTTTGTTCCCCATAAGAACGATGAACGATCGCAAGTCTCGTCTGGAAATGGAGAATCTGTTCCAGATTTGGAATCCACACCAAGTTTGGGTAAAGATCAACATTCGGAACCGATTTCTGCGCAAGAACTTCGAGCAACATATGAATCTGCGAATGGGGCACAAGCTCAACTCGAAGCGCTCTCTGGCAAGTACAATTTAGAAGCGCCACATCAGTTCTTTTGTCACCAGTTCAACAACATCGTTTTTGGTGAGGGAGATCCTTCAGCAGACCTGATGTTTATCGGTGAAGCACCCGGAGAACAAGAAGACCTGTGCGGTCGGCCCTTTGTTGGGCCTGCGGGAGAACTGCTTGAGAAGATGATCGGCGCGATGGGGCTTTCGCGAGAACGGGTTTATATCTGTAATGTGCTCAAGACGAGGCCTACGAATAATGCGACTCCTACGAGTGAAGAGAGTGCGTTGTGTGCTCCGTACCTTTGGGAACAGATCCGTATTGTTCAACCCAAGGTTATCGTGACGCTTGGACTTCCTGCGAGTCAGCTGATTCTTGGGAAGAATGAAACTATGCGCTCAATGAGAGGGCAATGGCATGGGATGATTGCAGGCGCGGATGAACTCCCCGAAGTCGAAGTTATGGCGACCTATCACCCTGCGTATCTCTTGCGTTCGTATACCCCTGAGAATCGACGCAAGGTATGGTCCGATCTTACGCAAGTAATTGAAAAGCTTGGACTCAGCAAAGAATGAACTTGATGTGGATCATTGAGTGCAACTCATTGGACACCGAGGGGTAAAATTATCGAATATTCTCCGAATGTACGGGGAACCGGAACGTTATATATACGAATCTTACAGTGACGATACAAAACGTCGGCAGGTCTCGCCGATGTTGATGAAAGCAGACATCCAGTTCTCCCAATCTACTCTTTAAGGATAGGGAGCCGCAGTTTCAAGGTTTTGAAGACCCTGTTCTGGCTGATTCTGTCACAATATTGACCCCCACGAGACTCGGCGCTCGGCTTTACAGCTGGGTGCCGGGTTTTTTTATAGTTGGTTTTAAATTATTGTTCTATCTGTTTTTGCTATTTTAAAAGAGGGTCGTGATTCAAATGAGACATTGGAAAGTTTTGGTAGTTTGTTTCTGTGGATTATCGGGTTTAGTTTTTGCAGTGATGCAAGAGAGTAGATTGGATGTAGTTACCGAAAAGAAAACTGGAGGAGATGTTGAGCTCGTTCGTGGGCCTTATCTACAACTGGGAACTTCAAGCAGTATCGTTTTGCGTTGGCGAACGGATTTGGAGACAGATAGTCGAGTTGAGTTTGGGTTGAGTCCTGGTAATCTTACCAGTGTGGTTCATGATCCGAATCTCACTGAAGATCACATCGTGACTCTTGATTCGCTTGATCCTGAAACTGTTTATTATTATTCGATTGGTTCGAGCGCTTTGACACTCGCGGGGGATGATGGAGATCACTACTTCGCAACTGCTCCTTCTCCTGGTGCAGATCGTGCGGTGCGAGTTTGGGTGTTAGGAGACTCAGGACTCGGGAATGATTCGGCGCGCGAAGTGAGAGATTCTTTTCTTGAGTACAGTCCGGATTCCGATGCTGATGTGTGGTTAATGCTTGGGGACAACGCGTATGTATCTGGTACAGATTTAGATCATCAGCGTGCGATCTTTGACATGTACCCATCCATTCTTCGGACAACAGTGCTTTGGCCTACATTGGGGAATCATGACGGGTTCTCTGCGGATTCTGATACAGAGACTGGTCCATATTATGATATTTTTTCATTGCCTCGCAATGGGGAAATGGGTGGGGTTCCCTCAGGAACAGAAGCGTATTACTCGTTTGATTTTGCAAACATACATTTCGTGTGTCTTGATTCGTACGACACAGATCGTTCTTTGGATGGGGCGATGATGACTTGGCTCAAAGCGGATCTTGCGATGGCTGATCAGGATTGGATCATCGCGTATTGGCATTATCCTCCTTACTCTGATGGGCATAACTCTGATACGGATCCCATCATGATTCAGATGAGGGAGAACGCATTACCGATTCTTGAGAGTGTTGGGGTTGATTTAGTGCTCAGCGGGCACAGTCATTCTTACGAGCGTTCGTTTTTTCTCAATGGGCATTATGATGTTTCAAGCACGCTTGATCCCACAATGATCCTTGATTCAGGAGATGGTCGAGAAGATGGGGACGGAGCGTATCGCAAGTTGTCTGTTGGGCTTGCTCCAAACGAGGGGACGGTGTATGCAGTCCCTGCAAGTTCGAGTCAGGTCACACCCGGGGTTAGGGATCATCCTGCAATGTTCAGTTCCTTGCTTGAACTTGGATCAATGGTGATTGATGTTGAAGGCAACCGACTTGACGCGGTGTTCCTTGACAACAAGGGTGAGGTGGCAGATTCATTCACGATCATTAAAGGGTCAACGCTCTGCAATGCAGATTTCAACGGCGATGGTACATTAAACTTCTTTGATATCTCAGAGTTCTTAAAAGAGTTCACAGCGAATGAACCGAACGCAGATATCAATAGTGATGGTCTATGGAACTTCTTCGATGTGTCTCAGTTTCTCAAGAGCTATCGAGCAGGGTGTCCTTAAACTTGTTGGAAATGGATGTTAAAAAACATCTCCCATTCAACATTGAGTTGGATGAGAGATGTTTTTTTTAAGTTTAGTTTTAGAGTTTTGAGTTGTGATCAGTCATGATCATGATCGTGGCCATGGTCGTCCATGTGATCGTCGAGCATGTCCTTTGCATCATCGATCATTTCAGATATTTTGTTCGTGTAATCAATTTCAATTGATTGATCAATCTTTTCGATTCGAGTGACTTCCCAAGCGGGTCCTGTTCCGCTCCAGTTGACTTGGAAATCGAATGAGACTTTGTCACCGATTGCGAAGTCATTGAATGGAAGATCCTGTGCGAGTGGGAAGGGCATTGTCATTGATGCCATTCCCGCGATACCTTTTGAGTTGATATTGATTGTGCCGTCTTTTGTTTTGAAGTTTGGAATCTGCTGATGGCGGATTTTGAGTTCTGTCGTTGGGTCGTTTTCAATCGGGATCATTGTGATTTCCCCGAGGATATTTTCGTAGATATCTGGGGCGGCGTTTGGATCCGGCGCATCGTGATCATGTCCTGCATGATCGTGTCCCGCGTGATCGTCGTGTGAGTTTGATGGTGCTTCTGAACTGGTTGGAGTTGTTGATTCTGAACAAGCGCTCAGGAATAGGGTTGAGCTTAAAGCGAGTGAAGCAAGGATAAGTGTTCGTGTATGATTCATGATGGCCTCTCGATGGTTTGACACAGTTGATTGTCTCTATGTTGCACTACACAGATTGTACGCTCGATGAGTGAAGTCGAGTTCGTGAATATGCAAAAGAAAACCTGCTCCGATGTTGGAGCAGGTTTGAGTTGTTTAATCGGCAATGAACGAGTTCAATGAAGACGCTTTATGCTTTTTCAAAGGAGAGGTATTGTTCTACTGATGAGAGATCAGGAGAGATGTCGTGAGTGAATCGCATTGACCATGCGTTGCCTTGCTCGCACATTGCGATGCGTGCTGCTTTTTCGCGTGAGTACCACATGCGGCCACCGCGGACATATGCAGTCATGCGTTGACGACGCATGCGCTGTGCTCGTGCGAGACTGCGCTTGATGTCTGGGTCACGGCGCATCATGCGTTCGATAGTGTCACATGCTGCTTTGTTGTTAGGCACTTTATTAACTGTGCACTTGATGTTGTCGCCTGCGTTGAGTGTGTCGATCATGACCCGGTCCTTTGTCTTTGCGAAATACTGATCTAAACCAAGTAGATCAGGACGACAAGTTTAGCAGCTCAAACCATTTGGTCTACCTGTAGACCTAGACTACTGTTGCAAGTTGAATTGAGTAAACCATTTGAGCCTTGGAGCAGTGATGACGGATACCCCTCCCCCCGCAGAGAAACCGCCTGTATTTGACGCGAACGCGGAACATCAGAATCGACCCAAACTTCGCAAAGTGCGAGGCGTGCCTGTCCCGGTGAACACACCTGACGGAAAGCAAACAAACATGCTTGGAATTGCCGATGCGCAGCAAATATCCATGAAGATGGTCGTTACGCACCCTGCGTTCCAGATGGTCTTGCCTCTGATGGATGGGACCCGAGATATTGATCAAATCGTCTCTGAAGCGGGCAAAGGGCTTGAGCGTCCGATGCTTGAGCAGTTGGTTGCTCAACTCGACGAAGCGGGAATGTTGTTTGGTCCAACTTTTGACGCAATTGCTCAAAAAATGCGGGACGCGTTCGATGAATCAGACACGCTGCCTCCAGGATCAACGGCTCAACTCGCAGATATGCTCGTTGTGAAAGCAGTTGGAGAAGATGCAACGGATGAGCAAAAAGCGGAATTGGGCGGCCAAGAGCTCAAGAAACAGCTCGATGTGTGGATTGATGGATCGCTCAAGGATGCAGAAAACACGAGCTTTGATCAACTCCCGGCGGCCGTCATCGCGCCTCATATCGATTATCTCAGAGGCTGGATGAACTACGGTCATATCTATGGCCGATTGCGCGTTGTTGATCGTCCAGATCGGATCATTATTCTTGGAACGAACCACTTTGGACAATCAACAGGGGTTTGTGGTTGTGATAAAGGGTATGAATCTCCGATTGGGACTTGTGTGCTCGATACTGAAGTACTCGAAGGGCTCAAAAACGCGTTGGGTGATGAAGACGCGGCGAAGATGCTCGAAAATCGATTTGATCATGAGAATGAACATTCGATTGAGCTCCATATTCCATGGATTCAACATGTCTTTGGCGCCGATGAATCAGGAGCGTTCCCGAAAGTGTTTGGTGCGTTGATTCATGACCCAACTGTAAACAACGGAGAGAGTTACGACGATACAGGACTCAGTCTTGATGCGTTTGTTGAAGCGTTAAAGAAGGTCGTTGGCGAACTCGACGGGACAACATTGATTGTGTCATCTGCGGATCTGAGTCATGTTGGGCCTGCGTTTGGTGATCAACAACCACTCGGCGGCGATTCGGAAGAAGCGGCTGCTATGCGGACTCAGGTCGCGACGCATGACCAAGAGATGCTCAAAATGGTTGTTGAGAATCGGATAGATGATTTGATTAGCTCGATGGCTTGGCAACAAAACCCAACTCGTTGGTGCTCAATCGGTAATATCGCGGCGATGTTGCGTGTAGTTGAACCATCACGAGTCGAGCTTATGAACTATGCTGCGGCGATGGATCCGCAAGGAACTGCGTTTGTTTCGTCTGCAGCATTAGCAGTCTATCGATAAACGTTTTGAACTCGAATCCGGGCGATGGGGTGATGATTCTGAATGTCACAGGAGTGTCACAACTGGCCTCATTCGCGGAACACGCGGGCGAAAGTATCGTATCGTTTGCGTGCGTGGTATGAATAGAATACCATTGGACCCCCTCATCGCTGTCACTTGATTGTGTGGATGGTGGTTCCAGGCTGTTTGGTGCTTAATTGAGCACAGTTAATTAGGCACATTGAAGTATCGGAGGATCTAATGGCTTCGTCAAATACATGCTGGGGCATCGAAATGGGATTTGGTGCGATTAAAGCACTCAAGCTCGAAAATGATGGTTCAGATCTCAAGGTGCTCGATTTCGCGGTGATCAATCACCCGAAGGTGCTTTCTACCCCAGAGCTTGATCAGACTGACGCGATGCGCGTTGCGTTGGGCACTTTGGTAAGTCAGCACGATCTGGGCAATGCACGCGTTTCTGTTTCACTACCTGGACATCAGAGCTTTGCACGGTTTGCAAAGTTGCCTCCGGTTGAACCGAAAAAGGTTCCCGATATTGTCAAGTTTGAAGCAGTTCAGCAGATCCCATTCCCACTCGAAGAAGTGGAGTGGGATTATCAAACATTCGTTTCTCCGGATTCTCCTGATGTCGAAGTTGGGATCTTTGCGGTAACACGTCAACGGATCATGGATCAGCTTTCCATGCTCAACGATGTTGGTGTGACTCCTGAGCTTGTGACTTTGTCTCCGATCGCGGCGTACAACTCACTTGCTGTGGATCTTGGGTTTACAAATGACACTCCTGGCACCATTATCCTCGATATTGGTACGGTTGCGACAGACTTGATCATCGCAGAAGCGGGTCGGGTCTGGGTTCGAACTTTCCCAATCGGTGGACATCAGTTCACTGAAGCATTGGTCAACTCGTTTAAGTTGAGTTACTCCAAAGCAGAGAAACTCAAACGAGAAGCAGAACAATCCAAGCATGCACGGCACGTATTCCAAGCGATGCGTCCTGTATTCTCAGATATTGTCCAAGAGATCCAGCGTTCGATCGGGTTCTACTTATCTGTACACGCAGACGCAGATCTGAAGAGACTTGTTGGACTCGGATCAACTTTCCGTTTACCTGGACTCAGAAAATATCTCAAGCAGCAGTTGCAGCTCGATGTGTATCGTCTTGAGCAGTTTAAGAAGTTGTCTATTGATGGTCCACGAGCAGGCGAGTTCCAAGCAGCGAGCTTTAATCTTGCGACAGCGTATGGATGTGTGCTTCAATCGTTTGATCATGCACCGATGCAAGCGAACTTGATGCCTGTCCCTGTGATCAAGAGTGCGATGTGGAAGAAGAAAGTGCCTTACTTCGCAGCGGCAGCGGGAATCGCAGCAGCAGCAGCAGGCGCGATGTTTATTCGTCCATTGCTCGATTCAACGGCGTTTGAGGGTGCGAATAAGCCTCAAGTACTGTCATCTGTTGCGGATGAAGCTTCGTTGTTAGCCGACGAGGCGGAGAAGCTTGGAGTAACAGATAGTGCTCGTGCAAACTTGCAGGGTGCAGAGATCGTTGGTTTGCTCAACGGTCGTGAGCTTTACAGCGAAATCCTTGAGGACACTTCACGCATGATCGCGATGATCGACGAGAGTGCTCGAACGGGTGCTCAAACAGATCAGCGACTTGCGAATGCAATTGCTGATCACGATCCAGTCAAATTAATCTCGATGAACACACAGTACATCGGTGTTAATGAAGAAGGGTCAAGTCGGAATACAAATACCAATGTTGATCCAGAGCTTGCAAAGATTGCGGCGATGCGTCATATCAAGATTGACACTCAGTTTGAAGTGCCACTCGCAGATGTCGGCGTATTCATGCTCGATCATGTAGATCCGATCTTGCGTGAAAAACTGGCAAGAGACAATGCTTCGTACTCTGTTGTCATAACCAAGGTTGAGCCTTGGGAAGTTACACGCGGGGTTCGTCAGACGACGAATACGAATACATCGTCTCGGCCTCAGTTTAATGCTCGAATCAGTACCAATACAAATCCACCTACTGGATCGAACATTAGCGGCGGGAGCTTGAACTCTCTTGCACCGATTGTGAGACCTGATGTTCCTGTACAAACTGCTGGGACATCAATGGTCACAGTGACTTGGTACGCGGTACTTGATCCCATGGGAAATAATGCTGATAACGGAGATGACACATGAATAAGGTCATGGGATTTTTAAAAAGCAATTTAGTAATCGTAATCTTCGTGGTACTGATCTTGGCGTTCTTGCCTGCGGGATACATCTTCTCGGGTAAATGGAACACCAAAGTCCATGAGAAGGCGAAGGCTGCCTACACGAAAGAGAAGCGAAGTCTGACGTCCAAGAGCAGTATTAACTACTCACTCCCTGCGGTACTTGAGGGAGAAGAGGACCTGTCTGAGTCGCGTGCTCCAAACAACTCTGTTACGAAGTTCTATGAAGCAGGCAAAGCAGAACGTGAAGCTCAGGTGAACGATGTTGTTGAGCGTGGAACCGCGTTTAACCAAGGGGATCATGTTGAACTGATCCCTGGAATTCTGCCCAAAGCAGAGAATAATCGTACATTGACTCGACTTGGTCGGGACATGGCAGAAGCAGTTGTAGGGACTGAAGCTCGGCCTTCAGTTTACCAACGGAAACTCCAGCGATTGAATGCGGGATCTCCTCCAGATGCGATGACATTGGAAGATACTCTCAATGAGTATAAGAATCGTGAGCAACAGCGTTACGAGAACTCAAATGCGGACGGAAAGATGTCGACTGCTCAGGTTGAGCAACTACAAAAAGATTTGATTGCGCGTCGTTTGGGTGAGTACATCGCTCGTGCGAATGCATTAACTTTCTATTGTACGACAGATGCGATTGTGGCGCAAAAAGCTGCGAGCAAATCGGACGATCGGGCGTTGGATTTTTCGAACGTACCAGACACGATGCCGCCTTTAAGTACGATTGATGAGTCGATGGTGATGACTTGGCTTTGGGACTACTGGATTATTTCAGATGTGCTTGATGCGGTAGGGCTCGCGAATATGGATCGTGAAACCGGAGCTTTAGCAGTTCCCAATGCGCCGATCAAGCGAGTCGAATCCATGCGTGTATCAGAACTAGTTATCGGGGAGGGTTCATCGGACGATGATCTCACTTCGACTGGTAGTTCTCGTCCGCGATCCCGTTCAGGTTCAACTACGCCAGCATCGAGTTCCAAGAAGGATGACGGGTTCACGAGTTTTACTGGCCGAAAGAGCGGGGATCCTCAGAGCGCGTTTGATCTTCGAATGATCGAGATTGTTGTCGTTGCATCATCACAAGATCTTCCTCGTTTCATTGATGCGATCGGGAAAACAAACTACATGACTGTTACGGATTTAGATATCCAAGATGTTGATGTCTGGAACGATCTTGAGCAGGGATTCTATTACGGAGACGATCACACGGTTCGTGCAACCATGATGATTGAGACTGTTTGGCTTCGTTCGTGGATGGCACCATTGATGCCCGATCCGATCAAAGTCGGGCTCGGTATCCCAGTTGAGAATGCGTCTGACGATCTAGATGACTGATAGATGTTGCAAGAGCAATAGAACACTACTTTGAAATGAGATTGATATGAAACTCAAAGGTGTAAACCCAATCGAGCAACACATCGAAAAAATCGTGCTTGCGGTCGTTTTGATCGTGTTGCTTGCGGTCCTTTCGATGCAGTTTGTACTTCGGCCTAACGATGTTGATGTCGGGAACCGGAAGGTTTCTCCCGATCAGGTATATTCAGTTCTTGAAACTCAAGCGACACAGTTGCAGAGTCAGCTCTCGGATTTAAATCCGCAGTTGCCTGAGCTTGAGTCTGTTGATCTTGTTGAGCGATATAACAATGCGTTTGCGAGTTCATCAGGTGGTGCAGTCGCACTGAGCACTCCACTTGGCAAAGGTGTTGACATCAGTTATGCAACTGGTGGACAGGCGCCAACAGGGGTCGAAGTCAATACAGGACCCGTCGCAGGGTTGATTGTTCCCAAGACTGATACTCCGATCGCGTTGTCACATTGGGCAACCCTTGATCCGTATGCGGTTCTCGAAGTTCCTGCATATGAAACATACATACCTTCGGCACAACCATTTGATTTTGCTTCTGTATCAGTCCAAGCAAACTTCAGCGGCAAAGACCTTGAAGCTGCATTGCTTGGGAAGAGCGGGGGAGAGGGCGCGATTCCTCGCAGGTTCTGGTCAACAACTGGTTTAGCAATCATGGGGTTTGAGGCGCAGCGTGAACAACTCATGGCTGATGGAAGTTGGGGTAATGCAGAACCGATTGAAACGCCTCCACATACTCCGTTACCGATCAATGCGTTGGGTAAGAATGCAGGTTTGCTAGATCTGACGGATTTGGTTACTAAAGCGAATCGAGCTCGTGGTGAAGTTGTGAATCCGATGTTCCCTCCAACTATTGCAGGCGGGCTTTGGGTCCCTCCAAGCGATCGCGTTGATACTGGAGATGATTCAGAAGCAACGATGATTACTCGTATTCAACGCAGATTGGATCGGTATAGAGTCGAGTTGGATCGTTTGAATAATGCTCCAGCTGGAGGCGGTGCTCGTCCTACGGGAACTCGTCCGGGTGGACCAAAGACTGGTCGTCCAGGTGGTAATCCGACACAGCCTGCAACGAATCCACGCAACAATTCGAGTCGTATCGACAAGCTTCGTAAGGATATTGAAGATTTAGAGAAGCAACTCAAGGATTTGGGTGTTGACGATTCACAAAGTTCGCGCCGTGCACGCACTTCGCGTGATGATGTTGGGTCGGTACTAGAAGAAGAGTCGGTTGAACTCTGGGCGCACGATCTTGGGGTTGAACCTGGAGCAACTTATCGATATCGGACTCGTGTTGTTGTCAACAACCCATTGTTTCGCAAAGGCGGCGAGCTTGATCCAGATGATGCAGCACAGCAAGCTTTGACTCAGGAGCCGTTCGTACGAGGCGATTGGTCAGATTGGTCAGATCGAGTTGTCGTTGGTGCAGAGACTTATTTCTTTGTCACCAATGCGGATGCAGATAACGGGATCGGAACCGGTGGCGCCAAAGCATCGATTGAGCTCTACCAGATGTATTATGGAAACTATCGTCGATCCTCTCTTACAGCGTATGCGGGTGATGAGTTGTCCGCGTCTGTACGGATGTCTGGAGATTTGTTGAACTTTGATAGTTCGATCATTAGTGCTTCGGATGCTGCGAAGGCTGTTGGGGAGTTAAATATCGAGGATTCTGTGCTTCCTGAGGGGATTACAGAGCTCTCAAATAGGATTTCGATTGAACTCGGTGTGTACATCTTGGATATATACGCAGATCTATCAAGCTCTGAGACAAGCTTTGGTCAATCGGTTACCCCAATGAATGTTGTTTTGAGAGATCAGAGTGGGGCGGTGATTGTCCGTTCTGACCTGAGAGATGAATCATCTGCAGCGTATGAGCTTGCGTCTGAATCAGCATCCTCTGCGTCGTCAACACCATTGCGTGAACCTGGTGTGTCTGCGATCCCGCCGGCTTCATTGTTGTTTCAGGTTCCTGGGCCTTGATTGAGAAAGTTTAAAAAAAGTTTTTCAAGAATCCCGCAGTCGTTTGGCTGCGGGATTTTGCCTTTTGTGCGTGTAATTCAGTAAGGTTTGCGCAGAGATTGGGTAGAGATTGCGTTCCGGAACTGATTGATGTAAAGAATTGTCAGATAAGGGGCTGAATTGTTGCCCAAGTAATTTGACGCACGATTTAAGAGGCCTATCATCCCCCCGCCTCTAATCGGGGCGAAAACGAAAAGCGACCGGCTGGCCCGGTAGTGATTCAGCTTCTTTGACAAGTAGATTACGACGAGCGGAACTCAGATAGCCGTGCTTCAAAGGAGGCACGAATCTAGGCTGAGTTCGGCAAATATAACTAACTGAGAAATCTCAAAATGCGTCTGAAATGGTGCTTGTAAAGTTTGTTCTCCTTCACGGAGCGAATGGAGCAAGTCGATAGACCTTGCCGGCAGGTAAGGGAGGTCGTGAGTGAAGTTCGAGTTTGTTGTCGGTTTTCTGTTTATTCAGATGGATCGGCATCAGGTCGGATTGATCAAACCACAAAGGGCATACGGTGGATGACTTGGCGTCAAGAGGCGATGAAGGACGTTGGAACCTGCGAAAAGCTATAGGGAGCCGGTAACCAGGCTGTGATCTATAGATGTCCGAATGGGGAAACCCACCCGCAAGGGTATCGTACACTGAATGCATAGGTGTGCGAGGCGAACCTGGGGAACTGAAACATCTAAGTACCCAGAGGAAAGGAAAGCAACATGCGACTCCGTCAGTAGCGGCGAGCGAAATCGGATAGCAGTGAAACTCGCGAATACGTTGGAATGCGTATCCAAAGATGGTGAAAGACCAGTAACGAGAGGTAGCTGCATAGCCCTCGAGTAGGCTCGGGCTCGTGGAACCCGGGTTGAACATGGGAGGTCCACCTCCCAAGGCTAAGTACTCCTTGACGACCGATAGCGAATCAGTAAGGTGACTGAATGTTTAAAAGTACCCCTATTAGGGGGGTGAAATAGTACCTGAAACCGTGTGCCTACAAGCGGTCGGAGCCCTACGGGGTGACGGCGTGCTTTTTGCATAATGAGCCCGCGAGTTAGTCTCTGTGGCGAGCTTAAGGCCTAACGGGCCGGAGGCGGAGCGAAAGCGAGTCTGAATAGGGCGTATAGTCGCAGGGGCTAGACACGAAACCCGTGTGATCTACCCATGGTCAGGGTGAAGGTGGGGTAAAACCTGCTGGAGGCCCGAACCCGTCAACGTTGAAAAGTTGTGGGATGAACTGTGGGGAGGGGTCAAAGTCCAATCAAACCGGGAGATAGCTTGTTCTCACCGAAATAACTTTAGGGTTAGCCTCAGGAGGCAACTATTGGGGGTAGAGCTACTGGATGGAAGGCGGGCCCGCCTAGGGTACCTCTTCCAACCAAACTCCGAATACCAATAGCCAAGTCCTGGGAGATAGACTGCGAGTGAAAATATCCGTAGTCAAAAGGAGAATAATCCAGATCGCCAGCTAAGGTCCCCAAATCATACTCAGTTCTTAAGGAAGTCAGATTGCCGTGACAACCAGGATGTTGGCTTAGAAGCAGCCATCATTTAAAGAGTGCGTAACTGCTCACTGGTCGAGGAATTTGGCGCCGATAATGATCGGGAATAAGTATGATACCGAAGCTGCGGACTTCGTAAGAAGTGGTAGGTGAGCGTTCCATTCAGCGTTGAAGGTTATCCGAAAGGGTTGCTGGAGCGTATGGAAGTGAATATGCGGGCTTGAGTAACGATAAAAAGGGTGAGAATCCCTTTCGCCGTAAGTCTAAGGTTTCCTGGGGAAGGTAAATCCGCCCAGGGTTAGCCGGGTCCTAAGGCGA
>JARGPA010000001.1:0-105968 GCA_029213305.1 Phycisphaerales bacterium
ACGAGTTAAAAATAACCGTAAGTTCATTTTTAACAGAGATTTATGCTAATTGAAATATTTGTTATCTGGGTTTGAAATCCAAAGATTCAATTTGACTTGAATTTATCCTGAAATCCTGATGTAGACAGGAATTGTGTCAATCTGAGTTGAGTTTAAGTAGAAGCAGAGATTCGGGGGGGCTAGAGTGTTGGCCCTGCTTTTGGTATGCGCCAGAAGCAGTTCATATCAACCGTGCGAACCACACGCTGATTGTTTATTTGGGCTTTTCTGGCCAGGAAAGCATTTTACCAAGGACATGACCGTGTTGTGGGAGGTGGAGAACTTATGGCCGCAAAAGAAGTAACAGAAGTGTTTAAGATCATGGCCCCGGGTGGCAAGGCGACGCCTGCTCCTCCGTTGGGTCCTGTTCTCGGTGCTAAGGGTGTTAACCCTGGGCAGTTCATTCAACAGTTTAATGCTGAAACCGGCGCACTTAACGGCAAAGTCGTTGGTTGTGTTGTCACTGTGTTTAACGATCGCTCGTTTACCTTTGAGATCAAGTCCTCGCCTGCGAGTGTGTTGATCAAAGAAGCAGCGGGTATTGAGAAGGGTTCTGGAGAGCCTCACTCAAACAAGGTCGGAAAAATTACTATGGATCAGTGTAAGAAGATTGCTGAAGAGAAAAAAGCAGATCTTAACTCACATGATATTGATGCAGCAGCGCGGATCATCGCGGGTACAGCCCGTTCGATGGGCGTCGTGGTGGAGGGTTAAACGATGGGAATGAGCAAACGTGCTAAGGAAAATGCAAAGCTCGCTCCAGCGTCTCCACTTGAGGCGAATGAAGCATTTGCAGCGTTGAAGAAGTTTGTGCCGGCGAAGTTTGATCAGGCGGTTGAAGTGTGCATGCACCTCGGCGTGAATGTCAAGCACGCGGATCAGATGGTTCGTGGTTCGGTTTCATTGCCTAAGGGTATCGGTAAAGCAAAGCGTGTTATTGCGTTCTGTTCATCCGATCAAGCAAAGGCATGTATTGAAGCTGGTGCAGTTGAAGCAGGCGGCGAAGAGTTGATGCAGAAAGTTAACGGCGGATGGTTCGACTTCGATGTCGCAATCGCATCCCCTGACATGATGCGTGTGATCTCAAAGCTTGGTCGTGTTCTTGGCCCTAAGGGGTTGATGCCTTCACCTAAGAATGGGACTGTGACTCCAAAGGTTGCTGAGGCAGTCGCAGAGTTCGCAGCAGGTAAAGTTGAGTACCGAGCAGACAAGGGTGGCAATGTCCACGCAGTCATCGGCCGGATGAGCTTTGCTGAAGGCGATCTGCTAGAGAACTACAACTACTTCGTTGAAACAATCGAACGAGCTCGTCCTTCATCAGTGAAGGGTGAGTATGTAAAACGCGTCACCATTAGTGGAACAATGACGCCTGGTGTCCAGGTTAAATCCGCAGCAGCGGCTGAGTAAGGAGGGTCATCGATGAGTAAGCCTATTAAGGAAATGATGATCCGTGAGTACCAAGATATCTTGGGCGATCATGAAGACGCTCTTGTGATTGGTATGCGTGGGATTGCATCAAACGATACAAATGCGATCCGCTCGGGTCTGGCAGAAAAAGAAATCAAAGTGACTGTTGTTCGCAACAAGCTCTTTGGACAAGCATTCGGCGATTCAAAGCTTGCACCACTTTCAGATGTTCTCGTTGGAGCAAATGCTCTCGCGTTTGGTGCTGAGTCTGTGGTTGAAGTTGCTCGCGAGATTGTTGAAATCGTTAAGGATTTCCCTGGTGTTGAACTCAAGGGTGCAGTGCTTGACGGCATGCTCTTTGAAGGCGATGAAGGGGTTCGTAAGTTGAGCAAGTTCCCAACTCGCGACGAAGCGATTGCGAAGGATGTTGCATTGATTCTCGGTCCAGGTTCGAAGCTTGTTGCTTCGGTCAAGGGTCCAGGTTCAAATCTTGCGGGCATTCTCAAAGCGATCGAAAGCAAGCTCGAAGACGGCGAAGCGATCGCAAAGGTTTAATTGGAAATACGCCGTTGAGGCGATCTCTACTGAGGTCGTCTCATCGGATTACGAGACATCCGTATTCATCTGACTGGCCCTTGGGTGTATTCGATCTTGAATCGGATATGCATGGGTTAAAGCGTCGAGCGTTCGGCCCCTCTTGGATGAGCGAATAAGGCACAGTTCTGAATAGTTACAGACGTGCATTGATAACGAAGGAGTTGGGCTATGTCCGACGAAGCAACAAAGACATTTGACGCAAAGATCTCAAAACTCGGCGACGAACTCGCAGGTTTGACCCTTAAAGAAGCAGTAGATCTTGGCGATTACATGAAGGATACTTACGGCATCGAAGCTGCTGCTGGTGGCGGAGTTGTTATGGCTGCTGCTGCTGACGCTGGAGGCGCTGGTGCTGAAGAGAAGACATCATTCGATGTCATCATCAAGAGCCCTGGTGGCAACAAGATCCAGGTCATCAAGGCGATCCGCGAGATCACTGGACTTGGCCTCAAGGAAGCAAAGGCTTTGGCAGAAGAAGCTGGCGGCAAGGTCAAAGAAGGCGCAAGCAAGGACGAAGCAGAAGATATCAAGACCAAGCTCGAAGAAGTTGGCGCAGAGATCGAACTCGCGTAACTCTGAGCGATTGGCGCTTGCTGCTTGAGTGGCGTGTTGCTGATCTACAAAATAGAGCAACTCCGTGGAGATCGCGGAGTTTGCTTATTGGCCTTGGTTGAGTGCGGTGCTCAATCTGGGATGATAAAGACGAGCGTAAAAGTCCGGCGGTACAACATACTGGGTGATGCTAGGGTGTTGTTCGGTCGGTGGTGATCGAAACGGTTATCAAACGAGTTTGGTGTCGAGTGTCGTATCGGAGATCGATGGAGCAGATTGTTTCCATGTGATCAAGTGTCAGTTCTCCCGGCTGGAGCAAATTTCGTGCCGGGTGGCTTTGTTGCGCGTCAAGGGCTAGAATGTTTAACCGTTTTAGTTTATCTTGCGGGTATATTGAGCAGCATACTGGGGCGGTATGGGCACACACACAATTTTCACCAAACTTTTCACGAAGTTTTCCAACCCAAACACAGTGCAGTCGTTCTGTGTTATTGAGTTGTGAATAGAACCATCACGAGGTGCTTGGATGGCAGCGACCAAAGTGCGCCAAATGGAGCGTGAGCGCAGTGTTCGGAGTTTCGCTAAACGAGGCGATGCAACGAAGGTCCCGGATCTTTGGCAAGTGCAAGAGGCCGCTTACGAGCGGTTCCTTCAGAACGAGAAGAATCCCGATGAACGGGATTCAGGCTTGGGTCTTGAATCACTATTGCAAGAGATCTTTCCTATTGAATCGTACGATGAGACGATGTCACTTGAATATGTGAGCTACTCGCTTGAGCAGCCTCGCTATACATCTGACGAGTGCCGCGAACTGCGATTGACCTATGGTCATCCGTTCCGGTTGCGCCTTCGTCTTAAGCGCGAAACACATGGTGATTTGCCTGAGGAAGATATCTACCTCGGCGAGTTCCCTGTGCTCATGGGCGGCGGCGAATACATCGTCAACGGTGCAGAGCGCGTGATTGTATCACAGCTCCATCGAAGCCCGGGTGTGGACTTCTCGATTCTCTCGTCTGAAGGCGATCGTCCATTGCACAGCGCACGGGTAATCCCTGAGCGCGGTTCATGGATTGAGCTCGAAGTAACGAAAAAAGA
This sequence comes from Phycisphaerales bacterium, assembly GCA_029213305.1. Lineage (GTDB taxonomy): Bacteria > Planctomycetota > Phycisphaerae > Phycisphaerales > UBA1924 > UBA1924. The sequence goes on from JARGPA010000001.1 coordinate 3,691, forward strand.
TGTCTTGGCGATGCGGATCGACCAGTCAACGAAGTTGACTGCGACGACCTTCTTGCGTTGTTTGGATGAGTCGGTTGCGTCAACAGATGCGATCATCAGCTTGTTCTACGAAGTAAGCGAGATCAAGGCAAAGGATGTCCATCCTGAGGATTGGGCGGCGGCTTCAATCATTGATACCGAGACAGGCGAAGAACTCGTTCATGTCGGTTGTCAGGTTGGAGAAGAAGCTGTAGAAGCGATCAAAGCATCGGGACTCAAGACAATCCGTGTGGTACAAAACCCATCGGACTCATTGATTCTCAACACAATTGCTGAAGAGAAGCTCGAGCAGTTCGACGAAGTCCCAAATGTCGAGAGCGATTACGATCGTGCGATGTTGAAGGTGTACTCTCGTTTGCGTCCGGGTAACCCGCCGCAGGTTGAAAAAGCGAAGCAGCTCTTCCACGAGAAGTTCTTCGATGAAAATCGTTACCGCTTGGGTCGTGTTGGTCGATTCCGTATCAATCGCAAGTTTGATATGGACATCGATCCGGATCAGTTGTTCTTGCTCGGGTATGACTTCCTCAAGGTTGTTCAATACATGCTCGATCTTCGAAGCAACCGTCTTGATCCAGAAACACAACGCCCTGTTGCGTATGTCGACGATATCGATCACTTGGGAAACCGTCGTTTGCGTACTCTTGACGAGTTGGCAGTTGAAGAAGTCCGTAAGGGCTTGTTGAAGCTTCGTCGAACAGTTCAAGAGCGAATGAGTGTGAAGGATCCTGAAGAAGTCGCGAAGATTGCAGATCTCGTGAACTCAAAGTCAATCTCATCTGCGATTGATTTCTTCTTCGGGCGTTCAGAACTCTCGCAGGTTGTTGACCAGACGAATCCGCTTTCAACACTAGTTCATGAGCGTCGACTTTCAGCGCTTGGACCTGGTGGTTTGAATCGTAAGCGTGCAGGCTTTGAGGTTCGAGATGTTCATACATCTCATTACGGGCGTGTATGTCCGATTGAAACACCTGAAGGCACGAACATTGGTTTGATTTGTTCACTCGGTATTTATGCAACAGTCGATGAGTTCGGTTTCTTGCGTACACCATATCGTGTGGTTAAAGACGGCGAAGTTACTAAGAAGGTTGTCAACCTTCGTGCGGACGAAGAAATTCGTTCAGTGCTCTCGCCTGCGGACGTCCTCGATGAAGAGGGACAGTTCAAACCTGGAAATGTGCTTGCTCGTGTTGACAGCGATATTGCAGAAGTGAAAGCGAAGGAAGTCGATTATGTCGATGTTTCTCCGAAGCAGCTTGTCGGTATCTCTGCGTCATTGATTCCATTCTTGGAGCATGACGACGCGAACCGTGCGTTGATGGGTTCAAACATGCAGCGTCAGGCTGTTCCATTGATCAAGGTTGATCCTCCTTGTGTTGCGACTGGTATGGAGAAGGAAGTCGGTAAGTACTCCGGCATGCTTGTCAAAGCGAAACGCGGCGGAACGATCACCTATGTCGATGCTGAGCGAATCATTATCGATAACGCAGACGAGTATGTGTTCCGTAAGTTTGTTGGACTCAACGAACGAACATGTCAGAACCAGAAGCCGATCGTTAAGAAAGGCCAGAAGGTAAAAGCGGGTCAGGTTATTGCTGACGGTGCTTCGACCCTTCAGGGTGAACTGGCAATCGGACGCAATGCGATGGTCGCGTTCAACACCTTCGATGGTTACAACTTCGAAGATGCGATCGTGATCAGTGAGCGTTTGGTGAAAGATGATGCATTTACGAGTATTCATATCGACTCGTACGATGTTGAAGTTCGTGAAACCAAACTCGGACGCGAAGAGTTCACACGCGATATTCCGAATGTGTCTGAACGGATGCTCCGTAATCTCGATGAGAGCGGCGTGATTCGTGTTGGTGCACGTGTTGGCCCTGGTGATATCCTTGTTGGTAAGGTTTCGCCTAAGAGCAAGACAGAGCTGACACCTGAAGAGAAGCTTCTTCATGCGATCTTCGGCCGTGCTGGTGAAGATGTGAAGAATGATTCACTCGAAGTTAGCGCTGGTACGAATGGTATCGTGATCAATACTCGCAAGTTCTCTCGCCGCGTTCATATGAACGAAGCACAGAAGAAAGCACTCAAAGCTGAAATCAGCGGTTATGAAGCCGAGCAAGATGCAGCAGCGATCAAGCTCTTCAAAGAGATGACCGAAGCGATTAATGTTGTTGTTGGTACTGAGATGGTTGACCCGATGACTCGTCAGAAGGTTGGTGCATCGGATATTCCTGAGGTAATCGTCGAGCAGATCAAGACCTTCAATGTCAAGTGGATCAAGGGATCCAAGGACACGAAGGAAGAAGCAGAAACGGTTTATCGTCAGTACTGGCCTCGTATCGAAGCGGTAGAAGCTGAGAAGCAACGCAAAGTCGCGCACATGAAGCGTGGCGATGAGTTGCCCAACGGCGTGCTCGAAATGGTCAAGGTTTACATCGCGACTAAACGAACACTCTCCGCGGGTGATAAGATGGCGGGTCGACACGGGAACAAGGGTGTGATTGCACGCGTGGTTCCTGAAGAAGACATGCCGTTTATGGATGACGGTACTCCAGTTGAAGTTCTCTTGAACCCACTGGGTGTACCTTCTCGAATGAATGTTGGACAGATCCTTGAGACCCACCTCGGTTGGGCAGCTCAGGTACTTGGATTCCAAGCGGTTACACCAGTCTTTGACGGTGCAAGCGAAGAGGAAATCCATGCGGCTGTTCGTGAAGCAAACCAGCATGTGCAAACCCGTTGGGCAGATTGCGAAGAGAAAGGCACTTGGCCTCATCATCGTGAGTTGCTTGCAGAGATGCCAGCTGGTGGCAAGATTCAGTTGTACGATGGACGAACAGGTGAACCATTCAACCAAAAAACAACGGTTGGATTCATGTACCTGCTCAAACTACATCACCTTGTCGATGACAAGATCCATGCGCGTGCAACAGGACCTTACTCACTTATTACCCAGCAGCCGCTCGGTGGTAAGGCACGAACTGGTGGTCAGCGCTTTGGTGAGATGGAAGTCTGGGCGCTCGAAGCGTACGGGGCTGCATACATCTTGCAAGAGCTTCTGACTGTGAAGTCTGACGATGTTGAAGGTCGAACCAAGATCTACGAGTCGATGGTGAAGGGCACAAACAAACTCGAAGCAGGCATGCCTGTCGCGTTTGATGTTCTTTGCAACGAACTCAAAGGTTTGGGTATGAACCTGACACTCGAAAAGAAGCAACTCGAAGGCGGAAGCTTGTTGTAAAACAATAAGTAAAGCAGGCGTCGTCCGCTGGTAACAGCGGGCGGCTAGTTCTACACAAGAGTTGAATGAACAAAGAGATTCACTCCTTCACTGGAGAAAATGATCATGGCTGAAAGCGTATACGACCGCGTCAACGACTACTCATCTGTTAAGATTACCCTGGCGTCACCCAATGACATCAGAGCGTGGTCTTATGGCGAGGTGAAAAAGCCTGAGACGATTAACTACCGAACTTATCGTCCTGAAAAGGATGGTCTCTTTTGCGAAAGGATCTTTGGTCCTGAACGCGATTACGAATGTTCATGTGGTAAATACCGCGGGACTAAGTACAAGGGATACATCTGTGATCGCTGTGGCGTGAAGGTGACGCATTCGCGTGTTCGCCGGAAGCGCATGGGTCACATCAACCTTGCGGCTCCGTCTGTACATATCTGGTTCTTCAAGTCTCTCCCATCGCGTTTGGGCACTTTGCTTGCGATGAAGACTTCTGATCTCGAAAAGATCGTTTATTACCAAGATTATGTCGTCACGAAACCAGGTGATACTGAGCTGACTTACAAGCAGGTATTGACTGAAGACGAGCATCGCGCTGCTTTGGATACTTACGGTAACGAGTTTACTGCACTCATGGGTGCAGATGCGATTCGTGAGTTGATCGATCAGCTCGATCTTGATGCGGTAGCCGCAGAAATCCGTGAAGGATTAGCAGCAACACGAAGCAAGCAGAAAACCAAAGACCTCGCAAAGCGTCTCAAGCTTGTCGAGCAGGTCCGTTTTAGTGAGAATGATCCAGCATGGCTTGTGATGGATGTGATCCCTGTGATCCCACCTGATCTTCGTCCGTTGGTATTGCTCGAATCTGGTAACTTTGCAACGAGTGACTTGAACGATCTATATCGTCGAATCATCAATCGCAATAACCGTCTTAAGAAACTGATGGATCTCAATGCTCCTGAAGTGATTATCCGTAACGAGAAACGAATGCTTCAACAAGCAGTCGACGCGTTGTTTGATAACAATCGTTGTCGTCGTCCTGTTCTCGGTTCTTCGAGCCGAGCGCTGAAATCGTTGACTGATATGATCAAGGGCAAGCAGGGTCGATTCCGTGAAAACCTTCTCGGTAAACGAGTTGATTACTCGGGTCGTTCAGTAATTGTTGTTGGTCCAAACTTGAAGTTGAACCAGTGTGGTTTACCCAAGAAGATTGCGCTCGAGTTGTATCAACCATTCATTATCCGCAAGCTCAAAGAGCACGGTTTGGCAGATACGATTAAGAGTGCGAAGAGAATGCTCGAGCGTCGCGACACGGAAGTTTGGGATATCCTCGATGAGGTAATCTACCAGCATCCGGTCATGCTCAACCGTGCACCGACGCTTCACCGTATGGGTATCCAGGCATTTGAACCTGTGCTTGTAGAAGGTAACGCGATCCGTCTTCACCCATTGGTGTGTGGTGGATTCAACGCGGACTTCGACGGTGACCAAATGGCGGTTCACTTGCCGTTGTCGATCGAAGCACAAGCAGAAGCGCATGTGTTGATGTTGTCAACAAACAATGTGTTCTCACCTGCGAATGGTTCACCGATTATTAACGCGTCGCAAGACATTGTTATGGGTGTGTACTTCATTACGACTACACTCGAAGCTCTTGACGAAGCAGTTGAGAAAGACATCCCACGCTTTAAGGACAAGCATGAGGCAATCCTCGCGTTTGACTCCAAGAAGATCGATATCCACGAACTGATCTCAGTTCGTCTTGAAGGTGTCGATAAGGTTGTGAACAAAGAGCGTGGACCAATCGAAGCAATGCCTGAGCATGGGCGATTGATCACAACTGTTGGACGAGTTCTCTTCTCTGAGATTCTCGGGGACGGAATGCCGTTCTACAACTGTGCGATCGGTAAAAAGGGTTGTGCTCGCGTGATTGACGATACCTACGAGTATTGTGGCCGTGCCGCAACGATTAACCTACTTGACGATATGAAGAACATTGGTTTCAAGAATGCAACCCTCGCGGGATTGTCATTCGGTGTCACCGATCTTCGTATTCCTGAAGCGAAGATAGAACTTCTTGACGCTGCTCAGAAGAAGGTTGATCGTGTCGAGAAGAACTTCGATCGTGGTATCATCACTGAACGCGAACGATACAATCAGTTGCTTGACATTTGGTCGCATTGCCGTGAAGAACTGACAGTAGTTCTGATTGATACACTCCGTGATGATCGTCGATTCGATGATGACTCGTACGCGAGTATCACTGAGAAAGAAGGCAAGCGATTCTTGAACCCGGTTTACCTCATGAGTGACTCTGGTGCTCGTGGTAATGTTTCGCAGATGCAGCAGCTCGCAGGTATGCGTGGTCTGATGGCGAAACCATCCGGTGAGATTATCGAAACCCCGATTCGTGCGAACTTCCGAGAAGGCTTGCACATTCTTGAATACTTCTCATCAACTCACGGTGCTCGTAAGGGTCTTGCGGATACTGCGCTCAAGACTGCAGACTCGGGTTACTTGACTCGTAAGCTCTGTGATGTTGCACAATCTGTGATTGTCGGCGAACACGATTGTGGTTCACGACGAGGAATCATGAAGCGTGCAATCTACAAAGGTGAGCAGATCGATGTCCCATTGAGCGAGCAGATCTTCGGTCGTGTTGTCGTGAATGCGATTACAGATCCAGTTTCAGGTGAAAAGATCATCGACGCAAATGAGATGGTCAGCGAAGAAGCAGCAAGCCGAATCGAAGAGATCGGTATTGATGCGGTTCTCGTGCGTTCACCTTTGACTTCGGAATCCCCAACTGGGTGTTCAGCGCTCGATTACGGCATGGACATGTCAACTGGCAAGCTTGTTGAAGAAGGCATGGCGGTCGGCATCATCGGTGCTCAATCCATTGGTGAACCTGGTACTCAGTTGACTATGCGTACATTCCACTCAGGTGGTATTGGTACCCGTGCGGTCGTAGATACTGAATATCGTGCATTGAATAGCGGCACTGTTGAAATCCGTGACTGTAACGAAGTTGCAGTAAAGGATGAAGACGGGAACGAATGTACTGTTTCACTCAAACGAAACGGCGAGCTCGCGATTCTTGATGATTCAGGTAAGGAACTCGAAAAGACGAAGATTCCTTACGGTGGGTTTATCTACACGAAGTCAGGCGATACCGCGAAGCGTGGATCAGTGCTTGTTAAGTGGGACCCTCACCGTACGCCGATTCTTGCAGAGAAACCTGGTCGCGTTGAGTTCGTTGATATCGAGATCGGTGAAACCGTTCGCGAAGAAGACGCAGGACGCGGACAAAAGGCACTCGTTGTTGTCGAGCACAAGGGCGATTTGCATCCGCAGATCAACATTGTTGATGACGATGGGCACATCCTCGACTTCCATTACTTGCCTGCGAAGGCGCGTTTGGAAGTAACTGATGGCGAAATGATCGAAGCAGGTCACATGATCGCTCGTCAGCCTCGTGCAGCGTCAGGTTCTGCGGACATCGTTGGTGGTCTTCCACGAGTTACTGAAATCTTCGAAGCTCGTAAGCCGAAGGATCCGTCATTCATGGCAGAGATCTCAGGCATTGTCGAGATTCATTCAGATAAGCGTAAGGGCAAGATGACGATCAAGATCATCTCCGATTCGGGGATTGAAAAGGATCATCATGTTCCAAACGACAAGGCGCTCCTTGTTCACGCGGGTGACTTCGTCCAAGCGGGTGAAGCACTGACTGAAGGTCCTTTGGTGCCGCATGATATTCTGCGAATCAAGGGTGAAGAAGCATTGTGGCAGTACATGCTCGACGAGGTGCAGAATGTGTACCGAGCTCAGGGTGTACCGATTAACGACAAGCATGTCGAAATGATCTTGTCGCAGATGCTCCGTAAGGTTCGTGTCGAGAACCCGGGTGATACTGAGCTTCTCCCTCACGAGATTATTGATAAGTTCAACTTCCGTCAGACCAACCTTAAGGTTGCTTCGATGGTTCGAGTAACCGATGCAGGTACAACAACCCTGCGGGTCAATGATCTAGTTGACAAGGAAGTCGTCAAGGAAGCAAACGCGAGAGCGGAAGCAGAAGGCGGCGAGATCGCAAAGACCAAGCGGGCGCGTCCTGCATCAGGTCGTACGCTTCTCTTGGGTATTACCAAAGCGGCGTTGTCCTCGGACTCATTCCTTTCGGGTGCGTCATTCCAGGAATCAACCAAGGTGTTGACAGAAGCATCGCTTCGAGGTGCAGAGGATCATCTTGTTGGACTCAAGGAAAATGTCCTTCTTGGACATCTCATTCCAGCGGGTACCGGTTTCCGCAAGTATCAGGATATTCGAGTCAAGACACTCGTCTCTCCAGAAGAGCTTGAAGAAATGGCGTTCGAAGAAGAGTTCTACAACGACGCGGAAGATGAAGCAGAAGCAATGATTCTTGAAGCAGAGATGGAAGTCCAAGCGGGTCTCGAAGCTGAGCAATCTGCATCAGACACCGAAATGGGAGCTCCAACTACAGATGAGGACTTGCCTCAAGTTGAGATCCGTGATGTGATCGTCGGCGAAGGCACAACGACTGAAACTGCTGAGACAACTGAAAGCTAAGGCTTGGGTTGATAATCACTACGATTTTACAGGGCATCCCATCTGGGGTGCCCTTTTTTATGCGCAACGAGAGTGAGTTGTTCAATTGAGCACACAGTGCGCCTACGCTGGGTCTATGCCTGATACTGCTCTATTTGAAGTCTTTGAAACCCCGTCCGATACGCCGTTTGTTATTGAGCATATCGCGGAGGAGTTCACCTCGGTTTGTCCGATCACGGGTCATCCTGACTTTGGTGTTGTAACACTCCGATACGAGCCCCGGCCTGCAAATACTGGCGGGAAATGCATCGAGCTCAAAAGCTTGAAACTCTACTACCACTCGTTCCGCAACGAGGGTAGTTTCTTTGAAGCAGTGACCAACACGATCCGCGAGGACCTTGTGAACGTGATTGATCCAGTCTGGTTACAAATCGAAACTAACTGGAAAGGACGCGGCGGAATCCGCTCTGTGATCCGAGCGGATCATGGGGAAGTGCCGGCGCATTTCTTGGGGCGGTAATTTCGTGTTAGGTTGTAATATTCATTGTATTCAAATGAAGTTTCGATATAATTAATCCCTACAAGACAATTTATATAATGGGATTAGTAAATGTTAAAATCCATTCTGTTATTTTTAGAATCCGTCCATAGTTTTACTCTTTGCATGATTTTGGGCGCAGTGTTGATTGCGCCGGATGGGTTGGCTGATGGATGGCTATGCCAAGGGCGAGATTATCTTGCCCTGATCAATACTCCTGGGCACGCTCAACATGTGGAGATTGTTGGATCAACCGCGTTTGTTGCTGATGGATCCTCAGGTTGGTTGGTTATTGATATCAGTGATCCAACAAATATGAATTTGATAGGATCGTTCAACACTACTGGAAGTGTTCAATATTTAACGGTTGTCGACAATATTTTATATTTAGCAGCTTCTGAAGAAGGCTTGAAAATGTTTGATATTCAAGACATTTCGGCACCTCAACTCTTGGGCTCATATTCTGTAGATGGAGCAGTCTGTAAAGAACTGGAAGTCGTTGAGAGCATTGTTTACTTGATAGGTGATGGAATGGGTCTTCAGATAGTTGATGCAAGCGACCCAGAATCTCCGGTTTTGCTTGGTTCCCACATCACGCTTGGAAAAGCAGTTAGTTTGTCAATAGTGGGAAACACAGCGTATGTGACAGATTTTTTTAATGGTCTGCAGATTATCGACATCAGTAATCCAGCAGAAACGATGCTGTTGGGCTCGATCGAAACTCAAGCAAGAGCACAAGGGGTAGAAGTTAAAGGGTCAGTAGCGTATGTTGCAGGTCATCATGCGGGATTAGAAATATTTGATGTGAGTGATTCCGAATTTCCTGAGTTGATGAGTGTTTATGATACTCCAGGGGTTGCAATTCAAGTCACAGTTGTTAATAGCACTGCGTTTGTTGCAGATGGTAGTGGCGGACTCCAAATTTTAAATGTTGAAGAGCCCTCAAACCCTATTTTAATTGGATCATACAGAACACCCGAAGACTCGGTTGGGATCACTATAGATGGGGACATCGCTTATCTTACTGATGGTGGTGGGGTGCATCTGATCGATATTAATGATCCTAAGATTTCGCAGGAAATTAATTTGACATCCACTCGAGCGCGTGCGGAGGCTATGACAATCGTTGGTGATATGGCATATATCACTGATCATTTCAAAGGTTTGCGTATTTACGATGTGAGTAATCGTGCTGAACCCATCTGGGTCAGCACTTACGATACTCCTTATTGGGCTTTCGGAGTGACAGTGGTTGATTCAATTGCCTATGTTGCGGATTATGGATCCGGGATCCAGATCATCGATGTAAGTGATGGTAGTGCTCCTATGTTCCTTGGGGCATACGACACACCTGGGGGAGCGATTGATGTTGTTGTGGTTGACTCGATTGCGTATGTAGCAGATGAGTTTAGTGGTTTACAAATCATCGATATCAGTGACCCCGTTTTTCCAGTTTTACTCGGATCGTACGATACGGCTGGGTCAGCTGATGCAGTTGAAGTCATAGAATCTATAGCTTTTGTTGCAGACGGGTCAGAAGGTATACTACTGATCGATGTGAAGAATCCGACGAACCCTCAACTGATGGGTTCCTATAATACTCCTTATTGGGCAGGCGGTGTGGTAGTAGTTGGGCCCATTGCTTATATTGCAGATCATAATTCGGGCATCCAGATAGTCGATATAAGTGATCCGTTTTCGCCTGAGTTTCTAGGGTCCTATGACACCCCTGGCACGGCGACAGCGATATCTGTTATTGATTCCATTGCATATGTTGCAGATTTAGATTACGGGATTCAATGTATTGATGTGAGTGATCCAACCAATCCCACTTTGGTCGGACCGATTTTTACGGATGGATGGTCTCGTAATTTGTTTGTAGACGGTCCCATAGCATATTCTGTGAATGGACTAGCAGGAGTTCAATACATTGACTTGGGTGATTGTCCGCCATGTATTGCGGATCTCAATGAGGATGGCACAATCAACTTCTTCGATGTCTCAGCATTCTTGAATGCGTTCGCTAAAGAAGACCCGCTCGCAGATTTGACTGGGAACGGCACATTTAACTTTTTCGATGTCAGCGAGTTTCTCGCCGCATTCTCGAATGGGTGTCCGTGAACTCGTAATAGATTGTTACGGATAGTCCTGGCGCGTGGGTCGTACGACGATGTCGCAGATGTGGACATTGGCAGGTTGGCTCACGATGAATCCGATAGATCGGGCAATGTCTTCGGGAACAAGCACAGGTCCGAACTTGTCCATAATCTTTCCAAAGCCATCCGGGTCGTATCCTGCGACTTCTTGGAACTCCGATTTCACAATCGCGGGCTCGATGAGGCTTACCCGGATACCTGAAGGACCCAGTTCGCGCCGCGCCGCTTCTGCGAGTGAGTTGACGGCGAACTTTGTTGAGCCGTACATCGAGGAGAACGGGGAGATGTGTCTTCCCACAGTTGATCCAAGGATCACGATATCAGTGGGGTGGTTCGTCCAGTCTCTATTCTTTTGAAGTTCCAGGAGCTCTGTTCCTGCTTTTCGGATCATTTTGGCGACGCCCAAGATGTTCGTCTTGAGCATTGACTCCCATTGGTCTGTGTCAGAAGTCATAACCGATCCATCGAGTCCTCGGCCTGCATTTGCAACGACAATATCCGCGGGTGACCCAAAGTGGTCATTCCCTGCTTGGAGCATCTGATCAATCACAGAATCTTCAGAAGCGTCTCCAGTGACACAGATGGCGCGGGGATTACCTTTGAAAGGTCCGTATTGATCGTTGATTTGTCGAGCGAGCTCTTCGATCCGATCCGTTCGACGGGCATTGAGGATAATCCCAGCACCTTTGGACGCGAGATCAAGGGCGATTGCTTTACCGATTCCTGCGCTGGCACCAGTTACGACGGCTACTCGGCCAGAAAGTGATGAATGGTTGGACATTGTGACTCTCCTGAAGGTTCTTTGAGTGTATGCGGGTGTCTATGCCGATAGGATGGGGTATGGACAGACGCACAGAAAATCATTCATCATCATCCCATCTTCCTCGATCAGTATCCTTGGCGGCCGCGATGCTCATTTCGAGCATGCTCCTCGCTCAAGCGAGTGGGTGTCAAGCAGTTCGTGAACGCAGAGCTCAACGAGCTGCGGAACGCGAGGCGAATCGAGAAGCGAAAGAAGCCCAAGTAACAGCGCAACTCCCAAACGCGAATCCAGTCGTGATCGAGAACGAATCTCAATCTGATTGGATGGAGCGTCAACGGATCGCAAACGAGAATAATACTCGATCAACGCAAACACCAAACGAAGTCGTGCAGGATGATACAAAGATGATCATCGTAGATGATCGTCCATCTGCTCAGAACAACCCTTCTGCAAGACAGTCTGATGAACCTGAGATTGAGATTATTGACTCTCGCGAAACGGGGGCATTTAAGAAACAACCCAAGGAGCAAATGAGTTACGATCGTGCGGTCGCGTTGCATGCTGCAGGCGATCTGACTTCAGCTCTTCGCGAGCTTGAGCGAGCGATTGCATTTAACCCTAAGTTCACTATTGCGTTCCTCGAAGCGGGTGACATCTATCTTGAGATGGCGCAGTACGATCTTGCCGAGCGAGAGTTTGCAAAGGCAGTGCGTTCAGAACCTCGCAACTTTATGGCTCAATACCGACACGCACAGGTGTTGCATCAACTTGGGGAACTCCAACCTGCGAATCGAGCATATCTCAGAGCGCTCTCGATACGTCCTTCAGATTTCGATGCAAACCTTGGGATTTCGATCGTCCTGTTAGAGCTTGGGAAGACTGAGCAATCATTGCCTTACGGGCAACGCGCAGTTCGATCCGATCCTCCAAGTGGGCGCGCGAGATTGCATCTTGGGAATGTATATGCCGCGATCGATCAGCATGAAAAAGCAGTCATCGAGTATCAACAAGCAGCAGAACTGATGGATGCCCCAACTCCAGGGTTGTTGCTGAATATGGCAGAGTCACTCAATCAACTCACACGCTACGCGGAAATGGTGGGGGCGCTCGATCAGCTCGTCCGCATGGATCCCAATGCGATTGCATATGAACGACTCGGTTCAGGGTTGTTCCGACTCAAGCGCTACGAAGAGAGTCTATCGGCGTTCTCAAGTTCAGCAGATTATGATCCAGATCATTATCCTGCATTCAACGGGATCGCGGTATGTGAGCTCAATCAATACCTATGGTCTTCTAAGACGGATGGCGGCGCACGCGAACGAGCGGTTGATGCAATGCGGAAATCGTTACGGATTGAACGCAAGCAGCCACGGATTGTTGAGTTGCTTCGTCGATACTCAAGTGCGAGTAGCACAGAGAAGTGATTAGATCAGTCCTGTTTATTCAAGGGCAACCGCCTGAATAGATGCTCAAGAACGTACTGATGTCAAAAAAGTTCAATGCGCCATCGTTGTTGAGATCTGCGCTTGAGTCCATAGCGCTAAATCGGGACAAGAATAAACTCACATCAAAGAAGTTGAGAGCGCCACAAGGTGCTGCAATGTCTACTGGACATGAGTTGTCTTCGACGGACCTTGTTACCCATGTGACGAGATTTCCGATGAGAATCCTGAAGTTTGGATCATTGATCTGATCGACTCCAACTGTGGTTGATAGGTTCACAACTCGGCCGCCGCAAATATCCCATCCGACGACAGCGCCTGAGGTTTCTCCACCCAGTGAAAAATCGGAATCAAAGAATACCGTTGCGTTTTCCCTAGGAGCAAGGAATGTTTCTGTGCCGCTGAAGCTTGTTACTGGCATTGTGAAGTTCGCAGGTAACCCCGCAGAGACGATTGGGTCTGAAGTATTGAGTGTCATCGAAATTGTTGGGGAAGTTCGGAAACTTGCAGAGGGTTCAATGGGCATACTCGCAGCGAGAACTTGCAACACTCCTCGTGCTTGGACCATCCAAACAACCCACTCGGAGAAGATAATCCCTCCCCCTGCTTGAGCGAAGTCGAGGAGTTCAGATTGTGCGTCAATTGGGATATCGCTCTGTGTCCAGTTCCCGTTACCTTGGATATAGACGACATCGAAAGTGCTGAGATCAAATGCGGCGTCGAATTCCCAATAGTTAGGACCGATTTCTGCAGTGTGTCCCTGACTAATTAGAGCATCAACCATTGCTGAATCTGTTGTAGTAGATCCCGCGGACACAATCAGTACATGATCTGCTTGTGCGTGTGTTGAGGCCGCGATGAGTGTTGCTAGTGCAGCTGGTTTGATAAGATTCATATGTCCCTCTATCCGTTGTTTGACTTTAATTTATCTCCATTACTTTACATCGAGTTTATTGATTCTTGCAAGAAAAAACACCGCATAGTGCGGTGTTTGTGTGAATTGGCTTTGCATTTGAGGTAAACACGGTTTACGGGAAGATGCCGCGAACACGGTAGACATCACCGATATGGTCAAGTGCTGAAGCGAAAGCAGCTTCGCGGAGTGAACACTTGAGTTGGTTACGGCGCTCCATCGTGCGTTGAGCAGCAACAACCATATGACGATTGAGCTCGCGGTCAACCTGCTCTGCGGACCAGGTTACTGCATTCTTGTTCTGTACCCATTCGAAGTAGGAAACGGTTACACCACCTGCGTTCGCGAGGATCGCAGGGATGACTTCGATTCCCTTTTCGTCGAGCTTGCGTTCGCCTGATGGATCACAAGGAGCGTTTGCTGCTTCGGCCATCACCTTACAGTCGAGCCATGCCGCTTGTTTCTCTTGGATCATTTGCTCAAGAGCACCTGGGATAAAGACATCAACTGGAGTACGGTAGAATGTTTCTTCATCAACAACATCAACGCCTTCGAATCCTGCGATTCCACCGGTCTTCATGTTGTGCTCGTAGAGCGCTTTACAATCGATCCCGTTGTCATTGCGGATCGCGCCTGTGTGATCCATTACTGCAACGATCGTTGCGCCCATGTCCTGGAGGATCTGGCCGCCCCAGCCGTTTACATTACCGAACCCGAGGAGCGATACCTTCATGCCTTTGATATCGATACCGACACCTGGGAGCATTTCTGCGAGTGTGTCTGCAACACCCTGACCAGTTGCTTTGAGGCGGCCGGCGGATCCGCCGTACTCAACTGGTTTACCAGTAACTACACGGAGTGCGTCGTGATGTTGATGTGATGAAGACATCATGTATGTGTCTGCGAACCATGCCATGATTTCTGCGGTTGTTCCAACATCAGGTGCGGGGATATCAACATCTGGACCGATCTGATCCATGATTGCGCTGCAGTAGCGTCGAGTAACTCTTTGGAGTTCACCGTGTGAGATATCTCTTGGGTTAACTTTTACGCCGCCTTTGCCGCCGCCGAATGGGATTCGGACAACAGCACACTTCATCGTCATGAGGAACGCGAGTGACTTGACATCATCTAGATGTACATCATCGTGGAAACGGAAGCCGCCCTTGTATGGACCACATGCGTTGTTGTGTTGGATTCGGTAACCCTTGAAGAGTTTGTGATGTCCATCATCCATCTTTACAGGGAAGTGGACCATGATCTCGTTCTTTGGTTGAGCGAGAATAATTCGAGTCCGGTGCTTGAGGTTGATGAGTTCCGCTGCGTCAAGCATTGTGTTGACGGTTTGGAGATAAAGATTGTTTGGATCGTTTGGGAATCCGAGTTCTTCAGTTACTGATCCTCTTGGTAGTTCAGTAGCGGTTGCAGCTGGAGTCATGCTTGGCACCCATTCTCATTTCGTGCGGGAGAATCCCGCTCGACACCTGCAGCATGTTCCCTCGTAATCGTCGAGGTCGCTCCTCCTGCTGCATCGGTGGAGCGTACGGCTTTCCAATAAAGCCGACTCAGTGTGAATGGTATCCGATATGGCTCTTGAATCCCAATTCGGACATAATTGGAAAGTATTTTCGGCGGATAATTTATGACGAATTATGCGCCTCGGGTTGAGAAGAATGCAGAATCTGATTTTCGAGAGAAATGATGTGCTCAATTCACTTCAATTGAGGGTAAATCTTTGTGCAATATACTGTTCTCGCGTCCAGATATGATCTATCCTTCTCTTCCCGGCAATCAGGACTTTGATGTCCGTCGGGTAGGCCGATCTTGCACCCGGATGGTCCGGAGCTGCAAGTCCGTTTGACTCTTTAGCCGCACTGGTAACAGTGCAATCTGATCGAGTACAGTTCTGTGCTCATTTCAGATGCAGAGACACACGAAGTTGTTTGGCCTGACAACTTCGGGAGCGTCACTGCGATACTCGAAAGAGTATGGAAGGATAACACTATTATGATCGACGAGAATCTGATCGCGTCACTGGGTATCGCTGACGACGAAGCGATGGCACTCCTGGGAGAAGCATTCGGTGAAAGTGCTGATTCCGATCTTCGGATGGACACGATCCTGTCTGATCAATCAACTGATCTTCAACCAGGTAAGCTCATCAAGGGCACCGTCATCGGGTTCGCCGGCGACGATGTTGTTGTTGAAGTAGGCCTTAAGAGTGAAGGTCTCATCCCTCGCGAAGAGTTCTCAGGGATGACAGAACTCAAGATCGGCGATGAAGTTGATGTATTGCTCGAATCGCTCGAAGGCGACGACGGACTCATCGAACTCTCCAAGCGCAAAGCAGATCGTCAGATTGCTTGGCAGCGCATCGTTGACACCACAAAAGAAGAAGATGTGGTCGAAGGTACAGTCATGCGGAAAATCAAGGGCGGCTTGCTCGTTGATATCGGCGTCCCTGTCTTCCTTCCTGCGTCACAGGTTGACATCCGTCGCCCACATAATCTCGATGAGTTCATCGGCCGCAAGGTTCGTGCTGAAATCCTCAAGATCGATACCGAACGCCGTAACATCGTGATTTCCCGTCGTAAGCTTGTCGAGCACGAGCGTTCCGCTGCGAAGCAGAACCTCATGTCCAACATCAACGAAGGACAGGTCATCACTGGTACTGTCAAGAACATCGCCGATTTCGGTGCATTCGTTGATCTCGGTGGAATCGATGGTCTCTTGCATATCACTGATATGTCTTGGGGACGCATTAATCACCCATCAGAACTTCTCAAGATCGACGATAAGGTCGAGGTTAAAGTCCTCAACATTGATCGTGATAAAGAGAAGATTGCTCTTGGTCTCAAGCAGACCGAGTCGTCACCTTGGGAAGAAATCGAAGCGAAGTACCCAGTCGGGTCACGCATCAAGGGCGAAGTCGTCAACATCATGTCCTACGGTGCGTTCATCCGCCTCGAAGACGGCATTGAAGGTTTGGTCCACATCTCAGAAATGTCATGGACTCGTCGCGTCAATCACCCATCGGAAATCGTCAACCCAGGCGAAGAAATCGATGTGGTTGTTCTCGAAATCGACAAGAACAAGCAAGAGATCTCTCTTGGTATGAAGCAAACCGAGGTCAACCCTTGGGAACTCGTTTCCGAGAAGTACCCAAATGGAACCATCGTAACTGGTACTATCCGCAACCTCGCGAACTACGGCGCGTTTGTTGAGATCGAACCAGGAATCGACGGCCTATTGCATATCTCCGATATGTCATGGACTAAGAAGGTTACTCATCCAAACGAGCTCTACAAGAAGGGCGACGAAGTTCAGTGTGTTGTGCTTGATGTCGATCGTGACAAGCAGCGCATCTCACTTGGTATCAAGCAGCTTTCCGAGGATCCATGGGTCGAAGCGATCCCTGGCGCATACCAACCAGGTATGGTTGTCCGAGGCAAAGTCACCAAGATCACCAACTTCGGTGTGTTTGTTGAACTCGAAGAGGAACTCGAAGGCCTATTGCATATCTCTGAACTCGCAGATCACAAAGTTGAGAATCCGCAAGATGTCGTTACTGTTGATGAAGAGGTCGATGTTAAGATCCTCCGAGTCGATATCGATGATCGCAAGATCGGACTCTCACTCAAGCGTGCTCAATGGGGCGATGCAACCGGTGGCGAAGGTGGAGCACCTGAAGGTGGCGCATCAACCGGTGGCGGCGCTGGCGGCATGAACATCCCAACCCGCGGTGGTATGGATGATCATGGTGCGATGGGTACTGACAAGATCGAACTCTAAGCGAGTTCGTCGATCGGGGTATATCCTCGAACGATGATACAAAGACGACCAAAAATCGTAAACGCCCCGACCAACGAGTGGTCGGGGCGTTTTTAGTAGTCCCAGGGGCGCTAACGATTATCGGTCAACGCAGGCGAGCCCAAAAAAGCTGCGCGTCGGCGGCCGCTGGGAGCATCGCGGGCAAATGAAAATGCCCGCGGGGGATTCAAGTCTCAGAGTAAAGGTTGGACTAGCACAATGCGACGAAGCTCAACAAAGTAAGCATTGCGACTCGACGGCGAAGCGTGGTCATGATGAAGATGTGTTGCATTGTTGCCATAGTTTGGATTCCTTTTTTCAGTTGTTACGAGAAGAGATGCAACTCATGTGCCAAAGCAGGGTTGGGCGATCTAACATTCATGCCAACAAGCCTTTCAGAGCTCTGAGGGTGCTTTGGGAATGTGCCAAATGCTTCTCGGACTTGGATCCATGTGGATCCTTATCAACATGATGCACGAAAACAACACTATGAGTCAACACCTTTTTATACGATGCTTCATTTCACTCATGAAGAAGATTGCTTCCGATTACCAGTTCGGACTCAGATTGAGCATTCTTTGCTCATTGATTTTGACTGGATCTGTTCATGCTCAACCAAGTGTTCCTGTCTCTGAGAGCTTGGAAGCGTATCGAATGGTTTCAGAATGGATCAACGATTGGCAAGTCCCGCCGCAAGACAGTGTGGACATTTACACCACTCCGTTGTCTGCAGTTGTTGTATCTGTCTGGGTAGATGGAAAAGTTATCGGTCGCGGATCGCGTGCGTCACTTGAACCAAGCACAACGCTTGTTTGGAGCGCGGTATCAGATGCGATTGAAAGAAGCAATGCAAAGCTTCGCACATCCGATGATGATTTGAGCGAGACGGTACTCGAAGCGCTCGCGTCTCGTGTGCTTGTAACACTTGAGATGTCAGATGTGTTGGTGCCAATGTCGAAATCCGAAATCGAGTTGCCCGGATTTGGGTACACACCAGGTGTGCTCGGGGTTGGAGTTGCTCGTGGAGATCAACTTGCGATTGCAGGGCCTGAATCGATGCTTGTCCGAAGCACGGATATGACGCAGAGCGCGATGGCGATTGCAAATGATCTCGCAGGAGATGGGAGTGCAGTGCTGAAAACTCCTCAAGAGTTGATAGAGAGCGGATACAAGTTCTATCGCTTTGAACCGGTTGTGTTGTCGCCTCCTGGAATTGGGATGGGTGCTGAGTTTGTCGATCGCGGGGGAAGAGTGATTCGTCGTTCAGAGATTAGTATTCAATCAATCACGGATATGTCAGAGAAAGTTGCAGAGCACCTCATCGGGCGAGTCTGGGATGGGAATAGGGCGTATGGCCTGATGGGGACTCTTGATCCAGTGAAAGGCACAAATGAATCACGATTTGCTCAACCATTCCAACAAGGGCTTGGCGCCTTCGCGTTGCTTCGGTTTTCAACAAATGGTTCACAACGAATACATCGAGATGCGATGGTCGCAGGAAAGAGTATTTTACGAGACTTAGCAATCATTGAATCCGACGAGCAAGCTCCGTGGGATGACCAACTGGGTGCGTGTATCGCTGTGATCGCACTGAGTGAACTTCAGCTGGTTGATATTCTAAGTGATAAAGAACTCAACCAACTGAGAATACAATCTCTCGCGGTACTTGATGGTTTGTATTCGAAAGAATCAGGGTTCAATGAACTTGTTCCAGGGGGTTCACAAGGATTAGTTGCCTACTCGATTGTTCGAGCAGGACGCCTTGATCCAACCGATCGGACTGAGCTTGCGCGAAACGCGATTTCACAGTTGATTGAAGATACCCCTGCACCTGCGATTGTCGCGCAGATGCCCTTTCTTGGATGGGCTCAACTTGAACTCTCAGCAGATCAAGAACAAGTAGTGCATGATACAACATTGATGGATATGCGAGAACTTGTGTGGGAACACCAACTTCGTAGGGAAGATCTTGCATGGATGGATCGTGATCTTGAAGGGGGGATCGTGTTTACAAGTGCAAAGACACCTCTTCCGAGTTGGCTCTCGATGCGCCCGTTAGCAATCATTGCAACCATGTTGGGTGATTCGCGATTAACCCCTGGGTCTATCTCGTCTGGAGAACTCCCAAAGCATCTCTCTAAACAGATTGAAGCAATCCGGTTTATTCGTCAGTTGTGTGCAACGGACTCGATTCTCCATCTCTATTCGGATCCTGAATCCGCTCAATGGGGGGTACGCATGGCAATCTGGGATCAACGAATGCCTGTTGAAGTCGACGCGATGGCCTTACTCACTTTGAGTGAAACAAGTCGATCTCTCGATCAGGTTTTAGCTAAGAGCGCCGCAGAATAACCTCAGTATGAAAACACGGTTTAAACTCTAAAAAGCGAGATAATTCAGGCTGGATTTCGTGCAATTTTTGGGTTCAAAATTGGTGTTGCGCCTATGATATTCGGTGCTAGTTCGTCGGATGATTGAGCAGAATCTTTGTGCTCCATCCGAGTTGAGTTAGACGCATCAGTTCCCATCGGAGAATGCGCAATGCCAGATAATCTCCCGCCTGACGATCAGCCTCAAAATGGTGCTGATGGGTCATCGGAAAATGATCACAACAACACTGAACCAAGTGTTGATATGAGTACGCACACCAAAGCGGTTGATCTTTCGATCGAACGCGAACTTGCAGATTCGTATCTAACTTATGCGATGAGCACGATTATGGATCGTGCGTTGCCTGATGTTCGAGACGGACTCAAACCTTCGCAGCGACGAATCCTTGTTGCGATGAATGATCTCAACTTACGTCCCAACAAAAAGCACTTGAAGTGTGCAAAGATTTGTGGCGATACCTCTGGGAACTATCACCCTCACGGCGAGTCTGTCATCTACCCAACCATGGTTGGGATGGCGCAGAAATGGAAAATGAACACTCCCGTAGTCGATCCCCAAGGGAACTTCGGATCAATTGACGGCGATCCCCCGGCGGCGATGCGATACACCGAAGCGCGGATGACAAGCGCTGCTCTGGACATGATGGCTGACATCAAGTTCTCAACTGTTGATTTTCAACCAAACTACGATGATCGTTTGCTAGAACCAACTGTACTCCCTGGTAAGTTTCCGTATTTGCTCATCAACGGCGGTATGGGGATCGCAGTAGGGATGGCTACGAGTTTGCCACCGCATAACCCGAGCGAGATTTTCGATGCGATTGTTCGTGTTGTCAATAATCCTGAAATCGAACTCATGGAACTCATGAGCGATGAAAAAGACGATGACGGCAACATCATCCGTAGGGGTGTGCAGGGCCCTGACTTCCCAACTGCAGGACGGATATTGGGGCGCAAAGGTATCTTGGATGCATACTCAACAGGTCGAGGTCGAGTAACGGTTCGTGGAAACATGCATGTCGAAGATCGAGGCACAAGAGGCCGTCAACAGATCGTCATTGATCAAATTCCATATTCACTCGTTCAAAATACACTCGTTGAGAAAATTGTAGATGCAGTGAAGGATGATCGCATCAAAGATATCTCGGATGTTCGAAACGAATCCGGTCGAAACGCTCAAACCCGTATTGTGATCGAGCTCAAGAAGGGTGCAGATCCAGCAGTTGTTGAAAACCAGCTTTATCAGTGCACTCCATTGCAACAAACCTTCTCAATCATCAACATCGCGTTGGTGAATCGTCAACCTCGTACGATGGGGCTCAAGCAAATCATTGAGTGCTATGTTGATCATCGTGTAGAAGTCATAACTCGTAGAACTCAGCACCTTCTTCGTGAAGCAAAGAAAAAGGCACATGTTCTCGAAGGTATGATTTACGCTGTGATCGATATTGATGAGATTATTCAACTCATCAAATCTTCGCAGACTCGTGAAGAAGCGATTGGGAAGTTGATGGAGCGTCGATACACGATCCCTGCATCGCATCCTGCAGCTGCGAAGATTCCTGAGCGATTGATGACAGCAATGCGAGAGTCTGATGACGACGGCGGAGTGCTCTTAACACGAATTCAAGCAGAAACTATTGGTTCAATGCGTTTGATCCAGTTGGTAGGTCTCGAAATCGAACGACTTGTCAAAGAATACTCTGCGTTGATCGAAGAAATCGAAGGGTACGAAGAGCTGTTGGGTAACCATCGGATGATCCTCGATATTGTTGTCGCTGATTGCGAAGACATGAAGGGACGCTTTGGTCGGGATCGATTAACATCGATCGAAGAAGCAGCAGGTGATATCGATATTGCTGCTCTGATCCAAGAGCAAGATATGGCGCTGACTATCTCTCACTCTGGGTATGTCAAACGTGTTGCGCTTGAGACTTACCAAGCACAAGGAAGAGGCGGTAAAGGAATCAAAGCATCGGACTCGAAGGATGACGACTTTGTCGAACATCTCTTCGCAGCATCGACGCATGACGATCTGCTTTGCTTTACCGATACAGGCCGTGTGTTCAAAATCAAAGTTTACGAACTCCCAGAGATGACACGGACAACCAAGGGTCGTCCGATCATCAACTATATTGATCTCAAACCTGGAGAACGCACTTGTGCGTATCTAGCGATCAAGGACTTTGAGTCTGGTTCAAACTACCTTACATTTGTATCTCGCAATGGAATCGTCAAACGAACAGCGCTCAAAGCATATTCAAATGTGAATCGCTCAGGTTTGATTGCAGTTGGGTTGAAAGATGATGACAACCTGCTTGATGTACGATTGACAAGTGGGCACGACGACTTGATGCTCGTCACCAGTGGCGGTATGGCAATCCGATTCTCCGAGCAAAATGTTCGTGAGATGGGTCGCTCGGCTGCAGGGGTCAAGGGGATCGAGCTTCGTGAAGGCGCGTCTGTCGTCGGGATCTTGAGTGTCCCGATGGTTCAAGACGATGAAGATCCAGATGTGACACATACCACTAAAGAGATGCTCGATCGCAATCTTTGTCTATTGACGATTACCGAAAATGGGTACGGCAAGCGGACGCATGTGGATGAGTATCGTGTAAAACCTGAGAATGGACCAATGCGGAGTCAATCCCGCGGCGGTAAAGGACGCACCGATATCAAGTCAACAGATCGGAATGGTCCGTCTGTAGCCGCGATCGGGATTTGTGATGACCAAGATGTGGTTGTGATTTCTCGAAAAGGCCAGCTTGTTCGTATGGCAGCGAACTCCATTTCCAGTTATGGTCGAGGTACCCAAGGTGTTCGTGTTGTCGGGCTCAAAGATGGAGACGCTGTGATTTCGGCTGCTCGCATTGATGAAACTGATCATTCGGATGATTCTGAGACAGAGACTCCTGCAACGACTGAAGAGTCGGGCAACAGTTGAGAGAGCAAACATGGCTGTTGATTGGTCAGACAATATCGTAATTGCAAATCTTGCGGATGAGCCTGCGTTATCAGATGAACTCTCGATGATTTGTGAGCGAATTGAAAACGCGAAGGAACAAGAGCCTGTACCAAATGCGGTACTCGAGTTCCATGAAGTGAGTTATGTCAACTCATCGAACATTGCTCAGCTCTTGCGTTTGCGTAAAAATCTTGAAGCTCATAATCGTCAGCTCGTTCTCAGTGGAGTTTCAGATGAAGTGATGAGCGTGCTTGTCGTTACTGGACTGAATAAAGTGTTCAAGTTTGCAGCAGATCTTCTTACTGCGATTGCATCAATTCAGATTTCGGAGCCCGATCAAAATTGAAGGGTCGTTCTAGAGGGCTGACAAGATGCCAATTTTTGCATTCTTCATCATCGTTGTCATCGCATTGTTGGTAGTGCGTATTGGGGCAACTGCTTTGATGATGACAGGGCTTTCTCGTGATGTTGCAGAGTTTCAAGCGATTTCTTGTTTCTTCGGAGTTGGGTTTACAACGACCGAAGCGGAAATGATTGTCGGTCATCCCACACGCAGACGAATTGCATCGCATCTGATTATCGCGGGGAACATCGGTTTAACTAGCGCCCTGAGTACTGTGATTATCACCTTTGTAGATAACGATCAGAACTGGCTTGATGACATGATCCCTCTTGAAGGAAGCGGAAAAATTTTCTTCAAGTTTGGAATGATGTTGCTTGCGATTCTCATCATCGGCGGGATCTTTCGTCTTCAACTCGTTAAGAAGATCCTTGAAGCGGGGATCAAAGCTTCGCTTGCCAAGTTTCATAAAGTGAGAGCAATGGATTATGAAACAGTCCTTCGTTCAAGCGACGGGTATGCGGTGATCCAAGTTGATATCGAACCTGACCACTCGTTGGTTGGCCGAACACTCGCGGGGATTGAACTGAGCGAGCAGGGAGTGCTCGTGCTTGGTATTCGAAGATCGAACGGCCAGTACATCGGTGCGCCCCACTCAACGACGCAAATCCTTGAAGAGGATTTGCTCACTGTGTATGGCAAAGAAGAGGATGTCTTCAAAGCACTTGATTTTTACCCAAACAAAGCATGAGCTGAAGCGTCGTTTATTGCGTCGCTTGCACTTGAGACATTGAGTGTGAACTTGCGAGGAACAGAGCAGTAACATCATCAGGTTGATGCAACGATCCAATCTGATTGTCGAGATGAGATTCAAGTGTAGAGATTGCATCTGCAAGAGTTTCAATCCCTGAACCAGCTTCTGTCAGTTCTTTAATGTATGTCAGTGTTGGTCGTTTGCGTTCATCTCCAACTGCATCGGTGCTTGGGAATGCGACTTCGAATCCGTCGGAATAGATAATAAAGACATCACCCGGTTCCATTGTTACAGTTTCTTGTCCAAACTCAACATCAGGGAACACTCCCAGTAGTGGACCATCAGACTCGATTTGCTCAACTTCTCCGTTGCTTGAACGAACAAGCAAAGATGGGGGATGTCCTGCGCCAGCAACGGTAATTTCATTGGTGCGTTTGTTGAAGATTGCATAGACACCAGTTGCAAAGCGTGCTTGCTCTCCTTGGTGTTCAGTCATTGTATTGTTAAGTCTTTGGAGCGCTTCACCTGGGGGGACAATGCGCTTGTTTTCCCCTTTGCCGTCAACTTTGTGAAGTCCTTGCGTGATGACCATGGTCATGAGTGCCGCGGGGACCCCGTGTCCGACTGCATCTGCGAGAAAGATCCCAGTGTGATCTTCATCGAGTTCGATGATATCGTAGATATCACCCGAGACATACGAAGCAGGACGATAAACAATTCCTAAATCGATTCCTGAGATTGTCGGGAGCTTGGTCGGCATGTACTCGCGTTGGATCGACGCTGCGGATTGGAGTTCTTCGTGGAGTTTGTTGATCTCAGTATGAACCGAGTTGATCGACATTTCAGTGAGACGAAGATCAGTTGTCAGTTGTTGGATCGCGGGTTGGCGCTGTGCGAGAGTCCAAAGGATGATCGATGCATGTATCGGATCAATTTCTATTGATTCACACATGATCCCTTGGGACCTGAACATGAGCGTTGTATGGTTCAATGAAGGCGGCACCAGAATCAACGCGGGAGAGAGATGCTCAACCAATGTGTCCATCATTTGGTTGATCGTAGTATCTGAGTCTTCTTCACTCAGCATTATCAGAACTGGAGATTGGACAGCGGATTTCTTGGGTTGGATACTCAAGAGTTGATCTGTGGAAATCTGTTTGACACCAATCCCGTGCGTGAGCAGTTGGTGTTCGATCGAAATCAACAACTGCCCGAGCTGGGTGGTTGGATCCAACGGCGACGAACTTGCAACGAGAATACTTGGTCCGTTGTGGTTCGATCCGGCTATGCGTAGTCCCATCGCTGCCTCCTCATCATGTGCACACTTGCAAGTTTCCAGAGAAGGAAACACTGCAAGATGCAATGGAATCGGACAAGCAAGTTTGGTTATCAATGATGGATACGAATTGCTGATTTAAACGAGGTTATCAGCACGATCAAGCCATCGAATCGCTACGGCCAACACTGTTCATAACTACAAATCGGACCTGAGAGGGAATCGTATACTCCGGTAATCTTGTTAAACGGATTACTTGGTGAGCGATTGGAGATACTCGATATCGAGCTTGATGAGTTGACCTTCTTCAAGGTTGAGTTGTTCGAGCATCCCTCCTACGAGTTCGATTGCGTATTGAGCGCTAAATCTCGATGAGTACTTCGGGAGTCGGAGTTCGTAAGCATAGAGTGATTCGGATTCTGCTTGTTGTTCTTCGACAGGCATGTGATGCATTGCGATAATGCGTCCGGCGCTATCGAGATAGATGATGTCGATATCGAAGTAGCAATCACGCATGACAAAGCGACGGACCTGTGAATCGGGAAATGTAAAAATCATTCCCTTATCTTCATCAAGATGTTTTCGGCCTCCAAGTCCTAGGTTCCGTGTTTCATCATCTGCAACAATCTCGAGTTGAAAAGTTCGAGAACCAATTTCAACTGGAACAAAGCCGTCGATGACAATCGGTTTCGAACATCCAGCCATTTCGAACGGGACTAGCAAGAGTAATAACAACAAGCTCAATTTCATCAAGGGAGGGGTTATGAAAGCAGCCATTGGTCATCCTCGGAAGTAAAGGTAATGTCGTCAGTCCCTAGTGTATCGAGTGAAAAGCGTTCTTTGAACTCTTGAATCGACATTGGTGCTCTTTCTTTGGTTATCTTGCACCAGAATGCGATGAGCCCGATTATTTGTTCTGGGGTAGTCCCTCGTTGCGTGTAAGTATCAATCCGTGTGTCGCCGTGGCGTTTGGCAAGTCTGCGTCCATCTTCGCCTTTGACGAGAGGTAAATGTGTGTAGTTCGGGATTGGTCCAAGTTTGAGTGCGTTGTAGAGCAAGATTTGTCTAGCTGCAGAATCGAGGAGATCACTTCCGCGAATAATTTGGTTTACTCCACTAAGTGCATCATCTACAACAACTGCGAGTTGATAACTGGGTGTACCTCGCTTTGTCCAAACAACAAAGTCGCCGACGGTATCTAAAAGAGAGAACGATTGAGGCCCATAAAGGGTATCACAGAACTCAACTGGTTCAGGTGAAACAAGAAACCTCCAGTTGGTATCAACATCGGAAAATAAACATGGGATGCGATCAGGGCGCAATGAAATATCAAAGATGATTTCATGGAATCCAGGATCCCCAGAATGAGGGGCTGATGCAGCGGATTCAATTTGAGAACGAGATAGGGAACAAGGATAGGTCAGCTCTTGAGAAGCGAGTTTTTCCATCGCTTGTTGATATCGTTGGATCTGATCTGCCTGGGTGGTTGGCCCCGAATCCCAATCAATTCCTATCCAACTCAGAGTCTGAATTGTCGATTTAATAACCCCTGGTTTTACGCGAGGAGTGTCAAGGTCTTCGATTCGTAATGCAATATGCCAGTTGTGTTTACGGGCAATTGCCCAGTTGATGAGAAAGCTCATCGCATTCCCAAGATGAAGTGCGCCAGTAGGGGATGGCGCGATTCGGGTGATCGAGGTTTGATCAGATTGGGGATGGAATTTTGGTTCGTGCACAAGAGATTGTGGGTACACTGGAAGCCTGGGGCAACCGTTGACGACGGAAATGTGTATATCCCTTCGTTGATGAATGTTGGATACTTTGAGCTCAGGAGGAGCAGATGGCTGAGCAAGCATTAGAAAAACTGACCCAAGATCAGATCACGACGAATCTTGAATCGAACGATGATTGGGTTGAGCTCAATGGGCAAATCCAAAGGACCTACGGGTTTTCAGATTTCCTCGATTCAATGAAGTTCGTGAATCAGATCGCGGAGTACGCTGAACAGGTTCAGCATCATCCAGATATCTTGATCCGATACAACAAGGTTACGCTTACCGTCTCGACGCATGATGCAGGCGGGATTACACGCAAAGACTTTGATCTTGCGAAAGAAGCTGACAAGCTCTTTGGGTAAATGCGACAGGACAAGTAGGTATGCCCGATCAAATCAGGTTATGTGAATCTGAGCGTGTGTTCGTTCGTCGATTGGATACCGATGATCTCGATGATCTCTATCAAGTTTATAGCGATCCAGTTGCAATGCAATGGGTCGGCGATGGGAGTCCTATCACACTTGATGAGTCTATCAAATGGATTGAAGTCACTCTACAGAACTATCAACAGCGTGGGTATGGGATGTTCGCGGCTGTAGAGATCTTGAGTGATCAGATCATCGGGTTCTGTGGACTCGTCCATCCTGATGGGCAACAACTCCCAGAGTTAAAGTACGCATATCGCAAAGAGTACTGGGGGCAAGGTTTCGCGAGTGAAATCGCAGGAAAAGTTCTTGAATACGCTACGAAGACTCTTGGACACTCTGAGATCATCGCAACGATTGCTCCTGAAAACTCTTCTTCTATCCGAGTTGTTGAGAAACTGGGAATGGTGCGCAGTGATCCTCGAAAGGAAGATGACGGCACTATTACCGAAGTGTATATTTTTAGAACAAGCGAATAAGATTTACCGAAGTTCGACGGACCAGTATGCTTCATCGAGGAACGCTTTCCAAGATGCATATTTCTCATTGTTGAGTTTGATAGAGATCAACGGGTTTCGTTTTGGTTGAATTGGTTTGCGAATCAACTTCATGCTTGCTTGAACTGGAGTTCGGCCGCCTTTGCGTGAGTTACATCGGACGCAGGAGCAAACTAAGTTCTCCCAGGTATCAGGACCCTGTTGTGTTCTTGGAATGACATGATCAATCGAGAGTTCATTTGTTGGGAACCGATGTCCACAGTATTGACATTGATTATGATCGCGTGCAAACAAGTTCCGTCGATTCAGTTTTACTCGTTGTGCAGGGAGTTTGTCGTAACCTGTTAAACGGATAATGCGTGGGACTGCGATATCAAATCGAACAGTTTTAACCCAATCGTAAAGATCTGGTTCATATTCTTTTCGAAGTTCAGAGAGTTCTGCCCATGTTGTAAAATCGTAGTTTGCGAAGGATCCATCGTCGGCGTGAATCACTTCCGCGGCTTCTCGAGCAAGCAATATAAATGCTCGTTTCGCAGATACAACTCGAGATGCAAGATAGTTGCGATTGAGGACGAGAACCTTAGAGTTGAGTCCTTCAGTGTCATATGAGATAGCACCGGCAGCGATCTCGCTACCGGTGCTTGATATATGGTCTTCAATGCTCTGTGAACGATTGACACTCCCCTTACGGGTGCGTTTCGACTTATTTGCCTTGGGTTTGCGGGCCATGTATCTATATCTACCAGTTTTCGGTGCTCTCTTCAACCTTATACGCATGAGAATGCATGAAGGATCGGTCAAGATTCACCTTTGCAGGCTGCAAGCGTGTTTCGTCCGATTACAACATCCGATAGTTGTTGTCGATCTATACACACCGCGATATGGATACCGAGTTCAATCAGTGTCTGAAATGTCGAATCCCAGTCGTCATACAAGTCACATCATTCGAGTTGCAAAGCTCAAAGGTTTCGTCGTCTCTCTTTGATCCACCTGGATGGACAATCATTGAGACTCCTGCGTCGATTAGGATTTGTGGGCCATCCGAGAATGGGAAGAACGCATCTGAGAGAGCGATCGAGCCCTTGCTTAATTCTCCAGCTTTGCGCACTGCGCCCAAGCACGATGCAACTCGATCCATTTGTCCTGCGCCGGCGCCGAACAATCTTGCAGTCCCATCGTCTAATCCTCCAAGAAGGACGGCGTTTGAAGATAGTGCTTTGCAAACGGTTTCGAGCATCGTTGCAGCGGATAGTTGTTCTGCAGAAGGTTGAGGACCCGCGGCGTGTGTCCAGGAGTTTGAATCTGGAACAATCAAATCTCGATCTTGCACGAGTAGACCCCCAGGGAGGTACTTTGTTTCGGTAAGAATTTCTGGGATTGAATCTCCTACTGCGAGAATGCGAAGATTCTTCCATCGTTGTTGCAAGAGCTCTAGTGCGTCAGGTGCATACGAAGGTGCGATTACAACTTCAAAGAACGTACCATCTGCAGTGATTCGTTTGGCACCTTCAAGATCTATCTGAGTTGATGATGCAAGGATTCCCCCGAATGCAGCCATTGGGTCACCTGCGATTGCTTGATCTATCGCTTGTGCGTTTGTGCTCGCTGATGCTGCACCGCATGGGTTTGTGTGCTTGAGAACGATTGCAGAATGTTGCACACCTTTGATTCGAGATATTGCACGAACTGTTTCGAGTGCGGCAGATGCGTCGTTGAGATTGTTAAAACTCAATGGTTTCCCATGGAGTTGGATCGCGTCGAGTAATGAGCCCTTGGGAGATCCGATAGCGCGATATGAAGCAGCGCCTTGATGTGGGTTCTCCCCGTAGCGTAGAGCATCGACTTTTCTATAGCTCAAAGTCAATGTGTCTGGAGTTGTCGTATCGTTGCGTGTCATCCATTGGGCAATCATCGCGTCGTAGCTTGCAGTTTGGACAAAAGCTTGTGAAGCGAGTTCTTTGCGAAGTTTGAGCGTCGTTTGTCCATCATTTGCTTTGAGTTCTTCTATTAATGACTCGTATTGTGATGGATCAGTCACGATCGCGACAGACGCGTGATTCTTCGCTGCAGAACGGACCATTGATGGTCCCCCGATATCAATCTGCTCAATCGCTTCTGCTTCGTTTACGCCCTCTTTTGCGATTGTTGATTCAAATGGGTATAGATTGACAATCACAAGATCGATCGGTTTGATGTTGTGCTCTGTCATTGATTGGACATGTGAAGGGAGATCTCTGCGTGCGAGTAGGCCGCCGTGGATCTTTGGATGGAGTGTTTTCACTCGTCCGTCCATCATTTCGGGGAAATCGGTGACTTCGTCGATGGGAATGACAGGGATCGAAGCATCTGCAATTGCTTTTGCAGTTCCACCTGTTGAAATGATTTCAACTCCAAGTTGATGGAGGTATGACGCGAGCTCGATGATTCCTGATTTGTCTGATACTGAAACCAGCGCCCGCGCGACTTTGACCTGTTGAGGCCCGGAGTCGGGAGCGATAGCCGCAGCGTGTGCTGAGGAGTTCATGTTGATTGTCCCAGTTGGTGTTTATCAGTTCGTGGACGAGAGAGGGCAACTATTTGTGGCTGAACTTTGCGACTGATCCTTCGAGAGTGACGACATAGAGATCGCCATCGTCGATCGAGTTCGTTCTGATACCTGCGATTCCTTCGAGTGGAATACGGGAGAGAACATCGCCGCGATCTTTGTCGATTGAGAGGAGTTCGTATCCTGACCAGACGATGAGTTCGTTTCCTTCAGAAACAGTCATGACCCAGCCGCCGACGGATTCGTTGTTCCAGATCATTTCCCCAGTTGCGGAATCAATCGCAGCGAGTCCGGTATCGTTGGTCGTTGCGTAAACAACCCCTTCGTGAAGGGTGTGTTGAACCGTGACAGGTGCACTCGAACGGACGCGCCAGAAACGGAATCCATCCGCTGCGTCAAACGCGTAGAGTGATTGATCTTTAGATGCGACATAAATCCCAACGCCGTCAGATACAAGATTTGCATCTGATCCGCCTGCGATTTTGGTACTCATCCCAGTGTGTGCATTGACCGTTTCGAGTGAACGGATTTCTCCATTTTCTGAAATCGCTGCGATGTAGTTATCATCGATCTGAATCGCAGGCGTATTGATCGGGCCGTCAAAGCGGTATGACCAGAGCTTGAAATCGTTTACCATCTCGAATGCAAATAGTTCTCCCGAGAGAGTGCCAAAGATTGCAAGATTGTCAACGAGCAATGGGGATGTGTTAACAAGAGTCCCCAGCGCATCTCGATCAATTGTGTTTCCGTTGTGGAGATTGAACTCCCATAGATCGGTATCGGATGCAGTGTAGAGGGTTTCTCCTCTTCTGACTGATTCTTGGAAGAGTGTCGCAGGACGATCAACTTGGCGCGACCAACGGACTTTTCCAGTATTCGTTTCTAGGACTGAAAGTGTTGATCCAGATCCTTGGAAGACGAGGATGTCGTCGTATGCAGTTGCATGATCAAGAACAGCGCCAGGTTGGAGTGGTGGGAATCCAGTCCATTGCCATTCGTATCCGAGCTCGGACCATCCTGCGTGACTGATTTCCCATTCAGGTGCGACAACCTCTGCGTCAGCCGCGTCTGTCTTCGGGGATGTTGACGATGACGAAGAGCTACAACCTACGGACATGCTCATAGCGACACTGAATGCAGCGGCTGAAATGAGTGAACGGGTGAGCTGATTGCGAGTTGGGTTCTTCTCGAACGAATGGTTCATCGAGTCATCTCCGAGGGGGGATGGGTGTGAATGAGTCTTAAGACCGCATTTGTTGATGATTCAATTGAATCTTCATCAATTGTGGGAGATGCATGATATCCGCTTTAGGTGCGATCTACACAGTTTCGGGGGCATTTATGGACGGCAATTCTCAGTCACAATGCGAATCGCAATCGACTGTTCGCAGCAGATCGCATACGGTTCGGTGATGTATACCGGGATTATTCAACAACTTGGCGTAGTAAATGAGGTTCAGGAGACCAGATCTGGGCTCAGACTCAAGATTGATCCACAAGGATGGGACTATTTGCCTAACCCAGGAGATTCTGTCGCGAACAATGGGTGTTGTTTGACACTCGTGGACGCACTCTCATCATCTCAAGGCATCATGATCTTCGATGCGATCCCCGAAACTCTCTCAAAAACGACACTTGGGGATTGGAAAGCAGGGCAAAGGATCAATCTGGAACGGCCATTGCGTATGGGGGATGGACTCGATGGCCATCAAGTCCAAGGCCATGTCGATGGGGTAGGAAAAGTCGTCAGAGTTGATCCAAACGATGGGTATCGAGTTCGGATCGAGCTCTCAAACGAACTCATGCGATTTATGGTCCCGAAAGGATCAATCTGCATTGATGGGATCTCGTTGACAATTGCAGCGCTAGATGTCTCCGATCAATGGGTTGAAGTTGCATTGATTCCAGAGACACTCGAACGCACGAATCTTGGAGATCGAGTCGCAGGCGATCAAATCAATATCGAAGCAGATGTGATGGTCAAGACTATCGTGCACACAATGACGCACTATCGAGAGTTCAATAAAAGTGGTGTGTGAATGGATGAGCAACATGAAGAGGTAAGAGAAAAGAAGACAACATCGACAGATGATGTTCTCGAAGTTGGATTACTGGTTGTTGTTTTTCTCTTGCTCAGCTTCGTTATTAAGGTGCTAGATGTCTGTTCGTTGGTGATTGTTGCTTTCGCATTATTCGGTATCTTGAGCTCTGTGTACAGAATGAGCGAGGGAAACTGGGGGATCGATGTGATCAGTATCTTGTTGGTTTCATTCGTAGTGCTCTATCTGTACTATTTCGTAAGACCTAAATACAAGAAAACACGCCGATATAAAAAATTCGAACAGCTTTGGTTGTAGATTTGATGACAACATCAACGATTTGAATCGAGTATACTCCTTTTAATGCGAATCCTTGGTATTGATCCTGGCTTAAGAATCACGGGGTACGGTTGTATCGAGGGTGATGTCGTGCGTCCTAAGATCGTTGAAGCGGGGATTTTTCGATTAGCAACTGGATCACCTGTACCTCCTGTTGCAGATCGGTTGGTTGAGCTTGATCGAGATTTGAGAGAGTTGATTGAGCGGGTGCAGCCTCAGATTATCGCGGTGGAAGGGCTCTTCGCACATTATGCACATCCTGAGACGGCGGTAAAAATGGCCCACGGGCGCGGAGTGATATTGCTCGCGGCGCAGCAGATGGGGTTGACAATCATGGAGTTCAAACCCGCGGAAGTGAAGAAGGCTGCAACTGGTTCGGGTCGAGCAACCAAAGTCCAGATGCAAGAAGCAATCCAAGCACTCTTTGGTCTTGCAACATTGCCAACTCCTGCGGATGTTGCGGATGCGCTCGCAATCGGGGTATGTGGATTAAGGCGAGCAGAAGCACAGTCAGGAATCAGCATTTAGCGGATTCGTACTTCATTGTTTGCTCAAAACCTTATGGATCCTTCCTAGACTTGATGACATGACTTCAGAACCTGAAAAAATAGTCGCTCAAGTTCTCATTGTTGAGGATGAACCTGAACATGCAGATGTGATGTCTGAGGCGCTTCGTCGTCCTGGACACATCTGCACGATTGTGAACGGGATTGAGTCGGCGGCTGAAGAACTCAAGCATGGATCATTCGATGTGATTGTGACTGATCTGAGGATGCCCGAAAGTGCGGGTAAACATGGAGTCAGCGCCGACGGCGGGAACGCAGGTATGCGAGTGTTGGATCTTGCACGCGAACTTCAACCCGATGCAGAGACAGTGATGGTCACAGCGCATGGTGATGTTCCTACAGCGAGAGACGCATTCAAACACGGCGCATTCGACTTTGTTGAAAAGCCATTAGATCTTGTTGTATTTCGATCTGTCGTGAATCGCGCAGCTGAACAAGCAGTTGTTCGCGGCGAGACAGGTGAACTGAAGGATCTTGTTCAGCACGACGGATTCGAAGGAATCATCGCAGGATCTGAGGTCATGCGAAAAATTCTCAAAACAGTTAAGACAGTCGCGGCTTCAAAGCTCCCAGTGTTGATCACAGGAGAGAGTGGGACAGGGAAAGAACTCATTGCAAAGGCCGTACACGAGAACTCCCCAAGAATAAAGAAACGATTCGTCACGATGAACTGTGCAGGGCAAGCAGAGAGTTTGCTCGAGGATCAACTTTTCGGACATGTCAGGGGTGCGTTTACAGGCGCAGAGAAAGATCGCGAAGGGGTCTTTGAATACGCACACGAAGGGACAGTGTTTCTCGACGAAATCGGAGACATGCCTATCGCGATGCAAGCAAAGCTTTTGCGAGTTCTTGAAAACGGGGAAGTCGTTCGACTCGGTGCGAATGATTCAAAGCATGTGGATGTTCGCTTTGTGAGTGCAACGAATCAAGATTTTACTAAGATGACTGCGGATGGATCGTTTCGTCAAGATTTGTTCTTTCGTATTAATGGAGCGCATATTCACTTGCCCCCATTAAGAGATCGGCGAGAAGATATCCCACGGATTGTGCGGCATGCGATTGCGCAGTTCTCTTCAGAGCTTCTTGCGAACAAACCAATCCCTGAAATCAGTGATGCGGCGATGCTTCGATTGACCGCATTTAGTTGGCCGGGCAATGTGCGCCAGTTGCTCAATGTCGTTGAGAATATGGTTGTGATGGCAATTGGTGATACTGAAGATGGTTTACCGATCCGGATCGATGTTAGACACATTCCATATGAAGTCTCACAAGGTGAGCAAGATGGCATGAATGAGGACTCTACACAATCAGGTGGGTCACTCGCGGGCACAAGTTTGGAACAGCTCGAAAAACGAGCAATCCGAGAGACACTCAAGCTTACAGCAGGGAATCGCGAACAAACTGCGAAACTCCTAGGTATCGGCGAACGCACACTTTATCGGAAACTTAAAGAATACGGTTTGCGCTAGGTCCGAATCTAGATACACAACTTAACTCGCTTAATACATATTATAAATGGAAAACAGGGGGGTAAATTCCTCAGTGTTTTCAAATTTAGTCCTGAGAATGGTGAATTCGCGATCTTTAACCACCGATACCAGTGGTAAGCCGCATTTCGTGTGGGGCGAGAATTCATATTTGAGGGGGCTTGAAGCCGCAGACCGGAGCGCTATCGATGCCAGAATCACAACTACAAGAAGTCTTATCGTGCACTAATCTACCGTCTCTACCTGCGGTTGCAGTTCAACTCCTTGAGTTGACGAGTGATCCTGATGTTGCGATGAGCGACATCGCAAAGCTTGTCCAACAAGATCAAGCTCTAGCCGCGAAGGTACTCAAAACTGTGAACTCGAGTTTTTATGGGTTATCCACTCCGTGTGGTTCCATTGATCGAGCAATGGGGTACCTTGGACTCAACACAGTGAAATCACTTGTGCTCGGATTTAGTCTCGTCGAGACTACTAAGGGTGCGGGGAATGATGGTTTTGATATCGACGCTCATTGGCGAAGAGCAATCATCGGTGCAACAGGTTCACGAGCAGTTGCAAAGATTGTCGGCGGAATTGATCCTGAAGAGGCATTCACAGCGGCGCTGTTCCAGGATATGGGCATGCTCGCGGCATTTTCAGCATTAAAAGAAGAATACACAGACGCGATCAATGAAACGCCGCATAGGGTGCTTTGTAGTAAGGAATCCGATACATTCGGATTTGATCACACGCAAGCAGGGAATGAACTCGCAAAGAAATGGAAACTCCCTGAGGAAATTTGCGAAGCGATCCGCTGTCATCACAATCCAGAAATCTCAGAACCCAAACATGAAGCACTCGCAAGAGTTGTATCCATCGGTACGATCCTTTCCGATGCGATGGATGAGAAAACCGCGAAGTCCGCGATCCGCAAGATCGAGCGAGTCACTTGTGATTGGTATGCGAAAAAAGCACCGAATGTAGGTGAGTTGCTCGAAGAAGTTGCAGAGACATCAAAGACTCTCGCAAAGATGTTTGATCAAGAGATCGGGCACATCGCAGATACTGCAGATTTGTTGGCACAAGCTCAAGAGAAGGGGATCGAGCATCAAGTTTCTCTTCAGCGCGAAGCAGAAGAGCTTGCAAGACAAGCACACATCGATGGATTGACACAAATCGCAAACAGAAAACGATTCGATGCAGAGCTTGATCGTGTGTATGCAGATTTTAATCGTGAACAGACTGAGTTCGGTGTCTTATTCTTTGATGCAGATAAGTTCAAGAGTGTAAATGATACTTACGGGCATGCTGCAGGAGACGCAGTGTTGGTTGAACTCGCAAAGAGAACAGTTGACACTGTCGGAGATCGTGGGCTTGTATGCAGGTACGGCGGCGAAGAGTTCGCAGTTGTCATGCAAAATGCATCACTCGATGAATGTGCAGAACTCGCAGAGGTTGTTCGCGCGACTATTGCAGACAAAATGTTCGACTTGAGCAAGGTTGACGGCGTTCCCGATGAACTTCCAGTGACTGTTAGTATCGGGGTGTCGACTGCGAATGCGGGGTCGCCAGCGCGTCTCGCAGGTGCAGAACAAATCGTTCAAGAAGCTGACGAGTGTGTATATGCAGCAAAGGCTAGCGGGCGAAACAATGTAAAGGTATGGGGACGGTACTCGAAAGAAGAAGTTGAATCTACTTCTGCATCATCATCAGCGCCTGCACCTGCTGAACCAGTAACACCTGCTCCTGTATCAGAGATGAAAGCGCCTGCTCCAACGCTCACTCCAGTGATCCCACAAAGTAAAAAAGGCGCAAAAAATCAAGGTCGAATCTTACTCGTTGAAGACGATTCTCTCGCGGCAACACTTGTGATTTCACTCATCAAGCGTCGAAGCAATGTTGATATTCAATGGGTAAAGAGCGGCACAAAGGCATGTGTACTACTTGAATCTGGGAAATACTCAGATGGTCACGATTTAGATCTGATCCTATGTGACTACAGCCTACCAGGGTGCAATGGGCACGAAGTGTTAAGGGTTGCAAAGGGAGTTGTGGGTCTCTCAGATGTTCCATTCTACATGTTGACAGGAAATACCGATGTGGACATGAAGGATGAGAGTCTTCGTCTGGGTGCATCGCTCTTTATTCATAAAGATGAGTTCTGCGCAGATGTCAATAAATGGCTCGGCGAAGTGCTCAAGATGTTTGCGACAGGCGCGAAAGCAGCCTAGAAAAAACTGTCAAACACCGTTCAGTATTACCAATCGAGAGTTGCTCTCCACGCTTTTGTGAGATCACTAGTTGTGCTTTTTACTGAACCCCATTCGAGAGTTCCTGAGTTGGTGATCTGTCCGAGTGCGCGAACTGGGATGTCGCCTAGTGACGATTGCACTGCATCGAAGTCTTCGATTTCTAATACATAGCAAGAAGGCGATTCATCGAAAGCGGTTTTCGCATTCAGATCATCGATCCCTTTGAATCCAAGGGAGAGTTCGTCGCATGAACCTGCGATAAGCATTTCAGCAACCGCGACCAAGACGCCGCCGTCAGATACATCGTGTGCACTCCGAACGAGCCCTGCTTGAATGAGTTGATGAACCGCATGAGCAGTCTTCGGTCCAACTCCAAGATCAAGCGTAGGCATTTGGGAGTCACTCAAGAACCCAAGCATTTCAGCGTGTGATCCTGCGAGTTTTCCTTGCAGATTCCCAACGAGTACAAGTTGGTTTCCAGCAGTCTTTGCGTCGGATGTGATGCAGTTATTGATATCAGAAACGATTCCCATCCCTGTAATAAGCAGGGTTGGAGGGATCTCGATAGTTTCCCCTGAATCTGTTGTGAACTGATTGTTCAACGAGTCTTTACCCGAAACGAACGGGGTTCTGTATGCTTTCGCGCCGTCGTAACATGCTTGCGCAGCTCGGACGAGTGAACCAAGGTTCTCAGGTTTTTTACATGATGGCCAACAGAAGTTGTCCAAGATTGCAACGCGAGAAGGATCTGTACCGACACAGACAAGGTTGCGCATACATTCGTCGATCGCGGCGAGTGTCATGGTATAGGCGTCGCCACTGAGACCTGTTGCGAGTCCGCATCCAACACTGAGTCCTTGTCCTGATCCGGGGACTGGTTCGACAACC
Organism: Phycisphaerales bacterium; assembly: GCA_029213305.1. Classification (GTDB taxonomy): domain Bacteria; phylum Planctomycetota; class Phycisphaerae; order Phycisphaerales; family UBA1924; genus UBA1924. Next base: position 41,679 of record JARGPA010000001.1, read on the forward strand.
GATGCGTCTCCGGGGCCTACACCCTTTGGACCAACAAGTGGTTTGATGACAGTGTTTCCCTGCACTTCGTGATCATACTGACGGATAATCCAATGTTTGGATGCGATATTTGGATGTCCAAGAAGTTTGATCAAAGCGTCGTTGAGATCAACATCCGTTGTTGTTTCGATTGAAGGTTGTGTAGAACCAGTCCATCGAGCGCTTCGTGTTGGAGTTGGTATTCCATCATGCATGAAGGACATTGGGAGTCGTCCAACTTCAGTATTCTTGAAGTTCAATACGAGTTCATTATTGTCTGTTCCAAAGTGACCCAGATCCGCAAGTTCAACATGCTCTTCGTCGCAGATCCGTTGCAACTCAGGTAGGTTTTCTTGAGAGACTGCAAGTACCATGCGTTCTTGAGCTTCAGAGATCCAGATTTCGGTATATGACAATCCAGCATACTTGAGTGGTGCTTGGTCGAGATTGACGAATGCGCCGATCTTTTCGCCCATTTCGCCGACAGCGGAAGAGAACCCTCCTGCGCCACAATCCGTGATAGAGCTAAAGAGCGGGCCGCCCTTGGTATCGCGAGCGCGAAGGATTGCGTCAAGGGTGCGTTTTTCTTCGATCGCGTTCCCGATCTGGACAGCGTGAGAGAACTCATCTGCATGAGTATCTGTGAGTTCTGCAGAACTAAATGTCGCGCCGTGGATTCCATCGCGTCCGGTTTTGCCACCCAGAGCGATGATGCGATCGCCCGGGTTTGCATCCCCTGAGATCAGATCGATCGGCATGATCCCGATGCACCCACAGTAGACCAATGGGTTTCCGACATAGCGATTGTCGAAGGATACTGCACCGTTGATAGTTGGGATCCCCATCCGATTCCCATAATCACGAACGCCGCCGACGATTTCTGTAAGGATCTGCTTTGGGGGAAGACATCCTGTTGGAATGTTCTTCATGTCATGATGTGCAACACAAAAGACATCCGTGCTTGCGATTGGTTTCGCGGCGAGCCCAGTTCCGATGATATCACGGATACATCCACCGATCCCTGTTGCGGCGCCGCCGTAGGGTTCGAGGGCTGATGGATGGTTATGTGTTTCCACTTTGATGCATACAGCGTGCTTGTCGTCAAACTTGATAATCCCTGCGTTATCTACAAACACTGAAAGGGTCCAATCGAGTCCTTCTTCGATCAGTTCAAATGTTGCAGCTGCGACAGTGGACTTGAGTAGGTTGTCGATGGTGTAAGATCCATCGTCATGCATTGTCACGCCGGGACGATCTGTTGGTGCGACATCCGCAGTTGGATCACCTTTGTAGTGGATCGTGGATTTGAGTGTCTTGTGGACGCAGTGCTCAGACCAAGTCTGGGCAAGAGTTTCAAGCTCAATATCAGTTGGTTCTCGATTAAGATTTTTATAGTGGGTTTGGATTGCTTTCATCTCATCGAGTGAAAGGAAGAGATGTCCTTCTCGGGAAAGAATTTCGAGTTGATCATCGTTTAGATCGCGGATATCGACATGTGTGATTTTGAAATCATGCGCATGCCCGTGGGGGAGTTGCTCTGGGTGGAACGGGATCGCATGGACTCCTGAGACGACAGGGTTTGCAAGGAGTCTTGAAGCAATTGATTGAGCTTTAGAATCGGAAACCCCGATCAGGTCATATCTACTTCCAGTTGATACGGTTGCGTCCACGCCTACGAGCGCTTTGATTGCTGCAGTAACTGATTGAGCGGGGGGGTCCATCACTCCAGGGAGCGGATGAACTTCGACGAGTGCTCCGCGTGGTTCGGAAGACCCAACAAATGCTCTTTCAGTTACTGGATTTATGAGTAGATTCTTGATGATTGAATCGAGTTGGTTTTCGTTTAAATCTGCTTCGATCAGGTATACCTGACATGAATGAGCACCTTCGATTGGTTCTCCGATCCCATGTGCAGCGTTGATTAGCGCATGGCCCCGCGGATCTCCCGCATGGGCGGTTGGGTGGACCTCGATGCGATGCACTGTCAGGTGCAGATCGGGTGATGAGACGGACGATTGGTCAGTAGTGGTCGTGCTCATGCTCGATGGTAGACCGTGTTTTCAGGTTCGTCGTGATGTAGGCGCGAACGGGGGGTATGATGGGGGTGTGAAGACACAAAACCAAGCAGAAATCGAATCAACACCTAAACCAACCGTTCAACTCTACACGGATGGTGCTTGCTCTGGGAACCCAGGTCCTGGGGGTTGGGCATTCTTGCTTCGTCACCCAAAAACCGGGAAGGCCATCGAACGCAACGGCGGCGAAAAAGACACAACCAACAATCGGATGGAACTCTCTGCAGTGATACAAGGGTTGAGTGTTCTAACTCGCCCAAGCGAAGTCGAGTTGTACTCCGATTCTCAATATGTCCTCAAAGGACTCAAAGAATGGATGGTGGGTTGGAAGCGGAAGGGTTGGAAAACTGCATCTAAGCAACCCGTCAAAAATGTAGATCTCTGGAAGCAACTCGATGAACTCCAGAAAGAACATGTCATTCACTTTAACTGGGTCCGAGGGCACAATGGACATCCAGAGAATGAGCGAGTTGACGATCTCGCAGTAGAAGCTCGTGATGAGTACGCTCGTCTCTAATCTGCATCCACACTATAAACATGTTTCGTGCATACAAGCTTCTCGGACGTAGACGGTTATATGAGTTCGTCTATCTGTTCCGTCTGGGGGGGTGTGGAATGATAGAGAAGGATTCAATCCGCCGTCATAACCCGTTGTGATTTCGCATGCTGTGCTCGTGGGTGATGAATCTCATCCGTCAAACAACCGATGAATTGGGATGATGCCCGGGTTTGTGCCTGGGTCAATTCTGTTGATCTACCGGAGAGCAAGCCGTGGAACTCGATGCCATACTTCGTCATGCACACGAATCTGATGCCTCAGATATTCATATCGTATCAGGTGAACCCGCCGCGATGCGAATCCATCAGGTGATGACACCCATGAGTGATGTCCCGATGGCGCCAGAGGTCGTCGCGGCGATGTTTGAAGGGATGTCAAACAAGGAAGTTCGCGAGAACTTCGCACGCGAGAAGGATGCTGACTTCTCTTACGAGATCTCAGGTCTCGCACGATACCGTGTCAATGCACACATGCAAAAGGGTGTCATTGGTTTAGCAATGCGTGCGATTAAAACCAAAGTCCCCCCTCTGAGTGCTTTGGCACTCCCTGAAGTTATCGCACGATTGACTTATCTCCCGCGTGGTCTTGTGCTTGTCACTGGGGATACCGGTTCTGGTAAATCGACAACGCTCGCGGCGATGATTCAGTCGATGAACCAACGATATTCAAAGCACATTATCACACTCGAAGATCCGGTCGAATACATGTTCGAATCTGATCAATGTCTCATTGAACAGCGTGAGCTCGGGCGCGACATGATCAGCTTTACTTCTGGTTTGAAGCACGCACTTCGCCAGGATCCAGATATTATTCTCGTGGGTGAAATGCGTGACCTGGAAACAACATCACTCGCGATCTCCGCAGGTGAAACAGGTCACTTGGTTCTCTCGACACTCCATACAGTGAACGCGTCGCAGACTGTATCTCGTATTATCGACATGTACCCTTCAGGGCAACAGAGTCAGATCCGTTCGATGCTTTCTACAACGTTGCAAGCGGTTGTATCACAGACACTCTTTACTCGCAGTGATCGGCCGGGGATGGTTCCAGCGGTAGAGACACTCTTGTGTACACCTGCGGTTCGGAACCTGATCCGTGAGAACAAGATCTTCGAGATCCCCAACGTGATCGAGACTTCGCGTGCAATCGGTATGTGCTCATTGGACTCATCGATTGCAGAGTTGTACTTCAACGGAACGATTTCCAAAGAAGACGCGATTGCGAAGGCCGTGTTCCCAGACAAGCTTGAGCGTCAGCTCGTTGCGTAAGAATGTTGATTTGTGTAGGTAGGAGTTGAGATGCCAAACTATCGCTTCCAAGTGAGATCACAGGACGGCAAGATCCAAGCGGGCACCATGGCCGCTGACAGTGCGAGTTCTGCTGCTGCGATCCTGCGCAATCAGGGAGTTCATGTCCTCGCGGTTGATCAGGATAAAGGTAACAAGTCATCGAGCAGCTTTGCAGAGACTTTCGCTGCGATCAACAACAAGAAACCGACACAAAAACATGTGCTTGATTTTACGACACAGCTTTCCGTGATGATTCGAGCAGGAATTAATCTCCGTTCAGCGCTCGATGGGATTGCAGATCAAACAGAGCACAAGATGTTCAAAAAAGTTATCAACGAACTAAAGGCAGATGTTGAGAGTGGTAAACAGTTTTCAGATGCACTCTCGCGTCATCCAAAGCTCTTTGGTCCCCTCTATATCAATATGGTGCGCGCATCCGAGATGTCAGGGTCATTCTCTGAGATGCTCGATCGCATTGGTGGATATATTGCACAACAGATCGAAACCAAGAAAATGGTTATCGGCGCTTCGATCTATCCAGCAATCATCGGCGGCATGGCAGTTACTGTAACCGTCTTCTTGTTGACATTTGTTTTACCGAAGTTCTATACCATCTTTGAAGGCAAAGAAGATGTCTTGCCATGGGCGACGAACTTCTTAATGTTGCTCTCGAAAACTTTGACGGATCAATGGATGTTTATCATGGCCGGCTGCGCTGTGATTGGTGGAGCATGCTTTGCTTTTATGAAAACCGAAGTTGGCGCTTTCTGGGTCGACAAGATGAAGCTCACAATCCCAGTATTGCGAACAATGTTCCGTTCGTTGTATATCACTCGATCCCTTCAGACAATGGGTCAGTTGATCAATGCGGGTGTGCCAATGCTCGATACTCTTACCATTACTAGTGAGATCTCTGGAAACAAACTCTTTGAGGGGATGTGGCGCAAGGTTCACAGTTCCGTTAAGCAAGGCCGCAAGATCGCAGAACCATTACAGGGAAACCCGATTTTGCCCAAGGCAGTGATCCAAATGATCGCCGCAGGCGAAGAGTCCGGTAAGCTCGGAGAGGTGCTCGACGAGATCTCGGTGTTCTACGCAAAGCAACTCAAGGACCATATCAAAGCAGTTACCGGAATGATCGAGCCCATCATGATCATCCTAATGGGTTCAATCGTCGGATTTATTGCGATGGCGATCATCCTTCCGATCTTCAAGATGAGCCAGCTCGTCTCGTAATGAATGCTTGTATTGGGTGGAGTGGAATCTCAACCCATAATTAACTGGATTCTTCATGAGTCCGAGGAAGGCATGACGATGCTCAACAAGTTCCATGTACCGAGCAAACTCGCACGGCGACGATCTCAGGTTCAATCTACAAGCAACGCAGGGTTCACGCTCATCGAGACTTCGATGGCGACCGTGATTATCGGAGTGGGTGTCCTCGCGATGGTTGACGCTCAATCAGCGTTTATTGTGTCGAACCAATGGTCTTCACATGCCGCGAGTGCAACCTTTCTTGCAAATGAGATCAGAGAACTGACTCGGAATCTACCGAAGCATGACCCCGTAACTGGGTTAACACTGATAGATGACGGTGAAGGGAACATGGTGATCTCAGGCTGGGGAACCGACGGCGGCGAAGTCACGGTAGATGATTTTGATGATATTGATGACTTCGATGGGATGACTTTCTCTTTTATTGGTACCCCAGGAATCGATGATAACGATCTTCCAGGTCCAATCGATGCCTTCGGTGAAGTCATCCCCGCATTGAGTATCGAGGGAAATGAACTCGGATACACAGACAATGCAAATGGTTTCACAGGCGAAGCGATGAATGGATGGTACCAAACCATCTCAGTTGAAAAGATTAATCCATTTGATACATCAGTAGTGCGATCGAACTCATTCTTTGAGTTGCCCAATGGGAGTTTCCCAGGGCGCGATGTTGATGAGTATCCATTGCGGATCAGTGTCTTTGTGTTCTATCAAGGCGTGAATGATTTGACCGCGGATCTTGTCACGACAGTGACTTGGATTGTCCCTTGATTAAGTATGTTCAGTAGTTTTTTGTTTGATTTGATGCTCGATGAGAAAACATTCCACGCTCGGATGTGAGAGGCCAATAAGTTATGACAAGCCGAGTACACACATCTCGCAATAACAAACTCACGAAATCAAAGTCGCACAAGCGATCGAAGTTTGCCTCCCGCAAGGGTGTTGCTTCGGTGCTCGCGATGATGTTCTTGATTATGTTCGGTTCACTAGTTGCCGCGATGGCAGTTGCGTCAACAGGGAACATTCGTACTGCAGACATGCATTTGCATGTCATGCGTGCGATGAGCGCGGCTGAAACAGGTCTAGCAGTCGCAGAGCATCGTCTCAACGAAGCATCTTCGCGATTTATTATTGCAGAAAGCGATATCGACACAGATGTCTCATGGGCACTCTGGAAGGGTGATAGTTCACTCATTGGCGTTCACTTGGTTGCGGATCCGTTTGACGGATATTCAGAAGATGCTCCACCAGCAGGGATTGCAGAAGCTCTCGTCAACGCTCATGCTGCGGATGTGAATATTTTGACAGGGTTTGATTATGTAGATGATCCTGCGATCGAAGCAGCTCCAGGCGGATTGCCAACGGGTATATATGAAGGAACATATTGGGTTAATACTCCTGCGATCCTTGTCGAGGAATGGGTGAACCCTGATGGTACAAATCCGCCTCCGGCGTATCAAATTCGATATGCGCCTCTCGCAGGGGGAGAGTACATCCGCGTTATTGTCGAAGGAATCGTTTACGATTTCCAACGCAACAATAAACCAATCCGACGCACCATAACTCGCGATTACAAGGTTGCAAAGACGGTCGATCAAGCAATTATTTCCCATTCGAAAATCCTGATCGGGAAAAATGTTCAAATCGAAGGCCAACTCGGAGCAAGGTTTGATGAGGTCGATTTTGCGAATGGCGATCCGATCGTAATGCGATCAGATTTCTTTGGACTCGATTCGATACTTGATCAGAAGATTACTGATTTCTGGACTGCAATCGGGACTTCAGATGTCGATGGTGATAACCGTCTTCGTATTGGTCACCCGATCGAGGGTGCCGCGATGCCTGCAGATCAGGATTATGATGGAAGTGGATCGAACGACGGCGCATTTAATGATGCGTCTGGAGATGGATACCTTGATGAGATGGATATCTTCATTCGTCACTATGACACCAATGGAGATAATCGTGTGACTCTTTCTGCGGATTTGATTCTGGGAACTCGTGCAGGACTCGATGTGAGTTCTCCAGAGTTTGTCGGATCAGGCGGCGAAGCAATCGACGAAGATCTTGCACTCTTAATTGATGGAGGTAAACCCGATCGGAATGAGAACGGGGTTTACGGATTCGTGGATCTCAACAGTAATCGAATCTACGACGCAGAAGATGAAGATCCTGCAGATTACGATCAGATCCACTCAACATATCCTGACAGTGAGCTTGGGTGGCGCGATGGATACATCGACGCGATGGATCGTTACGCAAAGGTCCGTGGCGGGTTGATGTTCAAAACATCGTCAAGCGCATGGGAAGCAGGGCAAGGCCCGATCGAAGAACGACTTCGGGGAACTATTGTTCCTGATGATGATGAATCTGCATTGGTATTCAATGCGGATAATATGATGCTTCCAGACATTAACGCGACGAGCTTTGCAGATACTGAGAATGCGTTGATTAACGCTGCAGACGGAGATGCATTCTGGCAACAAGTCGCAGATCAACTGGGTACAGATGTTAACTCACTCTTGACATGGACATTGGACCAAAACCCATCTGATGATGATGCTCCACATTTGTTCCCGGTATGGGGTGACTCAGATTATGATGGACTCCCAGACAACTCTGCGTGGGCGTACTTTGAAAAAGCGCCCTACAACTCCCCGAGTTTTTCGGATGTTTATTGGCGCCCTGTTTTAGAGAATATGGTATTTCGGAATGTACAGATCCCGATGGGTCTTAATGCATTGTTTGTGAACTGTACTTTCGTTGGTTCAACCTTGGTGAAGACCTATGCGGATAACACACATCCGCTCTGGTCTGAGTACGGTACGAATCTGCTTAATGGAACAGGGTTCCCAACTCCGAAGTTTGAACGATTTGTCTACGGCGATGACGCAGGGGAAGACGATACGAATGCGCCTCCAACACTTCCTACTACTGCGATACCGCCTGAGCAGATGATTTTAATGACAGAACTATCTATCTCGCCATTGGATGTGGGAGATGTTCCTGCGAGTGAAATCGCATCATTTGGAACCGGATACAACTTGTTACCTGAAGCGATTGTGATTGATGGAAAACGAGTAACTGATACGAAGTTGTTCTCGAACAATATTCGATACCATGATTGTCTATTCGTGGGTTCGATTGTGTCCGAAACTCCGAATGCATATACCCAGGTTCGAAACAAACTTCAGTTTACGGGCGCAACTCAGTTCACAACGATTCATCCGGATGAACCCGAGAATGCGTATCTCAATCCAGATGATAACGATATGGATGACATCTTGACGAGTTCGATGATGCTTCCAAACTACTCAGTTGATCTTGGTACATTTAACTCTCCTGCGGATCAGAATATTGTGCTCCAAGGCGCGATCATCGCAGGAGTTCTCGATGCACGTGGAAATACAACAATTGATGGAGCATTGTTGCTCACCTTCGACCCAAACTATGGAGAAGGCCCATTGCTTGATGTGTTTGGGAATCCGATCGGTAACCCTGCAGGTTTCAACGCGTCACTCGGGTACTTCGGTAGCGGCGATGGCGATTTCGAATCGATCGATCCTGCGGATCTTCCAATCATTGGTGGCGTTCGTATCGTCGGGTATGACACCAACGGTGATGGGCTTGTCGATGTTTCGTATACTGAACCTCAACCTGCGGGATCAACTCCGATTCCGTTTAATGGATTCGGTAAAATCCGTCTTCGTCACTCACCTGACATGCGTTTGCCGTCAGGATTGATGCTCCCGTTGTCCATGCCTGCAGTCCGTGGGTCTTACCAAGAGGGTGCAATATGAAACATCTAGTACTCAAACAACGATGTGCGAACAAGTCGAATCATTTTAAGAAGAGTCGCCGTGCATTTAGCATGGTAGAAGTGTTGATCTCACTGACGATTTCTGCGACTTTGCTTACTGCAACACTTGCGGCATTAAATGCTTCGTTCATCGGGTACAAAGTGACTACTGAGGGTGCGTCCACAAATGTGGTTGCTCGAATTGTCATGCAACGGTTGACTGCGATGATCCGAACTGGAGATTCTTTCGGGCCGTACCCTGTGAACCCGATCCTGACTCCTGAGCTTGAATCCAACTGGATTGAGTTTGTTTCGTATCGTGATCCATCAACAAGTACTGAGCGCGTAACTCGTCTTGAAAGACGCGATGGTACGGGTGGGTCAGGCCCTTACGAGTTATGGTACATCGTGACAACCTATGTGAATGGAGCATGGGACGACGAGGATGAAGCTCCATTGTTGGTGAATCTCAACGATGTGATTTTCTCGATGGACTACGATGTTGGCCCGAAACTCAAACGAGTAACAGTTGATTTAATCATTCAACCTGACGATTTGCAGGATGTCGCGATTGGATCACATCTTGAAGCGCCAACGATTCGTCTTGTTGCGAGTGCCGCGCCACGAATGGAAGACTAATCAGTTGCGATCACGCATGTTGCTTGCTTGCGTATCCATTTGGGTGTGCTTTGAGCCAGTTGAATGCGCTTGAAACAACTTCGTCTATCTCAGTGATCTGAGCTTCCCAACCGAGCTTTGATTTGATTTTCGTAGGATCGTTGTAGAGTGCGATCGCGTCGCCTGCACGCTTTGGTGCATCGTGAACAGCGAAATCCACTCCAGAGACTCTTTTGACAGAGTCCAGGATTTCTCTGACTGAGTATCCTTTGCCGATTCCGACATTAAATGCATCGACATCGCCGAGTTGTGTTGAATCCATCGCGAGCGCGTGTGCGCTGATGAGATCTTCGACATGGACATAATCGCGGATGTTTGTGCCGTCAGGTGTTGGGTAATCGGTTCCGAAGATAGACATTGAATCACGTTTTCCCAGTGCGGCGTCGATCGCAACAGGGATCAGATGCGTTTCTGGGGTATGATCTTCACCGAGCATTCCAGTGCGATCAGATCCTGCAACATTGAAGTATCGCATCATCGTGAGAGCAATCGGATTATCTTGCATTGCGCGTTTGATTGCGTAATCCTTGAGAATATGTTCAAAGTGAAGCTTTGTGAATCCGTATGGAGAAGTAGGGGATTGGGGACAATGTTCTGGGACTGGGATCATGCCCTCAGGAGGATCGCCGTAGGTTGCACAGGAAGACGAGAAGATGAATCGTTTGATCCCTGATCCTCCGAATGCCGCGTCGCAACCATCGAGTAGGGATATCCCCGAGCTGATGTTGTTCCGATAATACCATAGAGGATTTTCGACTGATTCTCCGACATATGCGAGAGCACCGAAATGCATGACCGTATCAAGATCGTGTGTTTCGAGTGTTTTAGTGACGATGTCTTGGTTCCCTAGATCTGCTTCGATGAAATCAAACTCTGTTTGATGAGCACTCTTGAGCATATCCATCGGTTCACGATGTCCACGAAAGAGGTTATCAAGTGCAACGACGCGATGTCCGTCTTTGAGAAGGCGTTGACAGGCGTGGGAGCCGATATATCCGGCGCCGCCGGTGACCAAAATTCGCATCTATTTCTCCCAAGAACAGTTCTGGAAACTCAGATTCTCTTCGGGATTCTACGGCCATGTATTCAACCCGGTTCACGAATGTAGACGACGAAGTGCACTCGAAGCCGATAGAATCCGTACAATAGACTCCATCTGGGTCATATTGACAAGGAGTGCGATGGCCGAATCTTTCACATCAGACTTTAAACGCTTCTTTTCAAGAGGTTTAGCGATCCTGCTCCCAACAGCGGTTACGCTGTGGCTGCTCTGGCAAGCATTCGGGTTTATCTTCAATAATGTCGCTCAACCGATCAATAAAGCGACTCGGGTTGCTGTAGTTTGGGTCGTTCCCAAGATTTGGGAAGAAGAGAAGCTCCCTGAGTGGTTAGGGATAACTGACGAGGAAGTTGTCAAAGCTCGTGCAGATAGAGAAATCCGAGACACAGTGACCGACATTGCAGTTCGTACAGAACTTCGCAAAGAAAACCTAGCAAAGTATTGGCGAAGTCATTCATATCTGAATCTCTCCGGATTGTTCATCGCGATCATGCTGATCTATCTTGCAGGTGTGTTGCTCGGGAACATCGTTGGTAAGTCGATGTACGCTCGTCTTGAACGACTGATTACACGAATCCCAGGATTCAAGCAGGTTTATCCGCATGTGAAGCAAGTTGTTGACATGATCATCGGCGACAACAAAATGGCTTTTAGCAAGGTAGTGATTGTTGAGTATCCAAGTGCGGGGATTTGGACAGTAGGTTTCCTGACAGGCAACTCGATCCGAGATATCGATGTTCCGGCTGGTGAAAAAGTTGTCTCGGTATTTATCCCGACTTCTCCAACGCCTTTCACTGGATTCACGATCAATCTTCCAAAGACGAAGGTGATTGAGATTCAGATGACGATCGAAGAAGCTTTGAGATTTGTCATTACCGCAGGGGTACTCGCGCCAGGTGTTTTCAAAGAAGGTGAAAACGGTGATCAATCCCTCGCGTCTATAGCAGATCAGCTCTCCGTATCAAAGGATCAAGATTCTAAGAAATGATGATTCTTGAATATGTGTTGGGTTGGAGAGAATTGACTACAAAGTTGGAACCATGCACGATGCTCATCCTATGAAAAATAGAACGAGCGCAGTGTTCGTAACAGGTTGCGGCCGAAGCGGGACTACCGCGTTACGAACTGCTCTCTCATCGCACCCAAATTTATTAAGCACTGGAACTGAAAATAACATCGTGGGAGATTTGCTCCAGACATGTGATCTTAACGCAACAGTTGAAAGTAGACGCATTTCATTGCAGTTGAGTGAAGACTCATATGAATCGCTCTTTGCACAGTTGATCCAAGATCTTATTTTCCCAAATAGCTTTGAGAATGACGATAGTTTGAGGCCGATGTTTGCGACTTGGATCACTCCAGAGTCTGCTCAGCGTGCATTGAAACTTTTTCCAAAGTCTCAGGTTGTGCTTATTGTCCGCGATGGGATTGCAACAGTTGAATCGAGATTGGCGCATCACAGCTTTGGGAAGCTCTCATTTGAGTCGCACTGCCAAAAATGGGCAAGCTGGACTTTGTTGTATGAATGGGCTCATGATAGAGATGATTGCATGATTGTCCGCCATCAGGATCTTGTTACTGAGGCTGAAGCAACGATTAATTCAGTGATTGAGTTCTTGGATCTGCCAAGTAGTGCAGAGCCTGCTCGGATTTTGAATCAGAACCAATTCCACCCTACGCCTGCAGATTCACGACCTGTCTGGCAGAACTGGTCAGAACACGATCGCGAGATATTCGTTGAGATCTGCGGCCAAGCTATGGAATCATTGGGATATCCCATAGTATGGAAATCAGCATCAATCAGTTAACGAACCTTGATGGATAGAAAACAAAAAACCAGCAGAGCTGCTGGTTTTAATCCTTTGGATTCATCTGATTTCAAATGATTTAATGGGCCCGGACAGACTTGAACTGTCGACCTCACCGTTATCAGCGGTGCGCTCTACCAACTGAGCTACGGGCCCTTCGGGTCACGAGTATAGACACGATATCGGCCATCGTCGCCTATCGATGCAATGGGATTTTCAGAACTTGATCCGGGTTGGTTTCTTTGATTTGGCCCTTTGAGAGGAGTTGGGGTCCAAATTTGGGTCATCCTGCGATATTTGGCATGGAGAATATATAATACAGGAGATTAAGAGCTGTTTTTCGATTCCTTCGTTCCCAGGAGACTCAAGCATGCGGGCAGATATCACCTACAACAATATTATCGATGGGGATGAGTTTGATCGGGCACAGAAGGCTGCGGACGACTCTGAAGGGTTATCCCCTGAGCAGATCAACACTGAATCATTCTATGTAAAACAGAACTATGAACGATACACGAAAGAGAATCATGATGTCTGGAAGGTCCTCTGGGAGAAGCGATGGGATGTGCTTGAAAAGCAAGCGTCCAACACTTATCTCGTGGGATTGAGAGCAATCAATCTCAACCCAGATCGGGTGCCTTTGTTGTTTGGTGAAGTGGACGATCCGTATGAACCTGGTAAAAAAATTACTGGGATCAACGAGTACTTACGGCCTCTCACAGGGTGGCAATCACGCGGCGTTCCAGGGTATCTCCCCGCGAAAGCGTTCTTTAGTTGCTTGAGTCGGCGCGAGTTCCCTTCGACTGTTGTTATTCGTCCGATGGATAAGATCGATTACTTGCCCGAACCAGATATCTTCCATGATGTATTCGGACATGTTCCGTTGCACGCAGATCCAGTATTTGCAGACTTTCTCGAAACATACGGCAAAGCAGCTCTTCTCGCAGGTCCTGAGCATGAAGAAGCGCTCGCAAGACTCTTCTGGTTTACTGTTGAGTTTGGATTGATTTCTGAAGAAAATCGACTCAAAGTCTACGGATCAGGAACCATTTCCTCACACGCGGAATCAGAGTATGCACTCAATGCTCCTGAAGGAAAGGGCGGCCGACACAACGGACAGATCGAACGCAGAGCATTCGATATGGATCGAGTAATCAACACTCCCTTCGAGATTGATCACTTCCAAGATATCGTGTATGTACTCGATAGTTTCGAACAACTTCGCGATGCAATGAATGACTATGCGAATCGTGTACTTGAAGATTCAAATTCACACGCGCAGGCGTGAGCTTTGTTTGGTAAGGATACGAGAATGAAATCGAATGAAAACAGTATGGATCGTGGAATCCGCGTGGTTCTTGGTTTAGTTGCTCTCGCGGCGTCATACTTCGGGCTGGGAGTTCTCGAAGGTGATCTTGTTGGCATGGTCGTAGCAACGATCGGAGTAATCCTACTTCTCACAGGACTCGTCGGTTTCTGTCCCGCATATCGTTTGGTTGGGTTAAGCACATGCTCAAAGGAAAGCTGTGGCGATTCTTGTGGCTGTAACAATGAATAAGATTGTTGTTCAATGGTTATTCACGATATGAACATCGAAGCTTATCTCAATCGAATCAACTACGACGGTCCCTCCGATCTTAAACCAAACCTCGAGACACTTCGTAGGTTACAGATGTGTCATGCTTCCACTATTCCATTTGAGAACTTGGATGTGGTCCTAGGCGTGCCCATCAAGCTCGAACTCTCACATGTTCAGCATAAGTTGATTAACGCTAATCGAGGTGGGTATTGCTTTGAGCAAAATGGATTCATGCTCAAAGTGCTAGAAACACTTGGTTATGAAGTAATCGGGCTTTCGGCTAGAGTAATTTTTTCGGCGGCATCACCCGAGCTGGCTGCGAGAACGCATCTCTTCTCAAAGGTCATGCTCGACGGCACTCCTTGGCTTGTTGATGTCGGAGTCGGCGGGTTTACACCAACTGAGCCATTGAGAATGGATACCGATGAGCCTCAAGAAACGCTCCACGACACGCGAAGGATAATCCGATCAGATGATCCAACTGCCGATGGGTTCGATCACTGGTTCCATCAAGTGTTGATCGGCAATGAGTGGAAAAACATTTACGAGTTCACCAACGAGCAGATGCTTGATATCGATCGTGAGGTTGGCAACTGGTGGACTAGCGCGAGTCCAAAGTCGACTTTTAAGGACAAAATTATGACGGCGCTCGCGTCGCCTGACGGCTCGCGCCATTCACTCTCAACGAATGATTACTACCACCGTAAGCATGGCGAAACAATCGAACACCTGCAGATCGAGACGACGCAGCAGATGCTCAAGATCCTCGAAGATCGATTCTGCATCGAGCTGCCCGCTGATACAGTATTTGGAATCGCAGGCCTGTGATCAATCTATGCTCTAAGATAGCAGGATGAACGAATCACAACTCCATACTCATATCTACGCACGATCTCTCGATCTTCTCGCTGGTGGTTCGAGTGATGTTGTTGTTGGACCTGGTGATGATGCAGCAGTGATTCGTTCCATGTCGGGAGATCTTTCGTTGCTCTGTGTCGATCAACTTGTTGAAGGCCGACATTTTGAATCAACTACTGATATCGATCTGATTGCAAGAAAAGCAATTGCAAGATCTGTCTCCGATATCGCAGCAATGGGTGGTACTCCCAGTTGGTCACTCGCAGCGGGAGTATTGCCCAAGGATTATGCTTATGCAAATGAGCTATTCGATGCACTAAGTCGATGGGCAAAGCATTGGGGATGCCCACTCATCGGAGGAGATATCGCAGCGCATTGCGATGAATCTCACCCTCTTACACTCTCAGTGACAGTGGGAGGCACAATGGAGATGGGCACGAATCCAGTTCTGCGAAGTGGAGCTCGTCCTGGAGATCGACTTTATATAAGTGGTTCAGTAGGAAACTCATTTGCGAGTGAACATCATCTTCGATTCGATCCGCAAATCGAGACAGGTCATTGGGCAGCATCGAGCAACGCTCATGCAATGATGGATGTCTCGGATGGAGTTGGAAGAGACTCGGATCGGATAGCAAAGGCATCGAATGTTCGCATTGAGATTCAAGCAGCAGACTTACCAATGAGCAATGAATGCACGGATTGGAAACAAGCAGTCGCTGAAGGCGAGGATTACGAGTTGCTCATCGCGCTCGATCCAAAAACATCCTTTGATGACGCTCCAGTTCAGTTGTTGGGTCCAATCGGGATCGTCCGAGCTTGTACAGAGCATGAAAAACCCGGATCTAGAGTGATTGATCCGGGAGGCAATGTTCATGATGGTTCAGAATTGGGATGGGATCATTGAGATCTAGTTGATTCGATCAAAGATGTAGCCGCCTTTGACTGCGCCCCATACATGCTCATCGTTGTCATCAAAGCCGCGGTCCCATGTAATCAAACGATCGAGATGAAGAAATACCTCACTTGTCGCGTAAGTTGATCCTCTCAAAGATGACTGACAATCACGGCCGTTAGTTGAACCGATAAATGCTTTTTCATTCTCATCCCATGCAACGCGAATGGCGCATCCAGTTCGTAGACTGAGATCTGTTGGCGTGCGTGTTGAGAGTGGAGTGCTCTCTTTGAAAGCACCTGCGAACTCGAGTGGGTTTTCAAACGAATATACAGTTGAGATATACTCGTTTGATCCTGATCTTTCCAAGTGATACACGCGCTGGCGATACGGATTGTCCATAGCAGACGCAACTGCTTGCTCAACATAAAGCCATGGACCGTCATTGCGATCTTGCCAGATTGGGATCATGTTCAGTACAATTTCGAAATACTCTGGGTCCTCGATTGATTGATCAATACTTGAAAAAGTACCCGTTAGGTATTGAGTGAGTTGTTCAGTTCGATCCGGGTTCATTTGCGCAACTTGATCTTGTACATCGCACGAATTGCTATCTTTGCAAGTTGATCTGGATGTTGCGCATCCTGTGATTAGAATTGTAAAGGAGCTCAATAGAATGGTTGTAGCTCTGTAACCGTAGCTCATTTTTTCTTACCTTTTCGTTT
Source organism: Phycisphaerales bacterium (assembly GCA_029213305.1). Lineage (GTDB taxonomy): Bacteria > Planctomycetota > Phycisphaerae > Phycisphaerales > UBA1924 > UBA1924. The sequence continues at coordinate 58,297 of JARGPA010000001.1, forward strand.
TTGATTAGGGCCTGCTTTGCCCTTTGCATCTCTACGGTAATCTGTTTTGCCTTTGTCTCGTGATTTTGATTTTCGGCTTCTCCGTTGACCTCCGGGAGCTTTTTTGAACCCGGCGCCTTCTGATTCTCCTAGTCCACCAAAGGTGTCACTCCCAAGAGTGAGTTTGGCAGCAGGTCCCTTTCGTTTCCCCGCTGCACGGCGATCGCCGTCGGCGACTGTGAGATCCATCCGACGGGTCTGAAGATCAACATTTGCAACACAAACAGTGAGTCGATCCCCGATGGAGTAGCTTCTCCCTGAGTGGATATCGACCATAGCGCCGGTGCGATCATCGATCTTCCAAGTCGGCGGGCGCTTCGATCGTGTTGTATCTCCGATGAGATCCTTCTTTGCGATCATGCCGTCAGCTAGGTATTTCTCGATCTGGACATAGATCCCCTTGGGAGAGACACCAGTTACGCATGCTTCAAACTCTTCTCCGATGTGATCTTCCATCAACTGAAGAACAAGGAATGCACGAAGCTCTCGTTCCGCGTTGGCGGCATTCACTTCGGTATTCGAGCACTGATTACCGATTTCTGAGAGCTCATCACGATTTGGACAATATGGATCATCTCGGAGCTCTCTACCGAGCGCTTTCTTTTCGCCGTCAGTGTTGGGTCGAGCATCGCCGTTCTTTGTTCGTTTCAAGAATGCGAACATCGCACGATGAAGTGTTAAGTCAGGATAGCGTCGAATCGGAGATGTAAAGTGCGCATAAGCATGAGATGCTAACGCATAATGTCCGATTAACGAGGGGGAGTACACTGCTTTAGTCATGGTTCGGAGAACCGCAGTATGCACTGCACGCGACGCGGGAGTTCCTGCGGTTGTATCTAACAGAGCTTGTAGTTCTTCACGTGTCGGGGATTTAGGAATTCTGAATCCTGCAACCATAGCAGTCTTACGGAGATCATCCACATCACCTGGTGTTGGTTCAGGATGGGTACGGCGCAAGATCGGTACTTCAAGTTGAGCAAAGAGGACGGCCATCGCTTCGTTTGCTTCAACCATGAACATTTCGATAAGCGTATGTGTGAACGCATCGTCTTCTTTGAATGCATCGATGACTTTTCCGTCATCGTCGAAAACGAGTTCAACTTCGGGCAAGTCAAGATGGATCATCCCTGCTTTGTGTCTGCGAGCTTGGATCAATCTCGAAAGTGTGTTCATATTCTGAACATTTTCGATGAGTTCTTCAGTGTGCGGCGTATCTGTCTTTGCGTGCTCTTTTGCTTCTTCTAGATCACCATCGATTAGGGCTTGAGCTTCAAGGTAGGTCATCCGTTTGCGGGATTTGATCAATGATTGACAAACCCCTCGCCCAACGACATTACCCATCCGATCGTATCGAATGATACAAGTTTTTGCGTATCTTAAAACGCCTTCTTGGAGAGAGCAGATCCCGTTTGAAAGCACTTCTGGGAGCATCGGAATCACAAGTCTTGGGAGATAGACGGAGTTGCCTCGTACTTTTGCTTCTAGATCCAGGGGGGACCCAGGTTCGATATAATGCGCGACATCTGCGATGTGGATTCCGAGTTCCCAACCGCCGTTCTCTAGTTTCTTCAATGAAATCGCGTCGTCATAGTCCTTCGCGTCTGGTGGATCGATCGTTGTGATGTAATCACCAGTTAGATCGACACGCATATCGAGAGATTCGATTCCTTCTGATTCGAACAATGCCATCTCTTCATCGAATCGGCGTGTTGCTTCGCGAGCTTGCTCGACACATGCTTCAGGGAACTCATTACTCGGGAGTGAGTACGCCGCGATGACCGCTTGTGTTTCGACATCGGGTTCGCCGGCTTCGCCGAGCACTTTGGTCACGACGCCCTTTGCGAGTCGTCCGTGTTCAGGGTATTCGATAATCTCGATGACAACTTTGTCGCCGTTCTTCACATTCTTGGATTCTGCATCGCGGATGACGATTGGTTCTGTAAGTTCTCGTCCGTCTGGGTAGACGATCCATCTACCGTCGCGTTTTTCGATATCCCCAGTAAACTGAGCGCGCTTGCGTGCAACGATGTCGATGACTTCTCCCGCGTACTGGCGCTCCATTGTTCCGAGTCGATGTTCGCGCCTTTGATCGCGAGAGAAGTAGACACGGACGGTGTCGCCGCTCAATGCTGCGTTGGTGTATTGTGGGGGGATAAAGATATCCGAACCATGAGCGATTTTTGCAGGTTGGACAAACCCAACACCCGATGCAGTCCCGCGAAAGACTCCGATGAGTTCTCCTTCGTCTGGATGGAAAGGGAGTTGGATCTTCCCAGTTTCGTCTAGATCGATCACACCCTCCTCAGCCAACTCTCTTACTGCTAATCCGAACTCTTTAACATCATCGATGTTGAGTTCTTTTGCAACGAGTGGGATTGGTTTGGGGGTGTAAGTGTCGTGTGAAATGTGGGAGATCAATCGATCTCTAAATCTGCCTGGCATATATATCCTGTTCTCTTGCGGAATACTCGCGTTTGGTAGCTGATAGTTTACCGCTTAATCGCTCTAATCGTCGTGTAGATCGGCATTTGTCCACTCAATTAGTGAACGATTGATATTCTGTCTACCATCTATCTATGTCTATCGCAGCTCATGAGCTCAGTTTTCGATATCCCCGATCGCAATACGCGATCGACGGAGTCTCATGCGAGATCAAATCTGGACGAGTTACAGCAATTGTTGGACCCAACGGATCAGGAAAATCGACGCTGATCCGATTACTCTCAGGATTACGATCTCCAGAACTAGGTTCAGTCCTGATAGATGATCAGTTGATTGGATCATTCTCCCATGTTCATCGCGCTCGATTGCTCGCGTTTATTGAGCAGCGCCCGCAACTTGCATTCGACTTTGCAGTTCGACGGGTGATTGAGTTTGGTGCTCATCATCGTGGTTGTTCTCATGATCAAATTGAAGATGCAATCAACCGATTTGAGTTGAGTGAGGTTTCAGATCGGCCATATGCGAAGCTGAGCGTCGGACAACAACAACGCGTCTCACTTGCTCGAGCATGGGTTCAGATTGGATCAAATCCAAAGGGATATTTGCTCGCTGACGAGCCTTGCTCTGCGATGGACCCCAAGTTTGTCAATCTGACAATGACGAATCTGAGATCGCTTGCAGACTCTGGAGTTGGGGTAGGGATCGTGATTCATGATCTCACATCCGCCGCGAGATGGGCAGATGACGCAATCGTACTCAACAATGATGGGCGACTTGCAGGATACGGCGAAGCACAAAAGTTCCTCAACAGTTCAACGCTAAGTGATGTGTTTGACATCAATATCCGCCGATTTGAGAGCGATGATGGGCATTCTGTGTTGTATCCGACTTGCTCGACAGAGTGAATTCTGCTCTGTTTTTCGATTATCTGCATTGAGATGACGATATACTTGTTCTGTGTTCAAACAGATCTTTCAGTTCTTAGTCAATAATCCTTGGATCCTGATTCCAATCGGGCTCGGGGTGTTTAATGGTTCTATCCGACTCAAGCAAAAACTTGATGAACAACGCGTCAAACGAGATGCGCTCAATCAGATGGCGCTAAGACAGAAAGAGTCGCTCAGAACTGGGCGATCTGGGACGCCTGTTCAAGGGAAAAAGGTACAGCCGTTTTCTGATCTGACTAATCAACAGCCTGTAAGCTCCGAAGAGCTGAGAAAACAACGAATTGAAGAACTCAGACAAGAACGAGTTGATCAACTTCGAGCATTGCGTGAGAAAAGAGCAGCAGATGCAACCACTCGCGCTGGAGTTGTTGCGACTAGTTCGAGTATGGTTCCTACGAAACCTCAACCTACTGCTCGTCGTGCAGGGCAGCCATCGCCCGCTACGAATCCTTCCGGGATTGTTCGTTCGAAGAGCGGGAAACTAAAGACACCTACTCAATCTGCGAGTCAAAGATCGCGGGTTCTTGGACAACAACTTCAACAGAAACAACAAACCCGGGGTCGACAACAAGTCAAGACGAAACCGAACCGTCGTACTGTCGTCGCAACTCCACCTGTTTCAACTCAAAATCAATCTAGTCGGACAGTGAGTCGAAAACAGCCTTTGGACGCGTACGCAAAGAAACCCAAACACGCGATCAAAGGGAATACCCAATCAACTCAGACAGATGTTTCAGTTCGTTCAATGTTGAGAAACAAGAATACCATTCGACAAGCAATCCTGATCCGTGAGATCATGGATACCCCTGTTGGGCTTCGAGAGAATGAAATATCCTCAGGCTCACTCTTCTCCTGAGTGAGAATGTGCTTAATGAGTGCAAATATCTGTATTTTTCACACTCAGCAATGCATATGAAAGTCGAGTTTCATGATGTCTGATGCTTTCACTCGATATACTTCTGTATGCTAAGAAACGCAAAAGCACAGTCTTGTTTGCTCAGATGCTCGTCCATGATCGTGATGATCGGTTCTTTGTATGGATGTGGTACCTTTGATAATGTTCCAAGAGGGACAGAGAGTTTACTCGAAGTGATTGTGCCGCAAACTTCTCCATCAGAAGCAGCGGAGATGGCGACAGACGAATACAGCGCAGAGAACCGTTACCGTGGAACGACATTGCTTTCCAATGCAGACTTTGGTGGCGACGGGGTTTATCTCGAACTCTATCTCGATGGAATGAGCGATCCAGATTCAGGTGTTCGTAGTGCATCAGTTCGTGCACTTGGACGTCACGGCGATCCTGAGCATGTAGAATTGATTATCTCTGCTTTGGATGATGAGAATCGTATTGTTCGTGTCGAAGCAGCAAGAGCACTCCAACGCGTCCATAGTGAGACTGCGATTGAACCATTGATTCATGTTGTCAATGAAGAGAATGAGAAGGATGTTGATGTTCGCGCCGCGGCTGCAGACGCTCTCGGGCAATATCGCGAGAGTGAAGTTGTACAAGCGCTTATTAGTGCACTCAAAGATGCAAGACTCGTTGTCAACAATCGTGTTCAACATTCTTTGCTCATGTTGACAGGACAGAACTTCGGGATTGATCGCCGTGCTTGGATTGATTGGTACAACGATACCGATGATTTGTTCGAAGCAGCTCAACCTTACACATATCCAGTTTTTAATCGCAAAAAACGGATCGTTGAGTATCTTCCGTTTGTGCCTCAACCACCAAATGAAACGACTTCGACTCCAGTTGGTATGGATCCGATCATCGAAGACGAATAATGATGGGATGAGTCTGTTAACTCTTCCAACTAGATCTTAGAGGGTCCGAGAATCTTCTGATTTGGATTGAGTTTGCACTGAGTACTTCTTATAACCGATGATTAACTAGGAACGGTGCTTCATGTGAACGAGGCCGTGATATTTGTACATCCATCGGAGCGATCCATTGCTTGCAGTTCGTCGATCACAAAGTGAAATCTTCCTCGATCGTTCCGCGCCGGAACCGAGCCCTGAAGATGGGCAATCTATTGTTCGGCCGACACTTGTGTTGATCGGGCAAACAGACGCGGACGTATGTAGTGGACGAGTAGATCACACTGGTATCCTCGGACACCAGTTTGTCGGCGTCGTCGAAGCAAGCGATCAACCCGCGCTCATTGGGAATCGAGTCGTAGGGAATGTAAACATAGTCGATGGGAGTTCACAACTCGCACGGCGTGGACTCTCGAATCATGATCCAGATAGAGGCATTCTTGGACTGCGCGGAGTAGATGGGTGTCTTGCCCAGCGCGTCGCGATTGAAACACGCAACCTTGTTCGGGTCCCAGATGGTGTTGAAGACGATCGTGCGGTATTTGCTTCATCGCTCGCAGCGGCGGTTCATGCATCACAGATCGTACATCTCGAAGGGAAAGCATACATCACAGTTCTCGGAGAGAGTCTCGCAGGATTACTCTGTGCGCAAGTGATGAGTAAGCTCAATACTTCAGTTCGATTACTAGGGACAAACAAGCAACGACTTGAGCTTTGCGAAAAGTGGGGGATCAAGCATCGACATCTCAATGATGTAGGTCGACGCCATGATCAAGATGTTGTGATTGATACAACTCTCAATCCGCAGAGCTTGGAAATAGCGATGAAAATGGTTCGGCCTCGTGGTACGATCGTTCTTCAAGCGAACCCTATCCCAACGCTTTGTGAGATCGAACCGATTGATTATGCGCCGATCATTGAAAACGAACTCCATGTTGTTGGTTCGCGCTGTGGGAATATCGCAGAAGGGCTCAACGCAATGACGAGTGGCGGTATCGATCTGAGTGGACTAATTACCAAACGATTCAAGTTTGAAGATTCAATAAACGCCCTGCGCACGGCGCAGGACGATGAACAGATCGCAGTGATCGTGAATATGGAGTTGTAAGAATCTGCTTAGTTGACACCGGGTGGTAGAAGCATGCCGTCAAGTGCGCTTTGAGCTGCAGGCCACATCGACGCGATGATTCCTGCAGTGACTAATGCGTAGACGATCCCATCGATGAAATCAGTAATGATGAATCGTGTTGGTTTCCCCATAAAGAATGAACCGCAAAGTCCGCCCATGCAATGACCGAGTATTGCAGTTGTTCCTGCAATCCGAAACACATGCATATAATCCGCGCCAGGAGCAACTCCTATCCCTGTGATATATGCGACAAAGATTGTGATCACAAGAAATGTCAGGAAGGTCTTGAGCAAGTTCATCCCGAAGTTTGGTTTCCCTGGATAAACCGTGAGCACTCCCCAGGGTCCTGCGTCCCATCGTTCTTTGATCGCATTTTTGCGTTCATCAGATTGTGATTTACTGTGATCACATCCTGGGTACATGTAAAGACCTGGTTTGATGTCCAGATTTTTAATCGCGTCTATATATCCTGACTCCTTCTCTTCGAGGAACTTAAAATCCTTCCGATGATGGGGCAAAACCATCCACATCATCGAACTTGCGAAGAAGACAGCGACAGAAGCGATGAGAATTGCCAGGATGAGATCTGTGAGTGGAACCATTCGAGTTTCCTTTCAAGAAAGTGTGTGTGATACTACTGAGCATACCACAAATCGCAGAACCATTACAACTATGAAAAAACCCGCATTGAGCGGGCAGTTTGAGTCTGGTTTAGTTAGAGGACGGTGGAATCCACTTTGGTTTTAAGCTTCGTGAACTGGCATGGTTTCGAGGACTGAATCAATCAGGCCATACTTAACCATTTCCTGGTCATCGAGCCAGAGGTTCCGATCGCAATCGCGATGAACTTTTTCTTGCTCTTGTCCTGTCGCATTTGCATAGATTTCATATAAACGATCACGCAAACGGAGCATTTCCTTAGCTTCGATTTCGAGATCAGTTGCCTGTCCTTCCATGACCCCTGAAATCAAAGGTTGGTGCATCAGGTTTCGAGCATTCTTGAGACAGTATCTTTTGCCCTTTGCGCCGGATGATGCAATGACAGATCCCATCGATGCTGCTTGCCCGATGATGTATGTGCAGACATCGGGTTTGATGAAGTTCATTGTGTCAACGATTCCGAGTCCAGCAGTGACACTGCCGCCGGGGGAGTTGACATAGAGATGGATGTCTGCATTCGCGTCTTCATTTGCAAGGAAGAGCATCTGGGCAACGACGAGGTTCGCCATTTCATCCATGACGCCGCCGGTCACAAAGATAATGCGGTCTTTAAGCAATCGTGAGAAAATATCATACGAGCGTTCTCCTCGGCCGGATTGTTCAATCACGATCGGAACGAGATGTGCACTTGGTGTTGTCATATCGTGTTCACCTTTTCGGTGTGAGTTTCAGTGTGTGGTTTAATCAACGAATAGTTACAAAGTGTCAGTTCAGAGCAGAGAGCTTTGGTTATGCTCCTAGTGCTTTACCGATCTCTGGTGGTTCTGTTAGAACTTCGTCGACTAATCCATAGTCCTTTGCTTCTTGTGCGTCAAAGTACATGTCGCGCTCTGAATCTTCGCGTACACGATCTGAGGTTTGCCCAGTATGCTTTGCGATGATATCGATCAGCGTCTGCTTTGATTTGATGATCTGTTCTGCTTGGAGTTTGATATCTTCTGCTTGGCCTGTGATTCCGCCGTAGGGCTGATGGATCATGACCTTTGCGTGTGGCAGAATGAAGCGCCGACCCGCAGTTCCAGCAGTCAACAATACAGATCCACCTGAGTATGCTCGGCCGATGCAGTAGGTCGCAATCGGTGAACTGAGGAACCTCATCGTGTCGTAGAGCGCGAGTGTGTCGTCCACTGCACCGCCCGGGGAGTTGATGTAAAAGTTGATTTCCTGGTTTCTGCGCTGATTTTCCAGATAGAGCATCTGCATCATTACGCGTGAAGCCGAGGCTTGATTGATCTCACCGACGAGGAAAACGATCCGATTTTCGAGCAAGAGCTCATCGATTGTCATCTCGCGGGTCCGTTGATAACTAACTGATGCTGAGGCCATAAGTCTTTCCCTGACATGCTTCTACAGACATAGGAGGCGGGTTTTGGACCCAGAGATCGCTCTGGGAACCCATCATTCCGTAAGTATTCATCGGCCATCTTGGCCTATGTCATTATACGCGTGTTGGAATCGAAAAGAGAAATCGAGGATACTCTACTCATAATAAGGTATTGCCCACGAGCAGTGGTGCATCTACAGTTGAAGCCAGCCCGTTTTTGCCGATTGTGGCAGAATTCGCAAACCCTTACTCCTGCGAGACATCCGTCGTGCCAACAGCGGTTATTAGCGATATTCATGGCAATGCAGCCGCCCTCAAGAAAGTCCTCGCGGACATTGAATCGAGAGGGATCGAAAACATTGTCTGTCTAGGTGACATTGTCGGTTATGGTCCAGAGCCACTCGAATGCGTGGATCTTGTTCAAGAGCGATGCCAATGGGCATTGATGGGCAACCATGACTTCGGCGTGTTATACGAACCAACAAACTTCAACGCGACTGCTGAAGGCGCTGCATATTGGACGCGCGAGCAGTTCGATGCAGAACCAGATGAAGCAAAGCGGACACAACGATACGAGTTCCTTGGATCACTCCGTGTCAGAGCAGTTGAAGATCTCTGCGGCGATCAAACTAAGATCCTCGCAGTTCATGCATCTCCTCGTCGTCCGATCAATGAATACATTTTTCCAGATGATGTCAATGATGCGCCAGACAAGATGGATGCAATCTTTGATCGCGTTGAACAAGTCGCACTCGTTGGTCATACACATGTTCCAGGTGTATTCTCAAATGAACCCGATTTCTATCCGCCTTCAGAGATCGGCGATCAACCAATCTTCAAGTTTATCGCAGATGAAAAAGCGGTCATCAATGTAGGATCGATTGGTCAACCTAGAGATATGGACCCGCGTGCGAGTTACGCGATTCTGTCGCCAGGGCAAGTTGAGTTTGTTCGTGTTGAATACAACATCAAAGAGACCGCAGACAAAATCAAAGCGATCCCAGAGCTGCACGATTGGCTCGGGGATCGGCTCTATGAAGGTCGATGAGAATTTATTCGTCTGAGTTATTTTGGAACCGTTGAATTCGGATCCCGTGGTGCTCAAGCATCAAGATTGCAAAACACATACCCGTTGGATAATCGATCAATGAACTCATTACTTTCTTCATGTAATCGCCGGATTCGCAATGCGACTCTGCTCGTCACAGTTTTCTCACTCTTCTGTATGTTGAGTGTGACACTGATTGCGACAATGTCTTTGAGTAAGCATCAACACTCAGGTGTCCAGGCTGTTGCTTGGTTCCAAGACAGTGATGAAGTAGAAGATTCCCCTGCTGTTGCGCCTGATGAAATTCCTGCATCGATCGTTGCGCCTAAATATGTGGTTCGTGTTATAGAACCAACAGGAGAAGACTTCGAACCACTAGGTCATCTTGACAACTCAGATGAGCGTTCTGCGATTGAGTTTTCAAAGCTTGGCGCAGGGATTGAATCGCTCATGCTCCCTGACGATTTCGAAACAGTTGCAGGAAAAGTCCATGTGACTCTACAAGCAAGATTCACATTAGAAGGGACTACAAAGACCGCGGTTCCGTTCGCCGCGATGACAATCGAAATCAACGACGAACAAGTTGATATCAGCGGCTGGGAAGCGCCGATATGGGTACAGAAATCTACAGGAGTATTCGAAGCATTCATTGATGATGCTCAAGGGAATCCTGTTGTCCGTATCGAGCGTGAATATATAACAAAACCTGAGCAGCGCCACGGGTTCTACTTGACTGAAACAGTCGAGAATCTCACTGGTTTACCAATCCGAACAAGACTCGTTACTTTGGGTCCGATTGATATGCCTAAAGCGAAGTCTACTTATGCAGGTGATCGTCGACGAATCCGATACGGTTTTCTCCAAGCGCCTGAGCAACAGAGCACTTCACTAACTGTGACTGTTGACGACAAACTCAAATCCAGGAATAAGATCTTCGGAAAGAAAATCGAGACTCAGTACGGCAAAGCATATCCTGAGACTTTGACAGTATGGCCGAACGAGGATGTGTTAGAGGGTGGACTTCGTTTGAGTTGGTTCGCACTCGTCGATCGTTATTTTGTTGTTGCGATTCATCCACATCTTGACAATGTAGATGCGATTCAAGCACCTGAGGACAAGCTGCTTCGCGGGATTACCATGATTGATCGCATTGCACTCAATCCTTATGAGAGCCCAATGGATGGGGTTCAAGTCCTTCGTCTCACAGGAGAGCTCAATGAAATCCCTGCAAACAGTTCGGTTTCAAACACACTTGGTGTCTATGCAGGTCCTCGAAATCGTCCGTTGATGAATACAGAGCCTGAAATTGCAGCATTGAACATGCCTGCACTTGTGGTTTCGAATCTCGGTGGTATCTGTGCTCCATGTACCTTTAGTTGGCTTACAGACATTCTCATCGGAGTGTTAAGAACCTTCCACTCAATAGTGGGGGACTGGGCCGTCTCGATCTTGCTCCTTGTTGTGCTCGTGCGTGCGTGTTTGCATCCAGTGACTCGTTGGTCTCAGATCCGTGTCCAACGATTCAGTGTCCAGATGCAAGCAATGGCACCAAAGCAGAAAGCAATCCGCGAGAAGTACAAGGATGACTCAAAGCGCCAACAGCAAGAAATGGGCAAGCTCTGGAAAGAAGAGGGTATCTCCCCAGCAGGTATGCTCGGGTGTTTACCAATGTTCTTGCAATCCCCTGTATGGATCGCGCTTTATGCAACACTCTTCTTTGCATCTGAACTGCGTCATGAACCCGCGTTTTATGGCGTGTTCCAAAACGTATTCAACTGGCAGTTTATGAATGATCTTGCGGCACCTGACGGCGCGATCCCCCTTCCATCTGCGATGCACTTCAGTTTTCCAATGTGGGGGAATGTGAACTCAATCAACATTCTTCCAATGTTGTTGGGTGTTGTGTTCTATCTCCATCAGAAGTATCTCACGCCTCCAACTCAAGCAACATTAACACCTGAACAAGAGTCACAACAGAAGATGATGAAAGTCATGATGGTCTTCTTATTCCCTGTGATGATGTATGCTGCTCCATCGGGTCTTGCGTTGTACTTCATCACCAACTCGACAATGGGTATCATCGAGAACAAGTGGATCAGAGCACACATGAAGAAGCATGGCATGCTCGAAATCGAGAATATCCGCGCTGAGAAACGATCCAAGGGACCTGGGTTCATCCAACGAATGAACGAGGCTGCTGAAGCTCAGAAGCAAATCCGAGAAAAGGGACCTGCTCAAATTAACCCCGCTTCTAAGCATAATCGACGGGGCAAATGATTTCGATCAGACGAGTCTAAGCAATGTCTACAGGATCTACCATCTCTGCTCAGAGCACCGCTGGGGGCGCTGCGCCTCGAGCAATGATTAGGATCTCTGGGGCGCTCGCCCGTGATTGTCTGATCGAGCTTTGCGAGATCGAACTTGAAACCCGTGGAATGTACAAAGCTCGGTTCAAGCTCACATCGAGTTTATCTGTTCCTGTACTAGTGCTTTGGTACAAAGGCCCGCACAGTTATAACGGCGAAGATACCGCAGAGATTATCCTCGCAGGAAATCAGTCACTCGTATCGCGTTTGCTCGATCGAGTTCTGAGTGTAGAGGGTGTTGAGCTTGCTCAGCCTGGAGAGTTTAGTGCTCGTGCATACATGAACCATCGTCTGACTCTTCAACAAGCAGAGGGTGTCGCGTTGAAAATCGCTGCAGAGCATCAGGAAGCGCTCCAAGCGGCAGATTCACTCCTCGATGGAACTTATGGACATCAATGCACACATTGGGCAAACGAGATTGCTGAGTTGCTCGCACTCGTTGAAGCAGGTGTAGATTTCTCAGATCAGGAAGATGTCATTCCCATCACTCCAAGAAAGCTTGCAGATAGACTTGAGCTTGTTAAATCAGAAATTCAATCCCAAATTGGGGGCGAGCAAGGAGATCGAGTACAAACACATCTTCCGAGTGTAGTTCTTGTTGGGAAACCCAATGCTGGGAAGAGCTCGTTGTTCAATTCACTCCTTGGGTATCATCGCGCGATTGTATCCGATCAAGCGGGAACCACAAGAGATGCGATCAGAGAAAAACTGGATCTATCAAAGCTTGTCCCTGGGAGTAGCGAAATCGAGCTGGTTGACCTTGCAGGTTTGGGAGATATCGCGATCGACGCGATCGATGAGCAAGCTCAAAGTCGTGCACGTGAAATCATCAATGATTCAGATGTCATCGTTTGGTGTGATCCAGATGGTATGTTTGAAGCAAGTCATGCGTTAACCCGTGGGGACAACCATCATCCAACTTCAATGATCCGTGTACGGACGAAATCAGATATTCCAAGATCTAAGAATCAAATCAATCAGAGTGATTCTGAGCAACAGAGTCTGTCTGTATGCGCTCTCGATGGACACGCGATGGGGACATTACATCGTGCAATCGCAGACGCGGTTGTCCATCGTTCTGGTACTGGAGTTGGTTTGTTTGTGCCTCGTCATCGCAGAGCGCTGCATGACGCAATCAACGGGATTGACGCGGGCATGAAAAGGCTCAATCCAAATTCCAGAATCATCGACGAACCCGAGCTGGTTGCATTGGGAATCCGAATGGCGCTCGATGCTCTTGGTGAGTTAATCGGAGAGATCACTCCCGATGATGTGATTGGACGCGTGTTCTCGACATTCTGTGTCGGCAAATAATCGCCTAAGTGCGATTAGTCTGTAGTACACACTCATTTCTCGGACTCAACCACTCAGAATATTCTCCGCCATTATGCAACTCAATTTCCATGTTCTTTTCTGATATCTGTATATGGACGAACACGATGGGGGGATTGGGACTCGTGCGATGAGAAAGAGCATGTGAAACGCACGATAAGGAGTGTTGTTGATTCATTAAACTCCCATTGAGGTCGATTCATACTTCACTACTTGATCATTTCAGCGACATCATGTTGAAACCGAACCGAGTGAGAGGAGCGACCCATGAGTATACGTCTAGGTGAGTTGTTGGTTGAACAAGGCGCGATTACAGTCAGTCAACGGGATGAGATTCTCACAATCCAAAGTCAGACTCCAAGACCTTTCGGCGTAATCGCCGAGGAGCACTTTGGTGTTTCGCCTTCGATCATTGAACAAGCATGGGCATCTCAATATGCGTTGATTGCAACGAGAGTTGATCCATTATCATTCGAGATCAAAGAACCTCTTCGTTCATTGGTTTCGAAGCGCCAAGCATGGCAGTTCGGTTTAATCCCAATGAAGGAAGTAGAAGGGGAGATCGAGTTTGTCACGGCGATGGAGTGTTTATCACGAGCACTCAGATTTGTCGGCTGGCGAATACCTCAGTTGTGTACATTCAGAATATGTGATCTTCATACACTCAAACTTGGACTTGCGATGCATTACCCGTTTGAGGGGTTGGACAGAGGGTTGATGGATCAGATGATCAAGAAGAATCCGGCTGCATAGTCGATTCTGGGACGAAAACATTGAAAAGATAAAAAAACAGTGCGGATCAATCGATCCGCACTGCTCGTTTGTAGTTTTTTGAAAATACACCGGGTTCCAACAGCTTACCCGGTCGTGGCAAGCTAAGTTAACGGCGTGTTGCGCGTTTCTTAGCTGCTTTCTTGCGAGCAGGCTTCTTAGCTACCTTTTTACGGGTTGCTTTTTTCTTTGTAGCCTTCTTTTTGGTCGCTTTTTTCTTGGTAGCCTTTTTCTTTGTGGCTTTTTTCTTAGTTGCCTTCTTCTTGGTGGCCTTCTTAGCTACCCGTTTTTTGGTTGCTTTTTTCTTAGTAGCCTTTTTCTTTGTGGCTTTTTTCTTAGTCGCTTTCTTCTTGGTGGCCTTCTTAGCTACCCGTTTTTTGGTTGCTTTTTTCTTTGTAGCCTTCTTTTTGGTTGCTTTTTTCTTTGTCGCTTTCTTCTTGGTTGCCTTCTTGGCTACGCGTTTCTTAGCTGCTTTCTTGCGAGCTGGTTTTTTCGCAGCTTTTTTCTTTGTTGCTTTCTTTTTAGTAGCTTTTTTCTTGGTTGCTTTTTTAGCTACTTTTTTACGTGTTGCTTTTTTCTTTGCCATTTTCGAGTCTCCTCGTTGGTCCGTGTTACTTCACATTGAAGTCGATTAGTTCACGATGAATATCGACTCACTACAAACGTTTGTCAATCAAACTATAAAACACATCGGTGTGTTCGATAGCATTTCTTGAAGAAGAGCGCTGACATTGCGCATCTTTCATCGATTTATATGATACATGAACACGCAATGCAATGCGCGCAAACATCAAACACGCATGTTTGTTGTGCTCAATCATTGTTGATTTAATCAAAATCAATAACGAGTTCATTGAACAACATCGCGCGCAAATACGATGAGATTTATGCGCTGATTTCAATCAATAGCATGTTGAAGTTGTGTTGTTCAAACTTGTTTATTGATCGTTGATGTCATCAACTGCGCGCAAAATACGATGTTTGGTATCGCGCAATCGGGATGTACATGATCAAACAAGACGAAATCTGTAATTCTTCTTACAGTTTTGATTACTTATTCCTGATCGTCGCAACATCGCATGTAATTCGCGACATTTCACAGCAAGATCGACGCAGTTTAGAGCGCATTCGTTTAGAGTTCTTTTCAGATTATTGAAGGTTTTCTTGTAAAACAATGCGAACAATCACCCAAACAAACACAATTGTTTCGTAACACAAACGCGAAGTGTACGGAAATTATTTCGAGGACTCAGTCATGACAAGCACACTCAATCAAATCTCAACACACACATGCAGCAACGGGTTCGTTATCGTGTCTGAACCAATGGGTGGAGTGCAGTCCGCTGCGATTCGTTTGTTGATTCCTGCAGGCGCTGTGTTTGAAGATATCCACAATTTAGGTACATCAAGTGTTTGCGCTGAGATGTTGATGCGCGGTAGTCAACGTATGAACTCAAAGGAACAAGCAGACGCATTCGATCATATCGGAACTTTGCGCAACTCATCGAACTCGATTCGATACATTCAACTCTCTGCATCAACGATTGGTTATCGAGTTTCTGAAGCGATGCCGATGTTGTTTGAAATGATTCGTCAACCATCCATGTCAGAGGATTCATTTGTTCCTGCATGTGAGCTCGCGGCGCAAGCAGTGGAATCTCTTGCAGATGATCCACAACAGCGCACTGCGCTTGCTGCTCGTGATCGTCATGTTCCTGCGCCGTTCAATCGCAATACCTTCGGCACACTTGAAGGTATTCGATCTCTTACACACGATTCACTCAAGAAGTGGTGGGGTTCTCAATCTTTACCAAGTGGTTCTGTGCTTTCAGTAGCGGGTGATATAGATTCAGACACTCTTTTCAAACAAGTTGAATCGTTGATTTCTGATTGGTCTGGAGAGATGAATCAACCAACTGAGCAAGATGAACCAGTCCGCGGATACGCACATATTCAAGACGATTCAAATCAAGTTCAAGTTATGGTTGTACACGATGGACCTTGCGAAGGACACCAGGATTCGATGCTCGAAAAACTAGTGATTGCAGTCCTCTCGGGCGGCATGTCAGGCAGATTGTTTACTGAAGTTCGCGAGAAAAGGGGACTGTGTTATGCAGTCAGTTCATCGTATCGAGCAGATAAAGATCGAGGAGTCGTCAGTAACTATGTCGGGACGACCCCTGAACGAGCTCAAGAATCACTCGATGTATTGACAAGTGAGATCTTGCGGATTGGTGAAGGTAATGTGACGAGTGATGAGTTGAATCGTGCAAAGACTGGGTTCAAGAGTCGATTGATCTTCTCAGGTGAATCAACGAGTGCAAGAGCAGGTGCGATCGCGGCGGATTATCTTAACTTGGGTCGTGTTCGGACACTCGAAGAGATCATCGAACAAGTTGATTCAGTAAGCCTTGACGCACTCAATTCATATCTCAAACGTAGAAAAATTGGTACAACAACCATTCAAACACTGGGTCCAGACGCACTCACGCCGCCAACAGTGGGTTGATGAGGTTCAACATGCTCTTGATCAGGAGAGTGTGATGTATATTTGAGCGTTATGACGATACAGTGGTATGGTGAAAACGCCCAACGAACCGAACATCTCGTCCAATGCCCACACCAACTCGGCTGAGAACTCAAGACTCACGATTGAGCTTGGAGGACATCGTCCGTTTTTGATCGGAATCGGTGGTTGTGGAATGTCTGCGCTTGCTCGTTTGATGTCTGAAGCGGGTTTGAATATTCAGGGATGCGATTCAACTCCTTCTCCTGTCACACAAGCATTGCTTGATGCATCGATCAAAGTCGGATTCGATGAACAAGCGTCACAGTTACCTGAAGATTCCGATGTCGTTATCGCATCTGCAGCAGTGAAACCTGATCATCCAATGATGATCGAAGCAACTAAACGCGGTTTAACCGTCATGAGTTATCCTGAAGCGCTCGGTGTTTGTATGCGAGGCCGCACTGGTATCGCGATCGCAGGGACACATGGGAAGAGTACAACCACTGCTATGCTCGGGTGTGCGTTGACAGATGCGAAGATTAATCCATCTGTGATTGTGGGTGCTACTTGTGCTCAACTGTCATGTGGTGCACTCTCTGAGAACAAATCCGCAGTTGGATTCCGGGTTGGAGATGGAAAGATTCCAATCGGAGATTGGGAAGGGCGCCAAGGGGTTCTGATCGCAGAAGCATGCGAGTTCAATCGTTCATTCCATCATCTTCGACCAACACTAGCGTCTATTGCGCAGATCGAAGCAGATCATCTTGATATTTATGGCTCGCTCGACGCAGTGATTGAAGCTTTTACAGAGTTTGCAAAGTTAATCGCACCTAAAGAACAAGGTGGCAAACTTATCATCGCACACGATGGGGCACATCGACGAGAAATTACTGCTGGATTACAATGTGAAGTAGAAACCATTGGGTTTAACCCCGCTTCTGATTGGGTCATCGGGTACGAATCCGAATCTGGGCAAGTGAGTGTCACTGATCCTGATGGATTCGAGGCGCAATGGAGACTTTCTATGCCTGGGGAGCATAACGCTTTCAACTCTGCAGTCGCATTTGCACTCGCGAGATCAGTAGGTGCGGATACAAAACTTCTGAGTGAATCGTTTGAAGCTTTCGTTGGTCTTGATCGCAGGCTCCAACTCTTGGGCACCCGAGATGGTGTGCGTGTCTATGACGATTATGGACATCATCCAACAGAGATCGATGCAACTCTTCGGGCGCTCTCATTGAGCGAGAACCCAGGTGCTGTCGGCGGGCGTTTAATCTGTGTGTTCCAACCTCATCAACATTCTCGAACCAGATTCTTTCTTGATGAGTTCGCGACGAGCTTTGAACATGCGGACATTGTGATTGTGCCTCACATTTACTTTGTGCGAGACTCAGAGATTGAAAAACATCGTGTAAGCTCGGCGGATCTCGTTGATAAACTGCGTGCTCGCAAGGTCCGGGCAATGCATCTTTACCCATTCGAAGCGATCATCGAACAACTTGAGAACTTATGTCGCCCTGGGGATTTGTTAGTTGTTATGGGCGCAGGACCAGTCTGGCAAATTGGTAAAGGTTTTCTTGAGGGAGAATGCGTTTGAGCGCATCGATAGACCATTTTCGTCAGAGCTTAGTCATCGAGCAGAATGCTCAGGTATCTACATGGTTTCATATCGGAGGCCGAGCAGAGCAACTTGCATTGCCCAAGAACTCCGATGAGCTGATCCAGTGTCTTGAAATTGATGATGAGTTCAATGTTCTGGGAGAAGGTGCAAATCTACTCGTGAATGATACAGGAGTTGAAGGACTTGTCGTGTCATTGCAGACAGATGAGTTTAAGCACACAGAAATCGATGCGACAACAGGTATCGTTCGCGCTGGATCAGGGGCTGCGCTACCAGCGCTGATCAATCGGTGTGTTCGGAATGGATTGGGTGGCCTTGAGGTTCTATCAGGTATCCCAGCAACACTCGGTGGCGCAGTTATCATGAACGCAGGTGGGGCATTCGGATCCTTGAGTGACTTTGTAATCTCAGTAACAGCAATCGATCGCGCTGGGAGAACGCATGTCTTCGAAAGATCACAGATTGACTTTGGGTATCGTCAATCATTGTTGAATCATCTGATCATCACAGAGGTTGTATTGCAACTCGAACAAGGTGATATCGGAGAGATAAAGTCGAATCTCAATCGATGCATGGACTACAAATCCAAGTCGCAACCATTGGGCGAAAAATCTGCAGGATGTGTATTTAAGAACCCTGTTCTGCTCAAAGAACTTGAAGGGATCGGAGTTGCGAACACCCGGGTTGGCGCAGGAATGCTTATTGATCGAGCAGGTTGCAAAGGGCTCGCGGTTCGTGGCGCCCAAGTGTCACAAGTTCATGCAAACTTTATGACCACGACCAAAGATGCAAAAGCACAGGATGTTATTGAACTGATTTCACTCGTCCAACATCGAGTTTTTGATGTTTTCGGCGTAACACTCGAACGTGAGCTCGTGATCTGGGGTGATGACGAGCATATCAATCGCTCTACAAAGGAATCTATATGACTCGAGTATTAATCCTCGGCGGCGGACCTGACGCAGAACGAGAAGTCTCAATATCTAGTGCGAGCTCCATTCATCAAGCATGTCTTGATGCTGGATTGGATGCAAAGCTCAAAATTATCGATCAGCCAACATTCGATGAAGTTTGTGGGTGGGATACCGATGTTGTTTTTCCTGCACTCCACGGAAGGTACGGTGAAGGTGGGGCACTCCAAAAACTCCTAGAGCAATCACAGCATCCATTTGTGGGAAGTCGTTCCCAAGCATCTCGTTTAGCAATGGACAAGATTGCGACGAAGATGATTGCTGCTCGATTATCAATCCCAACCCCAGCAGCCGTGATCTTTGATCCGTGCGATACTGCTCATCCTGATGAGTCGGTTTGTCCACTTGAGTTCCCAGTCGTTATAAAACCCGTCGCAGATGGTTCGAGTGTTGGACTCCATGTTTGTCATGATGAGTCAGATTATCTCGACGCACTCAAGCAAATAGGCGCAGAGCTCGATCAGAATCCGAGTCGAGTTTATATGATCGAGCGTTTGGTTGTTGGGAGAGAGATCACAGTATCGGTTTATGAGGATCTTTCAGGAGATCTGATCGCATTGCCTCTCGTTGAGATATCCCCGGCGGATGGGATATATGACTATGACGCGAAGTACACCCGATCAGATACTCACTATTCAGCAAACCCGGATATAGCCGATGGAGTTGCGGGAGGACTCAATGCTCATGCACTGAGGATCTGCATCGCATTGGGTGTTCAGCATCTTGCGAGAGTCGATTTTTTACTTTCCGATGACGGACATTGGGCATTGCTTGAGGTTAACACAATGCCTGGGTTTACTCCGACTTCTTTGTTCCCGATGGCTGCTATCGCGAATGATATGAGTATGAGCAATCTGTGCGATCATCTGGTCCAATGCGCCCTCAAAGAGCGAGTGAGTTCAACACATTAACTGATTGAGTGAGAGAATATGGCACGCAAGAAAACTACGAAAAAGAAATCAACCAGAAACAAATCCGATCACAGCGAACGGAACATGCGTTTGTTTCTGGGTGGTTCGCTTTTTTTGGGAGCAATTGGCGTATTCGCAGGAGCATCTTGGGGAGTGAGTGAACTCGATCGGAAAGCAGCAAACTTTGTTGTCGAAGGTAATCCGCAGGTTGAGATTCGTTGGCCCACAACAGCTCAAGGCGAGATCTGGATGCCCATGAATGAACGCGATCGCGTTCAGGAACTGATCACACGATCAGTGCAAGGGGGAAACGCTCTCTCGCGCGCTCCCCTCGAAGAAGCAGGTCTCGCACTCATGCGATCAAACTGGATCGAGGGGACTCCTACAGTTCAATGGACAAGTGAAGGTGTGATCCAAGTCGACGCTCAATGGCGAGTCCCCGCCGCAGTTGTTCGTGTTGGGAATCGAGAGTTCATTATCGATTGGAATCGGATTGTTTTACCACTCGATTATGGGATTGGTGAGAGCAACCAATACTTCTTCGAAAATGCAGATGCTCAACTCCCAAGGACGGGTGAAGTCTGGATGGGAACGGATCTTCAAGACGGACTTAAATTGCTCGAAATATTGGGAAATCATCAATTGCTTGAGCAAGTTGAAGGATTTGATCTAGGGACTCAGGAGCAATCGGGAACCATTGTGATTCGAACCAATCGAAATGCATCAATTCTCTGGGGCGCTGGTCCTGGTAGAGAGCGCCCAGGTGAGTTGACATCATCTGAGAAGCTCGGCCGACTCCAAGCACTCTACGAAGACACAGGGCTCATCGATGGCGGATTCGTAATGGTTGATATAAGTGGGGCAGAAATCTTTGTTGAACGAGCAACCGATTAACGAGCATTGTTTATAAACCTGTGAATGAGAATCTGGCATTGATCCACTCTCGGTTCTTGAGTGCGTACTGTTTCTCTGATGAATGAGTCGAAAGATACATCATTAACAGATGATCCCACGGGAAAAGCACGAGGGTTGTATATGCATCCTTCCAACGATCCTGAGCTTGATCTCTTTGGGAATCCTCCAAAGAACCGACCCGATTGGGGACACCGTCGCGGCGAGCCTCGAGTGTTTACTCTCTTGTGGATGATCTATCTGATGGGTGCAACGGTGCTCATGTTTTCCTCGATGGCTACTGCGTTTTCAATCAGTACCGATGTCACTCGTCCAGCTGCTCGAACAATGTTTATCATGGTCGCGGTCGGATTCAGTGTGCTTTGGCCCATGGTTCGGTTTTCACAACGCGCTATTCTCTCCGGACATGTCCGATTTGCGATCCGTGATGCATTAGTGTTGAGTATCCCGATGCAAGCAATTATTTGGCCACAAACTCTACCTGTCCTTGCAAACTGGAGTATTGAAGTTGTTGCAGCGATCTCAGTGTTCTTTATCGCGTGGATTATTATTCTTGCAGGCGTGCAAGCGTTCGCGTCACAATCAATCCAAAGAAACAATGGAAGCGAACTCGTCCGGATCACATGGATGTTGATCATTATCCTTCTTGTGTTTGGTGCACCGATCTTTGGTTCGATTACTGTATTGGGAGTTGAGAGCACGGTAAGCGAGCCCAGGATTGGATGGATGCTCTCTCCAATCACTGGATTGCTAGAAATTGTGCGTGATCGAGACGAACTAGGATCGAATGTACAAGTCTTTTCTGAGCACTGGAGGGTGATCATCGCTCTGTTGTGTGTGGGGGGCGCTTTGTTGCTTGTTGCAAAGGCAAACGAGGTGGCACGAGCTCGTTTGTAGGCTTAACATATACACGATGCCGACTCGGGCATTTTGTTGCCTCAAGGAGCTTGCGCATGGATGTCATTACAGAAACAGAAAAAACTAAGATCAAAGCTCGTTTAGATGGTTTGGTTGCGAACAGACCTGTGATTTCTGAGCGCATTGCTGAAGCCCGGGCTCTTGGGGATCTCAAGGAAAACGCAGAATACCACGCTGCGCGTGAGCAACAAGGCATGGAAGAGGCGGAAATCCGTCGTTTAGAAGAACGATTGAGTAACGCTCAAGTGGTTGATGAATCAAAGACCGCACAAGGTGTTGTTTTCATCGGTTCCACAGTGAAACTACGAGAAGAAGGTGACGACGAGATCGAGATTTACCGATTAGTCGGCGAATCCGGAGATGATCTCGATGATGAGATCATCGAAGTGACTGCGACGAGCCCGATGGGCGAAGCACTTATGAAAGCTCGAGTAGGCGAAATCGTTCGCGTGAACGCTCCTCGAGGGGTTAAACGTTTCGAAATTCTTGAAATTGTCTAACATTTCTCACGACTAAATCTCATAAACTGGAATCTTTGAATACTGATCCCCAATATCACAAGGGTGCGCAATCATTCTATCCTCTCGCGGTAGTTGCGCTCCTTGAGGATATTGAACAACAAAAACAAGCGATCGGAGTCGAGTATGACAGGGGTATCTCAACGGAACAGAACATGGAATCGACATGAACATCAGTTCAAAGCTCAAAAGTCTAAACGTCGACCAATCCGTAAATCGTTTCTCATTCCTGTTGTTGCATCAGCTTTTATGCTCGCAGGGTGTAACTCTTTTGGTCCAAAGATCTATGAGTCACGATCGATGCAAGTCCCTTCGATGGACTTGACCCCATTACGAGTCACAAATGCGAATGGATGGATCAAAGCAGTTCAATCTGATCGTTCAGATGTTGGTATCGAAGTAGAACTGTACGGCCGTGATGAAGAACGATTGTACTCGACAACAGTTCGTGCAGATCGTTTGGGCGATGACACCCTCCGGGTGTGGGTCGAGTGGCCGGGTGGAGTGCGAGAGAACCAAGAGGGTGCGAATATTTCTCTCCTTCTTCCAAACGCGGATGGTATTGAAGCTCGTACTTCAAACGGGCACATCACGATTATTGGGCTCGCCGGGGACGCAGAGCTCAACGCATCGAATGGTGCAATCCGTGCAACAAGACACGACGGATCAATCCATGCAGATACAAGTAATGGGTCAATTCAGTTTGAATCAGTGAGTGGTGATGTTGAAGCATACACATCAAACGGCAAAGTGATCATCACTGATGCGTTCGGACCCGTTCGCGTTGAAACTTCCAATGGGAATGTCTACGTAACAACACTCGATGGGAATGAAGGTCCGTTGCGGATCCGCACATCCAACGGCCGAGTTGATCTCGATCTTGGAGTTGGGTTCCAAGGAGTTCTCAAATGCGAGACTAGCAACGGCCGAGTGATGGTCGATGGGATCGATGACGCAACACTAATTCGTTCAACAGTGAAAAATCACAACACGACATCTATCGAGATGAAAGTGGGCGATTCGGATGAGATATCTGCTGTAAGAACAAGCAACGGCTCGGTGCGTGTCCGAAGTCGACACACCGAGCCGGTGGATGATTGAGTTGTAGACAAGCACCCGAAAGGGTGCTTTTTTAATATCCGTGATTAAGGAGCTTGTTTCGCATCGAGCAATGCTTTGACTGCAGCTGGAAGCTCAAAGACGGATTCGTCGACCTTGTTGTACTCAACATCTGAGATCTCGATTATGATTTGAGTTGGTCCTACCTTTTGCACAATCTTTGTTGGTTGGATATGCCCGCCGAGATCTTTGTAGTCTTGCATGAGCACAGTGATGTTTGTCACACCCATTGCTGTGTTTGCAACGATCTCACTACCGATTTGTAATCCACTCTCGATTGAGTAGTACTCAGTGGATTCAACATCGTCATGATCAGTGAGTTTAAGCTTGTAAGCTTTTTCACTTTCGAAGACGGTTTCGCCTTCAAACTTGATCATCTTGTAATCTTCTTCATAGTTGAGACGCAGGTGTAGATCAGCTTGTTCAATGATGTCACCTGCTTCTTCAGGTGGAAGAATGCGAGGTCCGTTCATCGCATCTGATGACCACGCGGTTGTGCCGTTGAGTCCTTGAAGTGTTTGACCCATCGCAGCAAGATCAATCTTAAGGAAAAACTTGTCTGGGGTCATCGCATACGACTCGACTGATCCGCTTAGACCCGCCATTGGGATAGAGATGGTTCCAGTTGATTTCATCGATTCAATTGATTCGATTGATTCTCGGCCACCGAGTGCTTCGATCATCGAGTTAATGATTTTGATTGCTTTGGCATCATGATTGTCATCAGCAACTGTGATTGAAGCTTGAGCAGTTGAGTTGAGAGATTGAACTGCAACTCCAGAGAGTGCGATGAGACTCACTGCTGCGATTGCAGAATGGATTGAGCGTTTGATTTTCATATGAGATCCTTTAATTTCTATTCGTAAACGAGTTTGGGTTTTGAGTGATTATTCAAATATTGATTATTCAGAAATGGATTCTGCAATCCATTTTTCAGCAGCGTCTCTTGGTGAATCGATCCCATTTAAAAGATCTTTTCGAGTGAGTTCGACTTTATAGTCTGGGATTACGCCGCCGTGTTCGAGGAGTTGACCTGTCGAGGTGACATAGTTTGCGATCGCATGGAGTAGAACATCTCCTGAAGGAAGTTTGTCCATCCCTGCGGGGAGCGCCATTCCTGCAGATCGTGTGCCGAATACTTTGACGCGTCCGAGGGACTGGAGTCCTCCTGCGAAGACTTCAGAAGTACTCGCGCTTCCTGCATCTGTAAGAATCGCGATGGGTCCAGTGAATGGTGCTAAACGTTCGCCCCACGTTGTGACGACCACTGGTTCAACATTGAACTTGAGTTCAGTGCCTCGCATGGTCATAGTTCCAAGTGATCCTTTTTCAGAAACTAAGAATCGACTGATTGCAGATGAGAGTGCGCCTACTCCACCTGGGTTCCCTCTTAGATCAATGATAATGCCGTCCGTGTCTCTGAGTTCATACATTGCTCGTTCGAACTTTGGAGCAATCGGGATCATCCAGATATTGAACGCGATGAGCCCGATATCGGTTTGATTACCTGATGGATCAACATTCGAAACTTTTTCCCATTTGAGATGAGTACTCATCGGCGGGAGATTGCCAAACTTGACAAACTCGCCGGGCATTGGTTCTCGAGCGATATTCAGATCGATCAAACTTCCATCACCTTTTTCGAAAGTAAGATCGATATCTGTGTTTTCTGGGCCTTGAAGTGTGCTTTTGACCGTGGATACGCCGTGGATTTCGAGTTCGTTTTCATCAACATACTTAGAGAGTTGATCAAGTCTTGCTTTTACACTATGGCCTCGCGCTGCGTTCAAGATCCAACCGGTTCGTACTCCCGCGAGTTGTGCAGGGCTCTGATCGCGGATTGCAGAAACGACTGCTTCTCCATCGATAATACGAACATCGATTCCAGTATCAGCATCGCCTGCGCCATCTGTTTCGGAGTGATCTGGAACAACAACTTCTATTTCGTTATATCCTTCAAACTCTTCTACAACACGATGTGAATCTGTAGATGCAGTAGTGGAGGTTGCGTTGTCAGGTGTTCCCATTGAGCCAGACTCGGAACTCGTCGAAGCTTTAGGATCTGCGCTCGTGCTTGGGATGATCCCGAAATGGGACTGTCCGAATCTTCCAAGTGCATCACTCATCACTCCCCGGAGTTGTGATCGATTGCGTGCGTCAGCTGCTTGTGGACGGAGTTCATCTCGGACTGCATCCCAATCGACGCCGTTGAACTCTGGATCAAAGTGCGTTTCATTGATGATGTCCCACATCGCATCGAAGTCAGCAAGTGCTTCTTCTGAAGAGATAGTGCGAGCTAGTTCGTGATGTTGAACGCTTGATTCTTTTTCGACTACTTCTTGGTTTGTAGAACAAGCAGTGAGTGCGACACATGAAGTGAGTCCAGCCGCGAGAATCAGTCGCAGCGTATATGATTGAAGCTTCGTTTTCAAAGAGTTCTCCCGAGTGAGTCATTAGCATTCGTCCACAGGACAATGCAAAGTGCAAATGCGACCTATAGCTTGAGTATATGTATGTTTTCAAGCAATACGGGTTTCATGGACCATAGGAATTGGACTAAATTCGTTGGTACAAGTCGTATTCAGGAGTTTTCACTCCAGTTGGAGTGCTCTTATTGTAGAGTTTGGTAGACGCGCACGACCCAGTCAGGGGTTTCTTTATGCATCTTCTTGAGCTTTGATCCTTTGAGCAGGTAGTACATCGCAGTGCCTCCTTGGATGAATATCGCGATCACAATCATCATGACATACATGAGTGCTGTTGCGACATGCTCAAGTTGAATCAACTCATCAAACATCCCACTGAGTTCTGGAGTGCTTTGCAGCATTGGATCTGTCTTCATTGCAGTTTCAACCATTCCTTCTCCAGAGGGGGACATGAGCATAAAGATTGCGTATGTTGATAAAGCACAAGCAAGCAATATCTGATTTATCGCGAGTTTCTTGGGTGCTTTAGAATCCAGAACGCGAAGATTTCGACACAAGGTTAACTCGCGAGTTCCGATCCCTGCGATGACGATTGCAAAGATCATCATCGGAGGTTTCCCCAGAGCAAACGGGAGTGAAAGAGCGCCTGCGAGTAATGTGGCCCATCCTGAGAAACTTGCGTAGCGGACTGCTTTTTCAATTGCCTTTGCACGCTTAGAAGCCCAACGCAGTTCATCAAAGTGCGCATCACTCAGAGGATTCGTCAATCCAGGATAAGGGATTGGTTGAGAAGCGATTGCGTCGTCTTGCGAAAGCTTGAGTTGTGATGTCGAAGTATTCAGATCAGATGGATCATGCGGGAATGTGCTCATGTCAAAATATCGACATGAATCAACGATCATGAGATTCAATCAAGATGAATAGGTTGGAACGCTGATTCTGCACTTGCTCAAGTGTTCCATTGCGTCCGAAAACGAAAATGCGAGTGATGAAGAATACTCTGCTCGGTTTTGTGACATAGAAAAAGAGCCATCCAGTTGGATGGCTCTTTTTAGATTCGTCTGAAACTTTGCTTGATCGATTTATCGACGACGGCGAAGGTTCATGCATCCCGCAGCAGCGAGGAGCCCGAATGCACCAGGAGTTGGTACAACTGGAACGCCGCCGACGATGCTCAATGTAACGGATTCACCTGAGTGGAGGTAAATCGTTGCGTTTGCGTAGTTCTCGCGGTACTCAACCGTGTCGGTCATTGTGAAGAAGAACTTTGTTTCTTCTGATGTAGACAGAGTGTCAAGGAAGTCGAAAGTGATGATGTCGCCATCTTCAGTTCTGCTCGCGTTTGTTGGGCCTTCTTCACCTGGAGCACCCGGATCGATTCGGTACTCAACTCGTGCATTAATACCTGAGTATGTATCGATTTCGATGTGTGAAATTGAACCGCTGAGTTGTTCATTTGGATCGATAACTCGGTAGTTGAAGTTGAGCAATCCAGTTTCGTTTGAACGAACAACGCGAGTCATTAGCGTGCCTTCAAACAATGAATCTGCGCCATCACCTAACTCGTCACCAACGATTGCAAAGTCAGTGAATGCATCATCAAGAGTAACTCCACGAACTTCAGGGGTCATCACATTTGATGTACCTGAAAGCCCATTGATGTTATATCCTGGTTCCAGCGTTAAGGCCTCTCCGGCCATTGCGGTCGAGCTACACACGATCAATGCCGTGGTTCCCAATGCTCGTGAAATATTCATGGTGTTCTCCTCTAGTGTGTCAGACCACGCCCCGGTGGTTATCTGAAAAGTACAACCAGTCGAGAAGAGTGCCAGTGAACTTCGGGTAATTATTAGCGGACTTAGACAATTTACCCCATATGAGAATCCATCGGCATGGCTGACTCAAAAAAACAGTGTTTCTGAACGAAAAGAGCCGCCCTTGAAAAAGGGCGGCTCTCGGTGGGATATGGATTTATTCTCGTTTAGCGGCGACGACGAACTGAGATCAGACCTGCTGCTGATAGGAGTCCGAGAGCACCTGGAGTTGGTACCGCTGGGTTTGCACCGTAAATGCTGAGGCTTACAGATTCACCATTCTGGAGGTAGATGGTTGCAGTAGCTGCATCTGCGTAGTAAGTATCGGTATCAACCATTGCGAAGAAGAAGCGTGATTCTTCACCAGTTGCGAGATCAGCACCAAAGTTGAAGTTGAGGATATCGCCGTCAATACTTCGTTCTGCTGATTGTGGGCCGGAATCACCTGGTGATGTAAGCTCGTTGCGGAACTCAACGCGAGTCTGGAAACCGTCGTAACCGCTCACTTCGATTCGTGAGATCATGCCTTCGAGCTGATCGTTGCCTTCCATGAATCGGTAGTTGAAGTGAAGATTGCCAGTTTGGTGTGAACGAACGATCCGAGTCATCAAAGTTCCCTCATAAAGGGCACTTTCGCCTCTATCGCCTGTACCTGTGATAGAGAAATCTTGGTAGTAATCGACGAGAGTCGCACCGCGGAGTTCTTCCATC
Organism: Phycisphaerales bacterium; assembly: GCA_029213305.1. Classification (GTDB taxonomy): domain Bacteria; phylum Planctomycetota; class Phycisphaerae; order Phycisphaerales; family UBA1924; genus UBA1924. The sequence goes on from JARGPA010000001.1 coordinate 86,666, forward strand.
TGTGTATTCATGATGCCGCTGAGACCACCAGTGAACTGGCTAGGGGCAAGATCGACGACTGCACCTGCGTATGCGGCTGAGCCACAAGCGATGATTAATGCTGAACCGATTGTTTTTGAAAGTTTCATACTCATCTCCTCTTGAGTTTTTTAGTCAATGCCCTTGCGAGCTACTTGAACATACAACGGCATGAGGAGGGTGCCAGCGAATGTCGGCAATAATTGCCGATTCGAATCGAGTTTGAGCGAGGCATAAGTCATATATCTTAAATAACTTACGCATATTAACTTATTTCGTTAGGGTATTGATCGTAATGGTGTGTGAATGCTTGAATTGAACGAACGAATAGGGCTGATAAATCATCGATCTTGAGCTCTCAATAACGATTTGAGCTCGATCGCATGGTTATTGCACCCTCGAATTGAATCTATTGCGATCCTCTGAAGATAAAAAAGAGTACCAATGATGGTTATCAGACGAAGGTAGGGAATGCTTAATCAGGGTGTCGATCGTAGTGCACATTGGGTATGCGGCTGGATAGTCGGTATTTTCTCGCCGATGGGGGATACACTCGCGTATTAGCCATTGAGTTGGCACAATGGAGGGAGTTCGTATGAAAGGTATGATTCTGGCCGGCGGTCTAGGGACACGATTGCGTCCAATGACTCTGGTAACCAATAAACATCTTTTGCCTGTCTATGACATGCCGATGGTTTACTACCCGATCAAGTGTCTCGTCAATGCTGGGATTACTGAGATCATGATTGTGACCGGCGAAGAAAACGCAGGTGACTTCATCAAGCTCTTGAGAGACGGGAAAGATCTCGGTCTCACTCGTTTGGAATATGCGTTCCAAGTCGGAGAGGGCGGGATCGCAGATGCATTAAAACTCGGAAAACACTTCGTCGGCGACGACCAAGTATGTGTGATCTTGGGTGACAACATCATTGAACACAATATTGTTGATGCAGTTGATGATTTTAGGAAACAAAAAGAGGGCGCGAAAATCCTTCTCAAGGAAGTTCACGATCCAGAACGATTTGGTGTCGTTGAGTTTTCAAGGGATGGAGAGTCTGTTGTGAACATCATAGAGAAACCGAAGGACCCGCCGAGCAATATGGCAGTAACCGGTTTGTACATGTATGACTCGGATGTCTTTGGAATCTGCGAGACGCTCAAGCCATCCGCAAGAGGCGAACTCGAAATCACAGATGTGAACAACGAGTATCTCAATCGTGGTAATCTAACCTGGGCAAAGCTCGACGGTTGGTGGACAGACGCAGGTACAATCGAGAGCTTACATCGCGCGTCGAATCTCATTGCGGACACTGGCGCGAACAAAGTTTCTAACTTGGTATAAGAACGGGAAGATTCTCCATGGGACAGACCATCCTTGTTACAGGCGGCGCCGGATTCATCGGCTCAAATCTCGTTCGATACATTCTTGAGAACCGTCCGGATGATCGAGTGATCAATCTTGATGGACTTACTTATGCAGGGAACATGGAGTCTCTTGCAGAGTTCGTTGATGAACCACGCCATGAGTTTGTGCATTGCGATATTAACGATGCAGAGAAACTCGATACGATTATGCCCAAAGCAGATGTCGTGTTGCATCTTGCAGCCGAGTCTCATGTTGATCGCTCTATTCATGACCCGTCATTGTTCCTCAACACGAACATCATCGGGACACAGTGCATGCTTGATGCGGCAAAGCGACATGACATTAAGCGTTTTGTGTATGTCTCAACTGACGAGGTATACGGCGAGTTGCCACTCGATGACAAAAGCCAACTCTTTACAGAGTCCACACCGCTCAAACCAAACTCCCCATATGCAGTATCTAAAACCGGCGGCGACATGCTCGCGCGTGCGTATCACCATACATACGGGATGAATATCGGGATCACTCGTTGCTCAAACAACTTTGGTCCATACCAGTTCCCTGAGAAGGTCATCCCACTCTTTGTGAATAATCTGATCGAAGGGAAGAAGGTTCCACTGTATGGCGACGGCCGCAATATCCGAGATTGGCTCCATGTACTCGATCACTGTGAAGCGATCTGTAGAGTCCTCGATGATGGGAAACCAGGAGAGGCCTATAACATCGGCGGCAACAACGAGCGTTCAAACCTTGAACTCACCAAGATGCTCATTGATCTTTGCGGCCGAGATGAGACCTTTATAGAGCAAGTCCCAGATCGACTCGGACACGATATGCGATACGCAATTGATGCAACAAAGATCCGAGATGATCTTGGGTGGGAACCAACGCGTTCTGCTTGGCCTGAAGCTCTCGAAGCGACTGTCGAGTGGTACAAGGAAAATCGTGTTTGGTCCGATCATGTCCGATCGGGAGAGTATCGCAGATTCATGGAACAGAACTACAGCATCTCCTAACGCATTCTCTCTATCACTCTATCTATCTATTAATCCAGAGTTTCTGAAAAGCATTGTTGATGTGAATTCTTCATTCTCAGCAAGTTGTCTATATAGACTATTTGTCTAAAAGGATAAACATATACACAAATAGTTGATCATTGTGGTTAAACAGGTATTATTTCTCTTGTGAGGCCGCATAATTTGCGATACTACGGTAATGCATGCGGTCTGACAGGCACAAAATTATCAACTCTGATATAGTGCCGGTTAGTACCGTGTCAGCGGTGTGTTCACAAACACATGACACCAAACGCATAAGGGTATGAACCGTGGCGGAACAAGCAGCACAGGAAACTAATGGGGGTGCAACAAAGCACCCAGATCAAAGCGGGCTCGAATCATTTGTCTATGACGACAATATTGTTCGGATGTTCTCGTGGGCCACAGTCATCTGGGGGATCGTTGCATTCCTAGTGGGTGTAATCATTGCAGTGGAACTTGCATTCCCCGAAGCAGGAATGGGAATTTCATTCTTGAGCTTTGGTCGATTGCGTCCATTGCATACGAACGCGGCGATTTTCGCTTTCGCAGGAAATGGCATCTTCGCAGCGATCTACTACTCAACGCAACGATTGTGCAAAGCACGCATGTGGTCAGACACACTCTCCAAGCTTCACTTCTGGGGTTGGCAACTTATTATTGTCTCTGCAGCACTTACTCTACCTTTTGGAATTACACAGGGTAAAGAGTATGCAGAACTTGAATGGCCTATCGATATCGCGATCGCAGTTGTTTGGCTCGTTTTCTTCGGCGGCAACTTCCTAATGACGCTGATTCATCGTCGCGAACGACACATCTATGTTGCGCTGTGGTTCTATATTGCAACCATTGTCACAGTGACGATGCTTCATGTTTTCAATAACCTCTGGATCCCAGCAGGACTAGTCTACCTCTTCCAGAACGGCGAGATGCCATCAGCAGAGCTCGCACTCAAGTCATACCCAGTATACGCAGGTGTGCAAGACGCATTGATGCAGTGGTGGTACGGCCACAACGCGGTTGCGTTCTTCCTCACGACTCCGTTCCTTGGGTTGATGTACTACTTCCTACCCAAAGCGGCTGAGCGCCCAGTATTCTCATACAAGCTCTCAATCATTCACTTCTGGTCATTGATCTTTATTTATATCTGGGCAGGCCCTCATCATCTTCATTACACCGCACTCCCTGAGTGGGCTTCAACAGTTGGTATGGTTTTCTCAGTCATGCTCTGGATGCCTTCCTGGGGTGGCATGATCAATGGACTGATGACACTACGGGGCGCTTGGGATCGAGTTGCATCTGACCCAATCCTGAAGTTCTTTGTTGTCGGCGTGACTTTCTACGGCATGTCCACTTTTGAAGGTCCATTGCTTTCTGTGAAATCAGTGAACTCTTTGTCTCACTACACTGACTGGACTATTGCACATGTCCACTCAGGGGTATTGGGTTGGAACGGGTTTATGACCTTTGGTATGTTGTACTGGATGATGCCTCGTCTTTTCCAGACCAAGCTTCACTCAAAGAAACTCTGCGCGATGCACTTCTGGCTCGGTACGGCAGGGATGGTGCTTTACATTCTTTCAATCTATGCGGCGGGTATCACGCAAGGCCTAATGTGGCGTGCGTTCGATGAAAGCGGCCGACTCACATACCCTGCGTTTATCGAAACTGTCACTGTTCTGATCCCAATGTATTGGATCCGAGTTGTCGGCGGACTGCTCTACCTCAGTGGAGCGATCGTTGGTCTCATCAATCTCTTCCAGACATGGCGTTCGCGCCCTGCGAAGTACGAAGAAGTTGTTCACTATGCTCCTGCATTAAGCAAAGGGTATGACAACGATCCAAAGGCAAAATCTCGTCTGCATGCAAACACCGCTCTGGGTGATGCAGGAGATAAGTTCCTCCAAGGTGATTGGCATCGTGCACTCGAACGCAAACCAGTGAAGTTCACAATCTGGGTACTCGTCGCGGTCGCAATCGGTGGTATCGTCGAAGCGATTCCGATGTTCTTGGTTTCTTCAAATGTCCCAACGATTTCAACTGTTGAACCTTACACCCCGCTCGAACTAGCAGGTCGAGATATCTATGTTGCAGAGGGGTGTTACAACTGTCACTCACAGATGATCCGTCCGTTCCTCTGGGAAACCATGCGTTACGGCGAGTACTCGAAACCAGGTGAGTTTGTTTACGATCATCCATTCCAATGGGGTTCACGAAGAATCGGTCCTGACCTTGCTCGTGAGGGCGGACTCCGGACCCATTTGTGGCACTACCGTCACTTCAAGAACCCGGCGGATGTCTCCGAGAGTTCAATCATGCCTCGATACACGTGGCTTTTGAACAACAAGATCAACTTTGACGAGATCCAAGGGCGAGTCGACTCAATGGCACTTCTCGGAGTTCCTTACGGCGAGATGCTCAAGGATAACAACTCAGTTGAAAATGCGAAGGAGCAAGCACTTGTGATTGCACTCGAACTTGAAGATCAAGGTGGTCCAGCTGCTCAAGAAACAATGGATAAGAAAGTGATCGCATTGATTGCTTACCTGCAGCGAATGGGTACAGATATCTCTAAGGAGCCTGCTCCTACAGATGATGTAGTAGATGCGGAGGTTTCGCCATGAGTATGACTGAGATTGTCTCATTTCTTGATCTGTCAGTATTTCCTAGTGTTGCACTGATCTTTTTCCTCGCAGCCTTCTTCGCGATTCTCTGGAGAGTCTTGTCTAAACCAAGAAGTGAATCAGAGATGGAAGCCAACATCCCGCTTAACGATGATGTTGTCCTGATGCCTCGGTATACAGTGAAAAATGAACAAGCAGATGACAAGGGGGTATCCCGTGGCTGAATATAAAGATTCAAATCAAACAACCCAAGACGAGTTGACAAATCATAACTACGACGGAATCCAAGAATATGACAACCCCATCCCCGGTTGGTGGCATCTCATCTTTATCGGTTCGGTTGTGTTCTCTGTGTTCTATGTCGTGGTTGTACATATGACTTCGATAATCCCGACTCGAGAAGAGAGCTACAACCACAAAGTAGCGGCTGCTGAAGAAATCCAGTTCGGTAAACTTCGCGATATGCCCATGGATGAAACCAAGCTCTTGACAATCATGGGCAACGAGCAATGGCTCAGCTCAGGTGAGAGCATCTTCAACGGGACATGTACCGTCTGTCATGGTAAACAAGCACAAGGTATCGAGGGATTGGGATTCAATCTTACAGATGAGAAGTTTGTCTATGTCACGAAAATGATGGACATTGTCGGACTCGTCATCGACGGCACTGAGAATAAGAAGATGCCCGCACAGACATTACTCAATGAGAATGAGGTTGCGATGGTCGCCGCGTATGTCGCGTCGCTTAGAGGAACCAATATTCCTGGACCCGAAGGCGCTGTGCTTGGAGAAGAGATACCTCCGTTCCCAGCTCCGATCGTCGAAGATGCTGATGGATGAAGTTGGGTTGATCCAACTTCGCAATATTCGGCGCTGTCTCATACGCACGCAGGCGGGGTGATTCAGTTCGAGGAGACGATATGTCTGACAAAGTGACGAACCTGGTTCCAGAAGAGCGAGTGCTTTCAACGCTCAACCAGGACGGATCGAGGAGATGGCTCAAACCGAGACTTTCGGCTGGGAAGTTTCTGTCGGCAAGAAGAATCGTTGCGTACTTCCTCATCATCCTATTTTCAGCGATCCCATGGATCTACATCAATGGGAAACCATCAATTTTTCTCGATGTTGTGCATCGTGAGTTCACTCTGTTTGGGAAGACCTTCTTACCAACAGACACACTCTTGCTCGCGCTTTTACTGATTATGCTTTTTATTACCATTTTCCTCGTGACTGCTCTCTTTGGTCGCGTCTGGTGTGGTTGGGCATGCCCACAAACTGTCTATATGGAGTTCTTGTATCGACCGATCGAACGATTGTTTGAAGGGGCACCAGGGAAGCGCAAACCCAAGAAACTTGTCGGATTTCGCAAGGTCCTCAGAATCTTTGTTTATCTCTTTGTGTCTCTTCATCTTTCACAGACTTTCTTGTCATACTTTGTTGGAGCGCACAACTTAGCAGATTGGGTGCTTGGATCACCTTTGGATCACCCTGTTGCGTTCATCATCGTCGCGGTGACAACAGGATTGATGATGTTTGATTTTACTTTCTTTCGCGAACAAGTCTGTTGCGTTGTGTGTCCGTATGCGCGCATGCAGAGCGCCTTGTTAGACAAAGATTCGTTGATTGTGACCTACGACAAGAATCGTGGTGATCCAAGAGGTAAGAAAAAGAAAGCGCCCAAAGAGGGAATCGAGTCTGCGATTTCATTACCTCAACTTGGTGATTGCATCGATTGCACTATGTGTGTACAGACATGTCCAACAGGGATTGATATCCGCGACGGACTCCAGCTCGAATGCATCGGGTGCGCTCAATGTGTCGACGCATGCAATACTGTAATGGAAAAGATCGGCCGGCCTCTTGGATTGATCAGGTATTCGTCAGAGCGAGTGATTGAAGGCGGAAAAGCTCATCTAATCCGGCCACGAGTAATCATCTACCCCCTTATTCTGTTGGTTGTCACAACTGCGTTTGTCTTTATGCTTTCAACTAAACCCGCTGCAGATGTACTCTTTATCCGTGGACAGGGTCTTCCATTCATTATTCTTGATTCAACTGAAATCACAAATCAGGTTCGTATCAGAATTACAAATCGGACAGAGAACCCTGCAGTTTATAGCGTTACTGTAGTGGAACCTGTGGGTGCGAGAATTGATGACTTTGATCCAATGATGATTAATGCAACCGGTATCGAGTCAGAGAATTTATTGATCGTCGCGCCATTTTCAGTATTTGATGACGGGGAAGTCATTCTCAAGTTAAACATCAAAGATGATCAAGGAAATGTAGATATTACCGAATCGTACAAAATGCTGGGGCCGATGAGTTTGCCCAAGAAGTGATCTATAAAGGACTATTCAATGACTGATGAACAACCTGCGCCAAACAAGAGTGGCTTTTTCAATATCGGGAAGCATTGGCCATACATCATCGTTGGGATGCTCCTGTTTCATGCGACACTGATGATCGGGACAATCGTAGTGATTTCTGCAAGACATGATCTATTTGTCGAACCAGATTATTACGCAAAGTCCATCAAATGGGATGAGCAAAAAGCGAAGTTGGAAACACCCGCGCGTCTTGGATGGAATATCAATCTCGAAGCCGATCAAAGCAATGCTCAGAATGATGGAGAAGACTCTGCGTTACCAACAATGAGAGTCACACTCAAAGATCAGAATGGGGACTCAATTGATCGAGCACTCGTTGAAGTCGTGAGTTTTCATCCTGCGCATGCAAACAATCGGATTGAGTCGGTATTGATTGATAACGACAATGGAGTTTATGAGAAACAACTCGCAATGATTCAACCTGGATTCTGGAAAGTAAATCTTACTATTCGATATCAAGGAGCAGAAGCCTTTGTAAATCGTGAGATTGAAATTCGATAAAGTATATTTTGAACAAAATTTCAATGCAAATCATCTATGAACTCAAATGAACACGCTTACTGATTCAAATATTCAGAACATGCTCCCGCTGATCATCGCGGTGTTGTCTGCGTCAGTACTCGGGAGTCTTCATTGCGCAGGTATGTGTGGCGGATTAATGTTCTTTGCGCTTGGGTCAGATGAAGATCGGACAAAAAGTGCAAGGTTCAGACTCCAGTGCGCCTATCACGGCGGCCGACTCATTACCTATACCATGCTCGGAGTGATTGCAGGATTGATCGGACAAGCAGTAGATTTCAGCGGGGGATTTGTCGGCGTGCAAAGAGCTGCTGCGATCTTGGCAGGTGTAATGATGATTTTATTCGGGCTTATGACACTTGCTCGTGTTAAGGGGATCAAGATCAAACATGTTGGAGTCCCTGCGCCGATGAGAAAGCTTGTCGAACGAGGACAACGAGCAGCCTTTGGTCTCACACCGTTCAAAAGGGCAGCAACAATCGGGTTGTTGACAACGCTCCTCCCTTGTGGCTGGCTCTACGCGTTCGCATTTGTCGCAGCAGGAACAGCTCATCCGATCTGGGGTGGAATCACAATGGCTGTTTTCTGGGTAGGAACTCTTCCAGTAATGGTGTCCCTCGGCGCTGGGATTCAGTTTTTAACTGGTCCTTTGCATGCGCGACTCCCGATTATCACAGCGCTTGCAGTCGTTGTAGTTGGGGTGATGACAGCGATGGGGCGTCTGCAAGCGCCTGCGATGACCCGTGAGGCGCTCGGGATCACTGAGACAACAAACGCCGTCCCAACCGCTGGTGATGTAACTTGCCCGCTCTGTGAAACTGAAGAGGAAACACTCTTAGATTCAACAACTCCAGATTCGAGCGTTGGGGAAGGCGGCTGAGGTGCAAAGCGCCTCTGTGGTCCATATCGTTGAGGGTATGTCTGAAGAAGCTGTATTCTGTGATCATTGCAATCTCCCAGTCCCCTCTGGGCTGATCGAGGTAGATGCAAAGCATCAGTTCTGTTGTAATGGATGTAAATCTGTTTGGAATGTTCTTCACAGCGCCGGGCTCAACGAGTACTACCGCATTCGCGATGCAGTCGATCCTGAAGGGCAACGAGTTGCATCGAAGAATTGCAGTTACGAAGAGTTTGATGATCCTGCATTTCAGAGTGTGTGCGTTGATAATCTCCCCGGAGGACAATCCCAAGCAGATCTACTTCTGGAAGGGATGCACTGCGCCGCGTGTGTTTGGCTCATCGAGCGTCTCCCAACTGTCCTAGAGGGAGTCGTAGAGTCGAGAGCAAATATCCGAAGAAGAACTGCATGTATTCGGTATCAACCCGACAAAGTGAAGCTCTCCGATGTTGCAAAGGCACTTGATCGCCTTGGGTATGCTGCGCATCCTGCACGCGGCGCCGCTGCACGAGAAGCAAGAGCGAAAGAGGATCGAAAGTTCTTGATTCGAGTCGGAGTTGCAGGCGCAATCGCAGGGAATGTTATGTTGCTCGCGATCGGGCTCTACGGAGGCGCACTCGATGGAATTGATCCATTATGGGAAAACACATTTCGATGGTACTCGATGGGACTTGGAGTGCTCTCACTTGTTTGGCCTGGACGGGTCTTCTTCAAAGGTGCAATCGCTGCATTGCGTACGCGCGTTGCTCATCTTGATATTCCAATCGCTTTAGCACTCGCAGTGGGTGGAATTTGGGGATCATACAATACAGTCGCTGGAAGAGGGGAGATCTATTTCGACTCGTTGTCTGTTTTGGTTTTCTTACTCCTCGTTGGAAGATGGGTGCAACATCGCCAACAGCGCTCAGCGTCCGATCAAGTTGAGCTCATGCTCACACTCACTCCCAGTAGTGCGATGAAGATCAACGAGGATGGATCCACTGTCCGAGTCCCGATAGAAGCAATCGAACTCGATATGTTGGTTATGGTAGAAGCGGGAGGATCAATCCCCGCCGACGGCGTCATTGAATCGGGCTCTTCAAATCTTGATACATCGTTCCTGACTGGCGAATCGCGTCCAATGCCTGTGCATGCGAACGACTTTGTCGTTGCAGGGGCAACAAATCTAACTTCGCCAATTCAACTACGAGTGAAAGCGATCGGAGATTCAACCCGAGTCGGCAAGTTGATGCATTTGGTCGCGTCAGCATCCGCGGACAAAGCGCCGATTGTACAGTTTGCGGATCGAATCGCGGCGGTTTTTGTGTTCGTCGTTATCTTGCTCGCGATGGGCACGCTTGTGTATTGGACCATTGCTTCTGGGTTTTCCAATGGAATTGAAAATGCAACTGCTCTGTTAATAGTCACATGTCCGTGTGCGCTCGGGCTCGCAACTCCGATGTCAATGTCTATCGCGATGGGGCGCGCCGCAAAGGCTGGGGTCCTCGTGAAATCTGCAGCTGCAATTGAGTCTCTCTCAAAGCCTGGAAAGATGATCCTCGATAAAACAGGAACCATAACCCAAGGGCTCACCCGAGTAGTGGGGGTTGCGTGTAGTCAAGAACTCATAGACAAAGCGGCCTTGCTCGAATCTCATTCGAATCATCCAGTTGCAAGAGCGATCGCAGATGCCGCGAGTAACGAAGATTCTCAAATCCCAACAGAGATCAATCAGACTACAGGTGCTGGGATCGAAGGACGAATCGTAGATGATTATGTCCGTGTTGGTTCTCCGAGTTTCATCAATCGAACCCATCCGCTCGATCAAATCACACTTGATGCAATCAATTCGATGCAAACACAAGGACTCAGCGCTGTGGTAATTCACTCGGACGATTCTGGGTTCGGAGTCCTAGGAATCGGAGATCCGATTCGTGAAGATGCAAAAGATTCAGTACATAAACTCGCAACTGTCGGATGGGATCTTAGTTTGTGTTCAGGAGATCAGGTTGAAATCGTCAATCAGATTGCATGTGAAGTCGGGATCAATCAAGCAGCAGGCGCTGTGAGTCCCGAAGGAAAAACAGAATGGGTTCGGGAACTCCGTGATTCATCTCCACATCGGGTTGTGATGGTGGGGGACGGCGTGAACGACGCTGCGGCACTCGCGAGCGCCGATGTCGGTATCGCAGTGCATGGGGGCGCTGAAGCATCACTCGAAGCGGCAGATGTATATCTCACTCGTCAAGGGGTACGTCCGATCGTTGATCTGATTTCTCTTTCATCGCATACCATGCGTACGATCCATATATGTCTTGTGTTTTCGATTTGCTACAACTCAATCGCGGCGATTCTCGCAATGACAGGAGTTATCAACGCGTTGATTGCAGCTATCCTCATGCCGATTAGTTCGTTGACTGTTGTTGCACTCAGTACTCGGAAATGGAAGAGGTCATCATGTCCGTCATCCTGATTATGATCCCAGCAGCATTGCTCCTCGCCGGGCTCGGAGTGCTCGCGTTTATTCTCGCAGCAAAGAACGGACAGTTCGATGATCTCGATACCCCCGCATTGCGTGCGGTATTTGACGACGATGATCTACCAAAGGGAAAACCAGAAAACTCGACGCAGGAAAACGAGTTGGACGAGTTGGACTCAGAACATGAAGACTAAATACATATGGACACTTTTACCTTGCTCCATTGTCATATGGGTCAGTGGATGTAACCAAGAATCGAACGAGAATGTGGGTTTAAGCTCTGAGTGGACACGAACTTCTGTTGGATCTCTCGATGAGCAAGCAAAGCTCCAACTTGATTCTTCATTAAGTGCAAAGCAAGAACTCGAAACAACTCTCAAAGCAAACCTGCTTGCATCAATCCAGGCGGATGGACCACACGGTGCAGTAAACACTTGTTCTACGATTGCACCCCAACTTGCAAAAAGTGTAAGCGATCAGTTTGGATTGCGAATCGGACGAACTTCTAACCGACTTCGAAACCCTTCGAATTACACACCTGTTTGGATGGAATCAGTTTCGGATCAGCAAGATGACGAGTCTGCTTGTTTTCAAAAATCAGATGGGACTCTCGCAGTTTCGTATCCGATCACGATTGCGGCGCCTTGTTTGTTGTGTCACGGGGAATCAAACAATGTGTCCAAAGAGGTTCGTACCGTGATACAAGACCTATATCCCACAGATCAAGCACTGGGGTACAAGATCGGGGATCTGAGAGGTTGGTTCTGGGTAGAAGTTCCGCCGATTGAATGAATGGAGATTCGATTAGATTAACCATGCATTGAGATTGATTAGCTTGTTTATCCTCAATGGAATCTCAATAATCATTTATGAATTCAGATCAACATCCCGCTGTCGAAATTGATCATGTATCGTATACCTATCCAGCAAGCGGATTAGATGCTCAACCAGTCTCTGCACTACAAGACATCAGTTTCAAGGTTGATGAGAAAACAAAGCTCGGAGTCCTCGGACCCAACGGCGGCGGCAAATCAACATTGATCAAACTCATCCTTGGGATCATCGTGCCCAATCAGGGAAAAGTTAAAGTGTTCGGGTTATCTCCTACCAAAGCTCGTGCTCAAGGTTTGGTCGGATATCTCCCCCAGCGCATCGAATCAGATCTTGATTGGCCGATTAGTGTTGAGCAAGTTGTTGCGTTTGGTCGAATCTCAAAGCTCAAACCTTGGCAAAGATTGGGGAAAAATGATCTCCAATCAATACAACATGCGATGGAGCTTGTCGATGTGCTTGATCTTGCGAATCGTCATATTGGTTCGCTCTCAGGGGGGCAGCTCCAACGAGTTATGATCGCAAGAGCTATCGCAGGGAACCCGAAACTACTTGTTCTTGATGAACCAACAGTTGGGGTAGATATCGCAGGACAACAACGATTCGGAAAAATGATTGAAACCCTACAAAGTGAGTTGGGGTTAACAGTGATCGTTGTCACGCACGACATGCGTGCGATCGCCGCGATGGCGGACCGGATTGCTTGTTTGTCGCGGTCATTGCATTTCCATGATGCACCTCAGGGGCTTACCCCCGGGGTGCTTGCTCAAGTGTTTGCACATGATGTCGCGGGAGTCTTTGGAGATATTCATATCGACGCCCATCGGGCAGATGAGTGTGAAGACCCATCCCACACAATACGTTCAGGATGTGGGTGTGATGAACATGATTGTTCAGATCAGGGAGAAAACAAATGAACACACTTGCTCTTCTTCAATCCGATGTCTCATCACCTTCTGTTGCACCAGTAATCTTCGCCGCGATCACGATCGCGATCCTTGGAGGCGCGCTGAGTGTATTTGTTGTCCTTAAACGATTAGCATTCATCGGCCAAGGTGTCTCTCATGCAGCATTCGGAGGCGTAGGGATTGCACTTGTACTCGGGGTTCATGGTGCAACAACGATGGGCGCGATAGGACAACTTGCGATTGTCATCGCGTTTAGTATTCTCGCGGCGCTCTGGATTTCAGCACTCACACGGATCAGTAAGGGACGGACTGATACTGCGATTGGGGTGGTATTATCTGCATCGATGGCGCTTGGGTTTGTACTATTTACCGTCTCTGAAGGCGGACACGAGCACGATGATCACGGCCATGCGATTGAGGCGCATCAGGATGAGCACCATATTATCGAGGAAATCCTCTTTGGAAACATCCTCGATACCGATTGGACCAAAGCTGGAATTTCCATTGGATTCTCATTAATTGTTCTGATGATTACATGGTTCATGCGCCGTCGTTTCATCTTCTGGGCTTTTGATGAGCCAGTCTGTGATGCTTACGGAATCAACTCAAAGCGAACAACTGACATATTCTTGGTTCTACTTGCGTTATCTGTCGTGATGGCGATGCAGATCACAGGGGTAGTGCTCGCGGCAGCGATACTCGTACTACCAGGTGCTGCAGCGCTCAACATCAGCAATCGACTCTCGAATGTGTTTGGATACTCAATCTTGATCGCAGTAATTGGAGCAGCAATCGGGATGTTGATCGGGTTTCAAGCAGATTACCCGATCGGCCCTGCAATTGTTCTCACGCAGAGTGCACTCTATGTTGTGACGCTACTGATGAATAAGGCAATGAGTCGGCTACGATAGGTTGAGAGTCAACTAGAGATGTAATTCATCATATGGAGTTAACGATGAAAGCTGAAACAATCCTTGCTGAGTTTAACACGATCCGCAAAGACCTCGAAGAGGATAAATCGGATCTCGAATGGCTCACTCTTCATCATGCGTTTTGCTTTATCTCGTACAACATGGGTGATTTTCAGAAGTACCTAGATGATCAACAAGCACGCGGCGCATTCGAAGAATACGACGGTTGATTAACGATCACTCGCAGGCATATCGATCATATCCCGGAGCCTCTTCGCGTCTTGATCTCGATTATGATGTTCCATCTCAAGTACGAGCAATCGGTTGATCTGATAAAAGTTTGATTGTTTCGCAAAGTTGGTGCCCATATCTTGAGGCCGAAGCACTTTTCTAGCAGTGTCTTCAAGCAACTTGAGATATGCGCTACGCTTATCATTTTTGATGAGCAGATTCCCAAGTGATTGGATCGCGAGAACACTCATCGGACCCTCATTGAGAAACTTATCGAGGACATCCTGATACGCAATCCACGCATATTCTGGGTTGTCGTTATTGTCCCAGAGTTTTCCTTGTTCAAATCGAACCGCGGCGGCAAGATCCGGACGGGTTCTAAACTGACCGAATGCCCATTCCCACATTTTGTGTTGTCGATCTGCGTCATCGATCGTTGAGATAAGATCAGAAAGGAAATCAAATGAGAAATCCTGGTGCGTTTTTCCAGCAAGCTGTAACGCGGCGCGTGACCAGACATCGAGATTCTTTTCGTCCATATCTCCAGATTTGGCAATGGTTGTCACCATGTCCCACGCGCGAGGAACACCGGCGCAACTGCTGAGCGTTTTTTGAAGTAACGCTAATCGATCATTGACAGAACTTGTTCTTGCTTTTCGCTCATTTCCCTTTGTATCAAGTTCCATTTGCTCAACTTCTCTCCAATATCCCTCATTCATCCGATGTACGATTTTTTGAGCAGCCATCGCGTGATGCACCTTGTTCAGGGTCGATCGTGCTGCTTCTCCAAGGATCCCTACTCGTCCATCACTGATGTATTCACCTGTTTGAGGATTGAGTAAGTTGCCTCTGAGTTTTTGATACTCAGGGTATCGTCCCGCATCGAAGTTCCACTCTGCTCGTCGTCCTCGAACTTCGAGATAACCAACCCACGCGTGCGATACATCCGCGCCTCGAGCAAATACATATCCAGATGGAATTCCACATGCTTTAGCAACACTCATTGCAAAGTATGCTTGGTCGGCGCAAACGCCGCCGTGCTTTTTAATAGACTCCAAGCAGTAGTTCCCTGCCGTAGTTACTTTCTTTGGTTTTCCTTGCGTGAAATGTTCATTGTCATAGACAATTTCAAAGAACCTTTGGTCAATCCCAGGACTTGTTCCATAAGACTTAATTGCCCATTCCAGTTGATCGATGTCCTCAGAAATATCAACGACATACACCAAATCAATCGCAGGCAACCGGTCAGGTTTGATAAACATTGATCGAGCATTGTCGACATAAAACTCAAAGATTTCAAGGGCGCTTGCACCCGAGGGAGAGTTTTCATTCACTCGCACACTGTAACGAGTTCCTTCAGGCAGATCGTGCACTACGCAGATTGCTGCGGCAAGCGCCGGGTATTTTTCAACTTGATCTGGATGGTTATCCATCAACTCAGTTGCGACACGGATGACTTCCCTTGGAGAGTCTTTCTCAGAGACGAGCAATCCTAACTCGGTCATAAAGCTGGGTGCATTTACAAACAACTCAACAGCCGTCACTGGGTCTGCGGTCTTTGAAACTCTGATCAATGTAAGGATTTGATAGACAGATTCTGCACGCACCATTGCATCGAACTGTCTGGCGCTCGCATGTCCAGAGACATAATCGCTTAATCTGCGAACATCGTCCATTGCTTGTTTGAGCGTTTTTTCGTCCACGATTGAAGCAAGTAGTGCATCTGTCTGATCAATCGTGTCCTGTGTAAACTGATCAACTCGTGTTTGTCGTTGCGCATGAGCAGTAGGGCATGCAATGCAAAGCAATAGCACTGAAATGATTGTGCTCAAGAACATGGGACGAAATGATTGAGTATTGGTCATATAAACTCCGCGGGATCTACAGATTCTGATTGATCAATGATTGTGATATCTTATCCGCTCTTTGGGATGATGAGTTGCATGGAATAAACCCTCGTATTGAAAAACCGGCCTCGGAATACTCCGAGGCCGGTTCAATATGTGAGAAGATAGATTAATCAGCAATCAATCAAATTCCGAGTACGCCGCCGAGTACATCGCCGTATGCAACGATGAGACCCGCGAACACAACGGAAACGATCGAGATCAACTTGATTAAGATATTCAGTGCAGGTCCTGAAGTATCCTTGAATGGGTCACCAACGGTATCGCCAACGACGGTAGCTTTATGGTCATCTGAACCCTTACCGTAAACGATCAGGCTTCCGTTGCCAGCAGCAACAGCATCCTTCGCACGATCCATGATTGCACCATGGACAGTTGCAGGGATCTTGCTTGAGTTGCCTGTGCCGTTCACCATTTCATCAGCTGTAGTTGCACCGTATGACTCGAGGAGCTTCTTCGCGTTGTCCCAAGCACCACCAGCATTCGCCATAAAGACCGCGAGAGCGAAACCGGAAGTCAAACCACCAACGAGCATCCCCATCACGCCGGCGACCGAGAGGGTCAAACCAACAAGAATCGGAACAACGATTGCGAGGATCGAAGGAACAACCATTTCCTTCTGAGCGCTTGATGTCGAGATTGACACACATTCTGCGTAGTCAGGGTAGTGATGACCATCAAGATCAACACCCTTCATCGGCCAGTTGTCTGGATCAGCAAGGTCTTCTTCGGACATGCCATCGTTACGCAGTGCTTGACGGATGAATCCGAACTGACGGCGACATTCGCCCATCATCGCGTACGCCGCACGGCCTACCGCATTCATGGTCAATGCACAGAACAGGAATGCAAGAAGCACACCAATAAAGATACCACCAAGAAGCTTCGGGTTCGCGAGTGTCACGTTGTAGAAGTTGAGCACATCTTTGATCATGCCCTTCTCGGAGGACGCGAGAGTTGCAGTCCATCCTTCACCTGCGATGTCGTAGCGAGCATCGTAGTTCGCAGTGAGTGGGAAAATCGCGCCGGATTCAACATCGTGAAGCTTCACGCTGTGGGATCCATCAGCAGCACGAACATCGAGGAGCATACCGCCATCAATATTCATTTCTTCGCCTGATCCGGTTGCGACAGCAAACTTGCCGTGCCCCTGGTATACCGCGAAGCCGGTGTCAGCACCCGCAGGCGCGACATAGGAGCCGTTATCGAAGAATGATTCAGCCTGTGAACCGATCTGAACCTGAACGATCTGGATGTATGCTGCGAAGAGAGCCATCGCAGTCAATGCTGCTGAACCGATCGCAAAGCCTTTACCAGTCGCTGCGGTAGTGTTACCAAGTGAGTCGAGCATGTCTGTGCGTTCACGAACGATCGGCTCTTGACCTGTCATTTCAGCGTTGCCGCCCGCGTTGTCCGCGATTGGGCCGTACGCGTCAGTTGCAAGGGTAATGCCCAAAGTGGAGAGCATACCAACCGCTGCGATACCTACGCCGTAGAGACCCATTAAGAAGCTGTCGCCGCCGCCTGCGAATGAGAACGCAGCGATGATTGCAACAACAACAGTGAGCAATGACGCCCATGTTGATTTCATGCCTTCTGCGATACCCGCGATGATAACCGTCGCCGGGCCGGTAAGTGCTTGCTCTGCAATGCGTCGAGTTGGTGCATGCTCGTATGATGTGTAGTACTCAGTCGCATGTGCAATCACAAGTCCTGATACCAAACCAGAGATGATCGACAAACCAAGGCGCCACCAAGTGGTGATGCCTTCGAGTTCTCCTGAGTCTTTGAGTACAAACCATAGAAGCCCGAATGAACCAAGGCTGATAAGTGCGGATGCAACATACACGCCTTTATGCAAACCCTTGAGGAGTTGTGCAAACGATGCGTTCTCTTTCGCCTTGACCGTAAAGATACCGATGATCGAGCAGAAGATACCCAAACCAGCAAGTGCCATCGGTGCAACTGCGAGCTTGAGTCCGAAAGCGCCAGCCGCGTCGCCGCTAGTGAGTGTCATCGCTGCTGCTGCACCAAGTGCCATCGTTGCGAGGATCGAACCGTAGTATGATTCGTAAAGGTCAGCACCCATACCCGCAACATCACCAACATTGTCACCAACGTTGTCTGCGATAGTCGCAGGGTTACGCGCGTCGTCTTCTGGGATACCTGCTTCAACCTTACCAACAAGGTCTGCACCAACATCCGCTGCTTTGGTGTAGATACCGCCACCAACACGAGCGAACAACGCTTGTGTGGAAGCACCCATCCCGAAGGTGAGCATGATTGTGGTGATCTCAGTGATACCGCCGCCGACGAGATCAAACTGATTGAAGATGAAGAACCATGCAGAGACATCAATCAATGCGAAACCCACAACATTGAGTCCCATCACTGCACCCGAACGGAATGCAACGGTAAGACCATCGTTGAGTGAGTCCTTCACAGCATTGGTTGTACGAGCAGATGCGTTGGTTGCCATTTTCATGCCGAACCAACCACACAAGCCTGAGAACAAACCAGCAACCGGCACACCGATAAGTGCGAAGGATGATTGCAGTCCGAGGAAACTCATAATCGCAAGGAACGCGATCAACAAGACGAATACGCCTGCAACCACTTTGTACTGACGAGTTAGGTACGCCATCGCACCATCACGAACCGCTTGCGCGATCTCGATCATGTTTTCGTCGCCCTCGGATTTTTTCATAACCGACAACTGGAACATCTTGGCCATAACCAGGGCAAGGACGCCGCCGATCGGTGCAAGGTAGTAGGCGGGTGTGATACCCGACATTGACGCCATCGTTGGCATGAGTTGCATACTCATTGTGTTGAACCTCTTTACAGTGCAAGTCTGTGCAGTGTTGTGTGCTAATCGTCTTTAATTTCTCCCACGCCGTGCACTGTTCGTCGTGGGAGACAACGATACCCAGATCAACACGATTGTTGATTTGGATAGATCCTTAAATTAACCCCGTAGGGGGTCGCAAGTATAGATCGACAAGATTGGGGGGATCAGATGAAACAATAAGGAAAGAGCTTTCTAAAAAACACTCGCTTCGCGAACTAGATGCACCATATTCAGGCATGGATCGTTTCTGGATCGGCGCAAGAAAAACCCGCATTCAAAAAACGCGGGTCAAGTACATTCACTTCAATGGATCGCTCTTAGAGAGCTTTTAAGGTTCCATCATCCACCCATCAT
>JARGPA010000001.1:106068-183770 GCA_029213305.1 Phycisphaerales bacterium
CCATCATCCACCCATCATTTGCATCATCAAGTCATAGACTAAACGAGCAGAGAAGAATGGACTTGGTATCAGTCGCGGCGTGGGGTTGCACGACGAGCAGCACGGTTCTTGCGTTCCGAAGGCTTCTCGTAGTACTCTTTACGCTTGATATCCTTGGTCAACCCTTCTTTCTCGCAGAGCTTCTTAAAGCGGCGCATCATCTGTTCTGCGCTCTCATTACCACGAGATTTAATCCGAATCGCCATGTGAACTCCTCAGTTCGTCAAATAGGGACATCATTTACCAGCCCGAAACCAATGTATCGGGTCACTATCCAAGGCGCGGATCGTCACAAGGTCAAGTCCACAAACGAATTGACTCGTCTCTTCGTCGCTTTCGAGCGCTTATCTTGCTCAGAGACCCATATGACCGATAAAAACCGCCATGAACCGTCTCAGAATCATCGTCATTTGTTCCCTGCTCTGTACTTTTGCATTCCTGGCACTCCCAGGGTGTCAATCTGTGCCCGCGTTACGAGAATCCCGTGCATGGCACGGCCGAACCCCCGTTTACGCAACATATCGCTTTGGTCTACTTCACACTGAGCTCCCTCCAGGGCACTCTATCGAAGTCGTCATGGTGACAGCGCGGTCCGTTCTCTATCGTCAAGGACACACCATTGAAGAGGCGTCAGTCACCCCAGAGGGAGGCCGACTTGTCGCGCTTGCTCCTTCGCAATCAACCTATGACAAAATCAAGATCACCACTTCGTTTGAGGGTGGGGGAATTTTGATGACGATCAATGTCGATCCTGCTGAAGAAAATCGAGCACGGGTTGTACTCGAATCGATTCTCCTTGAACTTGGGCTCTAACTAAATGAACATCTCGCGCGAATCGTAGAGGTGCTGTGTATGCTCTAGGCGTCTTGCCCCATCAGGCTTTCATTTGTTTGAGTTGAGAACCTCATGGTACCTAGAAACCAAAGCATCGCGGTTTGTATCACTTCGTACAACCAAAGAGAATACTTGATTCAAGCGATCAACTCTGTTCTTGCTCAAACTAGAATTCCTGATCAGATTATCGTGGTAGACGATCACTCAGATGATGGTACCGATACCGTACTGAGACAGTTCGAGCTTGATTATCCACATCTTTTTACTGTGCAGATTAATCCATCAAACATTGGTGTTGCTGTCAATCGACATATTGCGATCACACTTTCAAGATGTGATCTGACTACATATCTCGACGGAGATGATGTGTATTACTCTGAGAAACTGAGGCTCGAAGAGCAATGCCTACTCGAAAATCCTCGTGCAGGATTTGTGTATTCAAATATGAACCTAATTGATGAAGCAAGTTATGAAATTCGAACTTGGACATCAGACCCAGACAATCTGCCCTGTGGAGATATTCTGGAATCGCTCATCGGGCATCAGTTCCCATCAAACATTCAATGTCGATATCCACTAACAGATACTCAATCGCTTTGTGAAGCAACAAAGCATTCGCAAAGCTTTGATCTCTATGAAGATCTTGCGATTTTTATACACCTGTCTCAAGCAATGAGTTGTGCCGTAGTTGATCGGATCAATCACGGATATCGTCAGCACCCAAGCTACATGCATCGCACGCATCATGATAATCATTTCAATGCGATCCAAGAGATATACAGATATTTTTCAGACATCATCAATTGTGAAAATTTTGAACATGCTCGTCTCAAAGAGAAGAGTAATCAGGTACTGAGTTCTTACGCATGGCGCGCGATCAGAGATCACTCAAAAGAGATCCGGACAAGGGCTCAAAGATGAGAGTGAGAGAGTTGGCTCGGATCGCGATACGAAAAGACCCATTTTCATTTCGCCCAAAGCACGCAATTCGCGTATTGGCAATACAAATGCGTTCGATTTGAGTGCAAAAAAACCGTATCAGAAGATACGGCTCTTGAAAATACAATCTATTCTCAAACTTAGCGATCGTCGATTGAAACATATGGAGCAGCGTGTGGGCCTACATAGTCAGTTGTAGGACGGAACAAGCGGTTGTCTCCGAGTTGTTCAATGACATGTCCACTCCAACCCGCGATTCGAGCAAGCACAAACATCGGAGTAAACAAGTCAAGCTTGAGCCCGATGCAGTGGTAAGTCGTCGCAGAGTAGAAATCCACATTTGGGTAGATTCCTTTGGAAGCGTATTCGCGTTCCATGATGTTCTCGATCGCGTTTGATTTGAGGTAAAGATCCATATTGCCTGTGTCATCTGCTAACTGCTTAGCAAGTGTCATTAGCTCGCTCGCGCGAGGATCCTTTGATTTGTAAACGCGATGTCCGAATCCCATGATTCGTTCTTTGTTCTTGATCATGTTCATGACATGATCTTCAGCATCGTCGACAGATGGGATCAGATTGAGCATCTTCATGACGCCTTCGTTTGCACCGCCGTGGAGTGGACCACGCAATGATCCAACAGCTGCAGTAATCGCAGAGTATACATCTGAAAGGGTTGAGATCACTACGCGTGCAGCGAATGTGGAGTTGTTGAGTCCGTGATCTGCATGGGTAATCATGCAGATATCGAATGCTCGGATCATCGCGTCCGTTGGTTTCTCACCGTTGAGCATATAGAGGAAGTTCGCAGCGAATCCGAGTGATGCATCAGGAGCAACAACTTCAAGACCACGACGATGACGATCAAACGCCGCAACAATCATGGGTGTGACCGCAAGAATATTGAGTGCTTTTTCTCGTGCTGCTTCAACGGAGTTTTCGTTGGGGTTTGTGTCGTACAACGAGAGCATCGAGATCATCGTACGGATCACATGCATTGGTTCTGCATCAGTTGGAAGAGATTTGATCTGTGTGATCATCTCATCGCAAAGTCCGTAGTTCGCACGGAGACTTTGAGTGAATGACTCAAGCTCTGAGCGACTCGGTAGACGCTTGTTCCAGAGCAAGAAGACTGTTTCTTCAAATGAGCTCTTTGATGCGAGATCGCCGATTGCGATTCCGACGTATTCTAGAATTCCCTCAGTGCCATTGATGAATGACATCTCAGTTTGTGCTGCGATGACTCCTTCGAGTCCCTTTGAGAATGTTTTTTCGGCAGTGCTCATAGTCGAGTCCTTACTTATCCAGCTCAATGTCTATTTCAGGTCAAAAACAAGGTTTTTCGAGTTTTGATCTCTGATTCGATCAAAAAAAGTGCAGGATGAAAGTATAGGCATCATCCCTTCGATCGGCGTACGATCTGCCCGTGTTGATTCCACTGGGAACAGATCGTCCAAACAAACGCGCCGCCGTTGTTACCCCAATTCTCGTGGGGACCAACATCGGTGTGTTTGTCATGATGGCGATCCTCGCCAAGACAAACCCTGATATTGCGAATCAAATCGATTTTTACGGTGCAATTTCCAAACACCACTTCCATTTCTGGCAACCAATCAGCTCCGCGTTTTTACATGCAGGATTCATGCATATCTTCGGCAATATGCTCTTCCTACTTGCCTTTGGGCCTTCAGTTGAAGACCGATTGGGAAGAATTGGGTTTATTCTCTTCTATCTCGCAGGAGGATGTGTATCTGGATTTGCTCATATTGCACTCTCTGACTCCCCCGCAATTGGGGCTTCAGGAGCAATCGCAGCCGTCTCAGGTGCTTTTTTGATCCTTTTTCCAAGCACCAAGATCAAATGCTTTGTAATCTTCTTCATCATCGGGGTTTTCATGATCCCCTCGTGGTGGCTCATCGGCCTATTCATTATCCTCGATCTCGGCGCGCAGGTGTTTACTCCAGATAATGGGATCGCGAATCTTGCTCACCTTGGAGGATATGGGTTCGGAATCGTTATCGCGTTCGGATTACTTGTGACCAAGATTCTTCCCAAAGAACAGTACGACATGTTCTCGATCGCAAAGCATAAGAAACGAAGAGCAGATTTCAAAGTTGCGCATGAGATGCACAAACTCTCAGGTGTGTACAAAGGCGAGCAAAAACTTGATCCTGTGTCCGCTGCAATCGCAGAACAACGCGCAAGTATCGGAGTCTTGGTTTCAAAGAATGATCTCGCGTCAGCCTCGGATCAATATCTCGCGATGATTTCACAACATCCAGATCGATTGAAATCGATGACAATGCATCGAGATGCTCAATACCAAATCGCAAATCATCTTTACCAGTCAGGAAATCGACAAGCGTCAGCCGACGCGTTCATGCGATTGCTTGAGACTTATCCTACTGATCCTGAACGAAACATCATTACGGTATTAATCGCACGAATTCACGCGAACGATCTCTCCGATCCAATCGGCGCGATTACGATGCTCGAAGAACTCCAAGAACGATCATTAGATTCAGACTCAAAAGCGATCGTTGAGTCGGAGCTCAACCAAATCCGATCAATGACTGCGAACTCAGAACAGAAAGATCAACAATAATGACAACACGCACTCGAGTAAAAGTTTGTGGAATAACAACGGTCGACGCCGCAAACAGCGCAGTTGAAGCAGGCGCAGATGCTGTCGGGTTCGTCTTTGTGAAAGACACCCCTCGTTATATTGATCCAGAAGAAGCTGCTGCGATTATGTTCTCTTTGCCCCCGTTTGTCAGCGCTGTTGGGGTTGTCCAAGATCTCGATGTAGATCAGTTCTGTGCGCTTGAGTACTCGTGCCCGGCGCACACAATGCAACTCCACGGCAAAGAACCTGTCGATGTTGTCCAAGCATGCGGGCCAGGCGTGATCAAAGCATTCAAGTATGAAGACGCCACGATCCAATCCCAACTCACCCGTTGGGCAAAGGTCGATGAACTCGATGCAATATTAATCGATGGATCTACTGGAGGGACCGGTGAGGCATTCGAGTGGGCAAAGCTCGTCCCTCACATCCAAGATTTCCCCAAGAAAATCATCATCGCAGGCGGGCTCGACGCGAGTAATGTCGAAGAGGTCATTCAGACTCTCCGCCCTTACGCAGTCGATGTTTCAACAGGGGTAGAAGATGATCCAGGTGTCAAGAACTCAGAAAAAATTGCTGAGTTCTGTGCAGTGGTTCGCAAAGCAGACGCAAGCTAAGCACCCGCATTGCAAATCGCAATCAATGCAGCAAAAACAGATTCCTGAGATACGCCGTCAATATGAATGACTGATTCTGCGATGCGTTGATAAAGCTCATCACGAGCATCGAATAAAGTTTGAACCTCGTCGATCGTATTGTCTCCAACAAGTGGGGGGCGATCGGTGTTGTCCTCAACACTCAGTCTTTGACGCAAAGTTTCAGGTAATGCTCGCAAATAGATTACGCGGCCTGAGCTTTGCTCAAGTATTTGAGCACATCCTGGCGCAGTAGGGGTCCCGCCTCCAAGCGAGATGACTTGTCCATCGGAATCGAGCGTTGATCGCAATGCTTTGGTTTCAGCATCTCGAAAAGAATCGATACCATGTTTTTCAATCGCAGCGCCTGCTCCATCGCAGCCGAGCAGATTCGCACTTACATCATCCAAATCAACCAAGGGTAGATGGAGCGATTGGGCAAGCATTGAACCAAGAGTTGATTTCCCAGATGCACGAAGCCCAATCAAAATCAGATTGGGCTTCGGGTGAGTCATTGGGATATTCCTCTTAAGAGTAAATGCTTCGTTCGATTTGAGATTAATCTTCTTTGACGCGAGCCATGTATGATCCATCTTCAGTTGAGATTCGGACTTTTTCGCCGATCGCAATGAATGGAGGCACACGCGTCTTCAATCCCGTGTCACATTCAGCTTCTTTGAGTTGGTTCGTTGCAGTTGCACCCTTAATCCCAGGTGCAGTATCTGAGATCGTCAGAACAACAGCTGATGGGAGTTCAATTGCAACTGGAGTCTCATCATGGAAGAGCACAGTACAACTCGAGTTGGGTGATAGATAGAGCAATGTATCATCAAGAAGATCTTTGCTGAGTTCAACTTGGTCATAATCCTCTGTATCCATGAAGGTGCCGCCGCCTTCGCCGTCGTCGTAGAGGAACTCCATTTCACGCTTGTCGAGTGTGGTTCCTTCAACAACATCTGATCCTGAGAACCGTTGTTCTTTCATACCTGAACCATCGACCGCACGCATCTTTGCTTGGATGTATGCAGGACCTTTACCAGGTTTCACATGCCCGATTTTGGCAACTACATAGAGTTTGCCGTTGAGACTCAGAGCCATACCAGGGCGTAGTTCATTTGCTTTCATGATGGATTCCAGGGAATGAAGTGATCGGGTGCGTGGTTGATTCAATATCACGGACATAAATGTCTGCGGTTCCCATCATAGCACCCAAATACGGCCATCATTGAGCATATATCAGCGACTTCGGGTATGCTCAATGTAGACAATGCCAGAAAATTCACAGGAATACCTACCCATGACGACTCACAAGACTGACAGCATCACCCTCGATCGAAGAAGATTCCTTGCGACACTCGCCGCCTCTGCAGGGACCCTTGCAATCTCAAATCCTGCGATTGCAAGATTGACGAGGGGAATGGTAAGTTCACCAGTTCTCGCTTGGGATACCATTCACAAAGCGGGTATCCACGCGATGGTTGATCGGAATGCAGGCGGTAATTCACTCGTTGCAACTTTCGGGAAACAAACATTGCTCGTTGATACGAAGTTCGCGCACCTTGGGGGAGCTCTCTTTTCAGATGCTCAACAGTTTGCAGGCGAACAAGAACGCTTTGATCTCACTCTCATCAACACCCATCATCACGGCGATCATACCGGAGGCAACGCGCTCATCGTGCCGCACGCTAACGCGTACGCTCACAAGAACGCTGTCAAACGAATCAAAACCCAACTCGATACATATAAACAATCTGCCAAATCTGGACCTGCGCAGATTAAACGAAACAAAGGATCCGCTGAGATGCTCAAGCTCGCGATCCAAGCAGCAGACGCGTCCGAATCATGGACTCGCGCGGATATATCTCCTCAGAATCGAGTTCCCGATGAAGGAGCAACGATCACCCTAGGTGAATCCAATATCGCGATGCATCACTTTGGTAGAGGACACACAGACAACGATCTCGTTGTTCATTTTCCTGACCAAAACGTAGTTCACACAGGGGATCTTGTATTCGCGGGGTTGCATCCATTCTTTGATCCCAATGCAAGACCAACTGCGATCGGATGGACGAAATCCCTCAAAGGAATATTAGAATTGTGCGACGATAAAACGATCGTCATCCCAGGGCACGGCCCAATCGGAAACAATCAAACAGTCCAAGCTCAACTCGACTACATGAATCAACTCATCGAACATGTTCAAGCAGATATCGATGCAGGAGTTTCCAAAGAAGAAACCGCGAAGAACACATGGGGTTTCATGGAAGGACTTGGTTTCGAAAGCATCCGTGAACGAGCGATAAACACGGTTTACGATGAACTGAGTTAGTAAAAGAGATGTCAAGGGATTAGGGACATCCCGTTGAAAACGCAGTTAAAAACTCACTGATATCAAAGAAATTCCAGCGATTATCTCCATTGATATCTGAGCTAGGGTCATCTATTGCGAATGCTTTAATGAACTCGGAGATGTCGAAAAAATTGACTGTGCCATCGGAATTAAAGTCAGCGCTGCAACTCTCACATACATTGTTGACATCAATGAGTTGCAGGCCTGCTGATCCCGCGGCGACATAAGCAATGTCGTCTCGGACAATAACTCTTCGAGCAAATCCATTGTCAAAATTCGCGACGAGACTCGGTTGAGCCGAGTCAGAAACATCAACAATCTGTATCCCATTTCCACTCTGAGCTACATACGCCAAGTCTCCAACAACATAAACACCTTCAGCATTTTCTAGTGACTCAAGTGAGCTAGTCAATGTGGGATTCAGAGGATCGTTCACATCAATGATTTGAAGACCGCCATCCAAGTCAGCAACAAATGCATAATCGCCTTCAATAGCAACTTGTCGAGCAAGAT
Organism: Phycisphaerales bacterium; assembly: GCA_029213305.1. Lineage (GTDB taxonomy): Bacteria > Planctomycetota > Phycisphaerae > Phycisphaerales > UBA1924 > UBA1924. Next base: position 113,999 of record JARGPA010000001.1, read on the forward strand.
TAGGTGTGTTGTAGATACTCAATATCTGCAGGTTCAAAGGATCACTCACATCAACAAGAACAAGCCCGATACTCCCGGCGGCGACATATGCAATTGATCCCTCGACATATACATTGAATACGCCGGAGCCCATACTGATCGTATTTATAACATTGGGCGCAAATGGAATACTGATGTCGATCAGTGTCAGATCAAACCCATCAGCAACATAAGCGATATTGTCAACGACATGGATGTCATACGCGATTCCAGGTGTACTGAACGCAGGGAGAGTGAAGATGTTAGATGGATTGCTTACATCCATGACGATTAGCCCGCGGGTACGAGCTGCTACATATGCGATTCCTCCCGAAACACTCACACCTCGTGCATCGTCGGCGGTATTTGCTGAATCGAGAAAGATCGGATTTGATGGATCGGAAATGTTAAAGATATTCAATCCGCTGTTTGCATCAGTGATAAACGCAAGATCGCCTTCGACAGCAAGATTAAGCGCACTCGAAGTTTCATTAGCTCCAATGACCGGAGATGTTGCAGGGGTTGATACATCGAGCAGATGAACTCCAGCACTATACGCGGCAACCGCAGCAATATTGTTTTGCACATCGATACCGAGAGCGGCGCTGGGTATCAAATACGATCCAAGGAGTGAAGGAGTCGAGATATTACCGATATCGATAATCTGAAGTGAAGAAAAAACTATATTTGTACTAAAACCAACAGTGTAAACTCGATCTCCGTCGACTTGTAGTTCGTTCATTATTTAATCAGTTGCAAATGAACTAATCAGAGCTGGAGTCGAAAAATCTGAAAGATCGAGAATGACAATTCCCTCGTTGTCTGCAATAAAAACATTGGTCCCAACGAGTGCCAGATCGAGAGCATATCCATCTGTATCAAACTCAGAGATTAAGCTTGGGTTTTCAGGATCAGCAACATCAATGACCAATATTCCTGTGTCCCCATCAACAACGAAAGCTCTCTGATTTTCAACCACAACTTTGTATGCACGATCAGGCGTGTCGAAGTTTCCTAGAAATGTTGGAGATTGAGGATTGCTCACATCAAATATTTGTAAGCCATCTTGATAATCAGCAACATACGCAATCCCGTCGAGTACGAAGACATGTCTCGCTTCGTCTGTCGTGTCAAAACTCGCCACGAGTTGGATATTCTCTAAATCGCTCAAGTCAAGGATTTGTATCCCATTACTACCATCAGCAATGTACACAAACCCGTCAGCAAAGTAGTGGCTATGTGCATAGTCGGGTGTGTCGTATAAACCGATCAATGAAGGGGATTTCGGATCAGAAATATCGAGAACAAGAAACCCTGTTGACCCATAAGAAACATAAGCGGTATCACCATCAAGAGTGACTTCTTCTGCTGCACCTGGTATATCTATGAATCCAAGGTAGTCTGCAAACAAGCAAGTGACACTGTCTGCAATTGTGAGAGGAGAGAAAATGAATGTGATCAGGAAAAATTGAACCATATGGTAACGACAAAAACATTTACAAAATTTCATCAGATGACAATACCAGAAAACAATTGGTATTACAAAAGAATATAAAATCGTTACAAGATCGAAGAAACTTAGAGAATCTCGTATTGCTCAAGAATCTGGCGCATCTGGGAGACAGTATCTCCAGAGTGATCGATCAGCTCTGCGCACCATCCAAATGCTTTTGCGCCTTCAACATGCTCAAGCGTATCATCGAAGAACAAGACCTGATTTCCTGCAGCGCCGACTCTGCGTTCGAAGGCTGCAAACGCTTTCTCGTCTGGTTTTGCAAGTCCGAATAGATGACTACCGTGGATGTGCTGAATCATACTTGCAGCCGGGAAGTCTTCTTCCATTCGTGCCCAATGGGTCGCGTTTGTATTTGAGAACAGTGCAGTAGAGAGATCCGCGAAACTGTTGAGCTCGTCAATGAGTTCTTCAATTCCCTCATACTCTTCGATCAACCATGCATGATGGATCGCGGCGACATCGTCAATCGTGTGAGCTTCTTCAGATTCATTTGAAATCGCACGAAAGAATGCTTTGTCGCTCATTTGACCAGTGTGGTACCGCTTTGCAAGCGAATCGAGCTTGGTCATACACTTCTTTGAAATTTTCTTGCTTGGCGCTTTGATATCCGCGGCCTTGCAACCCTCTTCCCAGGTTCGGCAAATTCGTAAAATTACGCCGCCCCAATCGAAGCAAACGAGTCGAATGTCATGATCTTGTTGCGTCATCACGCGTCCTCAATCGATATCAATGTTCCCGAGAGATGCTCGGAGCATGGAGAGTATTATACGCCTGCGATTGGGGTTTTCATGATCTCGTCCATCACGGTTGTCGCAAAGGATCCCCGTCCGAGTTCGAAGGCACAACGGATATAGGCCCCGTGTTCGTCGATTCCGCCCTCAATCTCTGGATCGATCACTGGAATTCGCATCGGACGGCGATCGCCGCCGATCATTGGATATCCGGATCTTGCTTCACAGTTCTCTAGATCGGAGGGTTCGAGTCCTGCTTTCTTCAATGCTGCAAGTTCAATCTGATCAATCGAGCTACTCGCACGATCCATGCTTGTGCCCCACATTGGACCAGTTGAAGATAGCTCGAACGAGTTTACTCGATCACTCAATCCCGAATCTGTTGAACTTAGCTCATCTGCATTGACGAGGAATGTAGATCTGTTTTTCATAACAAACGCGAGATCCCCCTCAAGAAGTTGATTGATTGTGTTTGTTTGTATTCGTTCATTGAGTACATGATTAAAGACTGCAGACTGGAATGCTGAGATGAAGAATCCAGCAGCAGTAGGGTCGATAGCTTTCATAGATTTTTCAGGAGAATGATCGTTGCTCAATGCTCGTAACAGATTTCGTTCGATTTTGAATACCTTGGGCATGAGATCGAAAGCATCTCGATACTGCCCTGCAGAGAACGCATTGCGTGCATCTGTTGAACTCAATGGCGCTCCCTGATTTGGAGAGAGGATGAGATCGATCACTTCTTCCCAGTTCCCCAAAATCATCGCGCGTCCAACAAGATGGTTGTTGTGCAAGAATCCAAATCGTTGTTGTCCGATCCGATTTGGAGCGCCATGTGACGCAAGCAACTCAAGGGAGTTCTTCGCTGCACGAACTGCGAGGGGTTCAACATCGCGAACTTTAATGGAGAATCGATTCCCAGAGAGATGTCCTCTCTTGAGTTTGTTTGTGTGAAGATCTGCCCAAAGAACTCTTGCTCGATCATGGATGAAACTCGGAAAATCTTCTGGTTTCTTCCCAGGGGTGTGGATCGAGATCACTTGTCGGCTGATTGCTTGCTTATCTTTGAGGCCCGCATGTCCGATGCAGTTGCGTTGGACTTTGAAGTGCTTTGCGAGTGCATCTCTGAGTTGGAGAGTCGTTAACTCTCGCTTTTCGATGAAAAGGAAGATGTGTTCGCCTTCGCCTGCGGGGTTGTATAACGGGATTTCTTCGACGAGGAAATCTTCAGGGCGAACCTTAAGCGTTCCTCCAATTCCCGGAAACTCAGCAGTGAGATATCGAGGAGCGCAAGCACCCGTATCGAAGGGTTCGAGTGGAGTCAAAGGTGTATCCATTATGAGAAGTCGTCCATCGGAGGCATGATGGCATTTTCAATCACTGATTCATCAACAAAGATGGGGACATCAGAAGTAATCCCAAGAGCAATCGCATCACTTGGTCTTGAGTCAACTTCAACTGGGAGCCCCATACTGTTCGTTAAGTTGAGCGCAGCGAAGAAGGTGCCGTCAATGATGTGTGTGATCGCAATCGAATCGAGGGTTGCACCAAGTGAAGCAATTGTGCTAGCAAGGAGATCATGTGTCATCGGGCGACCAATTTCGATTCCTGCAAGCCGTTGATCGATTGCGATTGCTTGTGCGAGTCCGATCACGATGGGGAACGAACGAGGTTCTGATCCAGGTGTAGGATGAACTTCGCGCAACTCAATCAACTGAGCATCGTTGAGCTCACGAATTAGGATTCTTGCAAGTTGCATCTCGATGCGCATCGTGGATCTCGAATATGTCTCAATGATGAGACGGTGTTCTGTTTGCCGTTAGTTTGATGGATCTTTGTACAAGTGAGTATATGCGTTCCATCTTCGTCTAGAAGTGGGAAATCTAGATCGATCGTTTGATCTATAGTCGATCGAAAGTATGGTTCACTTTTCGGCCGAGTGATCTTAGTAGTGTTTGAGGGATACCGATATCTGCAACATGGACTTCCCCAAGGTAAGTCTGAGCATCAATTGATCTAAATCCATCTTTTAACGCCGCAAAGGTCACTGTTCGATCAGCTTTAACGACTGCTTGTCCTATGGGATGTCCATTTTGGGCATTGAGACCTGATGGAACATCTACCGAAAGAACCGAAGTAATCGATGGGTTATGTTGGTTGATTTGATCAATAAGTAATCTCGAAGCACCTTCGATTTTCCTCGTTAATCCTGTTCCAAAGAGTGCGTCAACAATTAGAGTCGGAGAACTAGAGTGATCTGAGAGGAAAATTTCTGCATTTACAATTTGGAGACCCATCTTGCAGATGATATCAAGATTGATCTTCGCGTCCCCTTGATATTGTTCAAACTCATTCGTCAAGATGAGAGTTGGGTGTAGATTCTGATTTGCAAGATGTCTTGCAAGCGCAAACCCATCTCCTGCATTATTGCCAGGCCCACAGAAAATCTGGATGGGTCCCAGATCAAACTCTGGAATCATGTTCAATGCATGTCCCTTAAGAGCAATCGCAGCATTCTCCATTAACAGAATCGAAGGTATTTGAAACTCAGAAACTGCGAGCTGATCGAGTTTTCTGCAATCCTCTACGCTCATCTCATAGACATCTTGTCTTCGCGAAGACGAACGAGCATGCGCAGGGGTTGCGTCATGTTCAGAGCGGCCAAAGGTTGGTTCAGGGGATGTAGCCATCGAAACTATTGTATGTTCCTAATCGTTTAAGGGTATCGAGCTTCATAGAGCTAAGATACTGGTCATATGCCTTCATTCTTGATCGTTATGCTGTTTGTTTTGCTGATAACACTCACAGTGGGCTCGATTATCTATTGGGGCATTGTCGTTTTTCAAATTTTGTTGACTCGACGACATATCCCCACAGCACGCAGTGGAATAAAACTCGCAGAACAGACTCCCCCCATGGGACGGGTTTGCGTGATTGTCCCCTGTCATAATGAAGCAGGAAACATCGACACACTGATTCATTCGCTCAAGAATCAAGATTACGATCGACTCAATGTCGTGCTCGTACTTGATCGATGTCAAGACGACACACTCGGAGTTGCTCGGGTTGCAATCGCGGATGATCCTCGGTTTGAAATTATCGAAGTTACACATTGTCCACAAGAATGGGCAGGTAAAGTCCATGCTGCTCATTGTGGATTCACTCAGTCATCGCATGGAACGCAAGCAGAGTTATTGCTCTTCACAGACGCAGATACATGGCTCGATCCATCTTGCATCCGCGCGAGTGTTGCACTACTACGAGCAAGGGAACTTCAGTTTCTGAGTTTGCTCTCGACACTCAGTACTAAAACCTGGTTTGAGCGTCTGGTCCAACCTGTAACAGCATTTCAGCTTGCTCGACAGTTTCCACTCATGAGAGTGAATAGGAATGATCGTCGTCGTCGTGCGTTTGCAAACGGCCAGTTCATGCTCTTTGATGCAAACTTGTATCGAATGCTCGGTGGACACGAACGCGTTCAAAACGCGATACTTGAAGATATCGCATTCGCGAAGGCAATTGCTCACGAAGGGCAACCTGCAGGGTTGTTGTTAGCCGACAATATGTTGCGTTGCCGCATGTACGATTCGTGGGATCAGTATCAACAAGGCTGGAAAAGAATCTACACCGAATCTGCCAATCGAGAAGTTAAACGACTCAAACGGTATGCATTTCGGACTCCCATGTTTGATATTGTTCTTCCTATCTCGAGTGCGATAGTGATCCCAATTAGTTATTATTTTGGTGATCCTGGCACAGAATGGATTGGGATGGGGATTGGTGCATTTGCCCTCGTTTTATGGCTCCTAGGGTTGTTTTTGCTCTACTCAATGAGCAACGCAAAGCTGAGAGATATCCCAGGTGCGTTCATCGGAGCATTCTTCACAGGATGGATCTTCTATCAAGCTGCGATAGACTTATCAAAGGGAACCCCAACTCAGTGGGGCGGCCGCTCGTATACGAATAGCAGCAAGGAATCATCATGAGACAAGTTCGAAGAGTTCGTCGTTCATCAAACGATGTTCATGTTGAGCTCACTCCAATGATTGATGTTGTATTTCTGCTCCTCACTTTCTTTGTGTTTTCGATTGTGCTAATGGTTCGCGCAGATGTGTTGGATGTGAACCTGCCTCAGTTAACATCCGGGCGTTCTGCAGATCGAATCGTTCCAATCACGATCGCAATAAATGACTCAGGGATAATCTTCATCAATCGCGAAGAGATCGAGATGAATTCCGTCATTGATCGTCTCAAAGAGTTGAAAACTGAACTGGGAGATTCTCCATTAGTGCTTGCTGTAGACACACGCTCGGATGCAGGAATCATGATCACGCTTGCAGATAAACTCACTGGCGCAGGAATGGGGGAGTTTTCAATCATCGGAAACGAAAGCAACGAACCCAATGCTAATGCGCAAGAAGATATTGACCCGCAAACCCCATGAGTACGACATCGTTCCAACTCGATCGAAGGTTTGCTCATTCCTCAATGATCACTCTCGCATTGGGGTTTGTGCTCAGTGTGATGATCAACTTAAGCGCTGGGATCGGAGTGAGCGGGTACTACAAATCCAGCAGTTCCGCTTCGGATGATTCAACAACATCGATGGAAGTTACTCCAGATGCGATGATGAATCAATCCTCACCTGAGCAGATCAAACTTGGTTCTCAAGAATCGTCGCAAGCCTCTATCCATTGGCTCGGAGTCGTAGAGAACCCAGAAGTAGGAGACGCGCCCATCGCAGTGGTAGAACAAGCCGCATTCACTCCAATTGTCGGGAATGCACCCGAAAACTCTGCTCCTGCGTCTTCTACTCCTGACCCATCACAACCAGCAGAGCCCCAAGTGACTCAGCAACCGATCGAACAACCTGCGTCTGATCCGATTGAGATTGATCCAATAGAACCTCAAGATGAGAATCCACGGAGCCCAATCGAAACAGCAATCGAGCAAGTTGAAATCGAAGTAGTGCAAGTAGAAGCAGAGATTCCCAAGATTACTTTGCAACCAGAGATTATTGATAATCCATCACAAGCAGAGCAAGTTAAAGAAAACACAGAAGTGGAGATCGAACCCGATCTACCAATTGGACCTAGTTTGGTGAGTGCCGATCCAACTCCTGAACCTGAGCTCGTTCAAGAACCAGTAGAAAATACAGAATCAGTCACAGTTTCGAATGAGGATACCCAAGCAGAACCAACGAACGATCAAGCAGAGTCTCAGCCCGCGCCTCAAGTTCAACCCACTGAACAGGAATCCAACCCAAGTGTTGCAGGCAAAGATGGGATTTTGTCCAAACGAGAGTCAACAGCTTCGATCATCAAACGCGCGATCAAGGTTGATGCAAAGAGTTTGAATCGACCTATCGTTGGAGAAGGACTTGAGATCACAACTGTGGAACCAAAGTTCCCTGCGTCAGTAAGATTCACACAACTCCCGCGAAATCCAGTGTTGATCATTCGTTTCGATGCAAACGGACGCGTGAGCAAAGTCCGTTTCTTATCCGAAGGCCGGCGAGTGTTTGATACCGGGAGTAAGTCCGTTGATGAACCCCTCGTCAACGCAGTCTACAAATGGCGTGCAAAGGGAACAGAAATCGACTCACTCGATCCAAAGGGCCCTGAGTCATTTGTTGAGATATCGATGAACATTATCTTTTCCCAGAAAAAAAATAGGCCATAAAAAACGCACAAAGAGTGCGTTTGATGCTTTGTTTCTATATCGAATGCTGTCTGATTATCGTCTACGACGACTCGCAATGAGTCCACCTACCAAGAGCAACGATGTTGATCCAGGAGATGGGATATTGGATCGGACATATGCAAACTCGCCGCCGTTGCCGTTCCCTTCCCATTGTGTAAACATCAAGTCAATGTAGATATCATCATCTAGAAGATGAACAACGACATTGGTATCCAGCAGTCCTGGAGGATGACCATCGTGTAGATCTGCCCAAGTTGTGTAACTCAATGTGTCATAATCTGCTGTCGTTCCATAGGCCCACAAAGTACCGAGTGGGCTTGGTCCAAATGAACCTGAGCCTTGATAAAATGGTTCCTGTGCAATATTGAATACCCCTCGCATTGTTCCACGAACGATCCAGACATTGTCTGTAATGCGATCTTGGTTCTCTTCGAGCGACAGATCTCCAAACCCAGCATAATGATAACTGAAATCTAGTCCTGAAAATACAGTTTCAGCATTCGAAACACTCGCGAAACTACATACTCCAGCAACAAGCGTAGTGATAGCATTCTTCATAGGTCTCTCCTCCTAATTCACAATTAAGATATCAGAGTATGAGTTTAGTTCAACGAGATTTTTACGAGAAACAACGATTTGTCATCGTTTCGTGAGATTAGTGATCGCTTGGAGAATCTTCAAGTGGATCCCAAGGCGACCATACCATACCGCACTCAGGGCATTTGGGTTCTGGAAGCCCGACGAGGTAATACCCGCAGTTGGGGCATGGATCTTGCTCGTTTTCTAGATTTTGCTGCTCAAGGAATTGCTCTCTTGCACGATCAGTGACTACAAGTGCAACCAAGCCATACCAGGTTCCGCCGAGAACAATACTTATTGCATAGATCCATATCCGCGGGTCCAAAATCACGGGGGCTAAGATGCAGAGTCCAAGTGGGACACCCCCGACGAGTAACATTTGGATGTAATGTTTGAGCTTGAAGCATTCACGAGGATCAGGCAAATTTTTTTGCTCTGATTGTCTAATCAGTTTTAGCATCTGTGATTTTTCTAGGAATCAGTCGCGCCAACAGTTAACTGAGCAGTTGTCTCAGGCTTGGTATTCTCGATATGCAAACGCTTCGTGCGATGCTCGGACCAATCCTTGACAAGCAAGTCTGGAGAGTTTGAATCGGTATGAGTTTTGAGAATGTCATAAGTCGTATCGCGTTGTCCAGGGATGTATCCTGCATTGCGGATCAAGCGACAGAGAACTGCTTCATCGAGACAGTAAGTTGTTCCTGCGGATGACACGACATTTTCTTCCATCATCACGCTGCCCATGTCGTTGGCGCCGTAACTGAGCGCGACCTGTCCAACATGAGGCCCCATCGTGACCCAGCTCGAACCGATCGTGTACAGATTGTCGAGCATCAATCGACTCACGGCTTGAGTACGCAGATACTCTGTAGCGCCCGCGAGACGAAGACGACGTCCGAAGTTAGGATCTGTGTCCTTAGTACCCGACCCGTCGAGCTTTGCAACGGTATCTCCTGGGAATGGAGAATCGTTTTCAAGATCCGTTTCTGTAGGCCAGTGGGGGAGTCGACCCAGCGCCGTGTTGTCTGGTTGGAACGGCCAAGAATGGAATCCGAGGTAATGACCTCCGGTCTCAGGTTTCTTGACAGTCGGATCAAACGCGACTGCATCAGGGAGTTCTCCGGTTCCAAAGTCGCGGATTGCTTTGTCTTGCCAATGACGGACCATGTGCATGTGATGGATCCGGTCTGCATACCCCTCGATATGGCCGTACATCATCGATGCAGAAGTGAACATCCCGAGCGAGTGTGCGGCGTACATCACTTCGAGCCACGCGTTCATATCGCATTTACCCAGACCGATCTTTGTTCGAACTGCAGGTGCGAAGATCTCGCCGCCGCCACCTGGGAGTGAACCCATCCCTGCTTCTTTGAGTTTGATAAGAACCCAACGGACTTTGTCAATCAGTGTTGAACCTGGAGGATCAAAGAAGTTGACAAACTCGATCAGTTCAGGAGGCGAAAACGCATGGATCTTCACATGTGGGAATCGCTCACGGATCCCGTTGAGAAGTTCAAGATACCAATCCAGTTTCAACGCAGGATTCATACCGCCTTGCATGAGGATCTGAGTCCCTCCGATATCCGAGAGCTCCTGCACCTTTTGGTATAACTCTTCATACTCTAGTGTGTACGCGTCGTGCTCGTCACCCTTGCGTTTGAACGCACAGAAGATGCATTTCGCGGTACAGATATTGGTATAGTTGATGTTGCGATCAATGATGTACGAGCGGACATGGTTTCCGTGAATCGAACGACATCGAGCATCTGCATATCTCCCAAGAGTATGTAGTGGTGCTCCAGTAAGAAGTTCGAGACCTTGTTCAGGGGTCAATCGAGCTTCGCCTGCAGAAACCGCAGTAAGCAACCCAGTATCGGTCGCTGACAATTGAGGATGCTCGTGAAGTGGTTGATAGATCGTTGACATAATCATAGTCCTCGTCCGTTTTCAATAATCAGTGAAATCATACGCTTTGATGTTGAGTGTGGCAACAAGAACATCGCTCTAGGTAGGCTATGCTTCGTGCAATTGAGGAGAATTCCAATGCGTATTGCTTATGTCAGTTGTGCGAAGTTGCCAGAACCCGATATCGATGAAATACCCCTAGTAACTGCTCTTAAAGATGCGGGGCATGATCCTGTCGTCGCGCCATGGGACGATGATTCTGTCGATTGGAGCAACTTTGGTCTCACGATGATCCGAGCAACATGGAACTATGCACAACACATTGAAGCATTTAAAGCATGGATCGATAGAGTTGATAGCTTGACGACTCTCATCAATCCCAAAGATACTCTCGTCTGGAATCTGAACAAGCGGTATCTCACTGAGCTCGAAGAACAGGGAATTCCAGTGATCCCGACAATCTTCGCAGACATCGATGAGCCTCGGTCCATCTCAGATATCTCAAGTAACGAGAACTGGTCGAAGATCGTGATCAAACCGACAATCTCTGCAGGATCGTTCGCAACGAAGAGTTTCGATCTTGATGCAAACGAAAACGAAGCTGCTCAAGCTTTCTTTGATGAAATGATCACTGAACGTGAGATGATGATCCAGAGATACATGCCAAGTGTGGACACTGTAGGAGAAACCGCACTCATCGTCATTGATGGCGAACTTACGCACGCAATCGAGAAGCGTCCTCGCTTCGATGATCAAGACGAAGAAGTCTATCTACGTGATGAGATCAGTGACGAGATGCGAAACTTCGCAACGAAAGTCCTCAAAGCTGCGAACAAAGAATGCTACTACGCACGCGTTGACATCATCCCAAACGATGACGGCTCAATGATGCTCTCCGAACTTGAACTGCTCGAACCTTCATTGTTCTTCCCACATTCCCCACGCGCAGTCGAAGTTTTTGTGCAAGGGTTAACTAAGCAGATGGCGTAAGTTATTCTTTCCCAGTTTTCGCAAACTTCATGTCATCTTCAATACCTTCGAGTCGAGCTTGACCTTTCTTGTCGAATAATGAAATCACGATCGCGAAAGCAAACCCGACGATGAACGATGGCAAAATCACATCAAGTGAACTGAGATATCCGGAGAGTTCATCCTTCCCAGATTTGTTTAGGATGAACGGGACAAGCCATTTAAATGTTGGTACTCCTAGGAACCCTGAGACCATTGCCCATTTCGCACCACGAGCAGTGAGCCCTTTCCAGAAGAGTGAAAGAATCATCGTCGGACAGAATGTCGCAGCGATCCCTGACCATCCAAAGATGATGATCCAGAATACGCCGTTCTCTTTGTCGTAGAGCATAATCCCAATACCAATCGCGAATGAAACAAGCGAGAGCGCGATCGTGACTTTTCGAGAGAGGGAGATGAGTCGATCATCGCTCATTTCAGGATGACGGGATTTTTGCCAATAATCACGAACACCTGCAGATGAAGCAACAACGAGCAGCGAATCAATGGTTGACATGATCGCACTGAGTACCATCGCGATGAATATGCCTGCAAAGAATGCTGGGAGCAACTCGAGAGACGCGTGAGGGAGGATGTTGTCGTTAATGTTGTTCAGGTTTTCTGGAGTATAGAGTGCTCGGCCGAAGAGCCCAACGAGTACTGCGCCAGAGTCAGCAAGCAATGTCCAAGTGAGTGCAGTGATCGTACCAGGGAGGATCTGTTTCTCATTTTTCATTGAGATGTAACGGACAAACACCTGGGGGGACCCAAAGAAACCAATCCCGATCGCGGCCAGTCCCAAGATTGAGAAGATCGTTGCAGTTGTCCAACCCCCTGATGAAGGTCCTGTTTTACCCGGCCCGTGCCATGTGAGTAGATGTGGATCAACCTGTTGGACAGCAGTCGTAATTTCAGAGACACCTCCCACATGGTAGAGAATAACCAAAGGAAGCGCAACGAGCCCGATGACCATCAGAGATCCTTGAAAGACATCTGACCACACAACTGCGGTAAATCCGCCTTGGGTTATGTAGAGCATGACAACAAGAAATCCTGCAGCTGCTCCAACATAATGATCCCAATCAAGGAACGCATGAAAAGCAGTACCAGTCGCGAAGACTTGAGCTCCTGCATAAATTGGGACGAAAATGACGAGGGCGCCCGCTGCGATGAGTCTTAGTCCATGCCCCCGATCGCGGAATCGTGATTCAAGGTAATCTGGTACTGTGATCGAGTCGTACCGATCCGAGAGCCGTTTGAATCTTCGCGACATAAACAGCCAAGCGCCACCGACGCCGATGAGTTCTCCGAGGACAACCCAGAATGCTTTCACACCCACCGCGTATCCCATCCCAGTGAGCCCGAGAAGGAGCCACGCGGATTCACCGGTTGCACGCGCTGAGAATGCAACATTGAAGAATCCAAGATTCTTGTTCGCAGCAAAGTAATCGCGGATTGTGTGCATCTTCTTAGATGCGAGGTATCCGATCAAAAGCAGAATGCTTGCATAGATCGCAACAGCGAGTAGTTTCATGATCATATCTGTATCGATGGGACACCTCCAGAGTTGGTATTGGAAGTACACAATACACGAAACTATGCACTGAGCACAAGTTCGAGATGGAGAAATCCCCTGTTGATCTGGGTAAATCAACAGGGGATTTGAATGTATATCTGAACTAATGCGTATCAGTTATCGTCTGCGACGACCTGCAACAACAGGGAGTCCCACTAAGAGTGAGAGAACACCAGGTGCTGGTACGAGGGTTGATTGCACCCAATCGATAGCCGCTTCGTGTGCGATCTCATTTTCAACTCCAAATCCGTGGACGAAGAAAATTGGATCAGAACTACTATTTCCAGACTCAAGCGACAAAGACCATAGGTAGAAACCGTCAGCGCTTGAAGAAATATCAGTCAGAGCTAAATCAATATGCTTGTGCAGGAACCCATCTGAACTGGTTGTGTCGATTTCAAACCCATCAACATCAGAGTCTGAACCATCAAGTAAGATTGAGAATAGTGCAGAAGGAGCTTTCGAGATTGTCAATGAGTTTGATGAGACATTGAAATCCACTGCTCCGTTCCCGTCCCAGTAGTACAAGTTTCCAGATGTGTTTCCAATATTGATACTGTTTGCATCGAACTGAACTGATGAGTTTGCATCGAGGCCTTGGAATCCAGTTGGAACACTTGATGCTGATAGTGCATTAAAACCTGGTTCGTCGGATGTGCCAAATGAGTCGAACTCACCTTCGTAGACTCGAGTATTTGTGTTGACAATTTCATTGGTGCCAAAGTCATACTGGCCAGTAAGCAGATTCCCCATGTCGTCTTTGATTAAAAGAAGATCTGCGTGTTGTGCAAATGCCATACTTGGAGTTGCGATTGAAACGAGTACGATGATTGATTTGGTAAACATAGTTAAAATTCCTTTTGGATATATAAATTTGGATTATGGATTTGCATCGGGATCGAAAAAGTTCGTCTCGATGTCTGTAAATACTTCGTCGAACCTGAGTAACTCTGCATGACCATCTACGAAACCCCAGTTTGATTGTGCAGCATTCGTTCCAGGTTCTCCATGAACGGAGTTGATCTGTACTTGTTGCTGCGCCTTAAAAGCTGGGGAAGGATGATCAAACCAGTTCTCAACATGAGGATGGTCCGCCGCGGCGAAAGAACCTTCTTGCGCCATATGCAAGAAGTGAATTGTTGTGGATGGCCGATGAATTGCATGCATCTTGTATCCTCTGAACAAAATCTGAAAGTTCGGTCCCCAAGGCACTGTTGAAGTGTCCAAGAAGTTGTTTATCCCATAACTTGTGACTCTTCGTTGCTCACTTGGAGCATCCGGAACTGGGTCCCCGTCTGGAAACGGACCCCAGTGGGTTGATTTGTCCAAGGGTGAATGAATGATAAATTCTGAACTGTAATATGAACGAAGAGTTTCGAACCACGGATCAATATCGCCGTGTGTCACTCCACCGTGGGCGAGGTTCGCTTGAATCAAGCGACCATCGTTATCCTCGGTATACATGGCATGAGCGATCTCCATCTGTCGCATATTTGAAAGATCAACGATCGAACGAGCACTCTGTCGGGCTTTGCCCAGCGCTGGTAAGAGTAGACCAATCAAAGCTGCAATGATGGCAATGACGACCAGCAGTTCGATCAGAGTAAATCCTGATCGGATACGCATAGTGTCCTTTCCATTCGCGCGATCAACGATCACGCAGCAATGATAAGTTTATTATGTACATTTAGGATGCAAGTCTGCTCGGCTCAACACACAGGTGGTGCACGCGCAGGTCGATCAGTCAAGACAATCAGAGTTGGCGCCAACTGGAACGCTGGAGCTCGCATGATCGGCGTAGTGCAATCATGAGTAGGTACCAATACAGGTGAGTTAATCGTTAGATTGAACGATTGAAGAGTTAGACAGAGATGACAATCCTCGTCATCCTCTTGGTCAATAGGGACTTCGTTCGCTGGGATTTGCTCACTCTCGCAAGAATGAGTGTTCAGTTGCGAAGTATGATGCGTGAGTTTGTGAAAATTAGAAACTAAACCCGCACCGTGAAGAGCAATAATCAGCGTTGTGATCAGTAGAATGGGGTTTTTGAGTTTCACGCTTAATGATTGTACCACGGAATTTGAGTGTGCCCAATAAAATGCGCCGTTTCTAACCACGAGGATGTAAATTCTTGATTGTTGCACTGAGCTTAGAACGATCCACATGTGTGTAGATTTGAGTTGTTGTGATATCCGCATGGCCAAGCAACTCTTGAACAATCCGGAGATCTGCTCCCCCCATTAAGAGATGCGTCGCAAAGCTATGACGCAGCATATGAGGATGAATCTTTCCGAGCCCTGCCGCTTTCGCCCAGTGTTTCACGATCTGCCAAACCCGGACCCGCTCGATAGGGCGCCCAGTACGCGAAAGAAATAGTTTGCCCTGATCACGACGATCCCCCGCGCGCTCGGCATTAATGAGCAATGGGCGACATTCCTTAAGATAGACATCGAGCGCTTGTTGTGCAGGTTGACCCAGCGGGACGAGTCGTTGCTTGTCCCCTTTTCCGAGAACGCGCACAACTCCAAGTTTTTCTATGAGATCCATTAAACCGATCTGCCCAACTTCAGAAGCGCGCAATCCCGATGCATACATCAACTCAAGAATCGCGAGATCTCTCATCCAAAGTGGGGGCATTCCTTTGATAGGTTTCTCAGGAGGCGTAGGGGCCTCTAACAGTTTTTGCATTTGCCCTGGAGTGAGCACCCCAGGGAGCTTCTTCCATTTGGTAGGCTGATCAAGATGATCCGCAGGGTTGTTCTCGATTTTTCCATTCGCTAAGAGCCAACGAAAGAACACCTTTGTTGTCGCAAGATGTCGAGAGATCGTTGCAGATGCGTACCCTTTTTCAGCAGTCATCGAACGGACATGTGCGATCAAAGCTTCTGGAGTAGTTTGATCGATCGATTGAATTCCGCGTGCTTGGAGATCAAGAAACAGAGATTCCATATCACGAGAATACGCCTCGACAGATGCAGGGAGCAATCCGCATTCGATTCGTAAAAAAAGGATGAACCCTCTCCTGATCGTTTGCATTTGCTCGTTGAGCATTTCGACGCGTTTTTCAGAAGCACTAGTCACATTGGGTGTATCGGTTCAATAATCGAAAATGCAGGAAAAACGGGCATAAAAACGCCCCGGATCATTTCAGATCCGGGGCGGGAGTGTCAGCTCTGAGAGTCTCAATCAGATTCTAATATTACCCGAGAAGGGCAAGAACCTGCTGAGGTTGCTGGTTAGCCAGCGAGAGAACATTGGTCGAAGCCTGAACCAGGATCTGGTTACGAGTCAACGACGCGGTTTCGCTTGCAAAGTCAGCATCACGGATGACTGATTCCGCAGCAGTTGTGTTCTCGAGTGCAACACCGAGTGAACGGATGGTTGCACCAACAACGTTCTTCTGGAACGCACCGAGACGGCCACGAGTTGATGAAACCTGATCAATCGCTTCTGAAACGATCTGCTGAGCAGTATCAGTGTTGTTACCATCAACGATGTTGAATGACTTACCTGATGCAAGGTCATCAAGGTAACCAAGGCTTGAGTTACCGAGCTTACGTGCTGAGATATCACCGATACCGATTGATACCTTACCTGCGATGTCTACTTCAGCTGCGAGCTGGAAGTCCGCACCGCCACCAGTAATAGTGAATGCACCGTTTGAAATCGCACCCAAAGTCTGGGAAACTGATGTTGAAGTAGTAAACTCAACATCAAGGAAGTCAGAGTTTACTGAAAGTGTCTTACCATTACCAGTTGCGAGCAACCCGTTGATGGTACCTGCAATGTCCTGACCATCGTCGCGAACGCCGTTGCCTGCTTCAGCTGAAGTGAATGCAATCGCAGTGTTCAAGTCTGTTTCATCACTGAAGTCGCCTGCGTAAGTAGCAATGCTACCGCCGCCGCCTGCTGTTTGACCAGCATCGTCGATGACTTTCACTGAAACGAACTCGCTGTCACCGAACTCAGTTGATGAGAGATTGACGACACTACCTGAACCAGCCGCAGTAACACCAGTAACATCAGTTACTGCGTTGATTGCTGCTGCAATCTGAGTAACTGTCTGTGTTGATGCAAACTGAAGTTCACGGCTGCCTTCTGCACCTGCAACTTCAATTGTGAATGCGCCTGATGGGTTTCCGCCAAGATCGAGGGCAGTACCACCGAATGAGATGAGGAAACCTGCTTGCTGTGCAGAAGCAGTAACGATCGCGTCAACTGTGTAGCTCGCGCCGTCGAACTTTGCACCACGAACATTCACATCAGAAACGCCAGCGTTCACTGTTGAAAGTTTGTAATCAAAGTTACCATTCAAGAGCTTGGTGCCCTGGAATGATGTTGCACCTGCAACTCGGTCAATAGTTTGGAGGATCGAGTCGATTTGAAGCTGGTTCGCTTCTTTTTCTGACTCTGCCAAACCAGCACCGTTTGCTGATGTAGTCAAGAGACCCTGAAGCTCTGTCAAGAGCGTTGAGATTTCCTGAAGGCCACCCTCAGCAATGTTGACCACTTGGTCCGCACGCTGTGAGTTACCGATTGCTGCGTTAATCGCTGATTTCTCAGCACGCAGGTTTTCACTCGCGATGAGACCCGCTGGGTCATCCTTACCACGACTGATACGAAGACCAGTTGATAGACGCTCGAGTGAAGTTCCGAGTGATTTGTTGTTTTGACCGAGCACTCGTTGTGCGGTCAATGACGATACATTGGTGTTAATACGACTCATTTGCTGACAACCTCCGTGTTTTCACCGACACGATTTCAATCGCTCGGCATTCCTGTGTTCCCGTTGTAGTCTCGGGTTCACCAGACCAAACTTGGCCTGTGTCTCCCAGTGCTCCGTCGCATGAGAGACGTGTTCAGATGGGTACACACCCATGGGAACGGATTGGGGATCGTCAAATCGAGTGGGCAGATGAAGTCATGATGTGATTAATTTGCCCTTTTTCACAGAGTTCAGTTATTAGGACCTACCTAATTGACAGGCGCAAAACCGCACGCGCATAAAAAAACCCGCCATTCGGCGGGCTGTTTGTGGAATATTGATACTTTGGTATTTGAAACCAGTTGTTATCCAAGAAGCTGAAGAACTTGCTGTGATTGCTGATTCGCAAGCGACAGGACACTTGTTCCCGCGCTCTGTAAGATCTGTGCACGAGTGAGTTCACTAGATTCTTGAGCAAAGTCAGCATCACGGATAATCGAACGACTCGCAGTTAGGTTTTCAAACGCAGACTGGAGTGATCGACGATTGGTATCTAGAACATTTCGCTCGAATGCACCCAATCGACCGCGTAACAATGAAACTTCATCAATCGACTTATCAACGATATCTTGGAGCGCGGAGAAGTCATTTCTACTTGCACCTGAATCGAGTGAGTTTGCTTGACCACTTGTCAGTGATGACAAGAACTGAAGATCACCTGCGACGAGTGTACCTCCCAAACTCTCAGAAGAGGTTGATTGAACACCAATGTTGGTTTGCTGAAGGGCAGTGATATCTGGGCCAAGCTGGAAGAGGGAACCGCCGCCTGTGATATCAAAGGTTGCAGCGGTTGCTGAAGGATCAATCGCAAAGGTTTCGTTGAGCAGCAATGTCATACCCAAAGAAGGTGAGTTGATCGAGACAGTCAGTCCGTCACCAGTTGCCAAGATTCCGTTGATGAGTGCAGAGACATCCCCGCCATCATCTCGATTCGCGGCAACGAGCGAAGTGCTTGCCCATGGGACTCCCCCGGCTGGGATAGCCGCGTTTCCATCAAGCTTGAAGAGGTTAAAGTTATCACCCGTTGATGGTTTGTCGAGTCTTTCGACACTGACGAACGCGTTTGATCCATACTCAGTCGATCTGAAGACCAAACCTGAGTTTGCATCGCCGTTGACGAGTGCTGCTTCAACACCGGTAAGCTCAGATAACGAGTTGATCGACGAAACAACTGAAGCAAATGTTTGCCCAGAGATGAGCTGGAGTTCACGAACTCCTTCAGATCCGCGAATCTGAATTGTTGCGGATGAAAGGATTGTCCCGTCTCCGGTACCACTGTTATCTCCAGAGAGATACAGGTTTCCCTTTTGAGCAGACGAGATGACATCAACATCAACATTGATCGAGCTTGAACTGATAAAGCTCGCGCTGGTGATATTTGCTTGTGAGATCTCGGTTGTGCTGATACCTGAGGTAATGTAATCGAGCGATCCATCAAGGAGTTTGAGTCCACCAAAGGACGCAGTGTTCGAGATCCGGGTAATAGATTGAATCGCAGAATCGATCTGGAGCTGATTCGCTGCTCGCTCTTCATCTGACAAAGCACCAGTATTCGCGGCTTCGACCGCAAGTGCTTTGATTGAGTTGAGCAAGTCCGTAATCTCGGTTAATGACCCCTCCGTCGTCGCGATCACTGCACTTGCACGATCGCCGTTCTTGATGGCCTGAGAGATGCTCGAGATATCGGTGCCCAAACGTTCTGAAATGATCAGACCCGCAGGGTCATCCTTACCACGATTGATTCGAAGACCCGTTGAGAGTCGTTCGAGTCGAAGTTGAAGATCTAACCCAGAACGATTCAATCGTTGCTGAGCAATAAGACTCGGTACATTTGTGTTAATTCTTGTCATGGCAATCCTCCGTGATTGCGTTGCTCATACCCCATCAGTATGGGGACGATGGGTTTAAGCGCTGTCCTTATCCTGGGACGATGAGTTGACTGATGAAGTAAATGGCCTAACTGTGGTCGCTCCAAGCGATACCGCAGGGCTAGTAAACGAATCTTTTTTCGCAACCTGAATCTCATCGTTGCGTTGAGCACGACGAGCAGGTCCCGGTTGAATGGTTTGTGCAAGCGAGTCGAGATCGGTTGTCCCTAGTCGAGCTGCTTGCGTATTTTCTCGTTTAATCGCTTCGTACACTTCTTTGCGGTGTACCGCGATCCGCGTCGGCGCGTTAATACCGAGACGGACTTTGTCGCCTCTGATATCAACGATTGAGATTTCGATCTCATCGCCGATCATTATTGTTTCGTCACGCTGCCTTGAGAGCACAAGCATGCGTTCACTCCTTGCTCTCGGCCGTGCCCTTGTGTGCTCATGGGCGCGGTGGGTTCTGTTCTATGGGCTCTGGGTCGTTCAAACCCCGAGTCGTCGTTGATAGACCGATTACACTGCGCATCTGATGCGCGTACACAAGAACGAGTCTGGTAATCTGGTCCAATCGTGCTCAGGCAATCATGCAGAAGCGGTTTGTGTTGATGTATTTGCAACCCGCATCAATGGATGACGAGTGGTCCAGCGTTTATCCGCAAGTACCATCTGTTCGCCCGATTTGGTGAGGGTATTAATAATCAACGGCCCCTGGAAGTTACCAGTGAGCTGATCCCCGATCTTGTTCACGATCACAAACACTTGAGCATCTTCAAGCTTGGATATTTTCAACGATTCCATCTGCTCAGGGCGGATAGGAACAGAGAAATCCTGCTCGAAGAATGTTGGGTCTGTGACAACAAACGCAAGGTCTGGGTCATCAACACTCTGTAGCCAGAAGAAACATGCATCGTCACCAGGTTGAAGAAGACAGAACTGAATCCTGTCGCCAAAGCCTAGCAACCCGTCAGGGAAGGTAATCACGCGGTCCTCCGCGATGTCGACTACCCCAAATCTAGTGGTCCGCACTTCCATGTGTGCGCTCCGATCATTTCGGCCGGTCCAATGTGGGATCGACGCCGACATCCATTGCCGGGCGACATCCTGTCTTGGTTACTCGCATGGCCGACAAGCGAGAACCTCGATCCAACTTCCCTCGCGGACTTTCACCCGCGAGGACTAAACATCATCAGTTACCCGATGAAATCCAACAATGTACGCGACTGGCTCTGTCCAATGACACTCAAGGTCGCCTGGAGCTGGAGTTGCAGTTGCGAGAAACGCGAAGAAGCAGACGCATAGTCAAGATCTCGGAGTTGACTCCGGACTGCAGTATCGAACAATGCTTTGTCTTCTTGGCGGAACACTTCGTTATCAATCCTCTTTGCGTATCCCCCGACCAGCGCCTGTGACTGGATCAAATCTTCGAGGGAATCCTTCATTGTCTCAGACGCAAATTGGATGCCAAGTGTGTCGTCATTGCGTAATGCGTCTGCTAAATCTAACAAATGTGTGAATAAGTTGTTTACACGCACTTTTGCACGATCTTCAGATGTCAGAGTATTCCCCGCGTTCGAGCTCGTTACGTTGAGTAAACCAAGCTGTTCAGCTGCTGGAGAGTTGTCAGCAGAGATCGATAACGATCCAAAAGCGCCAATCGAGAGTGATTGAGTGAACTCAACTCCATTTGTTGTTGCACTCAATTGAGCATTAAAATCACTCGTTGGACGCCCCGCAGCGGTCAGTTGTGCATCCGCTTGAGCATTGATCGCTGTAATCAATGATCCCACAGTTGCAATATCATCAGGTTGAAGATCAATGTTGATTTCAAAGTCATTTCCGAGTGTGATGATGAAATCGTTATCTTGAGTTGGATCCGCATTCCCCGTTGCGATTTCAACCCCTCTGCCATCATTAAAGACTGAGATTGGGGTATCACTTGCGTATGAACGAATTCCTAGGATCGTTGCAGTATCGTTCCCGCCTGCGACTTCTGAGATAGAGAGTGCGAGTTGATTAGTTCCCGCAGTTTCAGTGATGATGTTGAGTCCTTGTCCTGTTTCATCAATTTCAACACGGACTCCTGTGCCTGCTGCTTCGATTTCGCTTCGGATATCTCCGAGTGTTACTGCGCCTGATAGATCGACAGTTATGCTTTGGCCGTTAGAGTTGAGTTGGATCTGATCCAAGCTAGCGCCGCCGAGTCCGTTGAGATCTGAGATCTGTGTTGACCATGAAAGCGTTGGATCAAGATCCAATCCCGTTCCAGCAACCGAAGTGAACGAAACTGCAGGATCTTGAACGATTCCAAGGTCTGTACCTACATTTGAACCTTGTTGATCCACGAAATCCAAAGATCCGCCGGCCACGATGTCAAAGTCGAGCGCCCCACCAGAGATTCCGATTCCCCCGGGTCCCAAGATTGATACGCCGTTATCAGTTTCGTACTGAATGATCGCAGCTTCGATTGAATCTGCAACGTCTCCTAAACTATCAGCGCCAGAGATATCGATTACCGCTGCGACGCCGCCGTTGAAACTGAACTCAAATGTACCTTTTGATATCCCGAGTTGACGAGCACCGTTGAGATCGCTCAATCTGGTATTTGCAACCGCTGAAGGATCAAGATCGACAGTTCCTTGGATTCGATTTGAGAGAGCGCCAATTGCGTTGTCTGCTCCGAGTGTGATCGGAACATCAGAAGCGCTTCCAAGTGCCGCGAGCAATCCACCGCGTTCGCCGGAGAATCGGTACCCACCATTGAGAAACTCAACCGGCGGGGTTCCAGGAGCAGTTCCACCAAATACATATCCAACAAGTGATTCAGAGTTGGATATGTTGTAGAGGGAACTAATCAACGAGTCAATAATTACTGCTTGCCCGGCGCGGGACTCTGCATCCGATGGGCTCGAGAGCTGCTCAGATGCAATCGAGTATGCTTCATCAATGAGAGACTTTGCGTCACCGAGCGCGTTATCTAGTGTTCCAAGTGAGTTCCCTGCGAACTCAAGGTTCTTGAGAAGTTGATCCGTGAACTCAAGTCGAGAGTCAATAGTAGAGATAGTCGCAGATCGTATCGGATCATCGGATGGGCGCAGGATCTCAAGACCCGTCGCGAGTTGTTCGTTGAGGCGGGAGATTGCAAAGTTTGTCCGCCCGAGCGCATTCATCGAGTTTTGAGTGAAGAGCAAGGTCGGAGCTCTTGAATAGCTTGTTGGGAATGTGGACATGGTGTATCTTTCAGACAGGGACTAACTCGATTACACGAGTGTTAAGAGTGTGTCGAACATCTGTTGTGCTGTGGTAATGATTTGTGCTGCTGCTTGGTATTGACGCTGATATTCAAGGAGATTGATAGATTCTTCGTCGATGCTGACTCCAGAAACTGCTGAGCGTTGCCCGTCTAAGCTTTCGCGAACGAGTCGATCTGCGTTTGCTCTTGTTCTTGCTGAGCTTGTGTCAGATGCAATCTCTTGAGCTTGTTGCGCCCAGAACTTGGTGATGGATAATCCATCGAGTCCATCACTTGCTTGATCAACGAGACTGCCCATCGCGAGTGCTGTTCCGTTTGCGATGAACTGATCGCCTTCCATTTTGCCGAGCATCACAGTAACATCTTCACGAACCGCGATGTCGCTTGCTTGTGTTCCTGTAAAGAAACTGTTGACACCCATTGTTGCGAGCGCCCCTGAAGAATCTTCGGAGAATGAGAACGAGTATCCTGGATCAGAATCAATAACGAGTCGTCCTGCAGAATCAAAAGACGCATTGAGGCCTTCTATCCCGTCGATTGCTAAACGAATATCCTCTGCTGAGGTATCTTCTGAAAAACCAGGTAACCCTGCATCGGTTAACCCATCAAGATCAATCTGAATCGGAGTAGATGAAGATCCTCCAGAGTCGTTTTGGACATTGACGATAAACGAACCGTTGACGGCACTAAACGGAAGATCCGCAAAAGTTAAGTTGTTCGGATCATTGAGCGCCAAAGTTTGATCACTTGATCCGACTTGCAATGTACTTGATGTCGTTGTGAGCCAATCCTTGTTGATACCAGTTGAGTGGAGTTTGTTGACTTCGAAGATTAGTTGCGAGGCAAGTGTATCGAGTTTCTCAAGTGTTGCATCAATCGCGCCATCCCGTGATGCGAGTAAGCCGCCAATTGAACCACTTGAAATATCTAATGGGGTTGAATCTGCGGATAGTTCAACCCGAACTGTGAGAGCGCCGTTTACTGTCACTCGATCAACTTCGATTCCACGATTCCGAGCACCTTGCACGATCGGGGTTGATCCGGAGTAGATGTCGTAACTACCACTGTTTGATTCAACAACTGTGACATCGATGAGTTGGGCAAGCTCTGTCACTATTTCGTCGCGTCGATCGCGGAGCCCGCTAGCTTCTGCTTCGCCGATTTCGTTGCTTGAGATCACTCCGTTAATCGAAGCAATTTCGCTTAGGATTGCATCTGCACGCAACACTTGCGAGTCGATCTGGTCTTCGAGCTGCTCACGTTGTTGAATAAGATCTGATTGCATGTTTCTAATGAACGACGAAAGCGATCCTCCCTGATTGACGATGGTCGGACCAGAATCGAGTAGGGTAGTTGCTTCAGTCCATGAACTGAAGAATGAAGAAAGTTCTGTAGAGAGATCAAACTCAGTACCCTCGTTGAGGATTGTTTCGAGTTGTGAGAGTACATTGAGTTGTTGAGCGCTTGAGTACTCTGCGGAGTTGCTGTTCCAGAGTCGGCGCTGGAGCGCTTCGTCGATCTGTCGACGAACTTCAGTGACGGCAACACCCTGCCCGATCTGATGCGGATCAGACACTCGGCCTCGAATTGCTTCGAGCATCGCGATTTGTCGTGTATAACCTGGGGTCGCGGCATTTGCCAAGTTCTGCGATGTAACCTGCAATCCAAGTTGCGAAGTGATCAGCGCCGATTGGGCAATCTGCATTGAAGATGTAAGGCTCATGTGTCTTCCTTCCAACGACTTGGTCCGTCCAAGACGCTTACGGATCTGTCTTACTGAACAACATCAAGTGAACTGACAACCTGCGATCGTGATGGATCTACTGCGCCGCCTCGCGAATAGGTCCCCGAATGTGAGAGTGAAGCGCTTACTTGTTTAATGAGCCCTTGCATATGACTTGCAAGATGCTCGCTTGCTTGACGAACGGCGCTTTGCTCTTCTTGAACACGGAGAATTAACTCACGAAGCCGTGATCGTCTTTTTCCGATTCGATCCTGATCCGTAGGGTTCATCTGCTCAATGAGTTGATCGAGTGTTCCCAATGAACCTGTGTCTCGTTCGATCATCGCTCTCCTGCGATCTTCAATCGAAGCAACACGCATGAGTACATCACTCGTCTTGATTGTGATATCTCTGAGTTCTTCAACCGATGCATGAGTCAACGCATCTTTGTGTGCATGTGCAAGATCGAGCAGTTTGGTGTGCTCAGTTTCGAGATCAGCAAGCATCGAATCGAGCTTGTCTGAATCGACAACGCCTTTGCTTTGCTTGGGTTGAGTTTGATATGCGAGTTTCATCTGGATTTATCCCTGGATGTCGATGATCGGTACTTCGTTCTGAACCTGAGGCATGTTCCTGAGCAACTGACTCGCGATCCGATCTACGAGCGGGAAGTTCGCAGCGTGAACAATCTCATCTGCGAGTTTGGTATCAAGAAGAGAAGAAAACTGTTTCTCTGCTCTGCTCGGACCAAAAGGAGGTGGGGCAGTATTCGACTCTCTTACTTGCTTGAGGATTGGCTCGATGAACGTTGTCGAGACTAATCCCTCTGCAGCGGTTCGCGCCTGAGCAGTTTCTGAAGTAATGTCGTTGGTAGTGCCGTTCGTATATTTCGTGGACTGGCGCAGCGCTTCGGGATTCGCAGCTTGG
Source organism: Phycisphaerales bacterium (assembly GCA_029213305.1). Taxonomy (GTDB): domain Bacteria; phylum Planctomycetota; class Phycisphaerae; order Phycisphaerales; family UBA1924; genus UBA1924. The sequence goes on from JARGPA010000001.1 coordinate 139,574, forward strand.
AGAGGGGAGACATCTTTCGAAGGCTGTTTCCGCGGATCGACGATCGGCCGAGTAAACGGGTTCGGAGAAAAACTTGAGTTGATACTTGAAAATGTACTCATTGACGATGCTCCAGTTGTTATTCCTGCCCATCCACGATTAGACGAGCTTGTAGCTTGCCTGATTTACGCAACATCCGAAGGATGTTGATTTGCTCAATCGCTGGGATATCGAGTTGATCGAACGCCGCGATGAGATCGTCGAGACGAGTGGTATCTGTTTCTGCGCCGTCTGGGGTATAAACCGCTGCGAAGTTCGTGGGTTGAGCATCAGGTCCGCCGAGCTGTGCAGCCGCGGTATTGATACTCATATCCTTGTGTCTGATGACAACTGCAGAGACCTCAACATCACCTGTAATCACGATGATCCCTGAGCGAGTATCACAGATGACTTTCGCAGGGAGTTTACGAAGTGCGCTGGAGATATCGGTTTGCATGATGTCGCCGAAGAACGAGGCTGCCTGGTCAGCTTCAGTCGATGGGACAGTGACTCTGATTGTTCGCGCGTCGAGCGCCTTTGCAATAGGTTGTTTTCTTCTTGCAGTAAGCAAGTACTGTTGATCAATCTCAGATGCAATCGTTGATGTTGCACCCCATCCAGCGAAACTTGAATCAATGATGATGTCAAAGCTTCCTGAGATCTTGGGAGTTGTATTAATATCGCGCACCAACTGCGCACCCTTAGGGATCGTTGCAACAGTTGGTATACCTGAATCAGGAAGCATCAGCAACCCTTGCGCAAACGCGTAAACAGGTGAACCAGGTCGTGCAATCATCGGAGAGATCAATAGTGTCCCGCCTTCTAGACTCTTTGCAGAGTTGAGCACAGAAACAGTGACATCGAACTGATCGTCTGTCTTTGCGCCTTCGCGAGGAATCTGACATGTAACCATGACAAGTGCGACGGACTTTGATGAAGAGAGATCATCGACACTGACAGGATTGCCTAGTTTTTTGAGCGCTTCTGCTAGGGGGCGCGCCATAACGAGCTCGCTACCTGAGTCTCCCGTCGAATTAAGGCCGACAACCAAACCAAGCCCTTGAACGACTGATGCACCCTGGCCTTTCATGCGTGAGATCTCAAGCAGGGTTTTCCCTGCATAAGTATCAAACGCGCTCAAGGCGAGTAGTGTGATTCCAATGACGATCCATCGTCTCATGTGTAGATTCCTTCCGTTGGGTACATACGCGAACAGCGTGCCAAACAGTGAGAATCGATCAGGGTTGGTTAATAAAAAAACACCCAAGGACGAACTGCCCATGGGTGTTTGGTGGTGGGTCTGGATTAAATGTAAACTTGATTGATTAGAACGCAAAGACTGTGTCGAGAACACGAGTGATTATGCCCTTCTCAGCAGCCTTTTTCAGATCACCTTCGTTCTCAAGGATGATGTTCAATCCAGCAAGCTGGCTCGAAAGGATTGTGTTCTGAGATGTAATATCTTCATCTCGAGCAAGCCCTGAGAGGGTCAGGATCGATTTTTCTTTATCCTTTGAGATCCGTTTTACTGCTTGGAGCACAAGTGTTCCGTTGGGTTTGACCTCAAGTACTGTTGCCGCGATTCGTGCAGAGAACTTGTCTTTGCGTTCATAATCTCCCTCACCTGTATAATCACGAGATGCTGCAACATCAATCAAATCAGTATCCGTGATTCCACTGGTTTCGAGTCGAGTTTCGAGCAGTTGTGCCAAACTCAGGATTGCGTTGAGTTCCGCCGTTGAGTTAGACGCTTTTTCTGTTTCAAGCTTTTGTGAACTCGTCTGGGAACTATTTTCATCAATAATGATCGTGACGATATCGTGTACTTTGATAGTCCGAGTCTCGGGCGCCGAGATAAAGTAGATTGAAGCTTCTTCGAGAGATATAGATGGTTGTTGGACGTCTGGAGAATCACTCGATTGCTCTTGAACCAAGTACAAGCTTTGAGCATGAACGAACGGCGAAATGCAGGTGAGAAGGGCAAAAACGCTAAGTTGGAGATGTGTTCTACGCATTTGATTCTCTATTCTGTTTTTAAATGGTTCGGGAGAATAATAACTTGGCCTGGCGCTGCGACTTTCGCAGTGAAATGTTGTTTACGATCGCGTGATTCAAGTTGTATCAACTCACCCAATCGGCCGTCATCCATGGCGCGAACACTCATCGTGACGCTTGCTGATCCATGAAAACTCCGTGCAGTAATAAACTGACCACGACGAATGATAATTGGTTCTTCCAACATCGCACTCGTGAGCATTGATCCAGGATCGATAGTCTTCTTGCATGACAATCCCAAGGAGCCCGTTGCATCTGCGATTGCGCTCATTGGAGAGAGCCAACGAGTCTCTACAACTGTTCGAGATTCATCAATCACTTCGCCGCGACGGATTTGTTCGCTTGTAATCCGGACATCTCGAAGGACTTCAACGTAGAACCGAACAGTAGTTTCAAGAATGATCTGTTCATTCTCAAGAATGAGGATTTCACAACTGACTTTTTTGGATCGGCCGTTCTCATTGAACACAACCGTTCGATTGTTCATCGGCGTGTTCAGAATCCCTTGCACGCGTTCTGTATCATCGAATCGGATTCGAGTTGAATCCTTGGTGCTTTTTAACCAAGGTTGGGAGTACACCCATTGCTCTAAATAGGAACGAAGCAAAGGCCCGTCAGTGGGGGAGTTTGGGTAATTTGTTGTTGGGGAATGATTTATGGTTGTATTGGGGTCTGAAAGACGCGTCGCCGCAATCGTTTTTGCACCTTTTACAATCACCGATCCCACCCGGATATGGGGGGATGCTGTAAGTCGTTCGCGGATCATCTTTGCGTCGATGTTTATCCAAATTCCTTGTTGGATATCCTTTTGAGGATCGAATGCAAGTGCTTCAATATCAGATGCTTGAGGCCCTTGTACTCTTGCAAAGTCAGAAATCGTCAGTTCTGTATCATCTGCAGCGATCCGAACCGTGGATTGCAACCGAATCGTCGTGATCGAGTCTTCAAGATCACTTGCAAGTGAAAAAGAACTCACGAAAGGGATCAGCACGAACCCAACGAATAAGGAAAAGCTGAATCGAAATCGAGTTGTTGTGCAAGTGGTCATAGTTGTAACTCTATATGATTCAGGTTATTAACGACGGAGTTGTGCGACGGACTGGAGTGTTTCGTCCGCTGCACGGATTGCTTGTGAGTTCATCTCGAACGCTCGTTGAGTACGGATGAGTTCAATAAGCTCTTTTGATGGATCCACATTTGATCCTTCGAGTGCTCCGCCTCGGATCGTTCCAAAGTTCTGAGTCCCAGGTTCGCCTTCAATCGGAGTGCCCGATGCGGCGCTCTCAATCCACAGATTTGTTCCAACTTGGGTAAGACCCGCTGGGTTTACAAAGATGGATAGGTTTACCTGTCCAATTTCTGTAGGAACATTGCTCGGGGGGATCGTTGCGAGGACTTGCCCAGAACCAGTAAACTGCACATTTTCGGCATTGTTAGGGATAGTTACAGGCGGATCGAGTAATCGACCATCAGAGTTTGCAAGAACCAAATCACCGTTGGCGTTGGGGACGAAGTTGCCTGCTCTTGTGTATGCTTCGCCGCCGCCGAGATCACTCTCCACTTGGACTTTGAAGAATCCTTTTCCCTCGATCATCATGTCTAAAGGCCCACCTGGAATGGGGGCGCCTTGCTCGAAATCTTGTTGAGTTCCACTTGCGCGAACTCCAAGTCCTACATAGAGACCAGTTGGGCGCTGATCGCCGTTCGTGTTTTCGACTCCAGGTTGTGCTCTTTCAAGATAGAGCAGATCTTCGAAGTTGACTCTTGAGGACTTGAACCCCTCTGTATTGACATTTGCAAGGTTGTTTGCGATGACATCCAGGCGAGTATCTAGAGCTCTGAGTCCTGACGACGCGGATTGCATTGCGATTACTGCCATGTGTGTATTCCTTTAATCTGTAATCACTTATGCGATTCGGCCGAATGTGTTGATTGCGCGTTCCATCAGTTTGTTTTGCATATCGATCATCCCGATATTGCCTTGTGCGGATCGGGATGCTGCTTGGATTTTCATCAATGAACCAATCTCAGATACTCCAGATCCTTCAAGCATGTACTGCTTGATCGAACCAGTCGCGTCAATGAGCGAGAGGGCCGATCCGGTTTGTGATCCGAAGAGTCCTCCGCCTTGCTTTGCAAGGATTGCTCGATTGGACACATCACTAAACTGGAGTTTGTCGATGGGTGCTCCACCCTGAGTGATGACACCATCACTCGTGATTTGGATATCAGATCCCTGACTCATATCGATATGAATGTTTGAGTTACTATCTGATAGAACCGGGACTCCGGTAGTTGCCATCACGAGATCGCCGTCAGCATTTACTGTGAATCGCCCATCTCTTGTGAGTGATGGATTGGATGAGTCGCCGACGACGAAGAAACCATCGCCTTGGATTGCAAGATCAAAGACATTCTCAGTAGATTCGAGTGTCCCTTGCGCAAAGTTGATGCTTGTTGGCGCAGCAAATACGCCTCCCCCGAGTCGTTCAAGCATCGTGTCAGACGCAAGCATGGGCAAGTTGTCTTCCTGACGAGCTGCAAGGCGCTGCATTGTGCCTGTCATGATGGGTTTGAACCCAGTCGTGTTGATATTGGCAAGATTCGCGGTTAACGCGTCCTGCTGATGGATACTCGCTAAAGCACCTGAGGCGGATATCTGTAATCCGTAGTTCATCGTGTCATCCAATCTTCGGGTATTGGCCCTGTTCATCCGTGAACAGCAACCACCCGCAGAGTACAGATACACAAATAGCGTGCCAACATCATCGCAAGATGCTCATTGAGTAACAGAAGATTTTGGTTGCAACAAAAAGTTTATCAGCTCGGACTGGAAATCAGACGACATATTCAGTTGAACTGAGTGTGTCGTTTACCTTTGTAAGCCAATCCTCGTAACCATCTCGTCCCATGAGCCCGAAGGTTGCCTTTTTCCCAGTTTCCACAGCGGGCTGATCGTACGCATCGATGTTGAGCATGAGCCCAGCGTAAGCCGTCGCGATTTGCCAAAGCGAGATAAACTCGCCGACATGATGTGCGTCGATCTTGGGCATCTTGATGGTGTAGTTCGGGCGCTGTGAATCGATCAGTGCGTATTCAGTTGCTCTCTTTTCTGCGTTGAGAAGATCAACCATTCGCTTGCCTTCAAGATACTCGATCGCTTCAACCCCCATACCAGTGGGGATGGTGAGTCCTTGATCATCTGCAAAATCTTCGACTTCAACGAACCCGATGACTTTGTCATTTGGTCCTTCACGATAGAGTTGAACCTGTGAGTGCTGATCAGTAGTGCCCAATGCGGAGATTGGAGTAAATCCTGTGAAGACGGTTTCGCCTTCTTTGTCGTACTTCTTGCCGAGGGATTCTGCCCAGAGCTGGGAGTACCAATCTCCCAGTAGTTTGAGTGAGTTCGCGTACGGCATTAATACATGGTTCGATTTTCCTTTTCGAGTTCCGAGTTCAACCAGGAGCAACGCAAGCATCGCGCCAGGGTTCTTCGAGAGATCCTCGTTGGAACATCGATCGTCCATTGCTTTGGCGCCGTCGAGCATTGCATCGATATCGATCCCGCACATCGCGGCCGAAAAGAGTCCAACAGGGGACAAGACACTGAATCGGCCTCCAACCCCTTCCGGTACAGGGAGTGTTGTGATTCCTGCTTGATCGCAAATTGATCGCATTGTGCCTTGCGCTGGGTCAGTGATCGCGATGACATGATCTGCCCATCTTGATCCAACTGCTTGCTCGAGTATTTTTCGGATGATCATGAACTGAGATGCAGTCTCTGCAGTTTCTCCAGATTTGGAGATGACATTAAACAAAGTTGTATTGGGATCACAGATCTTCAAGATCGAGTTGAGATTCGATGGATCAACATTATCAACAACGAATAACCTGGGGCCAGCTCGATCTGCCTTTGAGAGCAAGTTGTAGGTAGGTTCATTAAGCGCGGATTGGATTGCGATGTTGCCTAGAGCTGATCCTCCGATTCCGAGGACGACGATGTTATCGAATCGGCCCTCGCTTTCGTTTGCGATCGCATGAACCGAGTTGAGATGGGCGCTACGCATTGGTTCGTTTGCGAGCTCTCTCCATCGTTCCCATCCTGTGCCTCTTGATTCCTTGAGTGATTGGGTCAGCTGAGTGACACCCTTGGCAAGCGGTCCATCAGCATGAACGCGAGCAGGATCGAGTCCATGTGGGCCGACTCGGGAAGAAAGACAGTTAGCGTAATCGAGTGTGAGCATGGTTATAGGATATACCAACTATGAAACTTTGTCGGCGAAAGGGTAATCATTGATGAAGCTCAAACATCTAGGTGGATGTCCGGGAATCGGAGGCTATGCTCGGGCATGATACACCCTTGGCACGATGTTCGACCCGGTATGCAAGAGCTTGCTCTTCCTTCCCATTTTCGCTCAATAATCGAGATCCCAAAGGGGTCAAGTAATAAATACGAGCTCGACAAACAAACAGGGATGCTCCGACTCGATCGGGTCCTTTCTAGCGCAGTCTACTACCCTGCGAATTATGGGTTTATCCCACAGACACTCGCAGAGGATAACGATCCGTTGGATGTGCTCGTGTTTTGTGCTGAGAAAGTGCCGACGATGTGCATCTGTGAAGCTCGCGCGATCGGAGTCATGACGATGATCGATGATGGCCAACCTGACCATAAGATCATCTCAGTGCTCATCAATGATTCAGAGTTCGAAGAATACCAGACGATCAAAAACTTCCCAAAGCACACCTTTAAGATGCTCAAGAGGTTCTTCGAGGATTACAAACAACTCGAAGGCAAGCAAGTCGAGGTCGATGAGATTCAGCCCGCAGAAAGGGCGTATGAGATTATCGATGCATCTCTAGTCGCATATTCAGAGGCGAGGCAGTCCGGGCTCCTCTGAACAGGTTGAGTATGGAATAGCTATTGAAAAACGCCCATATCATGCATGGGCGTTTTTTATTGATGGTGATGTGTGGATTGGTTTTATGGGCAACCCGCTGCAAATGCTTGCAAGAATGCGCTGACATCGAAGAAGTTGTAGATGCCGTCGTTGGTGAAATCGGCAGTCGGATTTTGTGCGTTGAACGCATTTAGGAATGTGGAGATATCGAAAAAGTTGAGGATACCGTCGTCCGTGAGATCCGCAAGGCATTCTGGTAGTGGGGCTGTGAACACATACGCCGAGCCAGAGCTTGAGCCGTTGTCATCATTAAGCATTGCCCCGACGGCTACGAGATCATTGCTGATGGCGATGGCACTGGAAAAGAGGTCTCCTCCGTCTCCATCGCTTGCAAGGAGCTTGACAATCTGCGTGTTGGTAGAAGTATCGAAAACATAGGCCGAACCCGCATCTGGACCAGAGTCGTTGTCATTCCATGCTCCTACCGCCACGAAACCGTTGTCAATGGCAACGGTTACACCGAACTTATCCTGCGATGCTCCGTCATTGGGGAGGAGCTTGGTGATTTGGGAGCCCGAAGGGGCAACAAAAAGGTAGGCCGAGCCAGCTTCGAAGCCGTTGTCGTTGTCCTCCCATGCTCCCACGACCACGATGCCGTCGTCGATGGCAACTGAGAAACCGAACTCATCACCCTCAGTCGCATCGTCGGCAAGCAATTTGGCGATCTGTGTGCCTCCCGAGGCGTCAAAGAGATAGGCCGAGCCTGAGCCTAAGCCGTTATCGTCATTGCGATATGCCCCGACGACTGCGGCGCCGTTGCTGATGCCGACGGAGTTACCGAAGTTGTCACCGGCCTCTCCGTCGTCGGGGAGTAGTTTGGCAAGTTGCCCGCCTGAGGAGGCGCTAAACACATAGGCCGAACCAGAATCGTCGCCATTGTCATCGTCAAATTGTGCCCCGACAACCACAAGGCCGTCGCCGATAGCGATGGATTGGCCGAACCTGTCATAAGCTTCTCCGTCGTCGGGGAGGAGTTTGGCGATCTGAACCCCCGAGGAGGCATCGAACAGGTAGGCTGCGCCCGATTCAAGGCCGTTATCCATGTCATTCCACGCCCCGACCGCCACAACTCCGTTGTCAATAGCAACTGAGATTCCGAAGTATTGACCACTGAATCCGTCATCGGGTATAAGTTCGATGATCTGAGCCCCGGTCATGGCATTAAACAGATAGGCTGAACCAGAGCTAGGGCCGCTCTCATCTGCAAATCTTGATCCCACGGCCAGAATGCCATTGTCAATGGCAATGGAATGACCAAACCTGTCCTGCGACTCTCCGTCGTTGGGTAATACCTTGAAGTCCTCGATAATCACCTGCCCTAAAGCTGGGGCGGTCAAAGCACCAAAGACGGACAAAGTGATAACGGCGAGGGGTCGGAGAGTTAGTTGTAACATGATGATAATCCTGTTCCACTGATTTGGTATCGAGCGATATAAACATACAGCATATGGTATTTTGGCAATGCAGAGAAATGAGAAATTTGGATTCACCCCTTTTCGAGTGGATGATCTGAGTTGAGTCAAGCGTGAATAATACCAGTTTGAATCTTGAACTCTCAGTCTGAAATGGACAGTTGTATTGCGAACATTTAGTGCTTGGTTCCACAGTGGAGAGAATGGTTAGAGTCTTTTGATGTTCGTGGCCTACTGTATATACATGTTTCCAGAAATCGAACGCATACTCGTTAGCCGTGAGCAAATTGCCGATCGTGTCCAAGCGATGGCCAAAGAGATTGTTCGTGATCTCCAAGAAGATCTTGCCAAGGACGGCCAAACTCCTCTCGATGAAGACAATGTAATTATTGTTCCCATCATGACAGGTGCGATGATCTTTGTCGCGGATCTGGTTCGAGAACTCCCAATGAAACTGTCCTTGGGATTGGTTGCGGTGTCAAGTTACCCTGGAGAGTCGGTTCGTTCTAAGGGTGCTCACTTTGCAACGGAACTTCCAGACAACCTTGGGGGCAAGCACATCATCGTTCTCGATGACATCCTCGACTCTGGACAAACACTTGCATTAGTCAAAGAAATGATCGAGAAACAGAATCCCGCGTCGCTTCGTCTGGGTGTGATGCTCGACAAAAAGACAGATCGCACAGTCGATGTACATGTCGATTATGTTGGGTTTGAGATCCCAGACGAGTTTGTCGTTGGATATGGGCTCGATTACAATGGGTACTACAGAAACTATCCGCAAATCGCGGTGCTTGATCAATCAGCATTACCTTCCCGATAGGTAGTTGAACTGATAGAATCGAACCAATGTCGATCCAGAAACATACAAACCAAGGACAACCTGACGGATTAAGCATTGTAAACAATGCAGAACGAGTGTTGATTGACGATCGGCCTCACATTGTCTTTGTGTTTACTCAGATGTGGAGATGGATCCTCATCGGGCTCGTCGCTTGGGGGACTATGCGATGGTTTGGGATTTCATTGAACAAACCGATTCTAACAAAGTCTGCAAATGGTGCTCTTTTGATTGTTGCATTTCGATTTGTATTGGGTCTCATTGATTGGTTCGCACGCAGACACATTTTGACGGATTCACGGATTGTTGCCAAGTTTGGAATACTCAGAACGGTAACGACTGATATCCCACTAAGACGAGTACAACACATCGTGATGGTCCGCCCTTTCGCAGAACGCTTGTTTGGGATTGGGTCACTTGGGATCACAAGTGCAGGGACAGGTTCAATTGATCTAATCTGGAGAGGGATCGAACATCCTCAGCAAGTACTCGATACGATTCGAGCGCAAGTAGATCGAATGTCGATCCATGGAGAGGGGAAACAAGTGACACCTGTGATTGGAATCGTCGGCGGGATCGGGGCTGGTAAGTCCACAGTCACAAAGGTCTTTGAAGATCTCGGGTGCGTTGTTTCTGATTCAGATCAAAGCGTTCGCGAGATTTTGAGTGATCGAAAAGTGATCCGACAACTCAGCGAGTGGTGGGGAAAAGAGATTCTCAACACTGACGGTACGATTGATCGATCAAAGGTCGCAGATATTGTTTTCGAGCAACCCTACGAACGACGCAGACTTGAGGGTTTAATTCATCCGCTCGTCCATGATCGTAGAAGAGAATTAATCGAGGCTGCGATCCAAGATGGAGCCCAAGGGGTGATTGTTGATGCTCCTCTTTTGTTTGAAGCTGGGGTAGATTCTGAGTGCGACGCAATCGTCTTTGTAGACACTTCGCATGAAATTCGGCTCTCCAGGGTCCAAACAACCCGTGGTTGGGACGCGAATGAGCTGAATATGAGAGAAAAAGCACAGTTAGGACTTGAACAAAAGAGGAAACGATCCGATTATATAGTGGCCAACAATGGCTTACCTGATGAACTCATAGGCCGAGTAACTCGAGTGCTTGCTTCGATCCGGAAGGATCTGGCGCAACGGGCATCGAATGGCTAAGTAGATTCATCTCCTATTTCATCCGAATCATATCTTCCGTTTCATCGATGATTAAATCCTTCTCAGTTTGAGTCCAAGGATCAAAATCAAGAAATGACAGACTAGATGGGACATCGTGTTTCGGTTCGAAGAGGGATAATGGGTTTTCAGTTCGGTTCGGTTGACTATCAATCGACCAAATATTGTTCTCGCGAGGGCAGCATCAACGCCCATTGAATCAGAGTTTTCAAGATCATATCTCATGTCGATGAGCATTCGTTTTGCTCTTCACGCACGATATCAAAACCACATATTCAATTCGTACAAAATGCATTGTCTTGAGTTACAAGACAATCAACACAGATGACAGTTAGAGGATCATTCCATGGCTAAGTCCACAGAGGTTGTTGAAAAAGCAGACGCAAAGACTGCAACAAGTAAGAAGACAACCAAAAAGAAGAGCACCACGAAGAAAGCTTCTACGAAACGCGAGAGCAAAGCAGGTGCAGTGACTGAATCCAAACCCGAGTCGAAAGCTGTGTCAAAGCTCCGTGCAAAGTCCGAAGCGAAGAAAGAAGCCGCCTCGGGAGCATCGAGTGCAACGGACAAACCTAAGTCCTCACCAAAGCAGAACTCGAAAGAATCCTCTAAGAGTAGAGAATTATCGTCTTCAGAATCAAAAAAACCTGACCAATCAGGTTCGCAATCCGAAAGCTCTGGACGCTCAGATGATTCAGGCAGAGACGATCATCGATCAAGATCGAATCGCAACAACAATAACAATGACTCAGAAGGCGGATCGAGAAGACGAAGTCGAAAGAAGAGAAGAGGTTCTTCTGGAGGTGGTTCAGGTGGGTCCGGCGGGTCGAATCGACAAAATCAGCGCCAGAGATCATCATCGAATGCTTACCCGGCGCATGTTCTTCCTTCTGATGAGCAACTCGAACGCGAAGCAGAAGAGCTCGAACGCATTGTTGCCGCCGCGGGAGGGAAGATCGAAGATGATGGACTCACGATCTCCGATTTCCAACGGATGGATCATGATGAAATCAACGCGATCGCAGACAAAGAGGGACTCGAAGATGTTCACCAGTTGCCCAAGCAAGATCTAATCTTCAGAATTCTTAAAGCGCGTGCCGCGAAACAAGGCATCATGTTCGGCGAAGGCACTCTCCAGATCATGTCTGATGGGTTTGGGTTCCTGCGGTCCCCAGAGATGAGTTACTTGCCTGGTCCTGATGATATTTACGTATCTCCTAGTCAGATTCGTCGATTTGGACTTCGTCGAGGCATGAATGTCCGCGGAGCGATCCGGCCACCAAAGGAATCTGAACGATACTTCGCACTCCTTCGTGTTGAAAAAGTCAACGGCCGAGATCCTGCGACACTCCACGAACTCGTGAACTTCGAAGATCTCGTTCCAATGCATCCTGAGAAGAGATTACTCCTTGAAACAACCCCGGACTCGATCGAGATGCGGATCATGGACTTAGTTTCCCCAATCGGTATGGGACAGAGAGCATTGATCGTCGCGCCTCCTCGTACTGGTAAGACAGTATTGATGCAGAAGATGACGAAAGCGATTAATGAAAACTATCCAGACGCTAAGGTATTTGTGTTGCTCGTAGACGAGCGCCCTGAAGAAGTAACAGACTTCAAACGGAATGTAGGTCGTGATGTAGAAGTCGTTGCAAGTACCTTCGACGAGCAATCAAGTAGGCATGTAGCTGTCGCAGAGATGGTGATCGAAAAAGCAAGACGAATGGTTGAGTTCGGAGAAGATGTTGTTATCTTGCTCGATTCAATCACTCGATTGGCAAGAGCTTACAATAACGATATTCCACATTCAGGAAAAATCATGTCAGGTGGTCTCGATTCCAATGCGCTCCAGCGCCCGAAGAAGTTCTTTGGTGCTGCTCGTGCGCTCGAACGAGGTGGTTCATTAACAATCATCGGGACAGCATTGACTGACACCGGTTCGAAGATGGACGATGTGATTTTCGAAGAGTTCAAGGGTACTGGTAACTCAGAACTTCATCTTGATCGTCGATTAGTAGAGAAACGGATATATCCTGCGATTGATGTTGCAGCATCAGGAACACGCCGTGAAGAGCTCCTAATGGACGCGAAAGAGCTTGAGTTGATCTATCGACTCAGGAAGGTTCTTGCAGATATGAATGTCGTAGAAGCGATGGAGCTCCTCAAGACCCGTCTTGCGAAACACAAGACCAACGCGGAGTTCTTGATGGCAATGGCAATCGGATAACATCCTCAGGATTGCTCATTTAGAATATCCATCTTTCGATGACGATATCGTCATGATTCGTCTGCTCTAGGGACGCGCCAGTGACTCAAAGACTCTATGATGGGTCATAATTCGGATAGATGCAAATGCTTGCATCTATCCGATGGAGATATCAGTGCCTACCAAACGAGTGATGAGTATATCGATTGTAATCCTTACAGGTTTACCCTGGAGTTTGTCGTTAGGGGTCATGGGGTTGTGGCTGATCGGGCAGGATCATGAAGGGATACTGTCGGCAAAGCCCATTGCGATCAGCGCTGGTGTCGCCGCGTTGACTGCAGGACAGCTTGTATTTCTCATGTGCATCGCAGATCGAGTATTTCCCAGAGCACATCAGACGATATCAAGAGGGATTGAGGGCTCGTTAGCCGCGATCTTTCTGGGTTCGAGCAGCGTACTTGCTATAACAGCTCTGCTTGGATGGAGTGGATCGTGAGAAACAGGATCATGAGAAGAGGATCTATGAATCGATATCTGAAACCATTTCGTGTGTCTCATTGCATTGCAGCTGCGCTCGTTGGGACATCTCTTTGGTCAGGTTCAACGATTGCTCAAGATGCAGCAACAGAACTAGATCCGATTGTGTCATCGCTGTTAGTCAGAGACGCAGTGCTCGATCTTGGGTTGAGAGATGCGCCTGCTCCTGCGGATTATGAGCTCACTGCAAATTTGTTGAAAATCGCACTTGAGCTTGACCCGACGAATCCTGAGATCGCAAGATCGATTGTCGAGGCCGCATGGTTAGGTGGCGATGCAGAGATGTTGATCGAAGCAACTCGAGAAGTCATTCGGATCGATCCTAAAGATACAGTTGCTCAACTCCGATTAGTAAGTTCAATCATTAACAAGCAACAAACCGTTGAAGGGCGCCTCGCAGCCTTCGAACGGTTCTTAGGTGATCGTGGACAATCATTAGATCCATCTGTCCGATCACGCCTCGCTCTCGATGCTGCATTGCTTGAACGAGAAACGGGTAACACGACCGGTTTTCTAGAAAGATTACATCTGGCGACAAAGCTCGATGTGTCGAACAAAGCCGCCGCTTCTCTCGCAGCGCAGGTCTATAGCAGCGCGGACTCGGATCCGGTTACACAGTTGGATTACCAGTTTAAACTTCTTCTAGCAGATCCACTTGATGCGAATGTTCATCTAACGATTACTCAGATCCTTGCGAGACAAGGTGCATATCAATCAGCAATTCGGTTCCTGGAAAACTCGACGACGTTGTTCAAGCTCGATGCAGGGCGCACGCCTCAATCAATTGAAGAAATTCGGATCGCGTTGGATTGGCAAGTGCATGGGCCGCAAAGAATATTGGATGACCTGAATCCAGTACTTGCAGATCTCCGCGCCGAAGCAAAGGCAAAGATCGAAGCATACGAAGAAGCGCAACTCCCTACAGAAGATCTGATTCGACCTGAAGATTATCGATACGACATTGGTATTGATCGATTGAGATTACTCGCGGCGTATAACTTGGGAAATTCAGATCTAGTGAGAGAAGTGCTCGATGACATCGAGAGTACAACCAACGATGAAGTTGTTTCACTTAGTGAGATGACTCGAATGCGTTCTGTCGATCAGAGTGCAGTGATCTCAGTAATGGTTTCACGAGTTCTCGATTTTCAGGTCTTGCGTGCGATCGTTGGACTTGATTCAGATAAGATCCGTAATGATGTTGGAGAGATTATTGAATCAGCACCAGCTCTTGATCCGTACTTCGCAATCATTGAACCCCTTGCACTCTTCGCAGAGGGTGAGTATCAACAATCGATTGATCTTGCGAAAGAATTTTCTAATACATCGTTGATGGGATTAGTCTCTGCAATGTCGCACGAGCGATTAGGTCAAATTGATGAAGCAGTCGCGTTGTATTCAAAGATCACACATGAGAATGCACTTGATTCATATGGCGCGTTTTCAAGATCTAAACTCGTGTCGCTCGGGCACGAGAATCTAATCGTCACAACCGCTGGCCGTCAGATGATCCAGATTGAGAAGTCAATCCCTTCATGGATTGACCAGATGAACATTCGTCCATCATCATTCATGTATCTTGATATCCAAGCGCCAGAATCAGTCGTCAGTGCGATGGAAAATCCGACAATCAAAATCCGATTGAAAAACTTAGCTCCAATACCCCTCGCAATCGGTTCTTCTAAACCGCTTGATTCGCAAATGCTTTTGTTGCCTGTCGTTGATGCTCGAGTCAAAGGGGTTCAAGGAGAGATGCAACCAAAGGTGATCGCAATGGATCATCGACTCAGACTCAGGCCTCTCGAAGAGCTGGTTATCGAAGTTGAAACTGATTCTGCTCAGACTCAGTGGTTGTTACACATGCAATCGAGTTCATCGATCACCCAACGCTGGCGATTGCTACAAGGGTTTCGACCGAGAGCATCGGATGAACTCCTCGCTAAGGCAAATATTCCAGATAATGCATCTGTATACGGCATCATCAACTCTCCGCTTGGGTTAACCACAGAGAGCAAGGTTACTCAGAGATTGAGCTTGTTGGAAATGAGTGCGTCGGTTCCTGAACTCATCGATATGCTTTCAAATGAGAATGCAGATGTTCGGACAAGAGCAATCATGGCTTGCGCAGGCCGATTGACTCTGCCCACCGAAGAAACTGTGATTGAAGGAGATGAACTCGATTCTTTGATTACTGCGATCATCGAGCTCTACACTATCTCAGGGAACACAGAACGGGCGCAGATGATCTTGTTGCTCCCACATCGTCATCAACTCGCTCAGATGATTGCGTTTGATGATCATGTCGTAAGTTCAATTCTCTCAGGTGCATTAATTGACTCAGTAGTTGATCCAACCGTGTTAGCGGCGGCGTTATTGACTCGAACTGATGCTGAGGATTCTCCGATTTTCGAAGTGCTTGAGCAAACCAATGATGAACGATTGCACACGATCGCAAGGATAATCCATGCTCGGCTGGTGACATCACAACCCACCTATTCGCTTGTCGGACCAGGTGTCGATGAGATGCTCCCTTCGAAAGAAGGTTTTGGGTTCTAAAAAGCTCGGGTATAACTCCGTGGTAATCAATGAATGATCATGAGTCAGAATCCCAGATAGATATTCCTAAGTCATCGAACCGTTCTCGAAGGCTCGGTTTTCTGTTTGGGATCATTCTCTTAATCGGAGCAGCGATCTATCTAATCTCTGACCCAGATTCACTCAAAGAGTTCGCGGATAAAATTGTTCACGCGCCGCGATGGGCAGGTCTCGTTGTTATCTTTGGACCAATCATCAACTGGATCTGTGTTGGACTCTGTCTCCACGCACTCATGCGAAGGCACGGCAAAGTAGGCCGAAGAGAAATGCTCGCGCTCG
This sequence comes from Phycisphaerales bacterium, assembly GCA_029213305.1. Lineage (GTDB taxonomy): Bacteria > Planctomycetota > Phycisphaerae > Phycisphaerales > UBA1924 > UBA1924. The sequence goes on from JARGPA010000001.1 coordinate 155,665, forward strand.
TTGGGAGTGCTTGGTTACTCAACCATCTTCCAATGCGCCCGGGTCTAGTCGGGCGCATCGGGTATCACGCAAAGATCAATAAGATCCGAGTCCGTGATTCGATCGGCGCGAGTATCTGGTCGATGGTACACGCCGCAGTTGCGAACGGGATCGCGCTCGGGATTGTAATTCTACTTCCTGCAGATACGCCATTGATTGAGCTTATTGGATATCTATCAATCCCAATTGTTGTATTTGCTTTGATGTCATTCGGCGCGTTTCAGTTCAACGCGAGTCAAGGGTACTTGATCCTCGGTTTGTTTTTTCGCAATGCAGATTTGTTAATATGGATGATTCGGTACGCGGCGGCCTTCACACTCCTCGGATTTCAGATCACTCCGATGCAAATTGTCATCATCACTGCAGTTTCGCAGATTGCTCAAGTGATTCCAATCACTGGAGGTGGGCTTGGGCTCCGTGAGTGGGGAGTCGGGATCGCTGCGGGGATGGCATCGAAGACGACATCAGTGACTATGCGAACCGCAGTTGGCGCGGATGTAATCAATCGAGTTGCAGAAACAATAATTGTAATACCGCTCGGAATCATTTGTACAGGACTCGTCGCACGCAACTGGAATCGATGGAATCCTGATCGGGATGATTCCAATGTGGTTTCGCAAGATTTATCCGAAGATCAATCGGTACGCCATACCCATAGTCAGGATGAACCCGGGGAGTCCTGCGAGTAGCAACCATCGGATTAGGCTCCGTTGGCCATGATCTAGATTCTTGATCGTTGCAATCGGACGAGCATGGATCCCAGGGCCGATGAGATCATCCATCCCTGCGAGCCAAGAAATGGTTGAGTCCAGGAGGGTTAGATTGCCTGGCCAACGCGAGAGAACCCGCCCATCTACGAGTCTTTCGGTATCCGCGATGATTGAGTCTGTTGACCAACCATTTGAACCGATGACGACGAGTCTTTGCTGTGTACCTGCGAGATCTCGTTGGGCGGCTGCTGCGAGGATGTATTGATCGAGTCGTAGATCTGTGTCCTCGTTAAAGACTGGTTGGTTCCGCATCAGTTTGCGAGATTGAGCCTCGGTTCTCCAGAGTGTGAGCCAATCCTTTTCGCCCCAGGTTTCTTCTGGGTTTTCAGTAGAGTTGAGTGTGAGTATCGATGAAGATTCGATACCCTCAATCGGTGTGAGCGACATTGGTACTGACCATGGCAATACCGTGTTGAGACCTTCGACGGCGCCTGATATTGGGTTGTTGTTATCGTTTTCAGATACAATTCTTGTGATTGGATCTGCAATTGGTCCAAGTGGTGCAATCCGAGCATGAAGAATCGGGCGTCCTGAATCAGGGACGATTCCAAAGTCTGCGATTGCTTCTGAGATTGGGTCAGGACTATCAAAGGATGGAAAGATTGAAGGGTTGAGTGAGATGGCAAGTGAGTTTCCCTCTTGGAGTAATCTCTCGACGATCTTACCCATCTCGCGTGCGCGTTTTACACCATTAAATCCTGAGTCTCCGGACATTGCTGCTGAATCTACGCTAATAACAGCATACACAACTGGACGGATTCCAAATGGATCTAGATCGTCTAAATCAGGCGCAGTTGGCTCTTCGACGGCGGCCCATTCGATCGTGTCGATCCCTCGTTCTGCGAGGCGTTCTGTAACTTTGGTAAAGAGCTCAGAAGTCCCTAACAGTTCATTGGGTAATCCGCCGTGGACATATACCAATATTGGTTGGGATGGTGCAACAAGTTGAGCAAGCGCAGACGCGATTAGTTCTTGGGCTCTTGGACCAATGACTCCAGCAGCTGAAACTCCGGCGCGTTCGAGTGCGATTGAAGAAGGGAGAAGCGCTTCGAGATCAACGGCTGCGACCCCTTGGTTTGGTCCTCCAATGACTAATAATGCTTCTCCTGTTTCGAGTGCTCGTCCGATCTGGATTGCATCAATCTGATGTAATCTGCTGATTCGATCCTGCGCAATCGCTGCTTGATCACGGAATGTCTCAATCTGTTTCGTCAACGGCGCTGCAATCGTCCGCGGCGCAAGATCGAGTTCTTGTGCATTTGCAAATGATTCTACTTGAACAGAGAGATCATCGAGCTGATTCATTAACAATGAGAGTGATTGCTCGATCGGTTCTGCGTATGTATCAAATGGGAATACTTCGTTGCTCGATTCGAAGTCAGCAATTTGAGAAGTAATTCCTTCGCCTTGCTTGAGTAGATCATTCGTGTACATCCGGATGATGTTTGCTCGTTGTTCAAAGACTGCTCGATTGTTTACATTGCTCTGTGTAGTTGGTTCAATTGCTTGTGCGACCCGATCAAGATTCAATGCAAGTTGCGCAAGCTTTGGGCTCAATGCAAGCATTGTTTGAGCGCTTGATTCAAGAGCACTCATATTCGATGCGATTAATCCAGAATCACGATCTGCAAGCTCGAGAAGAAGCTGCTTTGTTTCGTCAATCCCCTCTGGAGAATCAAGATCTATAGATTGAACCTGTAGTAGACTGCTCGATTGTTCGTATGCATCCAGGACATCTGACACGAGATCAACAGATCGTTGATCGGCACGACTCTTTGAGATTGCAAGGATGATTTTAGTAGAGTCTGTCAACCGATTTACTATTCCAGTTGCTCTGCTTGAGAGTTTGTGAGCGCCTGTCGATGTGACATCAACTCGATAGTGATAGGTATTTGTGATAGCGCTAGTAAAGATCACCGCAGCAGTAGTCGCAAGCAGGAACACAACAACACTAATACTGACGACAAATCGTGATCGTCCAAGTCTTCTGATTTCCAGAACCGCAGATGCAAGCACGAGCATCCAGATTGAACCAATCAAGAAGAATGCAATCGTTGCAGTATCAACAATCCCTTTCGAGAACTCTTCAATCCGAACTTGGATGGAGAGTGCAGAGAGTATCGTTCCGACTTTGACACCTGATTGTTGAGCGATGATACTTGTGAGTACCATCATCAAGATCAAACTCATCACTGTTCCGAGAAATGCAAGTGTCTGACTCGATGTTAATGAAGAGGCAACCATCCCTATCCCTAGATAGAGCAATCCAACAAGCAAAAGCATAAGGTACCCTGCGAGGATCGGACCCAGATCGGGGGCAGGATCAGATACCAGATAAAGCAGGATTGGATAAACCAAAGTCGGGAGCATCATAAAAATCAGAAATGCAACGGACCCTAAGTATTTGCCAAGTGTGACCGCCCAATCGCCAGCTGGCGCTGTTCGTAGAGCTTCAAAGCTGCCCGATCGATATTCTTCGCTCATGAGTCTCATGGAGATCGCAGGAGCAATAGGGATCAAAAGCCATCCGGAGTACAGGAAGAAATATCGCAAAGTGCCAGTTTGGCCAGGAACGATTGTTTGATTAACAAACAGTAAACCAGTTAAAAACGCGAAGAGCGCGATGATGATCCAGCCCGCCGGTACTCGAAACATCGAGGAGAGTTCACGCTGAGCGATTGTGAAGACTCTGCTCATTGTGCACCTCCAGGTTGGACATCAGATGCAGTATCAACCAGCTGGACAAACAGTGACTCAAGTGTGGGCACATTTTTACGAAGCTCTCGTATGAACAATCCATGATCGTCTGCCGCCGCCGCGATTGCTTCGCGAAGATCTTGCTCATTTGGAGCAGACTCGAGTTCGATTGCAGACCATCCCGCTTGAGCATCGATTGGTTGGATCCCCGCGGGTTTCGCTGCGGCAATTCCTGGGATCGCTGCAAGAATGCGCAAAGCATGCTCAATTCCTGCACTGGGATTGGTTCTGATCTCAATTTTGTAGCTAATCGGCCCCGGAGAAGCGTTGATCAACTCGCTTGGAGTCCCGTCAGCTCTAATTTTTCCCCCTGCAAATACGATCACTCGATCGCAGGTTCGTTCAACTTCAGGGAGTATGTGAGAACAGAGTAGAGTGGTTCGTTCTTCGGAGAGTTCGCGAATAAGTGAGCGAGCTTCGCGAATTTGAGTCGGATCGAGTCCATTTGTCGGTTCATCAAGTATGAGGACTTGTGGATTGTGAACAAGCGCCGCAGCGAGCCCGACCCGTTGTCGATATCCCTTGGATAAATGTCCAACTCGACGACGCGCGACATCTGTGATTCGAGTTTGGGCCATCGCTTTGTCAATCGCAGGTCCAATATCTCGTCCGGGAACCTTATAAAGTTTCGCGCGATGCTTGAGATACCCTTTTACGCTCATTTCCGGGTAAATTGGGGCACTTTCAGGCAAATACCCGATGAGGGACTTTGCTCTTGCAGCTTGAGTTTGGATGTCGTGTCCAACGATTTTGATCGTACCTGAATCTGGGGTCAAAAAACCCGTCATCATACGAATAGTGGTGCTTTTACCGGCTCCATTGGGTCCTAGGAGCCCTGCGATTTGCCCTGTTGGGAGCTCGAAGGATACATTCTGGACCGCTTTGAGCGAGCCGAACGATTTTGAAATTTCTCGAACCAGAATCATGCGTGTTTCACAGCCTTATGCATCACTTAGCCGATATGGTCACGAAGGTCACTTTCCTTCTTTGGATTCGTGATTGTTTTCCAATAAGGACGAATCATTGAAGAACCCCGCGAGGATTATGTGCGAAGAGAGCATAGGGTATACGCATTGGACGATCATGTGTTGTCAAGAATCGTCCAACTTTGATTTTCAGCTCGTTTCGGACACTGCCAAGTCATGGTAGAGACACAACCCAAACTAGTGATCGTCGGCGGCCATCGGGATATGGCGCAAGAGCTCAAGGATCAGCTGGGCGATCGGTACGAGATTGTAGAGCAACCAGACGATTCTGGGCTCGCCGCCGTGCTCAAAGCACTTGGAGAGGGTGTCTGCATTGTTGACCCTGACGGGGAAATCAGTTGGAGTAATGATTACTTCAAAGGACTGGATGTCGAAACCCAACGTGAAGTCCTCTCACTTTGTATCCAATCTGCTGACTCTGTTGCTTCACTTAAGCATGAGACCAGAGGTGCGTTAGTTACAAAGCACGAAGTGAGCACTCTCGATGGACAACGGATCTTTGATATCTACATCACAGGAATCGCACAGCGCGATGATGATGGGATGCACGCTGGACGGGTCGCTGCGATTGTGCGAGACGTCACCATGGCTAAGCACGCCGAACGGAAGATGATCGCGCTTGATCGTGCGGGATTTGAACTCGTTCGTCTCGATGTTCAAGAGATCCGAGAAATGAACGCAATGGAGCGTCTGCAGCTGCTCGAAAAACGCATTGTGCGTTTTTCAAATGAACTACTCAACTTTGATCATTTCGGAATTTTCCTGATCGATCAGAAGACGAATCGTTTACAGATGGTGATGCAATCCGGATTTCCTCAAGAGATTCAGGACTTGGATCTCTATCTCGAATCTGAAGGCTCAGGAATCTCAGGTCATGTCGCATCGACTGGGAAGAGCTACATCTGTAATGATGCAACACAAGACGAACGATTTCTCCCAGGACTCTCAGGCGCAAGATCAAGTTTGACAGTACCCCTTCGTGTATCTGATCGAATCATCGGAATTATGGATATCGAATCCAAACAACCCGGAGAGTTCGACGAGCAAGATCAAATGTACGCTGAGATCTTCGGGAGATATGTTGCGATGGCGCTTCACATGCTTCAACTTCTCGTCAGCGAACGCACAGAGACGAATCTCATCGTGTCCGATCGGGTAACGGGCGAGATTAACGAGCCTCTCGATGACATTATTCACGAGATTGATTGGTTAACAGAGCATGAGATCGACGCTGACGATGAGACAAAGGCACACATCAAACGAATTATGATGGATGTCGAATCGATTAGAAATCGAGTTAAATCAGTCGCGTCCGGCCCACAAACTCTTCTGGGTGTTGACAAAGCACTATTAGAACGCGAGAAAGATCCGAAACTCATCGGGAAACGCGTACTTGTTGTTGATGACAATCAGAAGATTCGAAAAATCATCGGCGAAGTTCTCACGCATCGAGGTTGTGAAACAACTGTAGTTTCTGACGGGTCACAAGCAATTCAGTTGCTCGAAGAGATCTCTGAAAACAACGGGCAAGCGTTTGATCTCGTAATCTCTGATATCCAAATGCCCGATCGGAATGGGTACGAGGTGTTCAGTGCTGCTCGAAAGAACTGCCCTGGAGTACCTGTCATACTCATGACAGGATTTGGATATGATCCGCACCATTCAATCGTGCGTGCGTCACAAGATGGGTTGCAGAGTGTGCTCTTCAAACCATTCGAGATTGAACTGTTGATGGGACAAGTGCGAGAAGCACTCGGAATTGTCAACGATTAAAACATACATATCGGTTTTATAGAGTTATTTTCGAGTTGCGATCAGTACCCGATCGAGTCCGTCGCTGTCCTTTGCAATGCGTGCGTTTTCGATTAGTTCATGGTTGTTCGCAAGTTCAAGCGATTGTTGAGCAGTACATGACGCGAGTTCGATGAGCAACAAACCACCTGAGACAAGCAAGCGAGGCCCGTCATCGATGAGCTTTGCGACGAACTCCATCCCGTCTTCTTTGGCGCGAAGAGCAAGAGTTGGTTCGTGGTTCTTCACATTCGCTTCTACTGATTCCCATTCATGATCTGGAATGTATGGCGGGTTGGAACAGAGATAGTTGAGCGACGCGTTGTTCCCCGCGATCTGATGATTGTTGATTGGATCGAGGAGATCGCCGCAGATGAGTTCGACACGATCTTCGAGTTTGTGCGTACAGATGTTGTGTTGCGCAACTTCAAGGGCATCCTCAGAGATATCTGTCGCGATGACTCTGGCGCCGGGTAAGTTCTTCGCAAGCGCCGAAGCGATACAACCCGATCCAGTACAAATGTCAGCGATCAGAATCCCTGTCCCTGCATCCGATTCTCTCAGTGCGTTGACATCAGGGTTATTTCGAGAGTGTTGCAAAACCTCTTCGACAATCGTCAACGTTGAAGGGCGAGGAATAAGCACACGATTGTCAACTTTGAAGTGCATCGTGAAGAACACTTCTTCGCCGACGAGGTATTGGATGGGTTCGTGATTGAGCGCTCGTTTTACAAGATCTCGGAGCGTGTCGCGTTCAAGAGGAGAAGCGGGTCGATCCGTCTCCATATAGAGACGCAAACGATCGCACCCAAGCACATGCGCAAGGAGCATCTCGGCCATGCGACGAGGGGAGTCGAGATCAGCAGATTCAAAGGCTTTGCTCATCCACGCGAGGAGATCGCGGGTCGTCCAAGTTTTGGTTGGCGGCGGCATGAGGGAGTGTATGCGAATGGGTGCTCAAAGGCAGGGGTAATGTTTTGCGAGCCATTCGCTCGCAGCAGTTTGGAGCTCTGATATAGTTCTAATTCGGGAGGACTCTAGCTGATCCCCAATCATCCATTCAGAATCGCCCGCCCACCATTGGTAGTACACCGAGAGAATAACGCTGAGATCCATGAAATTGGGATTTATGTAGTGATCATTGTGGTACACGCGGATGAGTAAGTCATGTGCTATCTCTATAGCTTTTGTATCATTCGCAAGTAGTTCTTGCAATCGTGCACCAATATAGATTTGATCACACATTTCTCGATTCGGAATTGCTGTGGATGGGTCGAGTTCTTTTATTGTGGAAACGAGCATCGCCTGGGTATCCTCAGCCGTATTCGTTGGTTCGCACAAGACAATGCGGAAGAGTTCGCAGTAGATTCCGTCGTTCATTGCCTGTTCGGCGATGCTTTGGAGTCGAGCCCCCCAAGGGGCATTGTCGCATATGCTATGGGCATAGAGGTTTCGGAGTAATAAGACAAGTTGGGAAGTTTCATCCACTACTTCCCTCCGAACCAATCACTCGAAACATGAGCATCGACGGTGAGTGGTACTTTCAAGTCCATCGCGGCTTCCATGCGTTCGACGATGAGGGCTTTGGCCGAGTGGGCATTCGCGTCGGGGGTCTCGAAGACGAGTTCGTCGTGGATCTGAAGAATCATCTTCGAGTTGTGTAACGGCGAATCAGAATCAGCAGCTTTGATCCGTTGATGTAGATCAATCATCGCAAGTTTGATCAGATCCGCGGCGGATCCTTGGACAACGGAGTTGATCGCCATTCGTTCTGCGAGTGCTTTACGCTGTGGATTGCGATCATCAATATCGTTGATGGGTCTTCGCCGACCGAGCATTGTTTCGACATATCCGTGCGAACGAGCAAAGACGACACATTCTTCGAGAAACGAAGTGATGTTTGCAAACTTCGCTTTGTAGTTGTCGATGATCTCTGTTGCTTCGCTGTTAGAGACATTGAGTCGTCTTGCGAGTCCCCATGGGGTGACGCCGTAAACGATTCCGAAGTTGACCATCTTGGCGCCTGAGCGTTGTTCTTTAGTTACTTGATCGAGCGGGATGTCATTGATCTGAGCAGCGACAGCTTGATGGATATCCTCGCCTGCAAGGAATGCTTCGATGAGGGCGGGATCATCCGAGAGATGAGCAAGGATACGGAGCTCGATCTGTGAGTAATCCGCAGAGATGAGTTGATGATCAGGAGGTGCGATGAACGCTTTTCGTATTTCTTTTCCTATATCACTTCGGATTGGAATGTTCTGTAGGTTTGGATCTGAAGAACTCAAGCGCCCTGTAGCGGCGACGGTTTGATGGAAACTTGCATGAATCCTCTTAGTCTTAGGATGAACATCATCTGCGAGCGCTTTGAGATAGGTGCTTACAAGCTTCGTGAGTTGTCGATACTCAAGGATGAGTTGAGGGATCGGAGTCTCAACATCTGGGTCGAGTGAAAGTTTTTCGAGAACCTCAGCATTCGTTGAGAATCCAGTTTTCGTTTTCTTGATTGGTTTGATCCCCAATCCTTCAACTTCATCATCCGGTTTGTTGAACAACGCGGCGGAGAGCTGTTTAGGACTATTGAGATCGAAAGTTCTTGCGATTGTTGATTTTGCTTCTTCGTCGATTGTACTGATCAGCTCATCGATGCGTTTTTGGAGTCTGACTTCTTGGTTGTTGAGTTCATCTTTGGAAACGAGTACGCCGTTGTATTCGAGAGCCGCGAGGACCTCGACGAGAGGCATTTCCACTTCTCTATAGAGCTTTTCGAGTGATGATTCTTTATGAATCATCGGAGAGAGTTTCTCGTTGAGTTGGAAAGTGACATCCGCGTCTTCTGCAGCGTACGGCCCGGCGAGTTCAAGCGCAACCTCGTCGAAACGCTTCTGGTTTTTTCCAGTTCCAATCAGATCTTTGATTGACAGGTTGGTTCGATCTAGGAACGCAAGGGAGAGATTGTCCATCGAGTGTGATGATCGTGATGAGTCGAGGACATAAGAAGCGATCATGGTATCGCCTGCCTGTGATTGTTGATCTGCAGGCACAAACCCACGAAGTGTGATCCCCGCATTCTGGAAGATCAGCAGATCATATTTGATGTTCTGTCCGACTTTCTGGATTGATTCGTTTTCTAGTACAGGTTTGAGTGCGGCGATCACTTGCTCATTATCAAGATGAGATGTGGGATCAGGTGATCGAGTTGGGATGTAGTAACCTTTTCCCGATTCGGTAGAGACAGATATCCCGACAAGCTCGGCCCACATCGGGTTGATATGAGTTGTTTCGGTATCTACCGCGATCAGTGAAGCAGATTCGAGTTGTTTCACAAGTTTATCAAGCTCACTCTTTGTGCGCACAATGGTGTAGTCGCCGTCAACTTCAATCGTAGATTCAGTAGATGAATCATTGGGTTGATTAAACAAACTAAATGGATCTGCAGGTTCAGGTTTTTTCTTCGCGGCGGGTTTTGCTTTGGGCGCGGGTTCTTCTCCAGTTACTAACCGTTTGATATCATCCTGATACCTGTTGAACCCAAACTCTTTGCAATACGCGATGAGCTTATCAAAGTCGAGATCATCGACTGTCGTCTTGAGCAGATCAAGTTCGATTGGAACATCGTGACGGAGCGTAACAAGTTCCTTTGATAAGGGCAGAGACTCAATCGATGCAAGGATATTCTCTCGTCGTTTCCCTTTGATCGTTCCTTCTTTGGCAGCGTCAAAGATTGCATCGAGTGTATCAAATTCAACAAGCAACTTCGCTGCGGTTTTGATCCCGATTCCCATCACCCCTGGGATGTTATCTGCTGTATCACCCATCAGCGTGAGCAGATCGATCATCTGATCTGGACGGATTCCGAGATCTTCCATGAGATCCGCTTCCGTAATCAGTTTATCTGTATGAACATCATACATCTCAGTGGGGGGGGTGCCCTCGCCTAGGAGTTGTTTGAGATCTTTATCCTTAGAGATGATACGGACTCTGATGTCGGGATGCTTCGTTGAGAAATCAGTCGCGATCGTTGCAAGAACATCGTCGGCTTCGAATCCTTCGCACCCGATCACTGGGACACCGATTGCTTCGAGCATTTCGATTGCTCGATTCACTTGTGGAAAGAGATCTTCTGGAGGCGCATCTCGATTCGCTTTGTACTCAGGATAGAGTTGAGATCGGAATGTGCCTTGATCACCTCCAACATCGAGCGCGACGGCGATGTAGTCTGCTTTCCCATCATCAAGTAGATGTATTCCATCATTCTTGAGCAGTTTGAGGAGCATCCCCACGAACCCGTATGTCATGTTGGTTGGTTCACCGGTAACTGGAGATGTCATTGGTGTTCGGATCGCGTGATATGCGCGAAAGAACTGTGCGTAGCCGTCGATGAGGTAGAGGGTTTTCATTATCAATAGGGTAGGGGAGTTTGTGCTATGATTCTGGGATGGATGAGATGCAAGAACGAGAACTCGATATGCTCATCAGCAAACGCTGGGATCCACGCAAAGGGGTCAGCAAGCAGCTTGGGACAATCCGATTCTTTGTCCTGATTTCGTTTATAGGTATCTTTATAATCGGTGAGATTGTTTCAGTACCGTATCTGCATTTATTCTGGTTAATTACACTGATCATCGTCTGGCTTCTTCCCAGAGGTATTCGTATCCGCACTAAACGCAAACTCGAACCACATCACTGGTTCTTGTGTCTCTGGTGCAGATATCCACTCGATGGCCTTGATGATGAAGGGGTCTGTCCAGAGTGCGGAGCTGGGTATCGCAAGGATGTTTGCGTGAATCTTTATCGATCTGCATATCGAGGTTACACCCCAGATCCTGCAGTACTCATCGAACGCGAGAAAGAGTTGTGGCGTGAAGCAATTAAGTTGCGAGACGGGATGAAAGATGAATGAACAATCTGAGAAAGAACTCAAGTTGCTCATCGAAAAACGCTGGGACCCTAGGAGAGGGTACGGGAAAACCCTCGGCAAGATCGAGGGCGTATTAGGCATCATAACGATGATCTTGTTTGTGCCTAGTTGTGTAAACACAAATGTAATCCAGAACATCGAGATTCTTTTTTTGATTCCATTGGGCGGTCTAATTGCCTGCTGGATTTGGGAACGCGAGATGAAAACCAAGATCACGAAAAGAGTGAAAGAGAACAAGGGTTTTTTATGTCCATGGTGCCAGTATCCATTTGCAGGGCTCGATGATGAAGGTGAGTGCCCTGAATGTGGCGCAGGATATCGCAAAGAACTATGCGAAGCGTTGTATCAGAATGTTTTTCGTTCGTTCCAACCTGATCTCCATGAGCTCGCAAAACGAGAGAGTGAGGCGTGGCGAGAAGCCATTGAGCTGCGAGATCGATCAACATCAAATGCTGGATCGGACAGTGGATGAGAGTGCCACCTGTAATCCAAGCTCATGGGATGTTCAGACGAGTTCGTTTCAAGATGCTTGGAATCATCATCATTGTGATTGATTTCATCGTCGTAGGATCGCTCTTTATGAATCTATCAATCTCTACCGCACGCTGGATCCACATTGGATTCCTCGGCATTGCAATCGCAACTGCATATCGGATTATAATTTTGGATCTCAAGTATCGAGAGAAGTATCGAAAAGGGGTTTTGAGTCAACTCCATCCAGGTTGGTATAGCGTCGGATTAGAAGGCTGGGTAAAGCAGGTCTCGATTCAAGATGAACACATTGAAGCATCAGGTGAGCAGGAGTTCGTTTCATTGTGCGATCAAGGAGGGATCGCTCCAAAGCTCTATGGAGTGGGTGATATCTTTGTTTATCTACTTTGTGCGTTTATGTTTGTTCCGTCCCTGACTACATCCGTCGTGCACTACTTCGATATGCAAATTGGGATTGGATTGTTGTTCCTCATCATTCTTTTGAAATGGATCGTTGCAGGCAACCCATTCTTCGCAGGACACAATCGACTACAAATAGATCCCGCAGGATGGGAGTGGGGGGCATGGTCTCAAAGGTACAAGAAAGAGATGAGTTGGGAAGATACAAGGGTCGTTGTTAAACCGATGACAAAGCGAGGGCGCGATGAGTACTTTGTGATCTTAGGAAACAAAGACAAACTCATTGGAATGATCGTACCCAAGGCGTCAGTTGATTTGATTAAGCAATCGTATGTCGCGTTTGAATCATCAACCTAAGACTTGTTGAGATGACTCAGGTCTTTCCCCGGCCAACTAAACGCTTCTTGTCCTGTCACAGTTTCGTGCAAGATAGTGAGTCGTCTTGAATACGCTTGTGATTGTTTGATTCCGCGTCGTCCCATGACTGTCAACGAGACATCGACAAACTTGCCAAGTCGGAAGTTCTTCACCCCAGAATCGGTGTGCCAGGAAAATGCTTCAGTAGTCCCTGATAGTGGGGTTGACGCCGCAAACATAGTTCCAGTCTGAGCAATGGATCCAGTCATGATGCGCGTCCCGATCGCGGTTTTTACATGATCACCCATTGTAACTCCGAGGAATGTCTCCCCCGTTTTTTCCATTGATCCGTTTGAGCTCGCACGTGCATTGATCTGGCCGTAGGTATTGAGCAGATTCGAGTTTGTCGTTCCTGCACCAAAGTTGGACCATTCTCCGATCCAAGAATCTCCCAAATGTCCGTCGTGACCTTTGTTTGCGTATCCTTGGAAGATTGTTCCCCCGACTTCGCCGGCGACTTTACAAACAGGACCAATCGCTGTGTTGGGTTTGATGTTTGCTTGCTCAAGTACCGTGCTTCCAGGTCCGATATATGCAGGACCTGTGATTATTGCTCCTGGATGAATCGTTGCATTCTCTTCGATTACAATTGGTCCCGCGGTCGCGTTGAGTATCACGCCGGGCATGACCATTGCTTCGCGAGAGACTGCGACACCTTCAGTTCCGATGATCGTAACTCCAATCGGAGACTCATCGACCTTGAGCATTGATTGAGCAATCACCTGGAGATCAAACTCCATCGACGCATCACGGAAGTACTTCCAATCCCAAGGACGACGCATTAGATGCTTCCCTGGAATCGCGATTGGAGTCATCTCTGGATGATTGCCCATGAGCAGATGACGCACATCCGTCGCGGTGAGTTTCACCGCGATCATATCTTGGGTATCTTCTTCGATGAGTACCTGTCCGAGTGTGATCTCTCCGATCGCGCGCACAGGGAGTGGGCATCTTGCATTGATCAGTAGGATCTCATCATCCGATTCTTCAGGTGGCGTGTTCACATGAATCGAAGAGAGCTCAGTTGTAAGCTCTGCCATATTCTGAGGAACAACAACCCCGATTGGATCAAGATCAAACGCGATCGTCAATCGCTCAGAGATAGTCATCGCTCCTGTGCGGATCGCAAAGGTAGGACGGAGATCATTGAGAGGCGAAAGGGTCCCTTTGCCGTCATCGAACAGGATTGCTTTAGTTTTCTTGCTCTGATTGGTGCTCATATGAGCAAGTGTAGGTAAGTCTATTTGATCGTTCTAGCAAATCGAGTAGGGACTGAAGAGTGGAATCCGAAGGCAGGCGCCAGTGCAAAGAAGACAAACGAAAGCAATAGAGCACTGAGTCCAGTGTATAGTGAAGAGAACGAGCGCTGAACGAGTTGATCTCCTGCGTCCCAGATCAACATGTTGGATCCAAGATCACGAGTCGTGAAGATCGCAATGACAACAATCTGAGCGATAAAGCAAGCAGCCATCGAAATGATCACCATGGTCAATGGGTTTCTACGGATTAACGAACCGCGGATCGCAAGGATGAAATGACACGCGAGTAGATACCCAAGTGCGTTGGGTCCGATGATGACGGCGAGGCCGCCATCAATTCGGGACATCGGCGCAACCAGATCTGCGATGATCCCCAAGATAATCGCACCCCAGAGTGCTTGTTTACGAGGCGCATATAGAGCAATGAACGCGACAAGAGGGATGACCATGCTTGGATGGACTCCCCCTGATCCTGCATCAAGTACAGGTAAAAACGCGAGTTCGAGCCCGAAGATAATCCACGAGATGAATGCAAAGACAAACCAGTTCATGGGGTCTCCCATTGAGCAGATTCAGCAGGGAGTCGGATGATCACTTCCGGAACCCATCGCAAGTCTTTTACAGTTGGACGAACAATAATCCGTTGTCGAAGGGGTTGGATGTCATTGCGTTCGATCCGTTCGATTGTTCCAATGACAAGCATTTGTGCATGTGAAGGCCATTGATCATCGAGGAGTCTTACTTCTTGCCCTGCTTCGATTGCCCAAGGGTCATCACTTGAAGGTCGAGCAACTTCGCCGCGGAGAGTCCCGTCTCCAACCGGCGTCAATAAGCACCTTGCTTGTTGATCACCAGAATCATTGAGAAGCACAGTCGCAAAAATTGGTTGAGCCGTCTTCGCAGTGATCGGACGAACATACGCGATTCGACGATTGACTTGCGTCACTTTTCCAAGCAACTGAACCGCGTTCACGACAGTGATACTACCCTGGGTTAGGCCTTCGATATTCTCAGAACGGATCACAATGAGATCATCGTTCAAGCTCGAAATCCTTGGACGATGGAACTGACGGACATCCAAATCAGGAATAATCGCAGCGCCTTTCGAGAACTGGTCGATGATTCCCTTGAGTCGATCATTTTCGGTTTTGATCTGTAACAACTGGGTTCGGTAACGATCAATCTCTTGTGCAAGTTCGCGTTCACGATCAGATGCAGAAGGATCGGAATACGAGGGAGGGATAATCGCGTTGAGAGTGATTGTAATCGGATGAGCAATTGGAGCAATTGTTACTTGGGTTTGATCTGCGAACCATCTTGCCCACCCAACCCATTTGATCGGAGCAAACGAAAGCACAAATAGCACTAAGATCGTGATGGGCATTGACCATCTCATAATCAAAGGCTGATGTTGCATAGCGTGTTCCTCACCCGATCTTTATTGATCAACTCAGTGTATCGCGGAACGCGAATTCATGCTTGAGCTGTGCGAGGTGACTAGATATCAGAGTTATTCTCGAGGGTTTCTTTCCATTCCTCGATATTCTCAAGATAAGTAGCAGTACCTCGGGCAACGCATGTCAAAGGGTCTTCTGCAAGTGTGACATCGAGTCCTGTGGACTTGTTGATCTCGATTGAGAGTCCACGCAGGAGTGATCCGCCGCCGGCGAGCACAATCCCGTTATCAACAAGGTCCGCCGCAAGTTCTGGTTCAGCGCGTTCGAGCGTACGCATGACTGCTTCGATGATGTTGTATACAGGTTCTCTGAGCGCCTCACGGATTTCTTCTGATGTGACTTCTGTCTTACGGGGGAGACCTGAAACCATGTCTCGTCCACGAACATCCATTTTGGTTTCTTCGCCGACAGGTGCTGCTGAACCAATCTGGATCTTGATTCGTTCTGCGGTTTGCTCGCCGATCATCAACGAGTAATTTCGTTTCATGTGCGCGATGATTGCTTCATCCATGTCGTCGCCGGCCACTCTGACTGATTCACAGTTTGCGATATCTGCGAGTGTCATAATCGCGACTTCGGTTGTGCCTCCGCCGATGTCAACAATCATTGAGGCAGTTGGTTCAGCAAACGGTAACCCAGCGCCGATTGCAGCTGCGATTGGTTCTTCGAGAAGGTATGTCTTTCGTGCGCCCGCGTGTTCTGCAGAATCGAATACAGCTCGTTTTTCGACAGCCGTAATCCCAGAGGGAATCGAGATCACTACGCGTGGACCAAGCATGCGAACTCGTCCAGTGACTTTCGTAATGAAGTAGTTGAGCATTGCTTCGGTAATCTCAAAGTCTGAGATCACGCCGTCCTTGAGTGGACGAATCGCGGTAATCGAACCAGGGGTTTTACCGAGCATCTCCTTCGCAACCCAACCTACTGCTTGTCCATTCTTGAGGACTTGATTCGTCCCTTTGCGCACTGCAACTACGGATGGCTCATTGAGCACAATCCCCTGTCCACGGACAGCAACCAGGGTGTTACATGTACCCAAGTCGATACCCATATCGACGCCGAATGGTCCTAATAGGCGTTCATACCACACTGATGCACATTCTCCTTTAGGGTGTCAAGCACCGCAGATGGGGTTTCAGACTCCCATGATTCTATGTATAGGATAGCCTAAAGGATACAAGAAAAACGCTTGCTCCGTGTTGAGATGAAGATGAAATCTGATTGGGAGTTGATGATGCGCAATTCCGGCGGTTTTCTTATGCTCAATCGTATCGGGTTCCATCAAGCTCGATCCAGCCTTCAGCGTGTCGTCCTCCAGGATCGTGATGGGTCCAATGGATGACGCCGCCGCGATCGTTCCACTCGTACTGCCCGTAGATCCGGATAATATCGCCTTCTTCCAGTGGGACTCTCGGTGCAAGATCAATGTTATGAGCAACCAGCACTGAGTTTGATGGGGATCTGCTGTTGTCAACAGCGAGCAGGAAACGCTGATGTCGAGAACCGTCATTGTCATCTTCGAGCAGCTTAACAACTCGCGCAGAGAACTCGGTCATTGTCCCTGATTGCTCAGAACGGATCAGTGTTGCGAGATCACTCTGGGACTCTGCAAGAGAAACAGTGGGGGACGCGATTGCGTTTGAGGAAGTGTCGGGGGATTGAGCATTTCTATTTGTAGATTGCTCTTTGGTTGACTGCTCTGACTTTGAGTTGTTTGTAAGATCAACTCCAAAGTATCCCGCGATGAGCAAGATACATATAGATAGAGCAATGCGAAGGAGTTTCGCCTTTGGATTATTCTTTGATTTTGACATGTCTGTTACCCTCTCTGTCCCGTTGATGCTTAGAGAGGAGCACGCAATAATCCAATCGTTTAGTTGCGTCGGGATAGATTTTCACGCGAAATCATCAGTTCAAGAGTCTGAGCGACGATATCGACTTCTCGTTTTGTGATCCCTGCGAAGAAGGGGAGTGCGAGGGTGCGTTGAGATACACTTTCCGCGATTGGGAAACTACCCTCGGTATACCCGTGAGCTTGTTGGTAGATCGGTTGGAGATGTATACAAGGGAAATAATCCCCAGCGCCAATTTCATGCATTCTGAGTCCTGCGATGACACGATCTCGTTCTTCTCTCGTGTACCCCGCGGCGAGTCGAACAACAAAGACGAACCAACTCATAGTGCTACATTGCGCATCAACAGTGGGCAAAATCAAATCTGGAATATCAAGCAATCGTTCGATGTAGAGATCTGCAGCTTCGTTCCTTGATTCGATGATTTCATCGAGACGCTCCATCTGAGCAACCCCAATCGCAGCATTGATTTCTGACATCCTGTAGTTAAATCCCAATCGTTCATGATGGAGCCAACTACCTGCAGCGGACCCTGATTGGATTGAACCTCGGCCTGCGACTGCTCGGCCTTGATTTCTCAGCGATCTACAGACTTCTGCGAGTCGATCATCATTGGTGACGATCATTCCGCCTTCGCCTGTAGTGATCTGTTTGTTTGGATAGAACCCAAAGACCCCAGCGCGCCCGAATGATCCTGCACGATGATCGTTAAAGACTGATCCGAGTGCTTCGCATGAGTCTTCAACGAGATGAATCTCGTTCTTTGCAGCGATACGAGCATAAGTGTCCATGTGCCTTGGGTTTCCGAAAGCTTCAACGGCCAGGATCGCTTTGGTGCGAGGCGTGATCGCTTTTTCGATCAACTCAGGGTTTGCATTAAGACTCGAAGGGCAGATATCAACAAACACAGGTTTCGCACCAACATACAAGATCGCATTTGAAGATGCGATGAATGAGAATGGTGTCGTAATGACTTCATCTCCAGGACCGATTCCAAGTGCGACGAGGATCATGTGAAGCCCACTCGTTCCAGATGAGCATGCGATCGCATGGGTGGTACCACATCTTTGCGCGACGAGTTCTTCAAATCGATCTTGCATTGGTCCGATTGACAATCGACCTGATCGCATGACTTCAAGGACTCGTTCTTCTTCGAGTTTGGTGATATTCGGTTTCGAGAGTGGGATATCGTGATGACTCATGGGCGCATTGTCGGCTAGTGCGCCCTGATTTGGCAAGTGAATCCTTGAGATTCTCTCGGATTCTCTCTATTCATCGTCGAAACAAGCGATCTATCAGTGGTTCACGCTCGACTCATTCGAGCGGAAATCATCTCGGCAAGTTCCCCCGCGGGGAGTCCATCATGCGGACATCCTACCTGGATTGCTTGATCGTTTGTTATTCGATCTTTAAATCGTTTCGCGGCGGTAATCACAGTCGAGTGATTTGGACGGCCAATTGCGTACGCGATTTCTGGGAAACTCTTGGTTGTGAGATTCCGAGCGATATGAACGATCAACTCGCGAGCAAGAACAACTTTTTTCTGTCTTCCTTTGCCTTTGAGATCGGTTTTCGAAACAGTCATTTCTTGGCAAATCGATGCAATGATGGTTTCAAGATCGATTGGACGAATGATCCCTGAGTCTTGTTCGCCGCTTCTGAGTGCGAGGGCGCGTCGGATATGACTCATCGATGGGGTCATGGTTGAACCGCCCCGAGATGATGAACTTTGATTCGTTGTTGAAGATGAGTCAATAAGTCTTGCAACTGCTTGGATTTGGAGTATTGCGCCTTCAAGATCACGAACTGAAGCACCTGAACCTACTCCAACACGATCGACAACAGTCTGGATTGCTTGAGGTTCAAGGAACACGCCTCGCTTTGCAGCGATCGTGCTGACCAAACGACGCGAGAGCTCAATGTCGGGATCTTCGATTTTTACGACTAACCCCGCTGCGAATCGCGACGAGAGTGCTTGATCTAGACGATGGATATCGCGTGGATGTGCATCTGAAGCGAGTAGGATTGTGCATCCTGAAAGTGAGAGTTTGTTGAAGATTTGAAGTAGTTCGTGCTGAGTCGCTTGTTTGCCGGCCATCAGATGGATGTCGTCGATACAGAGAAGATCTAATCCACGATATTTCTTTTGAAATGCTTCTACTGATCGAGTTCGAATTGCTGTTACAAATCCATTGGTGAATGCTTCGCCTGTTGTATAGCGAACCTTACATCCAGGATGGATACTTCTTGCGTATCGAGTAGCGCCTCTGAGAAGGTGAGTTTTGCCGACGCCGCAAGACCCGTGAACAAACACAGGAGGCGACTCAACCCTGCTCTGTAGGATTTGTTTGACGGACTCGAATGCTAATCGGTTAGAAGTGCCTACAAGGAAGTCATTCAACGAAGGGCAAGTTGGGATCCTGCTCTTGACGGCGCCGTGACTAAAACTACTTGGGACAGGGTTTGCAAGCGGGTGTGTTTCTACACCTTTTCGAGCATTGTTTGATTCTTGAGCTGGAGCTTTACCCGATTGAGTCTGACGAGCTGTTTCGACTCGGTACTGAATCTTCGGTTCGATGGTGCCCATAACGAACTGCGCTGCGATCCGAAGCGGATCTCCCAGACGGCGTTCAATCATGTCAAGAGTAAAACGATCTGCAGCGACCACTTCAATAACTGACTCTGTTGGATTCTCAAGAGTGACTTGCCCTGAGAAGTATCTCCGAACTCTGTTGTGACCCTGAGTCTGAATCAGGTGTTTCATAATCCCATTGCACAGATCACAGTGCTCTGTCGATTCTTGTTGTGTTGATGTGGGGAGATGATCGCGTGGATCGATCTTGATCGAATCTTGTGTTGCGTGATCGAAAGAACGAAGTGAGTGCGTTGGCGCGATGAACCCTGCAACGAGATGGGAAGCAGGTGCTTTCGACTCAATCATTTCGTCAGCGTGAGGCATGTTACTGCGTGTGTTTGAGTGCGCAAAGCCGTTCCGTTGTTCGTCACGGGATATCGAGAAGCTTGAATCTTGTTGGTTGCTTTTATGCTGCACGCTTGAGCCTCTTTGGTCGTCCTAAACCGCTCGATAATGGGTGCTGCGCAATCCGATCGCGCACCTTGCACACCTTCGAGCGAGCAATGCGGGTTTCTGTAACAGAGTCCATTCACGGTGCAGAATGATCGCTCAAAGTGTGCCAAAAGACACGCTCACTTTGATGAGCTGATGCTTGTTTAAGCCGCAGGTAGGTTTCCTGCAAGTGGGTTCTGAGTGTCCCCTCAGAGTTGTCCGGCGATCGAATACTACTTGTCAGTCAATCCTAACCGACAGGGGAGATGATAGAGACTCAGTCAATGATTCGCAAGTGTGAAGATCGTGTTGAGTTGGTGCTTGAGCGCACTGGACTTGTTGTTGAAGAGACTTAGGCGCATAAAGTTTTTTTCATCCACCGAACTCGTTAGTTATGCACAAAGTGAGTGAGTTTGTGTGTACAAAAAACGATTCAAAAAAGAGAGCAACTCCATGCGTGTTTGTTTCAAGGAGTTATGGCTTTGATGTAATACCTTTTATGAATCCTAAGCGTGCATCGAACTTGTGAAAACCCAATGATTCATAGATTGAGATTGCAGGGAAGTTTCGATTGTCGACGGCACAGGTGATCTCTGTAAGCCCTTTGATACTGAGTTGATTGATCGTGTATTCAAGCACACTGCGTCCGAGTCCGAGCCCGCGTGCGATTGGTGCAATCCCAAGGTAAACCAGTTCTACTGAGTTGTTGTTGGGGATATACGAGAGCAAACAACATCCTGCAGGTTTGGAGTCTTTGAAAATCAAGTGCCAACGAGTTGGGGAGAACTCTCCTGTTGCCATGTGTGATTCGACGACATCCTGCATTGATCGAAGACCACAGAGCTCAGGACAGTCCAATGTCTCGTTGTAACTCACCTCAAGGGCAATAACAAGATTGCTGTAATCGGAGTTGTTGCTCTTTGGATCGAGAGATCTGATGGGTCTTACTTCAATCCCAGTTGGCCAATTCACACTTTGTATGTTTGATTTGAGCATCGCTGATCGTGAGATTGGTTTTCTCATGTAGTCGAGTTGACCAACTGATGTCATTCCTGCATCGAGACAGACATTGTGTGCCCAAGTCTGATCTGTTTCGATGAGAGTTTGAGCAAGTGCAACACGGCTCGGATAAAATGCTCGTAATCCATCGAGAGAGCATTGTAATGACGCTTTGATTTCAGAACATTGAGTTTCGATTGACCCAAGTTCCTTGCTTTGTTCTGGGTTTGATAGGAACATCATTGCGGTTCGGCCGCTTCCTAGGACTGCGAGAACTGCTTGACGAACGGTGTCCACCACATGAGCAGTATCGGAGTTGTCTTGTTTGGACTCGATGACTCCCCAAATGAGATCAAGATCAATTCCGTGATTCGAAGCAGATTGAACCAGTCGCTTTGCTGCTTCCTTACGGCCTGAAGCGGAGACGAGTCGTTCTGCGGCGGATAGACGAAGAGCGATGGGTATTTTTTGGGCGTGAATCGAGTTCGTATTCGTATAGTTAGTCATCTGCAGATCGTGTCGATGGGGATAAAGGGGGCCAGTGGTTTTTGTTATGATACGGAAGAACTGGGGATAGATGGGGAACTTCCTGAGGTTGTCTGCGAATAGATTTGACGCCGCGCCAGCAGCCACTACACTACGGAACCGGATTTATGAACCAGTATTCGAGTAACTGAGCTTTGAAGAACAGGTTTCAACACGGATTTAAGATGGGATGAGAATGATCGAATCAAAAGCGAATCCAACAGATTCTCAGACAATGACTCAAAACCAGTCCAAACCACGAGTTGGTCGATGGACAATCATGGCTGCAGTTGTAGGCCTGATGGGTGTTGGACTTGTGTCTGGACTCTCAAATACCGCGTTTGCAGCTCCTGAACCTGCTCCAGTCGCGACACAGTGGGAGTTTACCTTCGAGAATGGCCCTCTCCGTCTGGCATGGGTTGATGAAGGGGATGGACCTAAGTCTTATTTCTACTTCACATATCGAGTTACCAACCACTGGGGTGGGGTCAAACTCTTTGCACCTGATGTTCAGTTGATGTCAGACAATGCAAATGTGCTTCGGTCAGGACGCAGTGTTTCGAGTGCAGTTACTGAAGAAATCATGAATCGTCTCGACAATCCATTGCTCGAATCTCAGATCGATATCGTGTCTAATGTTCTCGAAGGCGTAGAGCATGCTCGTGACGGGGTTGTGATTTGGCCAGCCGAGGACTTAGAAGCGGACGAAGTGACTGTATTTTTCGCAGGCCTCAGCGGCGAGTTCCAGTCCTACATCGTGGGACGCGATGGAAACGATCCTCATCGGTACACGCTCAGAAAGACACTTATGTTGCGTTATTCAACCCCAGGGCAGATCGCTCAACAGGGCGACACCCCATTTGAACTCGCTGAAAAGCGCTGGGTAATGCGATAAATCGACGATAAGCTCAATTGAGCACGCAATTTGCACTAGACGCCCGAGGAATTCGAGCCTACGCTTGCCCCCGCAACCGATTTTGTGTTGCATGATGAATACACCGATCCCGATGAGCTCATCTCGGGTCAGATTGACGGAGAACTGTGTTATGGCACATAAAAAAGGTCAAGGTTCTACTAAGAACGGTCGCGACTCAAATCCTCAGTACCGCGGAGTGAAGCTCTACGGCGGCGAGGTTGCTCAGCCTGGATCAATCATCATCCGTCAGTGTGGAACTAAGTTCACACCTGGTTTCGGTGTTCGCATTGGAAAGGACGACACGCTTTATTCAGTTTCGACTGGAAAGGTTGTGTTCCAGAAGAACGGCCGTGTTCATGTTGATCCATTCGAAACCGATATCCCTCGCCCGCAATGGCTTCGCGAGTACCGCGCTGCACACGCGAACTGATTGAATATTGAATAAGTTTATTGTGCCGTCCGCAATCGCGGACGGTTTTTTTATAAATGCAATTTACTCAATTGTACGACTAGCATTTAGTATGCTTGAAATCAGACCAAACTGTGAATGTTGTGATATTGATCTACCGTTTGATTCGCAAGACGCGATGATCTGCACGTTCGAGTGTACATTCTGTAGATCATGTGTTGATGAGAAGTTCGAAGGCGTTTGTCCAAACTGTGGAGGCAACTTCACTCAACGACCAATTCGTCCCGTTAAGTCACTGGGAAAATATCCAGTCTCAACGAAACGCGTCAAATCTTCATGCGAATGAAGAGAGTTTCGTCATTCGATTTAATTGTTCAGATTGATCGTTTTCCCTGTTGAAGCGGATTCGATCGCTGCATCGAGGATTTGAGCAACGACTAAGTTGTTCTCGATACTGGAGAATGGATCAACTTCGCATTCTTCTCGCACGAGAGATTTGAGATAAGTCCATTCATCACTGAGTTGGTCACGATTTTGTGTAACTACACGTTTAATTCGCGGCGAGTCAGGCATTCGAACTTCAAGTGCATCCCATTTAGCAGCGTGGATCGACATGTTCGATGCATGAATATCCATCTCTTTGTTGTCGTGTGTCCATGACCATGATGCTTGGATGATCGTAGTGACAGTGGGGTAGTTGAGTATGATTGTTGCGTTATCATCGACGAGTGGATATAGATCTGGTTTAACCTGTTGTGTGATTGCTGTTACAGAATCAGGGAGTTGATTGTTCATGATCTTTGTCATGATGTTGACGCCGTAACAACCGAAGTCGATGAGGGCGCCGCCGCCGTTGTACTTTGGATGAGCGAGCCATTCAACAAACTCTGGGGCGCATCCGATCTCGATCGGCCCCTTGTGTCCGTGTCTGAAAATCACTCGGTTTGGTTGTCCTGTTTCCCCTGAGTCGAGCATCTCGATTGCGGTACGAACAGATGAATACCAACTTGTTTCAAAGTTGGTTAACACATGAACATCATACTCAAGTGCGAGCTCAGACATTTGGACTGCGTCGTCATAGTCGTATGTGAGTGGTTTTTCGAGTAATGTGTGTACTCCTAGTGGTGCACAGATTTGGACAACATTCAAGTGGTCCGAAATTGGAGTCATAACACTCGCAGCCTCGGGTTTACACTCTTCGAGCATGTCTTCTAGGTTGTCATAGAACAGTTCATGATTGAGTTTGTATTTGGATTGATACTTCTCAAAGAGTTTGTAGTTCGGATCATAGATTCCGACGAGTTCAAGATCAGTACGATTCGACGAGTTGAAGAGTACCCCTTCAACATGTCCATGATCGAGCCCAATGACCGCAAGACGCAAGGGAGCATCTTGAGCAT
This sequence comes from Phycisphaerales bacterium, assembly GCA_029213305.1. Taxonomy (GTDB): domain Bacteria; phylum Planctomycetota; class Phycisphaerae; order Phycisphaerales; family UBA1924; genus UBA1924. Next base: position 180,119 of record JARGPA010000001.1, read on the forward strand.
GTGATTGAGTCGTAACTATGAGAAAGAGTATCAAAACAAAGCGATTGAATATCATGTATGTTTATACCACATCGCATGAAATCAAACAACAGGTTGTTTAACTTGGGTTTATAGTATGAAGTTATGGACATCCTGCAGAGAATGCAGTGAGGAACGCGGAGATATCAAAAAAGTTGAATAACCCATCATTGTTGAAATCGGCAACGGGATTCTGATTATTAAATGCAGTAAGGAATGAAGAGATATCAAAGAAGTTGAGCACGCCGTCGCCGTTGATGTCTGCAGGGCAGTAGAGATCGTAAACATATGCGGATCCTGAACTGGTTCCGTTATCATTTGAACTTCGAGCGCCAACAACTGCAAAATCGTCGTAGACACCTACGGACGAACCGAATTGATTGAAGAAAGTGCCATCACTTGATCGCAGGGTTGCAATTTCTACTCCTGTGAACGGATTGAAGAGATAGACGAGCCCGGTATTGATTGCGAGTCCGTCCCCTTGAATGGCGCCGACGACGACGCGATTACCTTGGATATCAATATCCCATCCGAAAGATTCTCCGGGGATACTCGGAACGAGTTTGTGGATTAGCGCTTGGGTAGAAGCGTTATAGATATACGCGGATGCAGTTGCGAGTGCACCCACTGCAACCGTTCCGTTATCGATGGAGAGGGAATATCCAAACTGTTCAAATGGGACTCCTTCGTTTGAAGAAATCTCTGCAAACTGAGAAGCCTTTGATGCGCTGAATAAGTAAACGGATCCTGATTCAATTCCATTATTATGATGACGAGGAGCGCTAACTGCGATGATGTCTCCAGAGATTGCGACTTTAAAACCAAATGCGTCATTCGGCGCCCCGTTGTTTGGGAGTAGCTTTGCGAGTTGTTGTCCTGTGTTTGCATCAAAGATATACGCAGATCCAGATCTCAATCCATTGTCATCATCGTCAGGTGCGCCGACAACAATTATCTCATTGTCGATCGCGACAGATTGTCCGAAATGGTGCGCGAATCCACCGTCGTTGGGTAAAAGCTTGAACAGATGATTTCCGCTTGAAGAATCGAAGAGATATGCAGAACCTGAGTTTGTTCCGTTGTCGCTATCGTTTGGAGATCCGACGACAACACCCAGAGTCCCTTGGGTTGAGTTTCTTACTCCGATTGCCGTAGAGAACCCGAAGAGGTCATTTGTAGCACCATCAAATGCGACAAGCTTGATTGGCGCCACATCGAGAATGAGATGCATGATATGTGCTGATCCTGAATCAGTCCCATTGTCGTCATCGCTGCTTGCTCCGATTGAGACTACGCCGTTGTGAATCGCGAGGGATTGCCCGAAAGCATCACCAGAAGCTCCATCACTTGGAATCAGTTTAAAATCTTCATCGACAACCTGCCCAATTGCAGCAGAGGAGATGAATGAAAGCATGACAGCAAAACGCAAGATTGTCATGAAACGAGCAGAATGATCAGCAATGAGTGGCATGGTGTCGCTCCTGTTTCGATAGGTATGAATCTATAAAACAGGATAACCGCGATGAGAGATGATAAACATCAAAATATTTGAAATGTGAAACTGTCTATATTCACTAATCAGCCCAATTTGATCCGGAAGTGCATTTGATGTGAGAGTAAGTTGTATCAACACTTATCTAATTGATTGCGTTCCGAACATTCGCGGCGCTCGTGATAATCTCTTCGAACTGATCAAATCCTACTTGAGTGGCGCCGTCGGACCAAGCTTCCTTGGGATTTGGATGACATTCAACGAACAATGAATGTACACCAATCGCGGTGGCCGCCTTGGCAAGTTGGAAAGCACGATCAGGTCGGCCTCCGGTTTGTTCTCCAGAACCTGGAAGCTGGGTGGAGTGCGTCACATCAAAGCAAACTGGGGGCGAACCAAGTTTGCTAAATGGGGTGCAATCAAGATCCATCATGTCGGCGATCCCGATGAAATCATTGACGAGACGATGGTATCCAAAGAAGGTGCCTCGCTCTGTCAGCATGAGATTTTCACATCCAGCTTCAGTTGCTTTGCGAACCGGGCCTCCCATTTCTCCAGGAGAGAGGAACTGCCCTTTTTTAATGTTTAATCCTCGGCCATGCTCTTTGCATGCTTGTGCAGAAGCGACAACAAGATCTGTTTGTCGGCAGAGGAATGCAGGGATCTGGATCAGATCTACTACAGAAGCAATTGCATCTGCTTGTTCAGGAGCATGGATATCAGTCGTGGTAGGGACATTGAGTTCTTGTTTGATAGCTTCAAAGTATTCGAGCCCTTGTTCGATCCCGATCCCTCTCTTTGAGTTCATTGAAGAACGATTTGCTTTATCAAAGCTCGCTTTGAAGATATATGGGAGATTGAGTGACTCGCAGATTGCTTTACAATGTTTTCCGACACTGAGTCCGAGTTCAAGTGATTCCAGGGTGCAAGGCCCAGCGATGATCGCGAGAGGATGATTGTGCCCGATTTGAACATTACCAACTGTGCAAAGACGAAGAGAGTCTGTTTTCATGTCCAAGATTAGGCCAGCAGGTTGGGATCATGTTGTGGAAAAGAAATGAAATACAACCCCGATTTTTGCTCGTTAAGAGTGGATGAAATTACCCATTGTGCTTTGCTGTGTAATTTATTTCACGAAAACAAGGGTTCCGAGAACCATTGCTTAGGGTAACAGCGTATTTTACATGGACATAAATTGCCCTCTCGAGATCGTTTCGAGTAGAGCTTGCTGTGCAGATATTCAGTCTTGTATTGAGTTGTATGCATTTTAACGCTCTCGCTCGTCCCGCCAAGCTCCCTCCTTGGCGGGACGATCTCTTTTTTGGACTACATGATACTTTTACACAGATCTAAATTGTTGATGGTTGGTACATCTTTTGAGCACAGAAATGATGCTTTAGAGGATTGAATGGGCTATGCTCTGTCACTTCCGGGCGAGTAGCTCAGTTGGCTAGAGCGTTCGCCTTACACGCGAAATGTCGTGGGTTCGAGTCCCTCCTCGCCTATTGCCCGGTATATGCAAAGAACAGCAATGATCTGCAGGGGTCGGCATAAGTGCCGATCCCTCTTGCATTTGTGAAACAGTTTTCCATTCTTTGCTCGTTGTTGCGGTTTGTTGCTGCGCTCGATTCTGCGCCCCGAGTGCGCCGCATTCTGCGCCACTTTGAAGGGTGCTATTTTGTACCTTTGGGATCGGTTGATTTGATGCATTTGTAGAAGCGGCTTTGGCAAAGTCCTCATCGCGGACCATGTGATAATGAGCCTCAGCAATCGCTTGTGTATGCCCCATCCACGCGGTACACACGGCGGCTGGATACTGGGATGCGAGTTCTGTCGCTCGACTCGCACGCATCGCATTGAACAATCGTGGCCATGCGACCAATCCGGCACGGGTGATGATCCGATTCAAAGTTGTTCTGAGATTAGCTGAGGTTTCCCGATACCGATTGATGACAAACTCGGTGCCATCTGGAGCGAGTTGAAATGAATCAAGTAGTTCAGATCGAAGTTCTGGGAACAATGGGATGAATCGTTCACCTTTCCCCTGATGGCGCTCGGTCTTTGGTGATCGAACGAGCATCCGGTTCTGTGCCCAATCAATGTCTCCCCACCGGACTCCTAAAACTTCAGACGGGCATCTCA
>JARGPA010000001.1:183780-191958 GCA_029213305.1 Phycisphaerales bacterium
TGATGCATCGCCAATCCGCGTCTGGAGCCGCGTCAATCAGTTTTTGGGTATCTTCGGGTTTGAGGTAGTACAACCGTTCACGATTGGTCTGAGCGCCTGCCCTGACACCTTCAAACGGGTTTGATGTAGTCATCCCCCATCGCACGGCTTGCTTGAAGAACATGCGGGCAACGGATACATCACGGGCAATCTTGGCGGGCGCGTATTTTTTGACTTCTAAGACCGATCGCCATTTATCAGCATCATGAGGAGTGATTGATTCAATGGTCCGTTGTGAACCAAAAGAATCGATGAGCAACCGTTGTGTTTGGGCGTAGCGAATCCGGGTTGATTCCTTTACGCTCATGGTTTCAAAATAGGCATCGAGCATCGAACCTAAAGTGTGAGTCGTCGTCGCCTCGCGTGATTCCACAAGCCCAACACTGACGAGCTTTGAGTACATCGCCTCTGGGAGTTCTGCGAGCCATTGGGCGCTCTGTGCGTCGATTGGTGTCCCTGTGAGTCTTGAAGCAGTCAGACGGTCCAACCGAGCGACAAATGCCTCTGCCGCCTTCACATTGATCTTGCCCATTCGGAGCGTGTGGCGTTTGCCATGCGCATCTATGAACATGATTCGTTTCGTACCGTTCTTATCGCGTGATATTGATGCCATAGGTGTTTGCCTTCCTTATTTGAGTCTACCCGAAATCGAAGACCCAAACGAGTGTTGATTTTGTTATTGATTCGGGTCGTTGCGTCGATATGAAGAACCCAATAGTTGAACAAACGCACCATCTTCTCGAATACGATCAAGGATCGAGTAGTCCAGTGCATCCTTCAGTCCTTCAGGTTTCACATTCGTTAAGAGCAAAGTTGGTTTTTGGTTCTCACGGTATCGTGTGTCGATCAAATCACGCAGTTCTCGTTTGTCATATCCGGAGTTCTGATCCGTGTCGATTTCATCAATAACCAGTAACCCGCATTCTCTTGCCAGTTGCAATGGTTCTATACGAACTTTCGATTCTGTGAATGTTTGTTTTTGTTTTGTGAACAAATCAGGAAGTGTCCAATATCTTGCTTTTCCCCGTTGAATGTGGTATCCCCGCTTCCACCATATACAACCCAACCCGGCACCTATTTGCGTCTTTCCATTCCCTCGAACACCATGAATCAAAACAATCCCACCTGATTCGAGAAGAGGATTTACGATTTGAAAGGTGTTCTTTTGGTATTGGTTCCACTTCAGTCCATTTTTCATTCGTTCACAGTGTCGATTCGGGAATCCAAAATGAATCGCATGCTCAACCGCTTGGGCGGCTGTAAGTTGCTGTATGACTGTCATTGGGTACTCCCCACAATCCATGAATCATCCTCATCGTGCTTTGCGCTTTCAGTGTTACTTGATTTCATCTTGGATGGTTCCACTTTGACCCAAGCTTGATAGACTGGATCTGTTTTCTTACTCCCACGCTCTGGGCGCAAAAACCGTTGAGCATCCTTTGGATATGCCTTGCTTTGGATCAGATTCGTTGTGGCTCGGACTACAACTGTGTGTTGCTCGATCGTGAGCTTTTGCCATGATTCAAATGCTTCGGATTTATTCCCTTTCGGACAACCTGGGCGCGATGGGTATGACTTCCACCAAGATTCAAACGATGCCATGCCCTCATCATGAAGGCGTGCCTTGTTGGTTCCTTCATTGGTAGTCATTGGTTCCATTGGTATCATTGGGTTGTGTGCAATGGGTTGCACCCTATCGGTCGTTGGATTGCACCCTAGTTGTTGCTCGGTTGCAACCTTGCCTACGCTGGATTTCACCCTATGGTGTTGCTCTGTTTCATCCTTTAGGGTGCAACTGTTTGCATCGTTCTCATCGCCCGGTAGATTCTTTGGTTGATAGTCACTCATTACTTTGAGTGCTTCAAAATCGAATCTCCATTCGTTTGAATATCCGCGCCCATGAATATCCCGTCCCCCGCCTGATCGTGTGGGGATGAGTAGACCTTTGGATTCAATATTTTTGATGCGATACTTAGCCGCGCGAGTTGTGATCCCGAGCCATTGAGCGATTGTTTTGTAGTCCAATCGAACAGAATAATCAGATCGAATGATCCCATGCGCTAGCGTGAGCATTGTGTGGCGATCAGTTGGATTAAGTTGAGACGCGAACAACCAATCACGCAAGTCTTTATCCGTGAGTTTGTAGACAGATTTACTCATCACGCACCCCCCGTTTGCTGACGGTTACCCACACGGCGGCTGTGCGTCCGTTGCGGGTCATTCGTCGATTACCCGAGTCTCGAATGCATCCGAGTTGGACAAGCTCTCTACGCCGGGGTGTGTAGCTCTGAGCGATGATCCCGAGTTGGGCTTCGCCTTCGTCGTCAGTGAGTCCGGTTACACCTGCACCAACGATCGCTCGATAGACCCGCTCACGCATGGAGTTGGTGTAGGGTGCGATCATCGACGCTGCGACTTCGGATGTACCTTTGGGCGCATTCTTTCGGAACGGGGGAAGCGGGCATCGACGGGATCGGATACACTTGATTTGCTTTTCTGATTGGGCATCGTCAACTCTTGCCGGTGTGGGCGTGCCATTTTCAAATAGATCTAGTTGCATTCGTGTTGCCCTCCCGTCTGGGAGTGGCGCTCGATGAACGCTTCCAACTCAGCGAACGGGATTAGTACCGCTCGATCGAGTTTGAATGATCCGATCTGACCAGATTTGAGTAGGTCGTGGAGTGTCCGCTCAGACACACCAAGAGCTTTGGCGGCTTCGCGCTTACGGAGAGTGAGTCGAAGCTCTGGGGGTGGTTCTGAGGCAGGTATGGGTGGTTGCCAGTTCTTCACTTAGCACCCCCATTATGATTTTCTGCAGCTTGCAGAGCCAGAGCTTCACGAACGGCTGCAGGGTTGTATCGCAGGCGATTTCCTGCTCGTAAATATGGGATGCGACCTGCTTTTGTTTCACGCTTTAGGAAAGCAATCGGAAGCCTGAGTATTTGAGCCAGAGCTTCGATAGCCACGATGTCTTTGTGATCTGATTTGATTGGCATGTAGGCAGTATCACGGCGAAATCAACAGAATACACGCTTGTCAATCTTCGTCAACCTATCTTCGTCCGATCGACCTATCTTCGACCGATCATCAACCCAAGTGCGAAATAGGTTGAGTGGTTTTTTGCACGATTTCTATGATTGTTTGTGCAGAAACATGATCGTTGAGAGTTAATGCTGAATCAGAAAGAAGTCTTAACTCTTGAAATGAGTACGCCTGCCCGCGTTTGCGTATAGCGATGTCGGCATGTTTCGCCCATTTTCGTACGGTTGTCTTATCTCTGCCAAGATGCTTACACAACACATTTGTCATCCATTGCGAATCTGGACCCTTTGTTTCCTGTAAAAGATCGGTTGTATTCGGAGCCTGATTTTTGATTCCTTCTTGCTTCCGATCATCGGGATAGACCTCTACCAAAGTTCCATCCAAGTACAATCCAAGCGACTCGATCAGTGTCCAGATATGTTTGCGTGCTTCATCAACAGATGTTTGGGGATACTTCGAGACACCATGTAGATCGCACGAAAGTGGACCGCGTCGGAACAAATGGTCGCCCGGCTGTTCACCACGAGTTCCCATCAATGGTTGTGAGAAAATATTGGCAAGCCGAGTGATTCCTTCCAGAGCTATCTGGATGCGGACCTGCAACTCTGGGCGTTGAACGGCAAAGCATGCCGCATGTGCCCTGCGAATAACGGATTCCCATTTCTCCCACCATACACGGTTGTATTCAAGCAGCCGGTTTTCCGTCTCTATCAGTTCGTCACCGAGTTCAAATTTTTGAGCATCTGCCCACATTTTCGCATTCGATTGGAACACTTCAACATATCGGGCAACTTCACACATCGAACGCGCGAGTTCATCGAACTTATTGGTTCCCGGTTCGTTGATAGGCATGCCGTCGCCGCTTCGTATTTCTAACCAAGGTTCCCACACTTCACCTGTGCGGGCGCTATACATTGCACGCTCTAGCAAATCGAGCACTTCAGCGGGTGGGCTATTGACGCTGTTTTCTTCTCCGGGCACCCAACTGATAAATGAGCGACCGAGAAAGTCTGGATTCTTGCCGTCAAAATCTCCGCACTCCCATGGAAGCGCCGCCAACGGGCACATCTCAGTGCTCACGCAGTCATCATCCATCGGATCCATTGCGAGTAATAACGCCAAAACCACCAAGCGAGCTGCGTGCTTCCGATCCTCTTTGGGCATTGGCTCATCAAAGAGCATGTCTGTCATGCCCGGACGATGATCGCCGGAAATCACGGCACACTTGGCTAAATCAATACGGATGAATAGCAGTTGACGGGCTTGGGGATTGTCAGGTGTACTTTCATATGAGCGTGCATACTCCTCGGAATACATCTCTCCCAATCGCTGGCCTGCAAGGGTGAATCCTTCCTTGTCTTTGTCTATCAGTTTGTGACAACTACGGATCAGTCCCTCTCGCCTTGCTGGCGACGCTTTTCCAATCATTACTTACCTTCCTCGGGCCAAGCAAACGCGGCGGGATTGGAAGGTGAAGTGCCCAGCCGTGTTTGCTTGATCGTCGGAGCAACCCGACAAACCCGTATTCTTGAACAGATTTTACCGTCCCAAACAAACCCGTCACAAATCCATACAAGGAATTGTCCTTATCAGGGCGGTTTGATGGTGCTCCTCTCGTTTAGAAGCCCCAAATCCCATTGGGTCGCCCAGATCACCCCCGTCGAAGAATGGACAAATCCGTCCAGATACACGATGATCTAGTCACATGGATACACCCAAATTTATTGCCAAATGGTCAAAAGCCAATCTCAGTGAACAGCAAGCCTCCCAATCGCATTTCAATGATTTGTGCGCCCTGATCGGTGTGAAGAACCCGATTGAAGCCGATCCCATCGGCGACACCTTTACCTTTGAGAAGGGCGCGAAGGTCTCTGGGCCTGCGTCGCTTGGCTCAAAGGGGGTCTCCGGGCGCGCCGATGTCTGGTACAAAGGGCGATTCGCGTGGGAGTACAAACGCAAGGGCAAATACAAAGACCTTGCAGCCGCGTATCAACAACTCCAACAGTACCGCGAAGACCTTGGCAACCCGCCGTTGATGATCGTCTGCGACATCACCAACTACGAAATCCATACCAACTTCACAGGCTACAAACCCGATGTGTACACCTTTACGCTCGATGAACTGAGTGAACCGGGCAAGCTCTCATTGCTCAAACGGGTATTCACCGATCCCGAATCATTCAAACCAACCGAAACCGTCGCCGCGATCACTGAGAAGATCGCCGCCAAGATCGGCACGATTGCCCAAGCATTGCGCGATCGTGGACACGATCCACACGATGCAGCGCACTTCTTGATGAAGGTGATGTTCTGTCTGTTCGCTGAAGATGTTGAACTGCTCCCCAAGGGTCTGTTTCATCAGGTGCTCACCAAGTCCAAGGATGATCCCAATCGACTCAAGAAACAGATGGACAACCTCTTCGACGCGATGCGCACAGGGGGAGACTTTGGGGTAGACGAAATCAGCTACTTCAACGGCGGTCTCTTCGACAACGCTGAGTCCATCGAACTCACAACCCACGAAATCGAAATCCTCATCAGCGCCGCGGCGCAGGATTGGTCTGCGATCGAACCCTCGATCCTCGGCACGCTCTTTGAGCGCTCGCTTGACCCATCCAAGCGATCGCAGATCGGGGCGCACTACACAAGCCGTGAAGACATCATGCTCGTGATTGAACCCGTGATTGTGCGCCCGCTGCGCAAGCAATGGGAAGAAACACAAGCGCTCATCAACATCCAACTCGAACGCAGACGCACCGTCAAAGGGAAGGATACCAAGAAGAAAGCCGACGTGGAAATCGCCAACCTGCTTGATGGATTCCAGGCAAAGCTCTCATCCGTGCGCGTGCTCGATCCGGCATGCGGCTCAGGCAACTTCTTGTATGTTGCGATCCAGCAGTTGTTGTTCATCGAGAAGGAAGTCATCCTCTACGCATCGCGCGCTGAAATCGGCGCGGGATTGCTGCCGCGTGTGCGCCCAACGCAACTGCTAGGGATTGAAATCAATCCGTATGCGTCTGAGCTGGCGCAAGTGTCGATCTGGATTGGGTATTTGCAATGGATGCGAGACAACGGGTTCAACGCGCCGCGTGATCCGATCCTCGAACCAATCGACACGATCGAGAATCGAGACGCGATCCTTGCGTGGGGTGATGAGGATGGGAATCGTTTGAGCGTGTGGAGCGAGGGCGCGAAGTGTTTAGGGCAAGCAGAGTGGCCGGAAGCGGATTTTATTGTGGGGAATCCGCCGTTTTTGGGATCAAAACAGTTTCGTGCATCTGGGATTGAAGATTCATATATCGAATGCTTAGAGACACAATATCGAATGCCTCGCACCTCGGATCTTTGCTGCTATTGGTTTTCTCGTGCTACAGATTCACTAGAAGCCGATGAAAAAATCCATGTTGGATTGCTCGCAACTCAGGGGATACGAGATGTTGACAGAAGGCATGTACTTGAACGGATTTGCAGTAAAGGGATTATTTTTAATGCTTGGTCTGATCTGCCGTGGTTGCTAGAAGGAACAAATGTCAGAATCTCGATTATTTGCTTTCACTCTACATTTGATTGTCAGCCTCAACTTGATGGCAAAAATGTAAATGCTATTTTCTCTGATTTATCATCCGGTTTAGATTTTACTGTTGCAAATTCTTTACACAATCAGAATCAGTATGCATATCGGGGAATCGAAAAGGGTGGAGATTTCGATCCGGATTTTGATTTTGTTTGTCATGCGCTGGAATCACCAAACTCAAGTACGGCGAAAAATATTGAATGTATTCGACCTCTGTGTGGTGGCCAAGATTTGGCAAGACGCAACCGTGGCAAGTGGTTGATTGATTTTGGTGTTGGTACTTCTTTGAGCGACGCAGCCCAATACGAAATCCCGATACAGTATATTGAAGAAAAGGTAAAGCCTGTCAGAGCATCAAATCGCAGAGAGACTTACAGAAATTTTTGGTGGATACATAATGAGCCTCGACCAGCAATGAGAGAGGCCACATTGGGTTTGAGACAGTACTTTGCATCGGCGAACACCTTTAAGCATTGGACAGTAAGAATCCTTAAATCGCCATGCATACCTGACTCATCTTGTACTGTGTTTGCCTTTGAACATGAAGCTTGGCTTGGCCTACTCCAAAGCAGTTTGCATCACCTATGGCTTCTTGCACAAGGTACTCAACTTGGTGCTACACCTAGATATACACCCACGACTTGCTTTGAAACCTACCCCTTTCCGTGGTCGCCGGGGAGTGAACCCGCGATTGACGATCCTCATCGCTCGCTCCACGACGCGATCGGCGCGTGTGCGGCCACACTCAACGAGCAGCGCGAGCGTTGGCTCAACCCCTCAGAGTGGGTCAAGCCCATCGCGGATTTGATCGACGCGACCGACGACTTTGGGGATGTCGCTGCCGTCAGTGGAGAAGAGGCGCGCCGTCTGATCCGTCAGAGCGCGATTGATGCAGCGTGCGCCAAAGACCCCAAGCTCAAGAAGCGGACATTGACCAATCTCTACAACGAGCGTCCAACTTGGCTGAGACTGGCGCACAAGGCGCTCGATGAGGCCGTGATTGCCGCATACGCTGCGATTGATCCAGAGGGGGATTGGTCTATTGCATGGGCGGAGGTCTTTGAAGAATCGGGCGCGGGTCATCCCTTACCAGAGGGGCATGATCTAATCGAACTCCGCGAAGAGGTAGAACAGTTGATCCTTGGCAATCTGCTACGGATGAATCAAGATCGGGCGTAGGCATATGCGAACTCAAAGCTTGACTAGCAAGCTTCAAATCGAGGATGATCTATCAAAATGAAAAATGCAATCGATAAGTTTTCTGACTGGCCCGCAGTTCTAAATCCACTAAAGGGAATCCTTCAACAAAGCGGGCCGTCAGTTACGGTTGCTGAACTGCTCAATGAGAGTGATGAAGAATCTCGCTTTGAACGAATACTGTCCGTTGGGCTCGTCGATCTTGATGAGTACTCTCAACTAGATCCGCTTCACCAAGTCGGCTACATAGTTGAATCATCAGATATCTCTTTCCCTATAGCAATTCCGAATCATGCGCATAATCCACATTTTTGGATACATTCTGG
>JARGPA010000028.1 GCA_029213305.1 Phycisphaerales bacterium
CATTGCAGTAAGTATTTTTCCACCATAAGCATTCTCAAGTTCATCCTTTGCACGATTGAAAATGTCTATTTTGTCTTTAGGAGAAATCTTTGAATCAAAATTAAGTGCGAGGTACAACTCCACCGGAAGGGCCTCTGAAGGGACACATCCAGGCGCTAAGAAAGACTGTTCATCAGGGATAAATCCAACTGGTAAATCATCTGGAGTCCATACTATTGATGGTGGATCGCTTTGGAGTGAGTCCTGTTGCCGAAAAAAACCAGGATAATGAATTACTGTTTGATTTGAGCTGCTCATTTGATTTCTCCTATAAAACTCTTTGCACATCGAAACCCAATCCCCATTAGTTGAGAACTGGTTACATGACGAATGCCGTGTTTTGAGAACGGTTGTGCGATCATTAATGATTCAATTCCCATAATTCTTCGTTCGGCTTCTAAACCAACACTTGGAATAGTCTCAGTCCACTCCATTACATTCCCCGCAAGGCCATGAACTTTTCCGAGTGATCCAGAAATTGTGTTGATTGCAAAAACTACATCATCCTTTGATCGTGGACGAAAATTCTCTCCAAATGATTCTAAATATTCTTTAGCTATTCCCAATATGTTTGACGAAACTTGCCCACCAGCTGGGAATTTGGAAACATCGTAATTTCCCCAAAGTACGGAATGAATAGACGAGTCATATGGCCCATTTCCCCACGGATATTCATATCCTCGTTCGCCTCGTGCGACCCTTAACCACTCAAGCATCGTTGGGAGGCGTTTTCCTGCCCATTCTGCGTACATCTGAGCTTCAAGGAATCCAACGGTTACGACAGGCATTAAACCCCAGAGCTCATCACCATGTTCTTTTCTCCAATTGATGACTTCATCTTCCATCCATAATGGTGGAATCGGTGGCGGCGAGGCTGCTTCATTCAAGAACTTTGTATAATCTGCATTACTCACTTCGCGATTATCAATCCAGAATGCATCTAGATCTACGACAGAATCAATGTAGCTTTGATTCGATTCATTCCTATCAAAGAGAGAATCCTCTCCCGCTGGCACAAATACCATGCGATTTTCTGGATTCGTTACAAGTCTTGTGTTTGGCAAAGTGACTGTATCAGTTCCTCTAAACAGTCTCGTATATTCAGCGTATTCAGTAGATGACGCATACACAATCACACGGTAATACCCTGCATCTAAATAGTACGGCCCCTTTGAAGCAGGCCCAAGAATTTTTACTTCACCAACAGTTCCAGTTTCGATATCGATTTGTGCATGTGCGACAATCGCAACAGGGTTCAATAAATCAGCACCAAGCTTTGGACTATTCCGCTTTAAATATTCTTTGATGTACCTTCTACCAAGGTAAGCGCTAGTCCCAATACTCATAGCCGCGACTCCCCCCATTGCGATCGCAGAGCGTCGTGAAACCAGTGTATTTTTTAGCTTGCGTACTCGTCCTGTTGGTATTGCAAGGATTGATTGTCCTTGTAAAAAATATCGTAAATCATTTCCAAAGCTTTCTGCTGATTGATACCGATCGGAAGGTTTCTTCGCCATGGCTTTGAGACAGATCGTGTTTAGATCTCGGGGTATTTCAGAATTTACATCTATTGGTTCAACAGGATCTTGTTCTGTTAGTGCCCGAATAATTGATGGGATATCTTCGCCTTCAAATGGGCGCCTGAGCGTTAACATTTCATACAGGACCACTCCAAGAGAATAGACATCGCTTCGTTGATCAGGTTTACTCCCTGCGATTGCTGCTTGCTCTGGGCTCATGTAATGACAACTACCCAGAATCCCTTGAGTTTGCCCGAGTGTCGCTTCAATTGCCATACTTGCAATTCCGAAATCAGTCAAACGAGCAGTCTGTCCTGCCGCAATCATAATGTTTGATGGTTTCACATCTCGGTGAACAATTCCTGCTCGATGCGCTGACTCTAATGCATCTGAAATTTGAACCGCGATCTTTCCAACAGATCGGAACCAACTCTGATCGGATATGAGATTTCGAGAATCGGATTTTGCTTCTATGTGATCTCGAATAAACTCTGCGAGTGTTGGCCCGTCAACAAACTCACTGACTAAATATGCGTCGTGATCTGATTCAAAGAAACGATGAACCGCAACGATTGATGGGTGTTTGAGATTAGCTGCGGCTCTCGCTTCTCTTCGAAAACGATCACGCATCTCTGTGGAATGAAAACCACCTGGAATGAGAACTTTGAGCGCTACATGCCGATTAAGGATCAAGTCATTTGCAAGATAGACGACACCAGAACCACCTGATCCAAGAGTTCGTATGATCTCAAATTCATCGACACGCTCAAATCGTGTTCCCCCATCACCTGACTCTGAATTTGCGTGTGACTCTTGAGCTCTCTGGATCAGTCTTCTTATCCGATCCGCAGATTCTTCATCAGGACAACTTGAAAGCAAATAATCTTCCCGTTGTTCAGGGTTTAAATCCAAAGCTTTCAAAAATACATTTTTTTCGTTCCAAGAGTTTTCCATACTACCTCGAACATTGAAGTCGTTAGATCTTACGTTATGTGTGAAAAATCTCAAAATTATTCTGAGATTGGTAAATCTCCAAGCCGTTCTAATAACCAAGCTCTTGCATAATCCCAATGCTTTCGAGTTTCTGCGAGCGTCCAGCCCATCGCTTCTGCTGTTGCTCGCAATGATCTACCTGCGTAGAACCGTTGCATAATTACAAGCACACTATCCTGATCATGTAAATACAAATCACGAAGTGCATCATCCAAATCGATCAGATCAAGATCGAAAGTCTCTGAATCAACATCAAATCTGAAATAAGCATATGGTTTGCGAGGGCGACGCTTGAGTGCCATTTCTGCTCGTAGTTCATCAATAAGCGCATTATGAACAATATCTGCTACAAATGCATATAACTGACGGCGATCTTGCGCTCGAATAGTCCCAGCTCGTATCAATCGGATCACAGCTTCATTTGCTAATGCAGTTGTTTGCATTGTGCCTACAGAACCGGTTTTTCGAAGTTGAAATGATGATAATCGTCTGATATCGCTATAGACATGGGTAATGACTTCTGAGATCGCTGTTTCATCACCCGCTCGAGCATTCTCGAGCCATCCAGTAATTGTGCCGGTATGTTTGGAATGTTGATCCATAGTCACCAATGTATTTTTAATGTTTGTTTACCTAGTACGACTAGATTCTAACAGATGTTGCGTGTCTCTGTGTCACTATAAATTTCTATCAACATATCCAGATTCCAAGTTCGTTATTGCTATTACCATGCAAATTTACTTTTATTACAAAATTCCATGTCATAGATTGCATGTCATCCTCATTTGAAATGAGATGACCTGGGCTCAAACGGGGATTGCATGAATTGAAAATGTACATGCCTTGAAAATTTTCATAACTCAAACGACTTTTTCATGAAGATCAATTGAGTTTGAACTGTTTTTAGCAACCAGAGCTACTCAATACTCGTATTAATCCTCATCTAGACGGGCATTCGCCCATGATCACTATCTATGTTTGATAGTGATCTGAGTTCAAACAGTTATCAGCTCAACTCAGAGCTTGAAGAGGAGACTGGATATGTATATCCGTCGAACTGGGGTAAAACCTTTAAACTCACCCATGGTATCGAAGACTCACCAGGCTCTGACAGCCTTGTTTACTACGGCATTATTCAGCACTGGCGCACTCGCCGGTGAACCACAAGATCTCTACGACGATACCGTTTATCGTACAATGGAACTCGTCTTTGATGATTCAGATTGGAATCAACAACTTCGCAACAACTGGCAAATCAATGATGCAACGGATGAAGATATCTATGTTGTTGCAGATTTGATTGTCTATGACAGCCCTACAGATATGACTGGAACTACATACCCAGATGTTGGAGTTCAGTACAAAGGAAACTCATCATATTGGTTCGTGGATGGGCTCAAGAAGCCGTACAAAATTACGATGGACGCTTTCATTGAAGACCAAGAGCTTTACGGGCATTCCAAGATTACACTCAACAATGGCATCTTTGATCCAACAAAAATTCGGGAAGTTATCGCATACAAAATACTTCGTGAGTTTATGCCTGCACCAGAAGCAAACCTTGTGTTTGTCCGTTCAGGTACCGCAGGCAATGTGCAAGATATCGGAGTGTACACAAGTGTTGAGCGTGTGAATAAGAAGTTTATGGATAAGCACTTTAATAACGATAACGGGCATCGTTACAAAGCAGACAGCGGGTCAATGCTCTATCGAGGTGAGAATGTAAGTCAATATAGTTCTGACTACGATGTAAGCGGCGGAAATGAGTCAACAGAATACTTAGATCTGATCGATGTATGTGATTCACTCAATAACACACCTATCAATGATCTTCGAGCTGATCTTGATGAACTATTCAGTATTGATCGACTAACTTGGCAGGCTGCTGCAGGTGTGGCGCTGATGAACTGGGACGATCTTCGTGCGTTTGCACCAAACGGACACAACTATTATATCTATGAAGATACGCTCAACGAAAGGCTACACATTCTCCCGTGGGATTGGGACTTAGCTTTCAGTACAAACACAAATGATGGCGTTTTTGAAGACTTCAATAATAGTAACATTCCATTAACTGACAGATTAATTCTTGATGTTCCAGAAATCGAAGACAGATATCTCGCGCATCTTCGTGATATGAGCGAACGAATCGATTGGAACGAGATCCAAACTGATGTGATTCGCCATCGCGCTTTCACTGATTCAATTATCTCAACAGTTCATGAAACTGAAATCTTCTCTATCTCCCAGTACAATAGCTCACATCAACTACTGTCATCGCAAATTCCTAACCGTAGACAGTTCCTTGATAACCAATCATTACTTAATCGTCCTGCACCAATGATCAGCGATGTGGAAATGAGTCCTGAAAGCCCTACAAGCAATGACATCGTTTGGGTAAACGCAACAATTGTCGAACAGTCAACTGAAGGTATCTCCGGAGTTGTGCTCTACAGCAGAGATCAAGGGCGATACATGCCTACCCCGATGCTTGACGATGGAAATCATAACGATGGCGCAGCGAACGATGGTGTGTACGGAGCATCAATTCAAGCATGGGGCGCAGGAACTAGAGTTGAGTACTATATCGAAGCATCAAGCGCCGACACAACGGGAGGCTCGACTGGAGCTAAACGATACGAACCGCTTTTTGCAGAACATCAACCCATGGGTTATCAAGTTCGCGCAAGTTCATTCGATTCTCCTATTGTCATCAATGAGTTTATGGCTGACAATGACACAACTATCCAAGATCCTGACGGAACTGGATTCCCGGACTGGATCGAACTCCATAATACAAGTGATTCAACTGTTGATCTCTCAGGATATTTCCTCACAGATGATCTGAGTGATACAACTCAGTTTGAGATTCCCAATGGAGTCTCTATAGAAGCAGGAGGATTCCTTATATTCTGGGCGGACAATGATCCCGAACAAGGTCCAACACATACAAACTTCAAGCTAGGAAGTGGCGGAGAGGAAATCGGATTGTTTGCTCCAACCAACTTAGATAACGGAGTAGCTGACTCATATGTGTTTGGTGCTCAAGAATCTGACATCAGTGAAGGACGATCCTGCGATGGAGATTCATCATGGACCTTCTTCAATGCTCCAACTCCAGGTACTAGCAATGGATCATGTTCACTTCCATGCCTTGCTGATTTCACCAATGATGGCCAATTGGACTTCTTTGATATTTCCGCGTTTTTAATCGCGTTTAGCGATGAACAAGCAGAGGCAGATTTCAATAATGACGGCAACTTCAACTTCTTTGATGTGTCGACATTTCTGAGTTTATTCAGCGCGGGTTGTCCGTAATATAGCTCTGGTTTAGATACCAATAATCCAACCCTCCGTTTATATTTGTAAACGGAGGGTTTTTTGTTATCGCATTTACCTGTGAGAATAACCCGCGATGTAGTACTCTCGAAACAACAACAGAACAATGCACTTCTCCCGAAATCTTTTATGAGCACCCAAATCTAGAGAATCGTGTTCTGCAATCTCGATTGAATTCTGATACGATTGCAGAACAAAATAAATCATCATCTCGTCTCAACCATACCAAATACAATCGATCATTCATTTGATCCCTACTATCGATACTGGCACTGATTGATCAGATTTTGTGTTCTTACCTGATCATCAGGTAGTAATAACTAAACAGCATGAATCAACACCAATTGGATTCAATACGACGAGGAGTCATCGAATGAGCAAGGTAGACGCATCTTGGGGTATTGAACACGCAACGGGTGTGTTAGAACAAATTTTATCTAAGTATGACGGAGAACCTATTGCGATCTATGGTGCAGGTCGTCATACACAAGAACTTCTCGCGGATCTACAAACACAGTTAGGGGCAATCGCCTTCGTTCTTGATGATTACCCCAGTTGCGATGAAATTCATGGCACCAAAGTTGTTCATCCTCACTCTGTATCTCCAGAATCTGTAAAAGCAGTCATCGTATCATCTAATAGTATCGAGTCAGTACTGACTCAACGCGCTCATGCTTGGATTACAGATGCTGTTAATCCACCCGAAATCATTGAGATCTATAAAGATGACATCAGACCAAGATTGAACATTCTTCGTCCTGGTCCCCTACCACTTTCATATGACGGCAGCCTTATTCTAAATCCAGAACTCAGCGAGTTCAAGATCCCTGAAGATGGCCCGTTATTGAAGTATGATATTAATGAGCTACCTCCAACTCATTTGCGTGCGGGATATTCTTCGAACGATCAAACCTATATCAATTCAGGCAAAACAGCCAACCAAGTCATCCGCAATCTATTGAATAAACAAGATGTTAATCCAGAAACGTTTGACTCGATTTTTGAATGGGGATGCTCTAC
Organism: Phycisphaerales bacterium; assembly: GCA_029213305.1. Taxonomy (GTDB): domain Bacteria; phylum Planctomycetota; class Phycisphaerae; order Phycisphaerales; family UBA1924; genus UBA1924. Next base: position 6,912 of record JARGPA010000028.1, read on the forward strand.
AGGACGAGTGTTGCGCCATTGGTCTGATATTGCAGACAAGGTTCGAATTTGGGGTTGTGACATTGATGCTGCATCCATTGATTGGTGTGCGAGGCGTCTTTGCCCGCCTCTCAATGTTTTTACATCAACTACACAACCCTCACTACCACTCCCAGATTCTTCATTCGATCTTGTCTACGCAATTTCGATCTTCACTCATACTCCTGAACTCTGGGATATGTGGATGATGGAACTGCGCCGAATCATTAAGCCCGGTGGATGGCTTTGCGTCACAATCCATGACGAACAAACTTGGGAGTACTGTAGAGAAACGCCTGAGAGTTTTATAAGCAAAGCATGCCCTGGATTAGACTTTGCCAATCCACTTGAGAGCGCGATGCTCTCGTACGGACGCGGACCTTGGAGCCAAGTCTTCTGGCGCTCCGAATCTTGGCGTCATAGAAGCTCAATGTACTTCGATCTGGTTGATTATCAACCAATGCTCATCGGCAAACAAGCAGTAGCGCTTCATCGTCGGCCGATGAATCTGATCTAAAATTAGAATAATATCAGCATCAAACAGTTTTGTTTCATATTCGAAGTTTTGAAAAACACGAAAATTCATTAACTATAAAACGTTGATTTCCAACCATCATTGTCAATCAAATGATTCATTTACGCAATTCCAATTGTGTATCACACAAGGGCTTCGAGTCTTCCTTGTGAATTATCTACAATCAAATTAACTCGATATGTGCCCACTCCCCGCGGTTAACTCTTATAAAGAGGCATTCTCGAGATCAATACTGATCGATCAAATCCAAATTGGAAAATTGATTTAGCACATCAATGTTTCAAAATATTGCATTCTTAATTGGTTAAACAATCTACAAATCAAGAGTTGCGTATGCCATTCTTCGCAGTTAGAATGCGATAAATGGGGTTCTAATATGACGAAGAAATCTAAATCTAACATGGGTAGCAAATCTGAAACTTCTCAAGAAACTGAGCCTAAGCCACTCAAGTCAAACGAAGTCGATCCCGGATCTACAAACATATCGAATCAAGTTTTCGATAACACATCTGAAGAGGAAATACAATCCCAAAGCGAAATCTTCTTCGATTGGTTCTTCGGGCTTTGGTTCTTTCGAGTCTTACTATCAAAGCTTGGGCTGACAAAATACTTTGCTAGGCCAGGCGTTCGCGAAAACTTAGTTTCAGGGCTGATCGTATCGATAATCGCAGGAGTCGCGATCATCGGTACTATACGAATTCCAAGTTGGTTGGACAAACAAGAAATAATCCAGGAAGATCGAAAACTAAATCGGGAAATCCAGGCAGGTTTCAGCTTAGAAGCTATGAAACACAGGCAACAACTCGCTTCTGATTTTGCATACTCGATTCCACAATCTCTCCAACTACTTGGAAAAATCAAAAGCCTAGATTCTGAGGTATTCACTCTTCTCAAAATTACTGATAACTCAGCAAACTCGGTAGAAGAGGCTGAAAAACTCTTAAATGAATCTACGAAGGCCATTAAGTTAGCTGCCATTGAAACACAAACTGACATATTGAACGCAGAATGGCGTAACAACAAGAATTATCTTTCAGTGTGTGAACTTGTGGGTATGCGGTTTGAGGAAGTTCGCCCTTACTCTAGCTCTTTAAATTCTTGTATCGATATATTCACAGAACAAGACATCAATCTATCAGACGAATCAACAATCCCTGAAGATCCATCAAGATTTATTCAAATGGCTGAACGGTTCTATCAAATCAGAGGAAGAATTCCAACTGATTCATTCTTCTACTGTAATCAACAACCTAAATGGATAACCGCAGGGTTTTCCGGCACATTAACAGACTTTGATGAATTAAAAGAATCAGATTGCGATTGCCAAAGCAATCCAACATTTCATATCAAAGATGTCATAGAGCTTGATCTTCATGATCCACGAATCGAATGGATGAAAAATTCAAATCGCGAGATGGAACTTGCTTATAAATGGTTGAGAGTCTGGTATGTTTTGGATGATCGTGATCTGGTTTGTCACACGAAAACTGAATTCAATGAATATGTTCGAAAAGGTCATACACAAGAGTTAGCTCATCGCAATGCATACGACGCGACACGACGAGCCCTTGAGCGAGCAAGTGATGTTTTATTTGTCGAGACTGTTCAAAATATAGGTATAGCTTTGGAAGACCAGGTTGCTCAGACCTCTTTTTACAGCTTGATGGAAAAGAAGCCTGAACCCTCATCGGATCCCGCACTCATTCCATAATCATATACAATCTTCCCAATTTTTGCACACCATGATCAAGGAGACAAGTTTGAAAATTAATCGTACATTTAGAGTTTTCGCAAGACTTTCCATTTTTGCTTTTGTTGCCTGCCCACTCCTATTTTTCTGTGTATCTTGCTCAAGCACACAGACTATGGGAGGATCTGGCGCTGATGGCGGGGGTATAACGGAAAATCCTGAAACAGGCACTGGCGGCAGTGGAGTTTCAGAGGAACCATAATTTATTTAGTGTAACATCCATAAAACACCACGGCAAGACATTGGCTTGCTCGTGGTGTTTTTGTATTCGCGATGAATGATTGGACTATGGACTCATCTATTGCAAAAGATTTTATTTTGTATCAATGTATCCTTCTTGCTCCAGGATCGCGTGTGCCTCTCGAGCGCTAATCATAAAAACAATTTTACTTGCGAGTTCATATCCAGGAATAGTCTCTACCCAAGCCTTATCAGGATCATGCTCCTTAGTAGGCAATGGATTCATAGCGGTCACTTCAATGAGATCGTACTTCCGTGGGACACGGCTTTCCCATTTTCCAACAGCTTGAAGGGTATCTTCGATTTTCTCTGTAGGGTTAGAGTCATTGTTTTGTCCAAATGCGCCCCCAATTTTCCGCCTACCTTCATTCGCTTTTTCTTTGATTTTGTCGAATCGTGATTTGTATGCAACTGCTACTCTGGCAGAATAAACCACTCTCACATGCCCCCAAGTAATTGAGTCAGGATTGTGTCCATTCGCAATAGCTTTTAGACGAGCTTGTACAAACTCTTCGTCTGTCTCAAAGTTTCGCATACCAATCACAACGGGCTCACGACGCAGTAAATCGTCGATCATTATGTCGCTGTTTGTAATGTTTCGCATTGTTTGAGATTCAGCGTAATCACCAAGATCAAGCTTTGTGCTTCCACCTGACATGTTGTTTAAAACGGCGAGTGTTGCATCTCGTAACAATGGTTCAGGAACATCTGGCGCAAGGGCTCTAATAATCTCCTCGTAACCTGCAGCTCTCGCTTGTGATCTGCGTTCCTCTTCTGTAGCTGCCGAACCAATTCGGCCATGTATTCGCGCAGCAATCATTGCCTGATCAGCTTTTTGTCCTGAATTGTATTCTTGAACCATCGCCGCACTTGCAGCCCAGCACCAAACATCTGTTTTTTGGGAAATACTCACTCGCATAAAGTCAGGGCATGTTACTAAAAACTCATTTGGACCCTCACGCGTAACTGTCACTGGGGTAACTGATTCACTCCCATTCCAAATCTCCAGGGTCTTCTCCGACTTTGGAGTCTTTTTATCATTGTATAACCGAATATGAGGAGCTAGTTTCTGAGTATCTACAGTTGGTGTTGAACTACATCCTGCTAATAAAGCAAAGCAGCTGCACCCGATTAAAATGATGACACATGAGAATCGATATCTTGACATGACTATTTTCCCCATTAATACTGTTGCGATTCATGATTGTGAAAGAAAAGCCTGAGTTGTTTGACAGTGTACATAAAATTGTATGATCTGTCGAGCGCACTTAGCATTTCAACAATCATGCAAGAATATAAGGATGTCTATAAATACATTTATATCATAATCTATCTAGTAAGAGCCAAACTGTTTCTTGTAAATCATATAGATTTTATAGAAACCACTTAATGGACTCTTAAGACCAACGAACAAGTTCAGTTGAAAATCCCTAGGATCTATATTCCCAACTGAAGCAAGCTAAACAGGTTTTCAATTTGAAGTAGAATGACATTAACCCAAAGCGAGCATTCTTGATTGAACATAAAAAAGACAATGCTACATTGTGTAGTTGTTCACAAGAAAATCACACAATGTCTCATTAAAGATGCTCTATCAACAACTTCATGATTAACCAAATGGAAATGCACAAGAATCACTGATGTGAATTGATCTTGTCATTCTTAAATGAGCTTTGGATTTAGTCTATCGTACATCCTAGCTATCCATGCTAAGATGGATTCATGATAAGAATCACTCATTATATCAGTACCCTCGACCCCTCACATGGAGGAGTCGTCGCACATGTCTCTGATCTCGCTGTATTAACACAGAACGCAGGAGCAAATGTCACAATCGCATCCCCATATGCAAATCCACATCCTGCAAACCTCGACTATCAAGGCGGCCCAACCATTGTTGACCTTGGCAAACCGATCGATCGCGCTCGCTTGCTTCGAAGAAACCAGGTTCAGCGCGTCCTGGAATTAGCATCAAAATCTGACATTACTCACCTCCATTCAGTCTGGACTCCGGCAAATATACAGATCGCGAAAGCTCTGCGCCGGCATAAACTTCCATATGTAATCACCCCGCACGGTATGCTTGATGATTGGTGTCTCTCTTATCATCCAATTCGCAAGCGAGTTTTCCTGGAACTCTTTGCCAAGAAAATTTTTGCTCATTCAAGGGGAGTGTTGTACTGTGCCGCGGGAGAGCAAAAGCAATCAGAGAAATGGACAGGAGGCTCACCAGGGCATGTCGTCCCAGCCGCAATGGATATAGAACTTTATAGAGATCTACCAGGTCCCGATCTTGCAAGACAATGCATACCTGGCGCTCAAGGCGAAACCCCCATCATCCTATTCCTTAGTCGGATCAATCACAAAAAAGGGATAGAGGTCCTGATCGACGCTGCTGAGATACTTGCAACTAGAAATCGCGAGTTCAAAGTTATCATTGCTGGAACTGGAACCGATGCTTATACCGTACAGATCAAAGATCGTGTTCAAACAAAAAATCTGAACGATCATATTCACTTTGCAGGGCTTGTCCGTGGAAAAGAAAAGATCAGCCTTTACCAACGATCCAACCTCCTTGCGCTTCCTACAAAGCAGGAGAACTTTGGGCTCGTTCTCACGGAATCATTGGCCGCCAGAACACCGGTTATCACCACACGAGGAGTTGACATTTATCCAGAGCTCGAAACATGCAATGGAGGTCTCATTGTTGACAGGACACCCGAAGCTTTCGCAGATGCGATCGAAGAACTCTTGGACGACCCTGAACGATGTTCGAGCATGGGAGACACAGGCCGAACATGGGTCATGCAAGCTCTTGCACCTGATCGACTTGCAGATCAGTTTATGAAAATCTATGAGCATTCTTTGACGCAAAAATAACACCAACTCTTCTTCAATCAATCTAATAATTAATTAAATAGTAGTGTTCTAAACAAGAGATGCACTATTAAGAAGTGCCACTTGTGTAGTTTTTGCTTGCTCCTGTTGTTTGAACGCTGTAGACTGAATTCAATAGAGATTTATTGGAGAGCATTACATTGACATCAACTCAGACGAAACGACTCGTAAAGCCGTTTTTCTTAGATATCTCACCCGCGGAACGAACAGAGATTCAATCTGCGGTTGGTGAGATACTTGAATCCGGACAATTGATTCTTGGTCCCAAAACTGACGCATTCGAAAACGCATTTGCAAAGTATGTCGGCACAAAGTTCGCGGTTAGTGTTTCCACAGGGACGGCCGCCCTTGAGATTATTCTTCGAAGTAAAAATGTAGAAGGGAAAGCAGTAGCAGTCCCGACAAATACCAACTTTGCAACTGTCGCCGCGATCCTTCACGCCGGCGCCCGCCCGGTCTATGTCGATATGGACCCCTCAACTTTCATGCCTAATCTAAAGATGCTCGAGCAAGTCCATAAACACGAAAACATTGCTGGCGCAATATGGGTACATATCGGCGGGCTCATTGCCCCTGACTTCATCGAAACGATCGACTATTGCAAAGCAAACGGTCTGTTCATGATCGAGGATGCAGCACACGCCCACGGCAGCGCCTTACCTGAGGGAAAAGCAGGCTCCCTTGGTGACGCTGGCGCATTCTCTTTCTTCCCAACCAAGGTCATGACAACACTAGAAGGAGGCATGATTACGACCGATGACGAAGCGATCGCAAACATGGCTCGCTCTCTTCGCAATCAAGGTAAAGGCGGCGCAGCATTCGGAAACGAACATACGGACCTTGGCAACAGTTGGAGACTCAATGAGATCGAGGCCGCCATTGGTCTTGTCCAACTTCGCAAACTAGACGATATGGTTGCTCGACGCGAACGTGGAGTTTCTGACCTTACTGAGTTCTTACCATCCCTCGGACTCGAATGGTGCTCCGTTGATCACATGTCCCAATTCAGTGGGTACAAATTGATTGTCAAACACCCTGAAGACGATTCACGATCAGTGTCCGAAATCAAAGAAGCCCTCAAAGCACAAGGTGTCATCCCCGGCGGAGGTGTCTACGACAAACCCTGTCATTTACAACCTGTCTTCTCTGATGTTGCACATCCCAAGGAAGGGCTCCCGATCTCTGAGAAATGGTGTCCACGGCACATTTGCCCGCCGATTACTTCAGGCACAACTGAGGAAGATTCCAAGCAGATCCGCGATGCATATCGCAGTGTCTACGCCGATAGAGCATCGTCATGAAGTTTTGCTGCTTTACTCCTGTTCCTTGGCCCGATCTAGATCGGCGCCCAGATGCGTGGCCGTTCCCATCGGACACCTTCGATGCTTCGCGTTGCGCGACATGCTATGACGCTGCGATCGAACAACTCGTATATGCTGAACAATGCGGATTCGATTGGGTCGGCATGGGTGAAGATCATATGACTGCATACGGGTTAACACCTAACCCACTCTTATTGTTGAGTGTCGTAGCTGCTCGAACTCAACGCGTCAAACTCGTTACTATGGGTACTCCACTCCCACTGCTCAATCCGATACGGGTCGCTGAAGAAATGGCTATGCTCGACATTCAAAGTAGAGGCCGTGTCATCGCGGGGCTCATTCGCGGCGTTCCGCAGAACTACTCAGCTTACAACATCAATCCACATGAATCACGTTCCCGTTTTAACGAAGCAATCAAACTTGTAACCAAAGCTTGGACGCACCCAGAGACCTTTGCTTGGGATGGCGAGTTTTACCAATTCCCCAAAGTCTCACTCTGGCCTCGCCCATTTCAGGATCCTCACCCACCTTATTTGCTAAGTGCTAACAGCGTCACTAGCGCAGAGCAAGCCGCCCACCAACGCGCCATGATCGGCGCCATCCATCTGTACAATCGGGATGCTATCGATCGTATCGGAGAGTCGTTTGACGCTTACCGATCCATCGCAACCGCTGACAACTGGGTGCCTCATCCTGACACATTCACTGTCGGTCTCCAAACTTGCATCGCATCAACTGACCAAGAGGCTTTCGACAAACTCAGACCTGCCCTCGACTACCAATACACTAAGCTCAGCGGCACCTTCAACAACGAAAAACGAAAAATCGCAGCTGCTGGAAATGGGTACGGGCTTTCCCCAACTGAAGAAAACCCGCCGACGCTTGAGGAACGACTCGAAGCTCAAACCGTCCTTTGCGGATCACCTGAAACGGTCGTCAATCAAATCAAACGCCTCCAAGATACCCTCGGCGCAGGTGTCATCAGTATGCATCTCCAAGTCGGCAATATGCCCTTTGAGAGTGTCCATGAAAGCATGACACTCTTTGCACAAAGCGTGCGCCCTGTGTTTCCTATTACTCAAGACATTCCAAGTGAGACTCGCGTATGAGTGCCGATTCAGAAAAACCCTTGGGACGCGAGCTTGGATGGCAAGTCCATAAATCCGAATCTATTTACGATTCGCAATGGTTCTCAGTTCGTAGTGATCAAGTCTCTTTCCCTAACGACCAAAGGGGAACATACACCTATGTCGAGCATCCTGGTTCTGCCCTCGTAGTCCCAGTCCTCAACGATGGTCGCATAGTTCTTATTCGGTCATACCGATACACTCTTGACGCATACTGCTGGGAGATCCCCGCGGGACGGATCGAACCAGGGCAAACACCTGAACAATGCGCACGCGCTGAACTTCAAGAAGAAATTGGCGCCCACACGAAATCTTTAGAGCATCTTACCACTCTCCATATAGCAAACGGCTTCGCCTGCTGCCCGTGTCACTTCTACCTTGCGACCAATGTCACTCTTGAAGGTAACACCCAACACGAATCCGGCGAGACCATCATCAGTATCGAAGCCGTCTCACTCAATGAAGCGATTTCCCGCCTGACAAAGCCCTCTTCGATCGGAAACAATCTAGGGGACGCGGACTCTACACTTGCTTTGCTTCTTGCTGCTCAAAGACTCAGCGAGCTTGAGTCATGAGCAGTGCTCCAATTCATTGTGATGTACTAATTATTGGTGCTGGGATCGCGGGTATCTCGATCGCTGAACGAATCTCACGCGAAGCAAAAAGACAGAACAAGCATATCAGGATTCTAGTTGCAGACAGCGCACCAATGCTCGCGTCGGGCTCCTCCTCAGGTCTTCAAGGCTGGTTCCACACTGGTTCCCTTTATACCCGTTTGGATTCAAGCGAGAGCTACCTCAATTGTGTGAAATCTCACAAAATTCTCGAACGCGATTACGCGAACGCACAAGATTTCAATCATCATCTCAACTGCAATCTCAATTTGGATACCCAAACCAACAAACCGTGGTTCGGTGATTCCATTCAATTTGTTCTTGACAAACCGGACCAAACATCTTGGACTCAACAAGTCCATGCGATGACCACACGCCTCCGCGCCATTGGTTGTTCTTTCGATCCATCGAAACAAATTGACACCAACAGATATACTACCATATCTACCACAGATCGATCGATGATGACTTGCAACATCATCTCTTCTCTCGCAGATTCAGCAATATCCAACGGCACCAAATTCTTAACTGGCCATCGAGCAATCGAATTGCAAGGATCCGATACGAACGAACCAATCACTCTAGAAAATGTAAACGGATTGCGGCGACAGGTCCATGCCTCTCATACATTGATTACGACTGGGTACAATATTCCAAACCAGCCTCACATCACATTCTCCCGTAGATCGGGTGTTATAGTCTCGACGACACCATGCCTTGATGCTCCCAATATTGTCCGAGTTGCTCAGGATCCAGCGAACAATGTCAGCCACATTGCACACCCGTCAATTGCTTCAAATGAAACTGGGTTCAGCGCTATCGGCGACTCCACTTCGTTATCCGACCAACCCACACCCGATGAATGTATCAAAACGGCGCATCATATCATGCACAAAATTAAGTCTGTCTTCGGTAACCAAGCCTTCGATGGCAGACGTATTGCATGGCACATGGCTAGGAAGATTGAAGTTGCAACTCTTGACAAAGACTCGCGAACATTTGGACCCAAACTCTACGAACTCGCCCAAAATCGTTATGCCGTGATTCCTAGCAAGTTCTCACTCTTCCCAGCGCTCGCAAACATGACCTTGGTTCAACTCATTGATGATGGGCTCTTTGAAAACCTAAACGCACCTGCGACCAACTATTGCAACACCTCAAAACCGTATGTTGCTCCAATGCTTTCTCAACAAGCACTCGGTATTACACCTATCCAAACCCCAGCATACCGATACTCTGGAAAACTTAATTCTGTGAGACCAACCGAAAACTCCCGCTCATTTTCCATGACCCAATTTTAAAAGCACTTAACTAGTAGCATTTATTTTTTCATATTTTTACAGCAACTAACAATGGAATCCTCGCCATGAGGACGACACCGATTCTGTAACAATTGATATCAACAGGATGTATTCAACTATGTTTTATGAAGACACTTCTTTATCAAATGATTCGTCTGTATCAACTACGCACTTCCGTTATTAAACTCCTGTCAGAATGCGGAGATATCGAAGAAGTCGAGCAAGCTGCCATTGTCAAAATCTGCATCGCATTGATAGCCTACAACAATGATTACGAAACTCGTGATACTCAAAAACCAAACTTCATAGTACAGTAAATACTGAACCAAGCAGCCAAATCTAAACAGAGAGTGGACAGACAGATCTCATCCATGTCACTCAAAAATCATTTCAGCAATCGTGATATACCTGACATAGAACAAGAAAACTATCAATGAATCAGCTTAACTGGCATTGTAAGTTTTGAAGTAACTATTGCGTGATTCCCAATCACTGATCATAAGCATCTCGTGCCCGCGCTCTAAAATCGTATCAGGTCGAGGATTGGACTCAAGTAAGTCTTCCTTGTGGTACCCTATTATCGTGCATCCTGTTTTCTCACGAATTCCACATTGCGCGATCGTTTTCCCAACGACATCATTTGGAACATTAACACGAAAAACATCGAGCCCTTGAGTGACGGTAACAACTCTGCTCTTCTGGAGAAGATTAAAAATGCTTGAAGCGCCGATTGACGCATAGGACTGCACAAAGTCTGCGCCGGCCTTATGGAGCGCCCGGACATGCTTGTCGAGTGTACATCGAGCAATGATCTCTATATCAGGATTCGATTGTCGACAAAGTAATGTCAGATAGAGATTCGTATCATCATCGTTCGTCGTGATGATGACTGTGGGACTTGTACCAATTCCAGCTTGCTCAAGAACTTTAGGGTCCGCAGCGTTCCCGACAATTGTAATGTCGGGGTTCTTAACGCGTCGTGCGTCTCTTTCTATAACACAGTATCGCACACCGCGTGCGTCCAGCGCTTCTGCAGTTGCGCTTCCGATGCGCCCTGAACCGATGATAATGACGGGTTCACCGGATACTCCATAAATCGCGAAATGCTCGTCGTAGTTGAGTAGTTGTTCTTCTGATCCGACAACCATCAGAACAGTATTGGGTCCTACAACACTTTCGGGTCGAGCAAGCTTGAAAGTCCCCCTTTCCCACAACCCTGCGACACTCACTCCTAGATCACCCAATCGGTTTTCCTTGAGGGTTTTACCAACAAGTGGAGTTCTTGCAGCGTTGGCTTCTGCAAGATGGATGGAATCAAATGATGCAACGGTATGAGTAATTGCGTCACCGCCGGAGCTGCATCGCGCCAGCGCCATACCCATGATCTCAGGGAGGCGGATAATGTTGCTCGCCCCGGCCATTTCATGGATCTTTGTTGAGATCGGGTCCTCAACTGTCGTGACAATCGGAGTAAAATCGTTGACTCCCCGTGCCGTGATGCAAACCGTGGTGTCCGCGGTATCGGAGAGAGTGGATACAAGCAACGCGGCCTGCCCAAACCGGGCAGCTTCATAAGTCTCTGGGTCATCCAGATCACCATACATAACTCGGTAGTTCTGGTCATGGTACCTCTGCACCATGTCTAGTTCCTCACAGATCAGTGCATAGGAGTGCCCGAATTGATCGAGTTTCCGAATGAGCGCCTCTGTGACTGGGTCCAGTCGAGTAAACAGTACATGATCGCGTTCACTCTCGGGGAGACTCTTGGGCACGCTCGCTTGTGCTTGCGACTCGACCCATGGCGCGTAAAAGAACTGGATAAATGTAAACGGGAGCAAGACAAGCAGGAAAAGTGTCCCAGAAAGGATAACGACAATCGTGAAAACTTTGCCTAGATCGCTTTGAAAAGTCTGATCACCAAACCCGGTAGTAGACATCGTTACAAGGGTCCAATACAAACCGGTTAACCAAGTATGCTCCTTACCCTCGTAATCCATAATGAGGTGAAAGATAAATGTGTAGACCATAATCATCGCGATCAGCGCGACTATGAACTTGCCCAACGCCTTCAGATTTCGGCGAGAACTGCGTTGTCGAGTTAGGATGATGACCTGTGCGGCGATCGATTTCATACTGCTCCATCTAGTTAGTGATAGGTCTACGATTATCGAGATTCTACCACATACGATCAATGCCTGGGTGTCTAAGTGCCGGGAACTGTTGTGAAGAATAAACTCTATGCAAGGGCACACCGACCAAAAAAATAAGTAAGCAAGTCTAGCTCTTACAAATTTAGTTCACTTATCAATGTTCGTGAACAAAATACTCCCTACAACGATCTCTTTGTAGAAAAGTATTCGAACACTGAAATCCAATCGGATCAATAACATACTCCAGTACTGTATCCATGCGGTTCGAAACAACTACAGATCTAATCTGATCCATGAGATGTAAACATCACCTCCATCACTCAGGTTCCAGTCACAAACAACTAGATTCGAATGAAGACAATATCCAACCCTCTAAGAGAGTGATTCTCGGCCAAGACGAATCCAATATTCAATACAGACAACAAGAGCAATATTCGCAATGTGATCGCATGGATCTCCAATTCGAACGCCCTTTCGTACTCAATATATTCAATCGGAGAGTAATCAAATACATAACGTTCAGTCTCTCAAGAATCGCTCCATTTGTTACCCTCAAGGCGTTCGAAAACCGTATCGATGCCTTTAAGAACAGATGAATGCCTGATTTTTGCATGAGATGCGAGCATAGGGGAGCTATGCCCACTACAAACTAGAGACCCACCAGAATGTTTAGATAGCTGAACAGCAGTCGGTTCATTCATCTCGAAGACCACGAACTTAGTTGATCGGTGGCGCCGGCTTCTCCGGCTGGACGGGCTGCGCTTCTTCGATCTTTTCCTCAATCTCTGGGGCGCTGGACGGAAAGCGAGCGAACCGCATGATGAGTGCCAGTAGTGCGAAGACGCCCCCGATTACGAAGTACATAACCTGAGGACTTCCCGCTTCGTCTGTTGCCGCCGCGATGGAATTGCCCATTGGACGCCCGACATTCGAGGCGGCCATGAACAGCGTAAATTGCGTTGCGGCGACGCGTGGATCGCACAGCCGCATCGCGATGGGGATGAACGCCACCGCCGCCATGGTGCCGAAAAACTCGATCTGCCAGAAGTAGATCGTCAACAACGGTCCATTGCTCCAATACGGACGAGCCAGACCGAACCCGATTGCGAACAGGCAGATCAAGATGCACATGCCCAACGCAGATCGCTGGGTACCGATCTTGGACACCAACCACCCGCCCACGGTCAGGGCGAAGATCCCCACGGCGAACTGCGCCGCCGAAATCATGTCGGTATATCCAGTCTGCGACCAGCCACCGATATTCGTGGCGAGACCCGGGTGATAGGCCTCGGCGACGCCGGACGGCATAGTCCTCAGTAGGAAGACGATGAGCGCCATCAGGCTGAGAGGAGCGACCATCGCCTTGGCGCTGTTGACTAAGAGTGGTTTCCATGCCTCAATTTGCAGTGTTACGTTGCGAGGGTGCGCCTCTCCCTGGCTCCATGGAAAGCGCCGTTCGCCTTCTCTTTCGCGTATGCAGACTCCAAAGAACAGGACGCAACCCACCACCACCGCCGCGGCGAGATACCCGGCCACTGTGCCATGACGAGCGATGAGTTGTCCAGCCACGAACGTCGTCGACGAAATCCCAAGCACCTGGCCGCCGAACATGATCCCGGTCGCCTTCTCGCGCTCGTCTTCGGGCATGATGTCGACTGCGAGACTGTCGATCGAGACGTCTTGGAACGCGGTACCCGAGTTCACGAGGAAGCCGAGGAGCGATAGCATCCAGATTTCGTCGGACCCCGGCGAGAGGATCGCCGCGAGCAAGAGAGATGTAACGATCGTGGATTGCGCACCGATTATCCAGATCCGTCTGCGGCCCATCGGCAGATATGTGTAGCGGTCCATGACAAAACCCAAGAAGAACTTCATCGTCCAGGGCAGTATCGACGCGCTGACAACGCCGGCGATAGCAGTCGTCGAGGCACCGTTGGACGCGAGCCATGCAGGAATCGCGTAAAAGAACAGTCCGATCGGGACTCCCTGCGTGAAGTAGAACAAGAACACGGTGAGGAGTCGCAGTTTGGTGCTTCGTTCAAGGATCATTATCGTCAGTCTCTCAGAGTGTGTTTAAACATATAGAATCCAGTCTATCTAGAACAATCATGATTCTAGCAGAAACCCCGCCCCCCAGCAGTTCAACAATTCTATCTGCTATTTGTCCAAGTTATTGTTCACGCTGGTTCATTTGAAAGCTCGATAGAGTTTCCGAACCCATAGCAATTCGAATCTTCTTCAGAATCACCGAAAATCAGTCATCATTCTCGTTGAGCAAGTTCGCCCTTTTCAGCCTTGAAACCTCATTTTAAATCAAAATACACTTTTTTCCGAAAACCATTGGGCGCGAAGGAGTCAACTCTCGCTCTGGTTAGTAGCGGCTGATTCTTTTCGCTCGCACTGGCTGAAGTTTTTTCACTTAGGAGTTCACTATGTACGTATTCCACAACAATACATCGCGCATTGTTTCCCTCATGGTCTTTCTGACCCTCATATTGAGCACAAAATTTGAAACTTCTGCATTTGCGATCGACATTCCTGTGGACGATGAACAAGAGTATTTCCAACTCATCGATGCGATCCGTGCTTCTGAGTACACTCGACAAGAGTATATTGAAGATTTAACCAATCCGCGCATGATTGCAGGGATCACCGGACTTTGGGCATTCGCAGAATCCAACCCATTTGCGACTCCTGAACAACTCTCTGCCTTTGTCTTGGCATATGACGAAGCGCTTGCATTATCTATATCCGATGATGAACTACTCATCCGTGCGGGTTCAATGGTTACTGCAGTGTATTCGACCCGAGTTGTAGACAACAACACCCTTGATGGAACCGATAGACGCGTCGCGGATCGAGTCTTAGAGCTGCTTAAAATGAACCTTCCAGGTCTTGAAAGCTTTGGGCAATCCCAACAACGGATGGCCAAGTTTGAGCTTGTCTCCACTCAACGAATGATCAATCAGGCTCATGTTGCAGATGCAATTACTGCTGTGCTCGCAGGTGTGAGCCCGACTGGCGAGCGTGTAGATGGTCTCTCTCAAGCAGGCGTAACATATCTTGAATCATTGGGATACACACCAATGCTGGGCCAGATCAACCCGATACACGAAGCGGTGAACACTGGACTCTTAGGGCTCCCCGACTTTGCTGGTTTTGTCGCAATCCGTGATAACGTTGGTGCACACACAGCGATCGAATCTGAAGTATTTTCGCAGATTGAATCTATCCAATTAGAAGCAGAAACTACACTCACCCAGATCGGACAAGCAATTGTTCAGAGTGGTTTAACTGTCGATTCGATTGATCTCTTTACTGCAGCTTCAGATCCGGATCATCCCGACCATGCGGATGCGATTGCATTCCTTGACGCTCGGCGCCAATCGCTCATCGAATCATTCCGAGAGACTGCAGACGAGCGAGTCTCTGTATTCGCACGCACTCTATTGCTCTCACAGTCGAGCTACCCTGATGTGGTGTATGCCGCAGAGCATGCACGCTCTTTCGCAGGGCTCCAACTGCAAGTCAACAACGAACTTGCAATCGCTCAAGAATCAGTCGGAATCATCTCATCACTCGGCGGACTTGGCGCAGCGTACGCAAGTGGAAATCTTATGAGCGGCGCTTCTTCTCTAGCGGGTGTCGTCTCAGGCGTGTTCAGTGTCGCAGATAGCTTGGGTGATGGCCCAGCGAGTGTCGATGAACAGATCTTTAACCAGATCACTGATCTCCGTGATCAAGTCGAAGATCTGCGCATTCAGATGAATGAGCGATTTGATATCGTTGATGCGAAGCTCGATGTGATCTTCGAAACCATGATTACATCTTTTGGATTAATACAAGACGGTATCGAGACACTCATTGCTGACATAGCATCAGTACGTAGCACGCTCGACAGGATTGAAGAAGCACTCTTCGGATTTGCACAGAACTTGCTGCTCGTTGATCTCACTTCACAGACTGATGAAGTACTGGATTACCGAAACAAAACTGGTTTTGATCTCGCATACAACAACCAATCTCCAAGCTTCGTCGGCGCAGCAAGTGGTTTTACTACATTCTCGACATTCACCTCTCAAACATCCTCTTTCGCAGGTGTTGATGACAATCAGCCATTGACATTAACAATCGAAAATGCGTCTGATGTACTCTCCGGCGATGCCGCTGTAGCGCGTTTTATCAATGAATTACGGCGAATACCATCTGGGCTCGTCACTAGCGAAGGACAACCCGTACTCGGACCGATCAGCTCTGGGCGAACTCCTGCTCCTTCCCCATGGTCACAGGCTGCGGCCTCATATTCTCAGCTCTCCCAAGAGAGCCCGTGGTACTTTGCCTACTTGCTTCAAACACAGCAAAACGCAGGGGGTGGGAACCCACCTCAGATTGATCAGATTATTGATCAAGGACAACGAATTTCATCACTCGCGAGTGCAACTCGAGACCGAGATGATTTATTCAATGCACTACTTCAAAGAGCAACAGACGATGTAAGCATCCTTCAAACACTTGTCGAAGCGAGTGTTGAGGAGGCCGCCACTGAATTGGGACTCTCGAGCGGAGGTGCGATAGTTGACGCGTGGGGTCCGATCGACCAGATTGTGTCGCCTGCGAGCACACCTGTTACTTTTATCGGTGGAGCAGGATCTGTGGCCAGCACCGGATTCACGCACCGTGGAAATGAGATCTTCTTCTCAGATACGCGTCTGGGCGAATCGGGTGACTTTGCACGTGCAGACCTTGCTGAGCGACTTGCCATGATGCGAATCACACGCCCAGACCTTGGAGTTGGTTTCACAAGCTCAGTTCAACCAAACGGTAACGGCGAAATGACAACGATCCTTCGTGCAAACCATGCACAATACTCTTTCGAGAGAACGTTGCGTTACCGAATTGAATACAACACCGGCACTGGTTGGATTCGGTACACAGGATTCGAACCTTTCAGTTTCTACCAACAGCGTTTTAGCGAAGCTTGGACTCGAATTGACAATGTAATCAATCTAGGTAATCTCGTAGGAAACTCCTATCTCGCGGGGCAAATCCGAGTGAACAATATTCTGTATATGTCTCGTTTGCGGGTATTACAGGATCGGTCAAGTACCAGTACAGGCGCTATCGATTTCCAAGCGGATGCAATCGAGACAGGATTGGATATGGCGCGTACAGATATGCGAGACTGGTTGATTGCTGAGTTCGCGGATCCACCCGCTGCGTATGAAATGATCTCAGCGAGCATGGCCGACACTCGTGCTCTACTCGATGGATATCTAACTTTAGGTGCATCCGATGCAATCGGATCAAGCGAAGCACTTCACTCGGCACTCCGCGGACTCCCTAGTGCAGGAGGTTTATGGGTTGATACCCCAGAGTGGAGCGCGGTCCTCGCTGCTGCTGAGGATGCGGACTCGGGAGTCCTTGGTGGTCCAGTATTGAGTGATATTCCCACTTTAGCGGCACACTTTGACCAGCGCCTCGCAGCTCTAGCTTCTGAAATCGATCTTGCACTCAACACCCCTGCTCCTTCTTTCCCGTATGTTGAGTTTGTACTTGCAGATCTTCGCGGCCTGCGTGATCATGCATTTGATCTTGCTATCGACGATACTTATCTAGTCTCTGGTCAAACTTCGATTGATTCAATCGATGGACTGATGTCCAACGATATCGGCCAAGAAGGGCGCATTGACAACGATGATCTGATGGTTGATCTTGACTACTTCCTATCTCCGGAACACACCCCGCCGGCTAACGGATCGCTCACCGTTTTCGCTGATGGCTCATTCGAATACTCGCCTAACCCTGGATACGAAGGCATTGATTCCTTTAACTATCGTCTTGTCGCACAAGTGGGCGACCCTGACAATCCTGTTGGTGATCCGGATGTTTTAAGTACTCCTGCAGCCGTGGTTCTCAGAGTCACAGCGCAGACATGCCCTATCGATTACGACAACAATGGAACTCTGAACTTCTTTGATGTTTCAGCATTCTTAAATGCATTTAGTACGCAAGACCCTATTGCCGATCTCACAAATGATGGGATATTCAACTTCTTCGATATCTCGTCGTTCCTCACACAGTTCAGTAATGGATGTCCATAATGAAATCAACTTAATGTGAACTAAGTTGAGGATGAAACTTGAGGATTAGATTTAAAACTAACTTGTACAGATAAATCGTTTCAGCGTGTGATACATCGTCACTGCAAGAAAAGGTAGAGACAGCATCTTTTCGAGATGCTGTTTCTAATTCCTTTTCTTCGATCAAAGTGTATTGGAACAAAATGGCTTTCTGTCTCTCCGAAAACAGCTTGGTATCCCCAACACTCAAATATACAAGCTTAAAGTGTACTTTAGATTCGCTGTATATTGATAAGAACTCTCTACGTGGTTAAAACTCCACTGCCTCTGTGTGATAGAATTTTTGTTTTGCGAAACATGATATGAATGCAGATTGTTTTTTTAATCTCAACCAAGCACTCGCACTCTTTGTCAGACAACTCGCAATTCTTGGCGTAGTCTGCTCTAGGTAGTGCAAGCTCCCATCCAGAAGATTTGCCAGTTTCCTCGCGAGCGTACTAGAGCAACTACTGCGTACAGACACGCGATCAGATTTCCTAGTGAGAGCAAGAGAACGATCCAAACAATCGCGAGGATCAGAGTCTTTTCTCTAAAAATAATCCATCCGGAAAACAGGAAAAATCCGATGTAAAGATCGAGCATTGAGAGATGAAACCAAGGTAGCGGACGCATGATTTCAAGCTCGTCAAAGAAGTTACCCTGTATCAATGCATAGGCAATTCCAACTGCCATAATGATGAAACCGAGTGAAAAAACAATGATTGCGTTTCGCATAGTAGATTCCTTTAACTTTTGATGTAGTCCGTACTCTCAAAGCTGCACTTGGCTGATGAATAAATCAGCGAACTGGATGGTACCGAGTTAATGCCTGTCCCTTTGTGTAGACAATTTGACTTACATCAATGAGTTGCGATCGAAAAATCGCTGCACAACCGTTCAAATAAAAGTTCCAGCGACGTCGAAACCTCTCGTCATATTGATCGGCAATCTGCTCCCAGTGCTCATTGAATTGTGAAGCCCAAGCGAGAAGCGTTCGTTCATAGTCATCGAAGTATCTGTGCCAGTCTTCTATTCTCAAACCGGTATCACGAGGGGGAAGGAGCTCGTCAGTTCGCGGCAAATATCCATCTGGAAATATATAGCGAACAAGCCAAAGAATGAACTGATCCAATCGGCGATCAGAGTTGCGTGTTAAGGTGTTCCCAGAAATGACCTGCAGTACGAAGAGCCCGCCGTCTTGGAGACAACGATCAACGACACGGTAATACGCTGGCAGGTTCTTCCGACCTACAGCTTCAATCATTTCGATCGAAACCACGTGATCGAAACACTCATGAAGCTCGCGATAATCCTGAAGACGAATATCGACAGGTAATTCTTCGCAACGCTTGCGAGCGAACTCGGCCTGTTCCTTAGATACAGTCACGCCGGTAACCCGAGCACCGTAGTGTTTTGCAGCATGTTCAGCAAAGTTCCCCCAGCCGCAGCCAATATCAAGAATATGCTGCCCGGGTTTGAGGTCGAGCTTTCGACATATCAGATCAAGCTTTGCTACTTGAGCTTGCTCAAGTGTATCTGCTGTGGCCCAGTAACCGGAGGTGTATGACATACTGCTATCTAGCATACTCCGGAAGAGATCATTACCAATGTCATAGTGTTTCTCTCCGATGTTGAAAGCACCGCGCCCTGCTTGTCGATTAAAAATTCGTTTGTCCAGTACAGCAAGTATCATCCGAGACCACGCGAACGTGGAGATACGTGGAGCTTCGGAGGCGAAAACTTCTGCAAGATACTCGTCAAGACGATCTGTTGACCAGAGTCCTTCTTCGAATGTCTCGCCAAGCCCGAAAATTCCTTCGCGATCAATCCGCCGACGAGTTGCTAGATCGAATTCTGGTTCATACTTGCTGGGTATTTGCTCCGCCACTTCGGGCGTGCAATCAAACTGGATTGGTGATTTTTTGTTTATCATTGTGAATCCTTCGTAGGAATGATCGATTGTGAGTCAGGATTCAGCGGCGGACGACGGTGCGCCGCTGATCGCACAAGAGCAGTTCGCAGTCGCATCCACCAAGGAATATGAGATGCAGGAACGGTTGATGGATGAGATGGGGCCGGTTTCTCGGACATCCTCAATCCACGAGCAAAGAACAGTTTGAGCGCTTGCAAGTGGATTCTTGTCATGATCGTCAGAGCAAAGAAGGGGAATCGTAAAAGAGCAAGATTTAGATTCTTGGTGTTGAGCTCTTTGCCTTCTCCCATCATCGAAGCAGAAAGAACACACTTGTTTTCTTCAAACAAACTGATGGAGATCGAGAACTCATTCTCTGCTTGTCTTAATCGGACTTTGTATTCACCATCCACCCTCAAGAAAGGCGACACATAGAATTTTTTTGGTATCGTACACTGGAGATTTTCTGAGCTTCCCGGATCGATATTTTCGAGTTTGGTAACATAGTGATGCATTTCACCGAAAGTGTTGCGCACCTCCGCGATAAGGATTCTGATCGAACCATCAGGATCTGTACAGAGATAAAAACTGACAGGGTTAAAAACATACCCAGCAATGCGCGGGATCGTCATAAGTTTGATTCGATCGATAGGCTCATGCACACCTTCACGATTGAGTATTTTCCTGATTCGACTGTTGAGATCACCCTCTCCTGGCCCGCCATAATCTAGATCGTAGATAGAGACCAATGCACTGCGGTTGTACCCGAACGCTGAGAGATTTCGATCAAGACTGGGAAGTTCATCGAGATCAATCCCCATCCAAAACATGCGGTATTTGAATGCATGTTTTCGAGGCATATGCCGACAATGTGTAGTCTCGCCCTTATAGATCTGGGAGTTCATATTGAGATTCCAAACTGACCCGCGACTTCGTTTGCGGATACCACAGCATCCTCGTGAAACCCGTAGCGCATGTATGCTCCACAGAACCATGTGTTCTGTGTTCCATTCATCGATCGAATATCTTGTTGTGATTCGACAGAGCGTGATGTGTACACGGGATGTGAGTAGTCGACAGAGTAGATAATCTTCTCCGGATCAACTAACCCTTTCGAGTTCAACGAGACGAAGTAGTCGTCAGGAGTCTCAAGACCCTGCAAGCGGTTCATGTAGTAAGTAATGTTGACAGGACTTGTTGAATCTGTCATAGATCGCCGACGGTAGTTCCATGACGACCAAAGCCTTCGATCAGATGGCATAACCGTATGATCGGTATGGAGCTGCACATGGTTATCTTGATAGCTCCACGATGACAACGCAGATCGCTCAGCACCAGTAGGATCAGTCAGCATAGCGAGTGATTCGTCTGCGTGCGATGCAAGGACGACATGATCGTAACGAGTAGTTTCTTGATTCTTCAGTGTAACTAAAACTCCACCGTTCTCACGAGCAACATACTCTACCGGCGAATCGGTGTACAGACGACCACAGAACTGGGCACGAAATGCGTTGACGTATGCCGAGCTCCCGCCAACGACGGTCTGCCATGTTGGTCGTTTGCGGATATCAAGTAAACCATGATTCGCGAAGAATCGTATAAAAGTCTGCGCGGGGAATCTCGCCAT
This sequence comes from Phycisphaerales bacterium, assembly GCA_029213305.1. Taxonomy (GTDB): domain Bacteria; phylum Planctomycetota; class Phycisphaerae; order Phycisphaerales; family UBA1924; genus UBA1924. Next base: position 28,525 of record JARGPA010000028.1, read on the forward strand.
TTCTGCGTCAGGGCTCGACCAAACCGACGCAGCTAACGGAATAAGATAGTGATCAATAAAGAATTCGTTGATACCAATCTTCTTAAGATACTCACCAAGCGATAGATCATTGAGAGTTCCATTTTCAAGATCAGCCGCCGCACGACGGTTGAACCGACTTTGCGTACGAATCATCCAGAGCAGCTTTGGACTCAAAAGATTTGATGGCTTTCTCAAGAAATCTCGGGCTTCAGGACCTGCATACCCGACGCCTGTCTGATCGCAATGAAACCCAAATGACATGTCGCTGTCACGAAGCGAAACTCCCCATTCTGCAAGCAGTCGATAGAAAGTTGGGTAAGTTTTCGGATTACATACGATAAATCCAGTATCGACAGGAAGTACACCGTCTTTCTTTTGAACCGAGACAGTGTTGGTATGCCCGCCGACATAGTCGTTACGTTCAAGCAGCGTTACATTATGCTTCTTAGAAAGCAGATACGCGGCGGTAATCCCCGCGATCCCGCCGCCGACTACTGCGATATTTAGTTGTTTTTCATGCGTCGCCATACTCGTGTCATTATCCAGTTGTATATTGGGTGAGGAATGATCCGTAACAACCGGATGGTCCAGCTGAATGGGAATGGGAATGAAACTTCACTTCGTTCACGAGCTATCGCATTACAGATAATCTGAGCAGCCTTCTCAGGTTCAATGAGAAACGGCATATGAAAGTCGTTTTTGTCAGTGAGCGGAGTTCGGACAAATCCGGGATTCACGATTGTGATACCGATATTGTGGTCCTGCAGATGAAAGCGGCTGCTCTGCAAAAAGTTAATCATCGCACCTTTGCTCGCGCTATACGCAGCAGCGGTCGGCATTCCACGCAGACCTGCGAGACTCGCCACTCCCACGATCCTTCCTGATCTGCGTTCAAGCATGCCCGGGATTACCGCTTCCATGCAGCGGAGCATCCCACCATAGTTGATGTTCATCAGATTGAGGTATTCATCAACGTCGAACTGAACTGGGTCAGAAGGAATATGGGTTCCGGCATTTGCTATCAGGATATCGATCCCACCCCACTCGGATTCAACCTCAGAGATAATCGATTTCATACGCTCAAGATCCGTGACATCTCCTGGTTTGATTGAGACCTTGCCGCCGAGATTCTCAACTTCGCGGCCAACCGTGTTGAGTGTCTCCTCGTTCCGAGCAGTCAATACAACACTTGCGCCACGAGTCCCCAGCTCGTGAGCTAGACTGCGTCCGATTCCTAGACTACTGCCTGTGATCCAAATGCGTTTACCTTGCAAGTTCGTCATCGATCTAAGCCTCTTACTACACGGATTGAGCCGTAGATACATTGGATTCGGAACGTGAGCATCTGCTTTAAAAAATGTGTCAACTGTTCAACTTGAACATGGCCATGCCACAAAGGGACAATACCGGTTGCGAGAATGTTCCGTGATTGAGAGAGGCCTACAACCAAGTCTTGACTCCCATTGCTCTAAGTGCGCACCACCCTGACCAGCCTTCATACAAAGCGAATGCACCGAATGCGAAGAGACCAACGGAAGCCACCCAAGGCCAAGCACCATTAACATTCCAAACAACTGTCACTAGAGCAATTACGCCAGCTAAGAGAACAAGAATAAGCCCAAAGATAAGGCGTACAGCTTTGCCGCGGGAGTCGATATTGCACTGTTTATCTGACAAAGAGAATTACCCTCAGGTGTACTGGTATATCTCGATTTCGAACCACAATGGCAATTGGATGCGAACTATTCCTGAATTTATTCTTTCTGAGAATCTGACGATTGATTGTGCTCTCAAAGGGATAAATAATTGACCGATATTCAGTCTGTTTTAATCAGGCACGAAGAGATCTAGCTCTATTTACGTTTTACTATCTTGAGAATTCATTGCATCTATCCAGGTTGATCGCTCGAACAAAGAGGGTATGATCCGCATAATGACCTCAATCCAGTCCCAACATGTACATCATCACAACCATACCAAATGGTCGGCGATGATCGTGTAACCAGGGATACCTGAATCACAACAATCACAACGCCGACCTCTGGTCGGCGTTTTTCGTATCGAGGCGTGTATACCTCGATGCGTGTCCGGCTTGGGGTCGGCTCCGAATGCAAGGAGCCGTCAATGGCACCACAACAGACAGAAGACACAATCCGATTCGCGATCCCGAAGGGGCGCATGTACGACGGTGTCGCAAAGCTCATGGAAGAAGCGGGCATTAAAATCCGCACCAGCTCACGTGACTACCGACCCAGTATCTCATTGCCGAGTTACGATGTGAAGATCCTCAAACCCCGGGCAATCATTGAGATGCTCGACCTGGGTGCACGCGATCTGGGATTCGCCGGCGCCGACTGGGTGGCTGAGGACAGCGCGGATTTAGTTGAGTTACTTGATACAGGGCTCGATCGGGTCCGTCTAGTCGCTGCCGTGCCCGAACAGAGCAACAAAGACGAGCTGCTCAATCGCACTAGGACCGTTATCGCCTCCGAGTATGTCAACATCACTCAGCGCTGGATCGACGAAAATGGATACAGCGCCAAGCTTATCCGGAGTTATGGAGCAACTGAAGTGCTACCACCCGAGGATGCAGATTGCATCATCGACAACACCGCGACCGGTTCTACCCTCGACGCGAACAATCTTCGGATCATCGACGATTTGATGATCTCCACCACCCGTGTGTACGCGTCTAAAGCCGCGATGGAGAACCCGGTCAAACGTGAGGAGATTGAACGCTTTGTGCTTCTAATACGATCGGTTCTCCAAGCACGCAAGCGAGTCATGCTCGAGCTTAATGTGTCGAGCGAAAATCTCGAACCGGTCATCGAAGTGTTGCCTTGCATGCGTCAACCCACAGTGGCTCCGATGTACAACAGTGACGGCTTCGCCGTCAAAGTCGCGGTCCTGCGTGAACAACTCACTGAAGTGATCCCGTTGATCAAGGCACGCGGCGGCAGCGACATCATCGTCACTCAGCCAGGACAGATTGTGCCATGAATGATCCCGTTGTACAACCCGCCGATCGGATCGGATCGCTCAAGCCCTATGTGACGTCCACGCGAAGTGCGCGCATCACGATCACTCTTGACAACAACGAAGGTGCGCCGGTTGATGCTTCGATGCTCGAAGTCATCAAGGAGATTGATCCCGAGGCTCTGACCCGCTACCCAAATGCCAATGCGTTGGAACGCGACATTACTCAGCAGTTTGGCATTGATGCTTCGCGTGTAATCGTCACTAACGGTGGCGACGACGCGATTGATCGCGTTTGCCGAGCGTTACTGAACCCTGGTGATGTCATGCTCATGCACACGCCAAACTTTGTGATGATCCCACGCTACGCTCAGCTCGCTGGTGCAAAGGTGAACGTTGTTGATTGGTTCAATGAGTCTTTTCCGGAGCAACGTATGCTTGATGCGATCGATGATCGCACCAAGCTGGTTGCCTTGATCTCACCAAACAATCCTACAGGCGAAGTTATAAATTTGGATACCATTCTCGCGATCGCGTGCAAGGCACAATCAGTCGGAGCAACAGTCCTGCTCGATCAAGCATATATCGAGTTTGCCTACGACGACCCAATCGAACAGGTGCTCGATCTGCCCAATGTCATTGTTGTGCGTACATTCTCCAAAGCAATGGGACTTGCAGGGCTACGAGTGGGTTACGCCATCGGACCGAAAGATATCATCGACTGGTTGCGCACAGTGGGCGGACCCTACCCCGTCTCAGTGCTTTCATTGGCAGTTGCTCAGCAGGCGTTTGATCAGAGAGCGCTGCGAGAACCGATGATCGCACGAACCATTGCTCATCGCGAGCAACTCAGAGAAACTCTTACGGCGATGGGCAACGTAACTCTGCCATCGCAGGCCAACTTTGTACTGACCCGGTTCCACGACGCGGCCGCTACCCACGCGGCACTGCTTAAGCAGGGTGTATGCGTGCGCCGTTTCCGTCAAGGTGGGGACATTGAATCTTACCTCCGTATCACTGTCCCGGCTGACCCGAAACAACAGAACCAACTCCTCACAGCGCTCAATACTATCGGAGATACACTATGACCCCGCGCACAGCACAAACTACACGGACCACCAAGGAAACCCAGATCGAAGCATCGGTCAACATCGACGGCACCGGCGAGTCCATGATCGCAACCGGGCTCGGTTTCCTCGACCACATGCTCGATGCCCTCGCCCGCCACAGTGGGATCGATATCACACTGCAATGCAAGGGCGATCTACTCATTGACGATCACCACAGCATTGAAGATTGCGCCCTTGTTCTGGGTAAGGTCATCGATATGGCGCTTGGAGATCGGACCGGCATCGCCCGTTTTGCCAGTGCGTTTGCACCACTCGATGAATCGGTCGTACGCGTGGTAATCGACTTCTCTGGTCGCGCGTACGCGGAGGTTGAGCTCGGGTTTGAGCGCGAGATGCTCGGGCTGGTGGCCACCGAAAATGTTACTCACTTCTTCGAATCATTGGCAACCACCATGCGCGCCTCGCTCCATATCGATCTTATCCGCGGCCGCAACGACCACCACAAAGCGGAGGCCGCCTTTAAGGCTCTCGCCATCGCACTACGCGACGCGACGCGAATAACTAGAGGCGACGCTATACCTTCGACTAAGGGGATCCTGTCATGACTGTTACACCCGATCCAATCACTATCATCGACACTGGAGTTGCAAATACCGCTTCGGTTTCCTCGTGCTTTAAAAGACTAGGTTGCTCCGTCACTCTTACGCATGATGCAGAGTTGGTGCGCGATGCGCCGCTTGTTGTGCTCCCGGGAGTTGGAAGCTTCGGGGCCGGCATGCGTGCGTTGCGGTCACACGGGCTCGACGAAGTCGTGATCGAACGTGTGCAACAGAACAACCCGCTGCTTGGAATCTGTCTCGGGTTGCAACTGCTCTGTCTCTCTTCTGAAGAATCGCCGAGAACCATGGGATTGGGTCTGATCAACACTGATGTGACGCGGTTCCCATCCAAGGTGCGTACCCCTCAGCACGGCTGGAACCGTGTTGACGACGGCTATGCCTACTTCTCAAACACCTACCGAATCGAGTCAATCCCACAAGGATGGTCGGGCAAATTGAGCGAGCACGGCGGACCTTTCGTCGCTTACCTGCGAAGCGGCACAACCCTCGCCTGCCAATTTCATCCCGAACTTTCTGGCGCGTGGGGAGCCAACATACTCAAGAGATGGATCGAAAGCTCCAAGGAGGTTACACAATGCTGACGCGACGCATCATTCCATGCCTCGACATCGACAACGGGCGAGTGGTCAAGGGTATCAAATTCTCAAACCTGCGCGACGCTGGCGATCCGGTTGAACAAGCAATTAAATACGAACAAAACGGGGCTGACGAACTGGTCATGCTCGATGTCAGCGCGACCGTCGACGGGCGCGCTACTGCACTGCAGACCGTGCGCGCTGTGCGACGTGAGCTTTCCATCCCGCTGAGTGTCGGCGGAGGTGTCCGCAATGTAGACCAAGCGATCGATCTACTCCAAGCTGGCGCTGACAAGGTCAGCATCAATAGCGCAGCCGTCCTCAACCCAGGACTGCTGCGTGAATTGGCCAACCATGTCGGCACCCAGTGCGTAGTGCTCTCAATTGATGCAGCAAGACAGGCGGACGCTGAGGGATGGGAGATCGTGACCCATGCAGGAACAAATCGCACTGGTATCGATGCGATCAAATGGGCACACAGCGCCGAGTTGATGGGCGCGGGAGAGATTCTACTCACCAGTTTCGATCAAGACGGCACGCGTTCAGGTTACGACCTCGCACTGTTAGCAGCAGTACGTTCAGTGACGACTTTACCTGTGATTGCTTCGGGCGGCGCAGACAGCGCATTGCACTTGCTCGACGCACTCGAGGCCGGTGCCGACGCCGTGCTCGCAGCCTCGATTTTTCACGACCAGCACACCACTCCGAATCAACTTAAAAACCAACTCGCCCAGCGAGGAATCGAGGTACGCCAATCATGATGATCCCATCCATCGACATACAGAACGGACAGGCCGTCCAACTCATCGGCGGCGAGAAGAAGGCCATCGACGCGGGAGACCCACGACCAATCGCTGCTAAGTTTGCTCACGTAGGCGAGATCGCACTTATAGATCTTGACGCAGCCATGGGCATCGGTAACAACACAGCGATCATGCGCGAAATCTGTGCCCAACACCCATGCCGCGTTGGCGGAGGTATACGTGATGTACAAACAGCCATTGATTGGCTCGACGCTGGTGCTCAAAAAGTGATCTTGGGCACAGCCGCGACCCCTGAAATCCTTTGTGAACTTCCGTGTGATCGTGTTATTGCTGCCCTCGATGCCCGCCACGACAAGGTTGTTGTCGAGGGTTGGAAAACCCAGACTGATGCAACGATCGAAGATCGCATGTCTGAGTTGCGTGAATATGTCTCAGGCTTTCTTGTGACCTTCGTAGAGCGCGAAGGGCGCATGGGCGGGATGCCGCTGGAACGTGTGAAGCAGCTCGTTGAGATTGCGGGTGAAACTAAGCTCACCGCCGCGGGCGGGGCCCGCGACGCCGACGAGATCGCCCAGGTAGATCGCCTTGGCGCTGATACACAGATAGGTATGGCACTGTACACCGGAGCGATTGATCTAGCCGACGGCTTCTGCGGGTGTCTGCGCTCCGATCGAGAGGACGGTCTTTGGCCCACGGTGGTGTGCGATGAACGCGGCGCAGCACTTGGACTGGTGTATTCCAATCTCCAAAGTGTGCGCGAGTCAATCGAAACAGGAAAGGGTGTTTACTACTCCCGATCACGCAAAGGTCTCTGGCGTAAAGGTGAGTCCTCGGGAAATACGCAGGAGTTGCTAGGGATAACGTCCGACTGCGATCGAGATTCGCTGCGATTTACTGTACATCAGACGGGCAGTGGATTCTGCCACCAAGACACCTGGACCTGCTTCGGTAATGTCAACGGGCTCGATCAGCTCGAGAAAACCATCGTCCAGCGCATCTGCGACGCACCGCAAGGTTCCTACACACGCCGATTGCTCGATGATCCATCGTTTCTCATTGCAAAGTTACGTGAGGAGGTTGACGAGTTGGCGGAGACTTCTACAAGTTCCCAATCCGTACATGAAGCCGCCGATGTTCTTTTCTTCGCAATTACAATGGCAGCGCAGAAGGGCGCATCGCTGATCGATATTGAACGTGAGCTCGATCGACGCGCCCTCAAAGTATCGCGCCGATCAGGCAACGCTAAACCCGCCTACATTGGAGAAGAATCATGACTCTACTCAAATCCGTACTCCCAAGTCAGGTCGAGCAGGTTATCAAGTCCGTCGTGAGTGATCAGGTACTTGATCAGGCGCGGGCGATCGTAGATCGAGTGCGTAGAGAGGGCGAAGCTGGTGTGCGTGCATATGCAATGCAATTTTGTGAGCGAACACCGGACCAACCCTTGGTGCTCGGACCCGATGCGATGCGTGGCGCATACGATGCGATGGATCCAATCGATCGAGCGGCGCTCCAACGGGCAGCGGAACGTATCGAGCACTTTGCCTTGGCTCAGCGTGATTCGATCAAGGATATGACGCTCGAAGTGCCCGGCGGACAGGCGGGGTATACTGTCGAGCCAGTGAGCGTTGCAGGCTGCTATGCGCCCGCGGGTCGTTATCCGTTGCCGAGTTCTGTGTTGATGACTGTGATCACAGCCCGAGCGGCGAGCTGCTCGCGAGTAGTGGTGGCTTCGCCCGGCGCCAACCCTGTAACTCTAGCAGCGGCCTACATCGCCGGAGCGGACGAGTT
>JARGPA010000029.1 GCA_029213305.1 Phycisphaerales bacterium
GTTGAGGAATCCGGAGATGTCGAAGAAGTTGAATTGTCCGTCGCCGTTGAAATCGATCCCGAACTTGATGAACGCGGATATGTCGAAGAAGTTGAGTTCGCCGTCGTTGTTGATGTCTGCGTCGCAGTATTTCCTCAGGATCGTCGCATATCCCTCAGCACTTCCTGCGCCGATCCCCGAACCCACAATGTTCCCGTTGTTGATATCAACTCGGAATCCGAGTTGTTGATCTGTGGGTATAGAGAATGGGATGATCTCGTCGATTTCATCTGGATTACCGCCCGGGAGGATATTGTCGTAGACGAAGAAGCTGCCGCTGTTGAATGAAGATGCGTCGCGTCTAAGTGCGCCAACGACGAGTGTTTCATTTTCGATCGCGACAGTGTGTCCGAACCAGTCTCCGGTTTGCGGATTAACGGAAGTGATCTTTCGGATCAAACCTCCTGTTGCAGCGTTGTAGAGATAGACAGCGCCGGCGCTTGGACCTGCGCTGTCGTGGAGTGGTGCACCAATCGCGATGATCGGAGTCCCAGATTCGATGTTGATATCGACGCTGTATCCGAAGTAATCTGATCCTTGTAAATCCGCAGCGACGATTCTACGAAGCTGGATCCCGGTTTTGACATCGAAGACATACACAGATCCAGTCTCAGGGCCTCCAAACCCAGGTGCTCCGATGACAAGGAAATCGCCTTTGATTGCGACGGATCCTCCAAAGCGTTCGTTCGCAATTGGGACATTGGGTTTGATCTTTGTAATCTCGAAAAGCAAGGTTGTTGCGAATGCGTATACGGCGCCTGAGTTAAGTCCCGATTCATCATCTCCGGGCGCTCCCAAGAGTGCTAACGGCGCTTCCATCGCGACGCTCCATCCGATTTGATCTTCTGGGTCACCGATCTGGGTAACAAATTCTGTTATGAGATTCCCTGTATTGATGTTGTGAAGGAATCCGCTTCCAGATGCGCCGTGGACTGTTGATGCAGAGTACGAACCAACGAGCATGAGATCGTCTTCGATCGCGACATCCCATCCGTATCCGCCGTTCAAGTTTCGTGTCGGTGGAAACACAGATCTGAGATAGTTTCCTGTATTCGTATCGAACAGGTTTATGCGTCCATCGTGTAAATCTGAGACATCATCTTGGAAAGTCCCGACGGCGATGAATTGATTATGAACTGTAACCGAAGCTCCAAAGTAGTTATTTGTACTCACACTTGGAGATATAAGCTCTTGAGCTAGGTAGTAATATTGCCCAAATGAAATCTGAGCACAGGCTGAGATCACGATTGAAAAAACAATCTGAGTGACGCGTGACGTGTTGATGTTCATGGAATCCCTCTGCTTAGATCACAGTTTGCATGTTGATCGATAATCTCTACAGTTTTCCAGTGTACCTCAATTTGAATGAGTATGGAAATGAAACTTTGAACCTAAAAAAAGTGCTCATCCCCGTTTGTGGAGTTGAGCACCCTGTTTGTTTAGATTTTTTGTTTCGGATCGTTCACTCTCTTTTAGAACGGGCAACCAGCTCCAAGGGATTGGATATACAACGAGACATCGAAGAAGTTGAAGTTTCCATCGCGAGAGACATCGGCCATTGGATTCTGATCCGCGAATGCTTGTAGGAACAACGAGATGTCAAAGAAGTTGAGTTCGCCGTCGTCGGAAATGTCAGGACGACAATCAAAGATCACATTGTAATCATCCGGACTATGCAACTCGACATTGTCTCGATCTGTGAGCTCAATGATATATGTATCCGTTCGAACAGGGATGTACTCATCCTCGCTTTCCCAGAGTCCTGCATCGACCGCTGCGATCATGCTCTCGTTGTCGAGTTCGAGTCCAAGAATGTAACGTCGCCATTGGATGTGATCGACCATCAGATCGCCGTTGGAGAAATCTACATTTCCTTGTTCGTCAGGGTGATAGAAACTCATCGAGTACGCATCCATTTCGAAAGGCGCGAAAGGTCCAATATCTGACGCATTGAAATGAGTTGGAAAATCATCTCGAGCGTTATCGTTAAAGAAGATCAGAAAAGTACCATGCGGCGGTACCACAATACCGTCGAACGCATTGGGGTCAGAATGGACAACTCCCGAAGTTGAGTTCTGTGTACTAAATCTCCATCCGTCGAGTGGGAGTTCCTGATCGTGTGTGTTGACAATAAAGACATTCCCTCCAGCGCCGAGGATATTGATGAACTGTAAGTCTCGTTCCGCGCTGATCGCTTCGGTTCCAGCGAGTGCGAGTAGTGTGAGTGCTGCAATGCATGTTGTTTTCATTACGAGTCCCTTTCCATATTTCATCTGCATCGAGCTTCCGTAGTTACCAGATCCGACTCGATACAAATTATCATCCCCGAAACTTACCGCTCATTGCTCCCACTCTTTAGTGGGTGTTGAATACTACATGAAATTATCTGGTCATGTATGTCTATTATTGCTAATGAAGAAGATTCTAATACTTATCATTACATTGTTCATTGTTGCGTTTATTTCCGCCGTCTTGTGGGCATATTTTGTGTTTATCCACACTAAGTCCCTTTCCCAATCCGAGCTTGCTGAGCTCACTCCAGAATGGCGCCTCATCACGCATAATAACTGGTCCCCTTGGTTCGACGCACCTGATGGAACCAAAGAATGGAACCCAGCCGCGAGTTTTAATGCATGGCTCGCAAGCGTTCCTGAACAAGAAAAAGCTTGGCCTGTGCTTGTAGATGAGTATTACCGAAACCAATCTTTGTTTGATAATCGTGAAGCGCTAAGACCGGTTGCAGACATCAAAGATTGGGAAAGCATGTCTGTTTTACTTGCAACAGATCAAAACAGAGAGACAATCCAAAAAATAGTTGATGCAATCGAACGCCCTGTCATGGGTTGTGGGATTTATAAGACGACTGATCCTTATGAGCATCAAGCGATGATAGCAAATGGGGTTGAGGATGAGAACTGGTTAGAGAATCCTGAACTCAATCCTGGTCTGATGACACTCTTTCCGCCTGCTCCAAGATTGCAACACAAAGTTTCAAGGCTCGTGTTGTTAAGCGCGGGGGAACTTCTTAACCAGGGTCAGACAGATGAGTTTGTCAATAGGATCAGTATCGTATTGAAGTCGTCCCAATTATCATCTGAGTATCCAACTTTGATCAATCAACTTGGAACTCTCTCAACATTAAGCTCAAGCTTGATGACGATCAGTTGGGCATTAGAACATCACTCAGAAAAAATCAATGAGGCACATTTGGTAGCCTTGGACTCAGCAATTGAGCAGGTACAAACCATTGAGTTTCTCTGGGAAGGGGAAGCAATCACATTCCATGACACTCTCCGTAGGTTGGCAAGTCCGAAAGGTGAGTTGAGTCTGCAAAGTGCATCGAGCTGGGGCGGCGGTAATGGAGCTCTCGACGATCCGATTAGTTTACCTGATCTTGAACTTCACAAATCTGTACAACGAATGTTGTATGTATATGGAGAACTACTAGAGGAATCTGCAAGACAATCAAACATATCTTGGAATGGTTCGCGGGTTGGCATTAATCAGTTGTTCGAGAAATCCAAAAAAGATCTCGGAGCGCCAGGAGCGATGCTTATTGATTTAATGTTGCCGGCATTGGATAGAACTGCAAACATATTTAGAGAATCAGCTCAGCAAAAAATCGGAGTGAGAACCGCAATCGCGATCCACAGACACAAGTTGCAACACGGAAAGTTTCCGGATTCTGTTGACGAAGTTGATCCTGATTTCATTGTTTTTCAACCAATAGATATGTTTACTGGTAATCGACTACATTATGCTCTTCGAAACTCAGATCCACTCATCTATTCTGTAGGTCCTGACATGGATAATGATGATGGGTTGCATGTCTTTGGTATTGCCCGTGAAAGCTCGAAGATTGATGGAGATTGGGTTCTCTACCCCGTGCCTCAGATATCAGAAGATGAGTAAGTCTTCATTTGTTTTTGGCAGGTAACACTTTGTCACAGTTGACTCCAAACTTCACACACATTGGGTGATCATGCTTGCAGTTGGGGCGCGCTGTGCATCCGTATCGGCCGTGGAACACGAACTGGTGCCCGAGTCTTGACCAGAGATCTCGCGGGAACAATGCCATGAGTTTTTTCTCGATGATTGCGGTATTCGTTTTGGGATCATCAAAGATCCCGAAGCGCCACGCGAGTCGTTGGACATGGGTATCGACGACGAATCCGTCATTGATCTTGAAAGCATTTCCTAGAACGACATTTGCAGTTTTCCGTGCGACTCCTCTGAGTTTGAGCAGATCACTCATGTTTCCAGGGACTTCGCCTGCAAAGTCTTCAACAACCATCGTCATCGAAGTGTGTATCGACTTCGCTTTGTTACGAAACAATCCAATCGTCTTGATGTATGGTTCGATCTTTTCAGGTGTCGACGCGGCATAATCGTTGGGAGTCTTGAATTTCGTAAACAACGCAGGAGTTGCTTTGTTCACTCCTGCATCTGTCGATTGCGCTGAAAGAATCGTCGCGATCAATAACTCGTGTGGGTTGCTATGTGTCAACTCGCAATAAGCATCAGGATAGTGTTCTTGGAGTGCATCTGCGATTCTCTTCGCTCTTCGTTTCTCTGTTTGAGTCACTTCAGGTAGCGCAAAGGGAATGTCCTTGAGTCCGCGCGGATTGTTCTTACCCTTCGGATGAACGATCGCATTGCTCATGATTGCTTTGCTTTCTTGTTCTTGTTGACATTATTCTTTCTCTTTGCAGACGCTGATCCGGTGTTTGTCGCTGTCAGTGTCCAACCTGCGAGACCAATGTTGATGAGCACGAGCAGCGCCATCGCACCCAATATCCGTGATGCAGCGGAGTGAGACTCAAGAAACAATTCTTTGAACTGATCTGCTTGCATTGTGTTGCCCTCTGCGGCGAAGTGCCAATATCCTTGAAGGGTCTTCTGCAATCCATCCATAAAGAAGAAGATGTGATAACTCAAGAGAGCGAGTGTCGCAAACAACACGATCATCCTGAGGACTCTTGCCATCGTGTTGAGTGAATACCCCGACATGATCATGATAAGCAAAGTCGCAAGGGCCAAGGATCCACAGATAAACTGGATCATGTCGACTGTGAAGAACACTTTGGATGCGATCCGTCCCGCTGCAAGGAGTGCATGATCACCTTCATACTCTGGATATGCTGCAAGGGTGGGTTCGAGTGTTCTCATCAACGGGAACACAATCGCAGCAACAACCCCAGACATCGCGACAGACCCAAGCCAGACGGCAAGTGCAGCAAGATGGACGATCTGGGCAATTCGACAGAAAAAGACACGTTTCATACCCTGATCGTAGTGCAGCAACGCAACGAAAGGCATACAAATCTGACATGTTCGGATTACCCGAAATCTCGATATCGACGGTTGGTCTGCCTTCAAATGTGTCCGGTCCACGCGCCGCGATCGATCTCATTGCGTCGCAAGGAGTTCGAGGTATCGCACTCGACGCAATGATTTCTGGGATGCGCCCGAGAGAACTCACCCGATCGGCGAAACGAGACATTGCTGCATCATTGCGCAGACGAGAACTTGAGTTCACAGGACTCGATCTCTGGATTCCACAAGATCACTTTATCGATCCCATGTACGCACAAAGAGCAGTAGACGCAACCCAGCAAGCGTGCGAGATGAGCGTTGAAATCGCATCACTTGTCGGCTTACGATCAAAGTCAATTGTCTCGCTCGTCTTACCAAAGGATCTTGGTGAGAGTGAGCGAGCAGCAATTGGAGCTCACGCACAGCGCGTCGGTGCAACAATCGCAGATCATCAAGTGATTGATCATGATACATTTACTCCAACCCCAGGGATCGGGATCGGGATCGATCCCACAATGATCTTGTTGACAGGTCAATCCGCAGGGAAGGCAATCACTCAATCTGGATCGCAACTCATTTCAGCAAGATTGAGTGATTCGAGCGCGATGGGACGCTGCGTTGTCGGTGCTCCAAGTTCACAGCTCGATCTCAAGGGATATGCGGGCGCGTTGATTGTTGCGTCTCAAGATTGGGTCACTCTCGATCTGCGACAACTCCCAGAACCAATCGAAGCAATCACTCAATCGCGTCAAGCATGGGTTGATGCAGGGACAATCTGAAACTCAAAGGGTTCTAGATCCGCTCTCAGATATAGTGGGTGCTTTGGGAACCCGTGTTTCGTGATTGCTAAACACATCGGAGTGCAAATCGGGCGCAGTAACTCAAGTACTTGAGTGTGTCGATCGTTGAGCGCCGCGTGTGTTCCCCAACCGATGATCACGAGATCAGCGCGCTTTGCAAGTTTGACTATCGCCGCGTTGTTGTCAGGACCGTTGGGGTCATCAATGAGCTTGAGCCCCTTGGGATCTGTTGATCGCAGCGCAAAGATGTTTGCGACATCCATCGCATGGTATCCCCAACGAACCGCATATCGATGACAACGCGTCAGGGTTGGGTCAAGCACAGTTGCATCGGCAGTAGAGGGGTTGAGCAGACAGAAGCAAACCCGCTTCCCCCCCGGTGCCCATCTCCGGCCCAGAGTGTATCTGTACGTCTCCGTTTCATCGAATGTTGCCCATCCTCGCATACGATACGATAGATGCAATAGTCCGATCGTGTATACGTTGAGCATCGAAAAGGAGACGGAATGTTGATCATTAGATTCATCCTGCTTATATCGCTCATGAGTTTCACCTTGTTGGGAATCGATCCTGATCGAACGGTTTTGCCTGAACCCGAGTTCGAACTCGACCTGGATCAAGAACAAAATATCGAATCTGCTCCTACCCTTGTCATGCATGCGACGAAGGATATTCAATACATCAAGCGCCTGATGACACGAAAATCGTTGACGAGTTTGGATGTCTATCAACCTGTTCTCGAAGGTTCGTCTTCATCAACTGATGAGAATCCTCGTCCAATCCTCCTCTATATTCACGGCGGGGGATGGGCGCTCGGAGATAAGAAGAGCATCCATAACAAAGCAGCTCTCGCGCTTCGCAACAACTGGGTACTTGTCAGTATCAACTATCGTCTATCCCCGATGGTGCAACATCCTGAGCACGCAAGAGACGCCGCAGCGGCGATAGGGTATATCCATAAACACGCACAAGAGTTCAATGCAGATCCCACAAAGATCGTCGTTATGGGTCACTCTGCAGGAGCACACATCGCAGGGATCGTCGCGAGTGATGAATCACTCCTCAAGGAACAGAATCTAACTCCAAACAATCTCCTAGGAGTAGTACTTCTCGATGGCGCAGGATATGACATCCCTACGCAGATGAGTTCGAAAGCGCTCACTGAGAGAACACGTAAATTGTTCGAGAACGCATTTGGAACAGATCAAGAACTCTGGGTTCAAGCTTCTCCGACCCTTCAAGCAAACAAGGGGGACTCGCTTCCTGCATTGCTCGCAGTTCATATCGATCGATACCGTTCGCGTGTCGAGTCGATTAATCTTGTCAAAGCATGGAATACAACAGGTGCAATCGCAGTGCGTCACTATGCGCCAGAGCCCGATCATGCGGGGATTAACTGGAATGTGGGGATTAAAAATGACCCGGATTCCCAGGTCATCGAAGCTTTTATTCAAGAAGCGTTTACATTCAACGATGATTGATTAACCTAACTTTGCAAGCTCTTCAGCATCAAAGTCAGCATTCGAATATACCTTTTGGACATCATCGTTGTCTTCAAGTGCATCAATTAGGTTCATGACTTTCTGTACATCATCTCCCGCGACTTGAATCGTGTTCTCAGGGATGCGAGCGATCTCGGCTTCAAGGATCTCGATGTTGCTAGTTTCAAGCGCTTCTTTCACGGAGATGAACTCAGTCGGGTCAGTCAGGATTGTCCACACGCCTTTGTTCTCATCGTCAGCGCCTTCTGGCGCTTGCACATCATCAGCACCAGCTTCGAGAGCTGCGTCCATGATTGTGTCTTCATCGTACTTGGAAGCGTCGATGATAATTTGCCCTTTGGTGTTAAACATAAACGCAACGGTTCCTGCGTTACCCATTGAGCCGCCGCGTTTTTTGAATACTGAACGAACATCACCGACTGTGCGTGTGTTGTTGTCAGTTAGAGTAATAACAAGCAATGCAGTCCCGCCTGGGCCGTACCCTTCGTAGATTAACTCTTGGTATTCTGCGCCTCCGATATCCCCAGATCCCTTTGCGATTGCTCGCTTGATCGTGTCCTTGGGCATATTGGCGTACTTTGCTTCGTCGATTGCGTAGCGCAAAGAGAGGTTCGTTTCAGGATCGCCTCCGCCTGCTCGGGCTGCAACCATGATGGCTTTTGAGCATTTGGACCAAATCTTGCCCTTCTTATTGTCTTGAGCTGCTTTGCGATGTTTGATGTTCGACCATTTACTATGACCAGCCATATCCGGGCTCCTGCTTCGTTTGAACGCTCATGTTGCGAGTTTGAGTTCTTGTCGGCTAGATTGTTGGGCTTCTCAGTCCAACTTTCAGGGTTCTCAAGGATTCATTTCCAAATTCGAACTTTGAATTCGATTCTAGTGCTCATGACGCATTGGTTATGGCGTTTGTTCGCCGACGATAGGTGCGATCTGAGGTTTCCCCGTCGAGTCTGCATCCTGAATTCGATATCGAATATTTCTCAACTCTGTGCTCATCGCATCCAATGCACGACGATTTGGATTAACTTGGATGTTGAGTAATCGCAATTGTGAACGGGTGACATCTTCCGCTTTGAGCCATGCTTCAGTTGCGCGTTGCGGATAACCACCTCTCCACAGTGCGTCTCCGAGA
Organism: Phycisphaerales bacterium; assembly: GCA_029213305.1. Classification (GTDB taxonomy): domain Bacteria; phylum Planctomycetota; class Phycisphaerae; order Phycisphaerales; family UBA1924; genus UBA1924. The sequence goes on from JARGPA010000029.1 coordinate 8,793, forward strand.
TGGAGAAGGATCGTTGCGTTTTCTTGTTCAATATCAAGCTCATTTGCACGAATCAGCAAAGAGATAGATCCTTCGGTGATTGTGTTCCCTGCTTCATCGAGTACATCATCGAAGATGCCTAGTTTGTAACGAACCCATCCGAGTGAATCGACAATCGATGCTTCGTCAGGCATTGCAGCTGTAGCTCGTTCGAGCAACTCAATTGCGAGTTCAATCTGATCTCCTGCTTCTGCGAGCATGTACCCATAGTCGTTGTTTGACCACGCGTGATTAGGGTCGTACGAGAGAGAGAGTTGGTAGAATAATCCTGCTTGCTCATTCTGTTCGAAAGCGGTCGCCAACGCCGCGGCGGTATACGCAAGATCCGCTCGAAGTTCGTCAGGTGTCTCCGCGGGTTTGTCTCGATCTGGAGTACCAAGATTCATTCGAGCAATCTTGATCATTTCTTTCATTAAACTTTGCTCGTCGAGCAGATCGAGCACTGCGATCATGTCTGCGTTATCACCTCTCCCCCCCAAGAGACGGAATAACTCTATCGCTTCATCGTCATCGATTTTCCCATCTGCAACGATCAGTTTAGTAAGCAATACAATCGATTCTTTAAAGCGATCTTGATCAAGCAATGACTGGATTGGTAATGCCCAAAGTTGCACTCTTTGACTTTCGTCTGCAAGTTCATCAAGCGCCGGCCCCGCGGTTTCTACAATCTGATCCCAATCAAGCTTTGGTTGTTGAGTAAGCACAAGCAACTTAATGCGTGTCAGTTCAAAACCAATGAACTCCGTATGCTCGTCGATAATCATCAGCAGTTCAAGGAGTTCATTCCCAGTATTGAATTCTTCCACAGAGCCAGTCAATCTAAAAATGATCTGAGTGAGCTGAGTCAGTTGGAGGGGCATTAACTCAGAATGAAGAGGAAGGTTCTGTTTGAGCAAACGATTCATCGTATTGATGGATGGTTGATCACCGATCGTTGCGAGTGATCGACAGTATTCGATTGTCGGATCAATGCCGTTAAATCCTTTGAGTCTTGATTCGAACTGATCTTGTGCTAGATCAACCCGATCGAGAGGTCCACTATACAACTGCTCAATCGCACGCGCAAGCTCAAACGATCCTGTCTTGCGGTATCCATCTTGCAAGAGTTCTAGGGAACGATCATATGTTTCAAGCTCATAGAGCCCTTGGGCAATACTCAACAATCGTGCAACGGAGTTTGGATCTTGCGTTTGGAGCTCTTCAAACCATGCGATCCCATCGACTAGAGCAGTCGTGTTTCCGGATTCACTTTGTGTCTTCCAGATACTCAAGAGCAGATCAAACCCAACTTCACGATATGGATGATCTTGGTTGAGTTGGATTAACAGTTCTTCGGTTTCATCAATGTAACCGTTGCGGGCCAACTCATTTGCACGAAGAAGTCCAAAGAGAGTCGAACGAGGACGAGCGGTTCCCAGTTGTCGAACAATGTATTGAAGCTCTTCTGCATCACCTGTAGGGGATGTCGATGATCGTAGGGTGAACAGTTTTTCATAAATAGATTCGTTTGCAGGATCAATCGAATTTGCTCTCTCTAAGAATGCGATTGCTCCTTCGTAATCTTCGAGCATTTGAGCGACTTGAGCTGCAAGTAACAAATCATCGAGCTCTGCGTTTACATCATTTGCGAGTTGGTAGATGAGCTTTTTTGCTTCTGATGCTTGTTGTGCGAGGATCAGTGTTGATACGAGCAGACGAGCTTCTTGCGAGTTGGCAACTGTTCCTGTGGATTGAGATAGATCAACCTTTGATCGAAGTTCATCGAGCAATATGTTCGCGTTCTCCCAATCTCCTATTAAAGAGAGTGCTTGCGAATGGATTGCTAACCAAGTGACACTTTGTTCATCAAGAGTTGTTGAATCAAGCGAACTGATATGTGTGAGCAAGTCAGGGCGGCCCATCACGATTCCTAGTGACGCGATCAAGATTTCATGAGCTTGAGTATCAGAATGATTGATTGCTTTGTTTTGTGAACACATGAACTCGATTGGATTGTCAAGAGTACGCAACAACCCAGCAGCGGACGCATGTGACACTATTGGATTTGCACTCACAATTTGCACTGCGGCATTAAAACGATCTTGATCATTTTCAAACCTGCTCAAGAGTTTGATAAACAACATCGCATCGTTTGCATCAGAACCTGAATCGCTCATCCTTTGGATCAACTCAGATTCGTCGAGTGCTTCGATCTCAATTTCGAGCAATGACTGTCTTATGGAGAGCGTAAGACCAGGGCGTTTGGAAAGCTCATGGATTGCAGGTGCCAACACATCAGCAATGCCATCAATCGTGGATAATGTTTTTGCCCATTGTTGTTCTTTCGTTCCGAGATCAACAACATTGTTTTGTAGATGGTCAAGATAGATTAACGCAGCGCCTGCTGGGCGCCCTCGCTTGAGCGCTGCGCCAAGTTGACGAGCAATCAGGTCTATTGGTGGATTTTCTACATCTTGATCTGCTTGTGCGTATGCGCTCTGTGCTCGTCCATCGGCACCAATGGAGGTCCAAGCATCACCTACAAGGATCCAAAGTGAAGCACGATCGTTAATAATCTGGATGATCTCTCTTTTCCAGACGAGCTCACGGGAGTTGATGTCAAATCCATTCAAAGCGTCATTCAGTGTTGTAGCGCCTGCTTTGAGGAACCCTGCGTGAATTTCTGCTTTGCCGAGCAATACTCCCGCGATTGATCGAATCAACGGATCACTCGAACCTGCATCATCAAGAAATGAAGACAACAGTGCGATCACTTGTTGATCATCTTCTCTGCTCGCGGCTTGTGATGCAAGATGAACCAACAACTGAGGAGAACGATCACCCATCTCATATGCACGCGAGAATGCGTCCATCGCGCCGACACGATCATTAGCGCGTAAAAGTGTGTTGCCAAGCTCACGAAGGATCGATGTCGATGTTGGATCTGCGAGTTGAGCTTTCAAAAGAGTATCTACAGCTTGATCGCTTTGCCCCTTCTGGCGCATAGCGCGAGCTTGAGTGTATAGTTTCTTCGCTTGAATTTTACGGAGAGGATCTAAGTCTTCTTGAACCACAACACTTGTGGTATCAGAGATTGAAAGATACTCGAGCACATCTTCAACCATTGCTTGTTCGTAGGCTGATGAACCAGGGGAGAGTATTTCGATAGGGCTTTCGATTAAAGTCTCAATGGTTCCATCATTCGTAGGCTTGAGATTTGAGAGCATCTCAAGCTCAGCTCGCGCCTCAAGTGTCCGAATTGGGTTTTCAATGTGTTCAGTCGCTTGTACAACTCGTTCAGATTGAGTTTTCTGTGTACTACAACCTAATTGCACGAGGATTGGTGCGATAGAAAATGTGAGTAGTAGGGCACTCGTAGGCGCCTGACTGAGATGGCGTAGGATGGATTTTCTGTGATTCTCAACTGCGACCAAGAGATGCGGTAAAGATGATTGAATCACGAGGCGTCCTTTGTAGCAGCTTGGGTGTCTGACTTTGATTTACTCTGACTTTGATTTACGCGTTGTTGAGCTTTTCTTGCGAGATCCAGAACTCGGTTTAGGAGCTCGTTGATCTGATGCCCAATGCTCGATAAGGGTATAGAACCGCAATGCATCATTCGCACGAACAAGTCTTTCCATACGATGAGTTTGTTCTGTGATATTCAAAGAGGTGTCAGTAATATCGTGTTTCGACAGTTGCTTTGCGAGCCAATCGTCGATCGGGAATGCATGCCAACCAAGTCCAAGTAAGATTACACGCGATGATACGAAAGGAGGGAGTCCATCGATGCTTGCAAAGTACTCTACAACATCTTTCTTGTTCATCTCGCGGAGATGTGCAAGCTTGAGTTGGTTCTCACGAAGAAAGATCTGATTGAGGATCGTGATCAGTCTCTGACAACGATCTAATGTGCGAGGATACCGTGCAGGCATGATCGAAACCAGTTCTTCAGGACTACACACCCGAAGCTCATTGAGATCAATTAACTCCTCGGACATTTTTTCTACTGCACGCAGTGCGTGTTCTACGGAACTCTCCCAGACGAGCATAGAGAAGACAAGCTCGCTGACGAGTTCATCGTCAGAGATCAGACGAGGATCGATCTGATCCTTGCAGCCGACGCCTCCAAGTCCGTCGTAGGACTTTTCAAGAGTGCTCATAAATCGAGTCATACTATCTGGATCGAGCGGCTTCACGATTCATCTGCCCCCGCAGGATCGGCTGTGTCAGGAACTTCTGATGAAACATCAGTTTCTGCAACCGGATCGGTACCAAACTTTGATTGTTCGCGGGTTTCGCGTTCCATTCGATCTTGCTCAAGCAATGCAAAGACTTCTTGTTCTGCTTTGTGTCCCTCGTCATAGATCAGTTTGAGGGTTGGCATTTCCTTTATATGTATCCGCTGCATGACATCTCTGCGAAGTCTACTCGTCGCAGAAATCAATCCATGCATCGTTAGCTTTGCTCGATCCTCGGGTAACACTGAGATGTATGCTTTCGCATGTTTGAGATCATCGCTCAACTCAACCTTGGTCACAGTGACCAACCCACGGATCCGCGGATCAGATAGACCTTTGGCAAGACGCTTTTGGAGCTCTTGCTGGATGTTGGATGAAATTTGTAAACTTCTTCGTCTCAATGATGACTCTCCACGCACTAGATACCCACACAAGCTCGATTAGGTTTCACATCACTCCAACATGATTCGATCAAAGTTGGAGTGGGGTAATCATTAATCAAGTGTTCGAGCGACCTCGATTTTCTTGTAGCACTCAAGCACATCGCCCGACTTAATATCGTCGTAACCATGAATCTTCATGCCGCATTCCATGTTTGCTCGAACTTCCTTCGCATCATCTTTGAAGCGTTTGAGCTGCTCGAGTTTACGATCGTTCTCAACAACCACACCATCGCGTGTAACACGAACGAGTGCATCTCGTTGAACGATACCGTCGGTAACGAAGCAACCCGCGATGGATCCGACCTTGGAGACCTTGAATACTTCGCGAACTTCTGCGTGTCCGAGTACTTCTTGACGGATATCTGGAGAGAGCAATCCTTCGACTGCCTTCTTGATATCATCAACGATGTGATAGATCACCTGGTAGTTACGAATTTCGACACCCTTTGTTTCTGCTTGGGCTCGACCCTTAGAGTTTGCAATAACATTGAAACCAATGATGATCGCACGGGAAGCTTCTGCGAGAACGATGTCTGATTCAGTGATTCCACCAACTGCTTGATGGATAACTCGAACTCCGACTTCTTCGTTGCCGACCTTTTCAATCTCTGATTTGAGAACATCGACAGAGCCTTGAACATCTGCTTTGAGCACAACAAGGATCTCTTTGAGATCTTTGTCTGCGATTTGAGTAAACATGTTGTCGAGAGTGAGCTTGGGTTGAGCAAGCATTGCTTCTCGCTCGCGATCACGGCGTTGCTCCGCAGCTTTCTCTGCTTCCTTGAGCGATGAGAGACAATAGAACTTGTCACCTGCATCTGGAAGATCATTGATACCCGAAATCTGAACAGGTAACGGCGGGAGCACGCTCTTGAGCTTGTTTCCACGATCGTCTGTAATGTCACGAACGCGTCCGAATGCTCTACCCATGACGATGAAGTCGCCGACTTTGAGTTCGCCTTCTTGGACGAGAATATTTGCGACATTACCTCGGCCGCCCTCAGGACGAGATTCGATAACTGTACCTTGTGCTTGACCTGAGAAGTCACTCTTGAGTTCAAGGATTTCAGCTTGTAGATCCAAGATTTCAAGAAGCTCTTGAATACCGATATCCTTGATCGCACTGGTTTTGACAACTTCGGTGTCCCCACCCCAATCTGTTGGGTTCAAACCATGCTCAGCGAGCTGGCCATAAATCCGTTGGATGTTCTCTTCTGTCGCTTGCTCTTTGTCAATCTTGTTGAGTGCAACAATGATCGGAACGCCTGCGGCTTTCGAGTGGGAGATGGATTCGATCGTCTGAGGCATCACCCCGTCATCCGCAGCGACGACCAATACGACAATGTCAGTGACATTTGCACCACGGCTACGCATTGCGGTAAACGCTTCGTGACCTGGAGTATCGATGAAGGTAACAAATTTCTCAGTGTCACCTGTTGTTACCGGTACACGGAATGCACTCGTTGCTTGAGTGATACCACCCGCTTCACCATCTGCGACATTTGCTTTGCGAATCCGATCAAGGAGTGAAGTCTTACCATGATCTACGTGACCAAGGATGGTCACGATTGGGCCGCGAGCTCTCTCATCCTTGCGTGTTCGTTCTGCAAACTGTTCAACAACTTGCTCTTCAGCACCAATCGATTCTGATACATCGAGTTCGATGTCCCAATCAATCATGATCTCTTGTGCTTTTTCTGATTCGATACCAGAGTTGATTGTTGCCATCACGCCTTGCATAAAGAGTTTCTTGACAATGTCAGCACCCTTCACACCTGTCGCAGCGGAGAGATCCTTAATCGAGAATGGCGCGGAAATAGTAACTTTGCCCCCGATTTTCGCAGGAGTTTGTGCAGCGTTAGCAGATGAACGCATTTGCTGTTGGCGTTGCTTGAGATAACCGCCTGAGCTTTTGAGTCTCGCTTGACGATCAGCAAGATCCGCCGCGGTCCATCCACGTCCTGGACTTGAATCCGATCCAGGTCTGCGATCTCCTCCGTCACGTCGGCGTGTGTTACCTGCTCCGCCTCCGCCTCGAGGTGGGCGCCCTTCCATCGGCATCCCGTCACCCATACCTCCGCCTGTGCGGGGTGGTCTGCGTCGCGGCGCTTCGATCTGCTCGGGTGCTTCCACGCGAACAACCTTCGGCCCTGAGAGCTTGATCTGCGTCTTCTTTTCGAGTCTTGGACCCGCGGGTGCAATCGATGTAGGACGCGTAGGTACATTCATCTCAGGTGGTGCAGTAGGCCCCTTGGTTGTCGGTTCCGTAGCACGAACAACTTGACCATCGGTTGCTGCTGGAGCGACTGGGTCATTCGGTTCAGTTTGTCTCGCAGCCTCTGCTTGCGCGGCTTTGTCTGCTGCAGCTTTTGCAAGGGTATCTTCTTTGCGTTCTGGCAACTTGGAAGATAGTCCTGCAGGAACTCGGATCTTCGCCGTCGGTGGAGGCGGAGGTGGAGCAGGAGGCGTCGCAGGTGCTTTGATCGCAGTTGCGGGCTTTGCCTTTGTTGCTTTGATCGCTTTCGCAGGTGGTTCAGCAACCGCAGTCGTAGCGCCAGAGTCATCTTCTTTTGACTCGTCTGTGTCAGCAATCTTCTTTGCCTTCTTCGTATCACGAACTTTGGTGATGTCGACCTTCTCTGCCTGTTCAACAGCAGTATGTGGTGACTCTTCAGAGTCGTTCGTTGCGAACCATTCTCTGATTGTTTGTTCGAGACCAATGGATACCGTTGACATGTGATTCTTGATCACGTCTTTGGGTAGTCCTTCTGCATGACATTTTTCCACAATCGCTTTGGACTTGATGCCCAGGTCTTTTGCGATTTCAAAGATTCGTTTATTCGCCAATTGTTGCTCCGTCGCTCTTCGCGATTCGTTTCTGTGTTGTCAATGCCATCTCTTTGTGGAGTTCATCATGAAGAAACCTACACGATGAATATGTCAGAGTGTTTTCTTGTCATTCTCAGTGATTTAGGCTTCGCCGCCCAGGATATCTGCGGCACGATTTTCAGATGCTTCATCTGGTTCAACCGCGTTGTCTTCATTCGTTGAAGCATTTTCTACACCTGAGTCAGCGCCCGCTGCGGCTGCTCCAAGGATCGCGGCAGCAGCAACCTCAGGACTTGCATCACCCGATGCTGCGCCCGATAGGATTGCTGATGCAGCTTGTTCTTCTTCTGCTTTTCTAGCGGCAGATTCTGCTTTCTCGATTTCCTGTTGTGCAGCGACTTCCTTCGCACGAGTCGCACAAAGCTCAACTGCATGTTGACTGCGTTCTTCATCGAAGTCGAGTTCGCTCATCAACAGATCTTCGCCGATCTCTTCAACATCGAATACTGAGATCATGCCAAGCGCTGCGAGACGATCGATCATCTCATCAGTGAACCCTTCAATCTGATGCAAGGTTTCAGACAAGATAGTCAAGCCCTTCGTGAACTCTTCAGGAGTCAAGATGTCAACATCCCAACCTGTAAGTCTTGCAGCGAGACGAACATTCTGCCCACGCTTGCCGATTGCGAGTGAAAGTTGATCATCACGAACTACAACTGTCGCTCGTCCAAGCTCGAAGCACAACGAAATCTCGTTGACTTCTGCAGGTTTGAGTGCGTTTGCAATCAAGATCTGTGATGATTCGTTCCAACGAACGATATCAATTTTTTCGCCGTTGAGTTCTTCAACAATCGTCTTGATTCGTGATCCACGAATACCAACGCATGCGCCGACCGCGTCGATCTTTGAGTCGATGGATGAAACAGCCATCTTCGTTCGATATCCAGCTTCGCGGGACATCGCTTTAATCTCGATGGTTCGTTCCATAACTTCAGGCACTTCAATCTCGAAAAGTCTGCGGATGAAGTCTGGGTGTCCTCGTGAGAGGTAGATCTTGACTTGAGCACCCATGTCCTTCACATCGAGGATCATCGCGCGAACTCGATCTCCAGGCATGAACTGTTCGCCCGGGATCTGCTCACTACGAAGCATGACAGTTTCTGCACGATCAACCTGAACAACAAGCGCGCCCCGATCGTAACGTTGTGCGACTCCTGTCACCAGAGTGCCGACACGACTTGAGTATTCTTCCATCAATGACTGACGCTCGTCGTCACGGAATCGTTGGATCATGACTTGTTTGAATGTCTGTGCAGCGATTCGACCGAAGTCGCCCGGATCCATATCCATTGGTTCGTTATAGCGGTAAAGCTGTATCTCACCAGTAATTGCATCAACTGAACATTGGAACTCATCTGCGTCGAGTGTCCCAAAGAATTTTCTACACGCCGAAACCATCGCGGTCTCAAGGTCCGAAATCAACAAGCTTTTTTCGACATTTCGATCGCGAGCGATTGAGTCAAGGATTCTCATCATTTCTTGGGTATTCACAGCAGTTCTCCGAAGTTCGAGTGCTCGTTTGTCATTCTTCAATCAACGAGCGATTTGGATGTTGGGTTGTTCAGTTGTTACAAACAGGTTGATGTACTGTTTGATTGGTTTCTATCAGGATTATTACATGTAGTTCAAAAACACAAATGACCGCGAGCATCGTATGAGCCGCGGTCGAACGCTAACGAGGGAAGAGCGAATCGCGTTCGCTTCTTGCCTGCAACTGGATGGACTACGCGATCATCGCATCGTCCGATCCTTCCTTTGCAGATCAGTATCGAAATGATTCGATGACCGATTACCCATCATGGCGAATGACCATTGGCATAAAACACTCCTGCTCTACGCACCATGCATAGAGATTCCAACCAAGTATAGAACAGGTGAATCAGTAGAATCAACTATATATAGACCCCTAGGGGAGCTATTCGTGTGTCCGTGTGTGTTCTAATGAGACTCGAACTGTCTGGGAGTTCGAATTAGTAGACTTATTTCTTGTCAGGGAACTGTCGTTGGACTCGATCGCCTCGAGCAACGAGTTTTTCGACCATGACTGCTCGATTTCCTCGATGTTGCCCGATTTGAGCAAGGAACTTAGGCTCCTGCTCAACAAGAATGAGAGCTGGGTCGTTTGCGTTGTTCGATGTCACGATCATGTCGCCGATCTTCATCTCGCTCAAATCTTTAAGCGTGATCGTCGTTTCTGCGAGTACAGAAGTGAGTGTGACCCCTGTTTGATCAATGTTTGCATTAATCAAGTCCTCTGATGAGTTGTCATTTTCGCTTCGGTTAACAGCAAACCAGCTTTGTGAACTGAGCTCTTCCATCACCGGTTCGATGACATTGTAAGGGATACACAAGTTCATCGTACCTGCTCTCGAGGCCATCCGGACTTCGAGCCCAATAACAAGCACCACTTCGTTGGGTGGAACAATCTGGACAAGTTGCGGATTCGATTCGTGAGCAACAATCTCAAAGTCGAGTTTGCGAACACTCTCCCAAGCTTCGGATAGCGCATCAAGGCCTCTGCGAAGTACATTGGAAATCAGGCGCTGCTCGATAGTCGTCATCGGCCGTTGAGGGATAAAGAGATCTTGGTTGTTCCCGCCTAGGAGACGATCAATAATCGGGTAAATGATCAAAGGCGACACTTCAAGACACATCTGTCCTTCAAGGTCGTTCGGTTGAATCAGGTTGTAACTCGTTGGGTTCGGGAGTCCAGAGACGAACTCGCCGTAGGTCATCTGCTCACACGCTGCGACTCGTACCTCAACGATCGTGCGCAAGAATCCGGAGAGTGAAGCACCAAAGTTACGAGCAAATGCTTCATGGAGCGTTTCGAGCGCGAGCATCTGATCCTTCGAAACGCGTTCAGGGCGTTTGAAATCATATTCTCGAATCTCAATATTCTCGACATGCTTTTGGTTGTGTGAGAAGATTTTTTGAACATGCTGTTCTTCTTCTGCTTCACCGGCCGAATCCACCGCCGCGAGCAGGGCATCGACCTCATTCTGGTCTAACATGCTCATAAGTGGGGGCTCCAGCGAAATCTAAGGCGAAAAAGACAGACTGATATCCCCATATTGAATGAGGCGATATCACTTACTATCGGTACTGTAAGCCGAATTTCTTGATCTTCCGTCACTCCAATCACATCTTTTTGGAACAAATCGATCCTGATACAGGTTGAAGCAGTGAGAATCTTCGGAACCCTTGGAGATCTTCCCTTCATCCCTTGAACCCTTGAGTATATTTAGCTACCCCGATTCATGATCGTTTGAATCTGAAACCCAGGAAAGACTTTGTATGCGAACCAATCGAGCACTCAACCGATTCTTCACGAACTCGTCAATCATGACGCTCTTTGTGATGATGTTGACATTGAGCATAGTTGTACTTCCAGTGCAAGCTCAACCAAGCTTTGGGAACTCAATGGTTTCTTCGCCTCCCAGTGGAGATACGCCTCCGGTTTCTGTAGAGCTCGTTGCAATGAATAACGAGGCCGTCCCCGGTTCGACGCTCTACCTCGCAGTTGTTGCGGATCATGCAGAGCACTACCACATCAACTTAAACAAACCGATCGTTCCTGAAGAGATGGGTGATTTTTATCCTGTTCCCACAACCGTTCGGATGACTGAACTCCCCGGGTTTACTGCAGGGGATGTCTATTGGCCGGAACCAATCGAGGTTGATGTTGATTTCTCATTTACAGGGAATCCCACAAAGTATCTTGTGTATACGGGACAAGCTAAGTTTTTCATCCCAATCGAAGTTGCGGACGATGCTGTGCTTGGTGATCACGAGATCAGTGTCAAGTTTGGATATCAAGCATGTGACGACACAACATGTCTCGCGCCGACTTCTATCTCACTCACAACCACTATTACAGTTGTTGATCAACTCTCGTCGCAGCTTGAAGCTTCTCCAATATTCGATGACTTTGATCCAACAGTTGAATCTCGAACAACTAACGATTCCTCATCCACAAACACAGATCCAATCCAGATTGAACGAAAATTCTTAGGGATCTTGGTTATCCCATCAACGGACTCATTTGCAGGCGTGCTTGTTCTTGCAATCAGCGCCATGATCGGGGGATTCATCTTGAATCTCACACCGTGTGTTCTCCCAGTAATCCCGATCAAGGTCATGACGATCTCACATCACGCAGGAGAGAAACGATCGAAAGCGTTTATGCTCTCGATGTGGATGGCAGCCGGTGTCATCGCGTTCTGGGTTGGGATCGGGATCCCTGTTGCATTCGTGTCCAAGTTTACTGATCCATCAATCATCTTCGGGATCTGGTGGATCACTGGTATCATCGGAATCGTGATCGCAATCATGAGTGTCGGGATCATGGGGCTTTTTCAGATTAAACTGCCTCAGAAGATCTATATGGTAAATCCAAAGGCGGATTCAGTTTCAGGTTCCTTCGTTTTCGGGATCATGACAGCCGTTCTCGGTTTACCCTGTTTCGGATTCGTTGCAGGTGCTCTGCTCGCAGGTGCTGCAACCATGCCTCCAATGTTGGTACTCACGGTGTTCGCCTTCATCGGAGTAGGTATGGCTCTCCCTTATGTATTCCTTGCGATGTTCCCAAAGATGATCGACAAACTCCCGAGGACTGGACCTGCGAGTGAACTCGTCAAACACATTATGGGTTTGTTGATGCTCGCCGCCGCGGCGTACTTCATAGGGACATCTGTTATCTCATTTGGATCAGGTCACTCTTGGACATTCACTTGGTGGGGCAAAGCCGTCCACTGGTGGGCAATCGCGATCGTGGGAATCGCCGCGGGGCTCTGGCTCATCATCCAGACATTCAAAATTTCTAAACGCGTTGGACCAAGATTCACATATACGATCGTTGGATTGTTCTTCGCATTGTCCGGATCTGCAATCGCGTATAACCAAACGACTCATCTCTATAACAACTTCGTCGAAAATCTCTGGCAGCCATTCTCCCAAGAGTTCCTTACAAGCTCAGTGAATGATGGCCAAGTAGTTGTTCTCGACTTTACTGCTGAATGGTGCTTGAACTGCAAAACTCTCGAAGCAAGGGTTCTCTCACGCGATCCTGTGAAGCCTTTACTTCTCTCGGATGATGTGGTCGCGATGGTTGCAGACCTTACAAGCAACACAGCGCCAGGATGGGATTATCTTCGTGAGCTTGGACAAACAGGGATCCCGTTATTGGTCGTCTACGCGCCTGGGCAAGTTGAACCGATCTGGTTATCCAACGCGTATACCTCTGCTCAAGTCGTTGAAGCTATCGAGCTCGCTCGATCTAATGGGACAGCCGTCGGACTCAAGGATTAGGATTTCCTGAATGGCCGAAATTTGTGCGCTATTCAGGGTCTAGGCTATGAAATAGGTCCGATCAGATGCATTTTTGACCCTTTCAGGCCACAATCTGTACTCGATGACAGGTTCATTTGCGAAGTTGATTGACGAACGCCTAATTGGGGAATATCTTTACCCCCGCAGGATGATGTCATTCGATATGATTCTGTAAGACAACCAAATGCGGGTGTAGCTCAGTGGTAGAGCGTCACGTTGCCAACGTGAATGTCGACGGTTCAAATCCGTTCACCCGCTTTTAAATACCCCCAGTTCCATTTGGTGCTGGGGGTTGTTAATTGGTAAAAATGTGCTGTTTACCAATATTGAATTGTAAGTGATTCAAGTGAATGAATTCAGAGTGAGATCAGAAGTTGATTGCTTACGCCAACGAGATTTATCTAACAAGATGACAAAATCTGAATTTGCCATTTGATGATCAACCCCAGTTCAACCATATCTTAAATGCGCAGGCGTAGGGCTCTTTGATCTGTATATATGAGATCATGAAACATGTTTGATTGCTTCATGCGATGCATTCACGTTGAGAAAAGCTCTTCGTTACTAGTTTGCAAACAAGTAACTGTTTTGTGAACGCATTTCGTTTGAATTTGAAATGCAATACTGAAACCAGAGGCTGGTAAATTCTACCTGCTGGTGATCAGTTTTAAATCAAATGCTGAAATATCGCAAACTTGTATGTCCAATCACTCTTCTGTCATTGCTAATTGATTCTTAGATAGATTTATTAGTTTCATTGTTAGTAGGAGAAGAGTGTTATGAATAATCGATTAGTAAGGACTCTAAGTCCATATGTTTTGTGTGCTGCGTCTTCGGGGTTGGTCGCAGCGCCTCCGGTGTACGATACAGCAAATGATACCCAATTCCTGAGATTCCATGGCCGAGGAGATGTTTTGCGCACAGCTACCCCTTTTAACGGCTGCACCGCATTTCCGTATGGACTTGTTACAGACGATATGGGGCAATACTTCCATGTCAGGCTTCGAGTACGACTCGCGCCAGAATCTGAGTACTCCATTATTGATGACAACAATATACAAACCTCAGGCCACACGACAGGTCGCATTCTTTGGACGCAAGGAACGATTGAGTATGGTCAATACGCCGGATTCACAATCGGGTATGAGCATGATTCTGAGAATGATACAGGGTATTTGTATCTCGCGCTAGGTGATGGTGGTGATACCAGTGGTAACGAAGATGGACGAACCCAAATATGGAAAGCTGAGATCCAACTCGATGATGGTGAGTTCCATACCATTGATATAGGGTATGACGACAACTTTGACAGTAACGGCAACGGTTTAGCGTTTTGCTGGGTTGATGACACTGCGTTGGCTTTCACATCCTTGGTATCTACTGGTGTTCAAGATAGTAGTGTGCATCTGAATGGTTCCTGGTACGCCGGGGGCGCGATTATGGGTAATCCTAGATCAGATGCGCTGTCGAAGCTTTCTGGAACATGGACCGTATGGAATAACGTCATAGGTACACGAGATGTAGTTTGGCCGAATCCTAATGGATCTTCAAGTAGTGATGTAAACTCTCTTGACACTTATACAAGCGCAATTGGTGATGTTGCATACGCTGCATTCCGCTGGGCGCATCCAGAATCATTACTATCTGGCGCAAACAAATGGGATGTTGAGTTAAAACTCAATGGGAGTTTAGTTGATCAAGCAGGCGGGTTAGAGAACTCAAATGGTGTGAGCACCACCTCGTTACTTAGCGCTGAGGCTGGGTTCGACTCTACATTCCCTACATGGATTGATTCTGGATATACCGAGTTTACAAAGTGGTTCCCAAACCCGGTTAATCAATCCACGATACAGACGAATCATCAACAAACCCGTCAAATTCTTGTGTACCACCATGGGTTGGGTGATCAGGAAATTCGAGTCGAAGAATACAACGGGACAACTTCAACCAAACAACGAATTTCGCGATCGATCGTGATGTGTATCGAACCTGATGGAGAGATTGGACACTTTGTTGGGAGTTCGGACACACACGAGTACTCGCTTGTGCCTTCAGGAGCGTCGTATCCAGCAAATGGTCAGCACACACTCACACTACCTGCTGGGAAACCTGGACTGTACCGAATACTTGTCAAATCCGGGACAGCTAATGATGTGGAATACCCGCCTGGATCAGGGCAATTTCAAGATCATCGCGAAGGCTTCGCGTTTTCTTCGAATCAAGAAGTCATGTACTGGGGTGCGTTAGCGCCAATCGGGCGTCTTGAAGGTGTCGATGGACTCTCAGGATCTGCTTTTGCGTATATCCCTCGCGATATTGATAGTTGTGATTTCACAATCGCTTCAGGTACATCGCTTGTAGAGCGCCCATTAGATTCTTCTGGAGGGACACAGGTTACGAACGCAACATCCGATCTCTCGAACAAACCAGGAATCATTGAGGCAACTCTCGGGAGCAACTGGTCCGTGGATGCATTAAGACTCCCGTTCGCGCTTTGCAAAAACGAGTTTGGCGCACAACATTATATAAAAGGTGGGGTGATAGAAGAAGAAAATTTCACACTTTGGTCAATAGATGAAAAGATCCTAAGAGATCGAATAGTTGGAATTCTAGAGAATGAAGCACCATTCGGTGATCCCAATCTAATCATCGACGACTTTGGTGTTGTAAATCCTGGGGCTGGGATTAATCATCACATCGTTCAAAACCCAAGACAGTATTACTCACTTGGGAGTTATCCGCGCGGTGTAGACTTGATCCACACCGCACTGCAACGCCAAGTGACGAGTGTCAACAACTGCATGGTGGGTTCAATCCATCAAGATAGTTCCACATCTTCTGCTCAACTCAAGTTTGGTGAAATTACAGATTGTGCGAACAACTTTGATGAGTTTGCGCCCGCGCTTCTCTTCTGGGCTGGGTGGAAAGATGTGAATGCAAATCCTTACTTCGGTAAAGATGACATGAAGAGGCGTGCGCGATCCGCGATGCTCGCATATGCACGACATATTCAAGGAAACCGTCTGAGGTTTCAGAAAGGATCTGCGTCACTTACCCACGGGTACGGCGAGAACTCACTTCATCACGGAAACGCAGGGCTTGGGGGCACCGCGGATCTTGGGATAGGTATGCACTGGGCGCGTGTGTTCAATGTATTTAATCAAGATGACTGGGATGCATTCCTGCTTGCATCTGCTATTCAGTTCTGTAACATTGCCAACGAATATCCAACTTCGACTCGTAATCAGGATCTTCATCATCTTCCATTTCTCTATGAGTTCGGGAGACTCTGGGAGAACCAAACCGGATCTGGTGATGTAGGCACATGGGCAAGTAACTATGCGCATGAACTCATCGCTAACCCTGTGTGGGCTACGAGCGATGTTGCTTTAGAAGAAGCGAGAGGATTCGATGGGAGTTATTCAGGAATTCAGAACTACATGCTTGCTGCTGGATGGATCGTTTCTGGAGATAAGTTTGATCCAAACAATACGGGTGTGAATGGTGATTACAACAGAGAATGGGATTTTCTTAGAACTCAGTTAAATGTACAGTATGATTTCTGGTCGCATTTTATGGCTTCATCTTCAGATGGAGAACAAATCATCTTCGGCCATGACAACGACAGTCGAACAACAAGAGGAACTGTTCTCGAACAGTACGGCGGCGCGAAAGCGATCGGGACAAGAGCAAGCGATATGGCTTCTCGTTTAGCACTCGAAAGTGGTACATCTCGCGCAGAAGATCTCTTAGCAAATGTGTGGCCGTACTCATTCGGTATTGGTGACACATTTGCGGATACATCAGTTGTCGCTACGAGATGGACAAATGTTAATCAAGGTCGCAGTGGTAGTGCTCGATCAAATCTGATGCCTCTGTATGTAGGCGGAGCAACTGATCTGTTCGATATGTCAGGTGACCCTATTGATCACGGCGCGTTACTCCCTTCTGAAGTACCAGTTTCGGTAGGAGTACATCATGAAGAGATTTCGCAAGCGTATCATGTAATTCACACGCCTTGCTACTACGCAATTGTTTCAGATCGAGTCCCGTATAGATTTTATTACCAAGACTCACTCGGAAGACATACTGTGATTCGTGATGTCGAAAATCACTCATTAACTTCGGGCGGCGGGGCGCATGATGATGGTACATCTCTCACTCATTACTTGAATGGGGATAAACCCTCTCATAGCGACGAACTAGGAGGGGTGGGGTTCTCGTTGCTCATAGATAAGACGACACCTTCAGGAAACTCTCCAGTAATTGTTGGACGAAACTGGTCACCATTCACATCTCATCAGGTTGTGGGATTTACTGCAACCGGAAAACGTCGATGGGCAGAGCAAGAGAGTCGTATTCTAACATGGGATACGAATACATTCGGTCAAACTCAGTTAACTGTAAGTTATAATTTAAATGATGGAGATCAGGATCACCAAACTAAAGGGTATTTGATTGAGCGTGTCTACACCTTCAAAACGAGTACCATCGACATTGATGTAACAGTAAGTTACGATTCCGACGCCGAGCCGCTTGTTCGACTCGTTGAGAATGTTCCATTCGAGTTGAGTTCAACTTCGATTGGCGCTTCTGAGCGGGCTGCCCGATTGAGTCATCTCCAATCCGAGGAGTTACCTTGGGGAACGAACCCAGTATGGGACGAGTGGTGTGCGACGAACTGGACTGAAAACGGTCTTCAGTATCTCGAGCAAGAGATCGGCTGGCTACAGAAAGATATCACAGTTCCAACGAGTAGCAATCCAACAACAACTTTGAGTTACTCATTCAAACCTCAAGCAGCCTGTGCGATTCAAGGGCCGCTCAATCTCGAAACGAATACATTCACGCAAGTGTTAGAGTTCACTCGAGCATTCGAACAAGGCGATGCGAGTGCCGACTTGAATGGCGACGGAGTTGTTGATCAGATCGACTTGGCAATCTTCCTTAGTCATGAGTAGAAACGAGAGTTTTCAGCGGTTCAAGCCCGATTAACCACACTATGAAACCTCCATCACTTAACAGTGGTGGGGGTTATTCATTTCAAAGGGATGTGTGCAATTCAGTTGTACTGAGACACAGTTTTATTTGGAATCGTGTAAATGATTTGAGAGTGGTTCGCCGCATTTTTTACAGAACTCCGCGTCCTTATCGTGCCCTTGCGCAGTGCATGACGGGCACGATCGAGTCGAGATTGCTGATCCAGATTTAGTTGCTCCTGCGATCTCTGCAGAGAGAATACCAGTGGGAACAATAATCATTGAATACCCAACGAGAACGAGTGCTGCAGTGGTTGCTTTCCCGACCACTGTGATGGGGATGATGTCGCCGTACCCAACTGTGGTCATCGTGATGATTGCCCAATACATTGCGCTAGGCATTGACTCAAAGTCTTCGTTACCTGCAGAACTCTCGACAACATGCATAAGCGCACTCGCGATGAGAATTACGATCATGACTGTGGTCATAAAAACCGCGATTTTATGTCTGCTAATAAAGAATGCTTCTCTCAGCGCAGTTGCCTCTGAGAGATACCTTGCGAGTTTGAAGACACGGAAGATTCTCAAGAGTCTCAAAGTGCGAACGATCATGAGTCGTTCACTGCCGCTACCTGGGAGTAAAACTCCAATAAACGCAGGCAAAATTGAAAGCAAATCAATGATCCCAAAGAACGAAGTTGCGTACCGCAATGGTTTTCGAACAACCATCAATCGAAGAATGTACTCGATCGTGAATAGAATCGTAAATATCCATTCGAGTGTATAGAAAATGGTGATGAATGGCTTTTCTTCCGCTGACTCAAGTGTGCTCAAGATCACGACAATGACCGACAAGAAAATTAGAATGATGAGCCCGACATCGAATGCTTTACCAAGTTTGGTGTCAGCTTCAAAGATGATTTCATGCACAACTTTTTTCCAAGCGGCTTGTTCATATTGCTGATCTTGGTTCAATTGTTGTCTCTCCTCTGGGAAGTTATTCAAGAGCATTTTTATCTGTAATACCTATCGGCCTCTAAGTGTCCATGGGCTTGATCTATGTTGAATAAACGATGGATAATGCGAGTACATACCGATTAATTTGAGCTTGTCATACCCACTGTGAACGATGGGCAGAGTCGTATTGATGCTCTACAGGAACTCGGGGTTCAGGAAATGAGATTCGTTTCAAATCGTTCTGCGTGCTTTAGGATCATGATTCTGGTACAATAAATACGGATATACAGGTCCATTGAAAGGAACTCTCATGATCCGTGGTGCATTGAACATTAAAAAACTGCTCTCAGCGATGGCGCGTCTTGACGCTTCTGACTTGCATATTAAAGTTGGTATCCCACCAACTTATCGGATCGGTGGGACCCTCAAACCAATCGACGGCGACCCTGTTACTGAAGATGAAGCAGATCATCTACTCGACCCGATCCTTTCAGATATTCAGAAGAAGAGATTTGATGAAACGGGTGATCTCGATTTCGCATGGCACATCGAAGACCCAGAAGGTGGTGCGGGTGATCGATTCCGTATCAATCTCTTGCGATCAGGGAATCACACCCACGCTGCGATTCGAAGAGTAAAAGCAGAAATTCCGGGTTTCGCAGATTTACATCTCCCAAAAGTGTATTCTGATATTGTGCATCGTGAACGAGAAGGATTGGTGCTTATCGTCGGTGTTACCGGTTCAGGGAAATCGTCGACTCTTGCCGCGATGGTTGATGAAGTAAACGCAACACGAAGCGAAAACATCATCACAATCGAAGATCCAGTCGAGTATCGATTCACACCCAAGCAATCAATTATCTCACAACGCGAAATCGGAATTGATGTCACCGATTTCCACGAGGCGCTCAGACATGTTGTTCGACAAGACCCGGATGTCATTTTCATTGGGGAAATGAGAGATCAAGAAACGGTACTCAGCGCCATCCAAGCCGCGGAAACGGGTCATCTCGTCTTTGCGACTCTACATACTGCAGACACAATGGGAGCATTCGGGCGCATGCTCGAGTTCTTTCCTCAAGATGAACGGACATTCGTTCGCAACTCACTCTCTGCAACATTAAAAGCAATCTGCGCACAACGCTTGATTATGTCTAACAGTGAGATAACCGGGACTAAGGTTGTCCCCGCGGTCGAAGTCCTACTCACATCTCCTATGGTAAAAGAACTGATCCGAGATGAACGAGATGCGGATCTACCTTCAGTAGTCGCATCAAGTCGTGAAGAGGGCATGGTATCATTCACACAATACTTCGCAGAACTTGTCGACAAGGAATGGGTCTCGATGCAAGTTGCAAAGGAATATGCGCCAAACAGAGATATGCTTGAATCGATCCTCAAGGGAGTCGAAGTGAAAGCAGCATCATTGGTAGGCCGAATCAAGGGTTAATCAAGCATCGAGAGTGAATCAACTCGCTTGAGCATGATCGTCCGGGTCAATCCCAAGTGTCTTCATCTTTTTGTAAAGAGTGGTTCGATTGATCCCCAAAATCTCAGCGGTTTGTTGTCGATTCCAATCATTCGCCATCAGTGCTTGATAGATGATTTCGCGTTCAGGAATTAACATTGCATCATGCAATGTCATTGGAGCCCACTCTTGACTTGGAGAATCCGATTTATGCAATCGCAGAGTGGACTCTTCTTGCTCAACAACATGTGGAGGCAAGTCCTCAAGACCAATTGTCTGGGATCGAGAGAGTACTGCTGCTCGCTCAATAATATTGGATAACTCACGCACATTGCCTGGATAGGAATATCTCCTGAGTGAATCTAATGCATCGGAGTTAAACCCTGTAAACTGTCGTCCGAGTTCCTTTGATTGATCATCAAGGAAGTGCTCTGCGAGAGATTGGATATCCCCAACCCGATCACGCAATGGAGGCATCTCGATCTTCACTACATTAATTCTGTAGTACAAGTCCTGTCTAAATGTGCCCGCTTCGACAAGATCTTCGAGTGCTTGGTTACTCGCAAGGATTACACGGACATCGACTTCGATCGTTTCGTTTGAACCCACTGGTTCAAACTTGCGTTCCTGGAGTACTCGCAACAACTTGAGTTGCATCGCAGGTGAAGCACTATTGATCTCATCAAGAAAGAGCGTTCCACCGTCGGCGGCGAGAAACTTTCCAACCTTGTCAGCATGGGCTCCTGTAAATGCACCTTTTACATGGCCGAAGAGTTCGGATTCGAGCAGTGTTTCAGGGATTGATCCACACGCAAGCTCAACATAAGGCTGAGCTTGTCGATTCGATGCTTGGTGGATTGCACTCGCGATCATGCTTTTGCCTACACCGGATTCGCCCGTCATGAGCACAGTCGTGCGAGAGTTCGCGACCGCATGGACAGTCTCATAGATTTTAATCATTCGATGATCGTCGCCGACCATATTTCCGAGCCCGAATGAAGATTCGAGACGGCTTCTCATTGTTGTATTCTCGCGAGCGAGTTCGTGATGACGAAGTGCTCGCTCAAGTCCCAGACGAAGTTCATCGTCTACGACTGGTTTTGTGAGGAAATCGACAGCCCCTAATCTGAGTGATTGCACTGCTGTTTCGACTGTGCCGTACCCTGTGAGCATGATGACAGAAGTTTGTCGATGGAGTTTCATAATCTCTCGAAGGAGATCGAGTCCACCCATCTCTGGAAGATTGATATCACAGAACGCAACCTGGTACGGCCCCGCAGAGCTCTCTTGTGCGCGATCGAGTTCTGCAAGCGCTTCACTGGGTGAATACACAGAGATCGCAGAACACCCTTCGTTAACGAAGAACTGTGCTAACGAATCTGCGACGATTGGATCATCATCGATAACAAGAATGCGGGGATGCTCAGAAATCACTCGCCTCCGATCTGTAGATCAAGATCTTCGGGTTCACAAACTGAGGGGATACAAACTCGAAGGATTGCACCAGGTCGACGAGTGTTTGCTCGTTCTTCACGATCAGTAAGTGTAATTACCCCTTCGAGTTGTTCAACGATCTGATGCGCCATTGAGAGTCCAATGCCTTGATGATCTTTGTTCGTTGAAATACCGTGCTTAAATGCACGATTGTTTCGCACGCTTGATTGGAGTCCGACCCCATCATCAATAATCTCAATAACTGTCTCTTCTCGTTTTTGATCAACTCTTGCAATGATCTCGATCAATCCACCAGGATCAAGAGAATCGGGAGTGAGTGCTTTGGAGATTGACTGAACTGAGTTGAACAATGCGTTGAGCACTACGCTGTACATAGGGCCTGCAGGGAGTCTACCAGCGCGTGGATCGATACGGATATCAATGCGAACTCCCGCTTGATTTGCAAGAGGGCGCACAACATCGACAGCATGATCAATTACCATCGCGATGGTAACAACGCTCGAAACTCCAAGAATCGGTGAACCAATTGGGACCGACTTCGATCGCATCGCGGCATTGACCATTGAACTCATCCGTTCAAGAGTTGAAAGGACTGTTCCGATTTGCTCGCGTGCCTTTGAAAGATCTTCTAGATCTTTTCGACGATCTTCCTCAGGTAGTGCAGCTGCGGCTAACCCTAACCAACGCATAGATCCATCAAGCATGTTGCTCAGGTCATGTGCAAGCATCGTGATATGATCCGCCGCGAGAGGGCTCGAAGATGTGTCTCGCACTGCGAGAACACCTGGGGGACGGATCGTCTTTTTCTCAGGTGTCCCCTGTGTTTCCTGCGGGTTGGAATCATCTGGTGTCGAGTTGTTAGGATTGCTGCTCATGGATGCATTATCGACGGTTTTCTATCCACTCAAGTCCAGATGTCGCATTTTCGCAACACACTCTCAACTCGGACCTGTTGTGTTTCTGCAACACGGCATAACCCGGAGCGATATCCGTGTTCTCGGACGAGCACAGATATGAAAACACCCCGGAGTGCCGGGGTGTAAATGAGTACGGACTCACGAATATGGTTACTCTACGCCGACAGCTTTTGCGTCACGATCAGAGAGCATCCCACCGTCTGAACGAGTTTTCACTGTTCCATCACGCTTCCATGAGCGATCACAGCGAGGCTCATTGCGCAGATCCGTGACGATTGTGTCGCCGCTAGAAACCGACTCAACTCTTGATACGCCACAGAAATCTGCGAGATCATCCAACTCGAAAGATTTCAGTATTCCATCTGGGTCTGCGATTTTAAGTCCTGCATCGAGTGGGTTGTCGATCCCCTGATCAACTCTCGATTGTTCAAGAACTCGTTGTGTTTCTTCGAGAAGTTCTAAGACCTTTGTCCATTGTTCGGACGCGTTCACATTTGTCTTAGAAGCGAAACCGATGAGATGAACACATTGGGTTGGATCCTTTGGATCTACGCCGTGAAGAACACGGAATGCTTCGTCTGCAGTATGACACATGATTGGTGCGAGCAATCTTGCAAGCCCGTCTGTCATGATGAACAACGCTTGTTGTGAGCGTTTCCTGCGATCAGATTCGGTTGAGTCACAATACAAGCGATCTTTGACCGCTGAGAGATACTCTCCTGAGAGTGTGGTGTTGCAGAAGTTATAGATCAACTTGTGCACTTCATGGAACGCATAGGTGTTGTATGCTTCGATCACTTTTTCACTCAGTTGATCGAACTCAGAAAGCACCCAAGCTTCAAGCGAGTGTTCATCAAATGTGATTGACTCGTTTGATTCAAAGTCATTGAGATTCGAAAGCATGAACTTGAAAGTGTTGCGAACCTTGCGATAGCTTTCTCCTGCAAGTTTGAAGAAATCTTCGTCGACTTTTACATCATTTTCATACGCGATCGAACAAACCCACCAACGAAGGACATCGGCGCCGTAACGATCGAATAAGTCTTTGAGTGCTGCGCCTTTCGATTTGGAGAGCTTTTTGCCATCCTTATCAACCATGAACCCGTGAGTGAGCAATGTTTTAAATGCTGGTTCCCCCATAACCCCGAGTGAAGGAAGCAAGGACAACTGGAACCATCCACGATGTTGATCAGATCCTTCAAGATACAGATCGATTGGATAGTCTTCTCCTGCGGATCGTTCTCGCATTACTGCATTCCAAGATGATCCGGATTCGAACCAGACATCAAGGATATCTTGTCCTTTACGAAGATCCGCTATATTCACAGTCCCATTCTTGAGTTCTGCAGGCGCATCTGGATCATTGCTTGGGTCATATCCTTCAAGGAGAGTAGTAGGGGATTCACTAAACCAAACATCTGAACCCTTCGTACGGATCAGGTCTGCGACTGCTTTGGAGGATGCTTCAGTCATGAACGCGCTGTCATCAGGCATGGTAAATGCAGGGATTGGAAGCCCCCAAGCACGCTGTCGAGAGATACACCAGTCAGGACGCGAATCGAGCATTCCACGCATTCGGTTCTGACCCCATCCTGGAACGAAGTTTACACTCCCCCCATCTTGCGTTGCGGCGAGTGCCATTTCGCGTAATCCTTTGCCTTCGCGTTTGGTTGGTTTATTCACATCAACAAACCATTGCTCAGTACATCGGAAGATGACAGGAGTTTTACTGCGCCAATCATGAGGATAACTATGCATGAACTTATAGGAAAAGAACATGTGCCCTGACTGTGTTAGTCGTTGTGCGATCAGATCATTCGCTTCCCAGATCGACATCCCTTCGAGCCACTCAGGTACTGTTTCGTCATATGAACCGTCACCTTTGACAGGGCAGTAGACAGGTAATCCGACTCGCAAACCAGTAAGATAGTCATCCGCACCATGTCCCGGAGCAGTATGGACGAGTCCTGAACCATCTTCGAGTGTGACATAATCTGCGCCCACGATCGTGTAACAGTTTGAAGTGTCTGCGTCTGGTTCTCCTGAAGGAGTAGGAGCATTATCGCGTAGTGGATGGAGATATCGAAGTCCGAGGAGTTGCTCTCCTGTGCATGTCGCGAGCTTTTCGATATCCTCAGCTTTTGCCTTTGCGCAGACTTTTTCAAAGAGTTCTGTCGCCATCACACTGAAGTTTCCATCAACTCGGACGAGAGCATATTCAAACTTCTCATGCACCGCGATTGCCATATTCGCAGGGAGTGTCCAAGGGGTTGTTGTCCAGATCATGAAACTTGGTTTCGCACCTGGACGATCACTTTCAGTGAGTCCGAATGCTTCATAAACCGCGTCGCCGTTGGCGGCTTCGAAGTCGACATAGACCGACAAGTCTTCGCGATCTTGGTACTCAAGTTCTGCATCTGCTAATGCAGTTTCATTCGCAATTGACCAATGCACAGGTTTGAGTGCTTTGTAAACGAGCCCTTGTGCGCACAATCCCGAGAGTACATCAAGTACAGCGCCTTCATAACGAGGAACCATTGTTAGATACGGGTCTTTGTAATCTGCACAAGTGAGCAAACGCTCCATCTGTCCAGTTTGTAACTTGACCTGTTTCGACGCGTAACTTTTACACTCTTTGCGTACAGCCATGCGGCGGGTGTCGTCATCGAGACCTTCAAGTTTTTTGAACTTGCCTGACTCAACGAGATCAGTCATGACCTTGTGTTCGATGGGTAACCCATGACAATCCCAACCTGGAACGAACGGCGTGTTGTAACCACCCATAAACTTAGATCGAACAACAAAATCCTTAAGACACTTGTTCATCAGATGACCCAAGTGAATAGAACCATTCGCGTATGGAGGCCCGTCATGGAAGACGAACTTCTTGTCAAACGATTTTGCTTTCTCTCGCATTGCTTGGTACAAACCTTGTTTGTCAGCGAGTTGATTCCATCGTTTGAGTGACGCGGGTTCATTCTGGACTAGGTTTGCTTTCATAGGAAAGCTCGTTTTGGGTAGGTTAAGTGTCTTCTTGTAGTTCGGTGTGTCTGCGGTTTGTGAATCGGACATAATGAGTCAATCTCCAGATCGCGGCGTCATCGCTGCGAATCGTTATCGTATGGCTTTGGGTTGTGTTTTTGAACGCGAATCAGTATTGATCGAGTCAGATATGACGATCAATTTCGCCCCGTGAGATGGAGTGCAAATCACCCTCGCCCTCAACGGGGCAACATAATTCGGATGGATACTCGAATCTGTTCGTGTATTGTGCAGTTCATAGCGTTGAGCATAGTCAATCAATCGGCAATCCCGTAGTGAAAACCCAATCAAACCATAAAAAACCCGGCCTAAACCGGGTAAAAATGAACAAGATGTTGGGTATATTAAAGGTGTTCAAAGAGAGATTGAGTTCGAAGGACTAACCCCTCACGAGCAATCAAGTGATAACTCTGCACATGGATCTCTTTTGCGTATCTCTGAATGTTGAGGATACTAGCGCAAGGTCCCATCTCATCGTCCCATCGAGAAACTAGAGAATCTTCTTCGCGTGCAAACTCATCGAGTTCTTCAAATGTGGATAAGTACAGGTTTGAACTGAGTTGTTCTGTTTGTACAGAAGTCATGTAATTGAGATCGGATCGAGCAAATCGATGTTCGAACTCGCGTTCACCAGCGCAGAGAATTGATTCGACAACTCCAGTATCTGGGAGTCCCGTACTACTCTCTGTGACGAGTTCACAAGCGCAAGCTCCAGAAATTTCGAAGCGGCAATGATGACGACCTTGCATGATCCATGCTTCGAACTGGTAGGGTCCAAAGCGTATCTCTTTGTGATCCTGAATCGTAAAAAGCTCAGGATGTAAGGGCCTTGAGTATAAAATTGTCTGATACGACTGTAGGAAAGTAGCAGTCGACTGTGCGGTTTTAGTGTGGGCCATGGATTCCTTCCCATGCCAGAGGTTAATGTGAATGTCCCCACCAGGATGGATGAGATCCCGGATTGATTGATCTTCAATTTGTCGTGTGTGAGACGAAATTGCCGATCAAAGAGAAGAGCTTATAGGACGATTGCCAAGTTCCAAAGCTCAAATTGAAAAACGGGGTAATTTGCCCAAATCAGAACTCTTCGTCCACAACATAGCAGATTTGTGCACACTACGTCCACAATGGGTAGCATGATTGAGCTAAAAAAGATGATATACAGTTTGTTACAAACAGGGTACTAACTTGGCGAATCGCGGCAAACATTTCGGCTCCTCC